>NZ_JBFUAU010000002.1:0-696530 GCF_056406115.1 Arthrobacter sp. P1_D4 | reverse complement strand
GTCGCGGCCAAGGAGCTGCAGGCCCCGTACGAACTGGTCAAGGAAGTTGCCGCGACCGGCAAGCTCCCGGTGGTGCTGTTCACCGCCGGCGGCATCGCCACCCCGGCCGACGCCGCGATGATGATGCAGCTCGGCGCCGACGGCGTGTTCGTCGGCTCCGGCATCTTCAAGTCCGGCAACCCGGCCCAGCGTGCCGCCGCCGTCGTGAAGGCCACCACCTTCTACGACGACCCGGACGAGATCGCCAAGGCCTCCCGCGGCCTGGGCGAGGCCATGGTCGGCATCAACGTCGACGAGATCCCGCAGCCGCACCGCCTCGCCGAGCGCGGCTGGTAACGTTCGCGCCTTTGGCGGCGCCGGACGGCGCTGATCCTCTGCGTGCTATTCCCCGCGCCCTGTTGGCAGCTGATCGGCTGCCCGGGGCGCGGGGCCCCTTTTACGCACGCTGCCGGATCACGCCGCCCTTCGCCTTGCGCTCCTGATTGAACGACGACGGCGGCCGGTCACCTCCTTCGGTGGCCGGCCGCCGTCGCTTTTTTGTGTGAAGAATCAGTCGAGGCCGCGGCGCTTCAGCAGCGGCCCGAGATCCGAGTCCCGGCCGCGGAAGGCGCGGAAGGACTCCAGTGGGTCCCGGCTGTTGCCGCGGGAAAGCAGCTCGGCCCGGAAGAAATTGCCGTTGGCCCGGCTGAGGCCGCCGTTTTCCTTGAACCATTCCACGGTGTCAGCGTCCAGGACCTCGCTCCAGATATAGGAGTAGTAGCCGGCGGCGTACCAGCCTCCCGCGAAGATGTGCTGGAAGTAGCCGGTCCGGTAGCGCGGCGGAATCAGGCTGTGCGCTACGCCGGCCGCGGCCAGCGCCTTCTCTTCAAACTCGACGGCGTCATCCGGGATGTCAGAGCCGTCCAGGACATGCCACGCCAGGTCCAGCAGGGCAGCGCCGAGGTATTCCGTGGTGCCGAATCCTTCGCCCCAGAGCTGGGCGGCGTTGAGCTTGTCCACGGTCTCCGGCGGCAGGGGCTCACCGGTGGCGTGGTGCCGGGCATAGTTGGCCAGGACCTCGGGCCACATGATCCACATTTCGTTGACCTGCGAAGGGTATTCCACAAAGTCCCGCGGTACGTTCGTGCCGGAAAACCGAGGATAGGTGACGGCGGAAAACAGGCCGTGCAGGGCGTGGCCGAACTCGTGGAAGGTGGTGCGGAGCTCGTCCAGCGTCAGCAGGGTGGGCTCGCCGGCCGGCGGCTTGGAGATGTTGAGGTTGTTGATCACCACGGGTCGGGTATTCAAGAGCCCTGACTGCTCCACGAGGGAATTCATCCACGCGCCCCCGCGCTTCGTCTCCCGCGTGTAGTAATCGCCTAGGAAAAGGCCCAGGTCCGTGCCGTCGGAATTCTTCACCTCCCAGACGCGCACGTCCGGGTGGTAGCCGGCGAGGTCGGCGCGTTCGTGGAAGGTGACGCCGTACAGGGCGTTCGCCGCGAAGAACACACCATCATTCAAAACCCGGTCCAGCTCGAAGAACGGGCGCAGGGCCTGTTCATCCACGGCATACCGCTCCCGCTTGACCTTGGCCGAGTAATACGCCCAGTCCCAGGCCTCGAGGGGGTGGCCGGCGGCCTCGGCCAGCGCCTCGGCCTCTGCGTCGGCATTGCGGACGGCGGCCGGGGCCAGCCGGCTCATCATTGCCTGAACGGCCTGGAAGTCCGGTGCCGTCTGCCGGTCCACGCTGAGTTCGGCGAAGTTCGCGAACCCGAGAAGGCTGGCCTTCTCGGCGCGGAGCCGGACCATGTCCTTGACCAGGTCGAGCACATCGAAGCTGCCGCCGTCGCTGCCGCGGCCGATGGAAGCCTCGTAGAGGCGACGGCGGATCTCCCGGTTCGCCAGCGCGGCCATGGCAGGCTGGTTGCTCGGCTGGATCAGGGTCAGCAGGAACTTTCCCTCGTGCCCGGCGGTCCGGGCGGCCTCGGCGGCGCTGGCGACGTCGTCGGCGGGCAGGCCCGCGAGGTCGGCGGCGTCATCCAGCAGCAGGGCAGCGGACTTCATGCCCTCCTTGACGCGCTGGCCGAACTCGGTGCCGAGCCGGGACAGCTCGGCGTTGACCTCCTTGAGGCGCTCCTGGCCGGCGTCGTCGAGCTGGATGCCGGAGGCCCGGAACTCCTTGAGGTATTCCTCCACGAGCCGGGCGGATTCCGCGTCCAGGACTGCTGCGTCCAGCGCCGCGAAGCGCTCGTAGAGCCCGCGGTTGAGGTAGACGGCGTCCTGGTGGGCGGCAAAGAGCGGGGACAGACGGGTCTCGAGGTCCCGGATGGTGTCCGAGGCGTCCGCGGAAACCAGAGTGAAAAAGGACGCGGCGGCCCGGTCCAGGAGCCGGCCGGAGCGTTCCATGGCGAGGGCCGTGTTTTCGAAGGTCGGGGCAGCCGGGGTGTCCACGATGGCCTGGATTTCGGCAAGGTGCTCGGCCAGGCCGGCCTCGACGGCCTCGGCGTAGTGCGCGTCGTCGATATCCGCAAACGGCGGCAGTCCATAGGGCAGGGTGCTGGGGCTCAGGAGGGGATTGGTCATGAAATGACTCTTTCATGCAGGCGGCCGCTTCTCAACGATCGCCTCCGTGTGTTCTGATGCCGCCCACCATAGGATGAGCGGCATGGAGAACAAGACCGCGGGGCCGCGGGGCCGGATCCTGACCGCAGCAACGGCCGTTGTTCTCGGGTCGATGCTGGCATCCTGCGGGCTCCTCGCCGGGCCGGATAACCCCCCGGGTCCCACGGCCGGCGGTACCGGCGGAACATCCGACGTTGCCCAGCCGCCGTCGGGCACCCCGACGCCCACACCGACGCCGACGCCGACGCCGACGCCCGGGAAGGGTCCAGGCTGTGCGGCCGTCCGGTGCACCTCCGTCCTGGTCACCGGGGACATGCTGGTCCATCCCCAGCTCTGGCAGCAGGCCCGCGAGGACGCCCGCGCCGCCGGCGCCGCGGGGCTGGACTTCGCGCCGCTGCTGGAGGGCCAGCGGCGCTACATCGCGCAGAGCGACGTGGCGATCTGCCACCTGGAGACCCCGGTGGCCGGCCCGGACGGACCCTTCTCCGGGTATCCCTCCTTCAACGTTCCGCCGCAGATCATCACCGCCGTGCGCGGCGTGGGCTATCAGGCCTGCACCACGGCCAGCAATCACACCGTTGACCGCGGCACCGCGGGACTCATCCGCACCCTGGACGCCCTCGACGCCGCCGGACTCCGGCACACGGGCTCGTACCGGACCGAGGCAGAGTCCCAGGGCATCCTGATCCTGCAGACCCCCGCGGCCAGAATCGCCGTCATTGATGCCGCATACGGCCTCAACGGGCTGCGCGCCGAGCAGCCCTGGCAGGTCGACCTGCTCGATCCCGATGCCATGATTTCCAAGGCACGCAAGGCTAGGGCTTTGGGCGCGGACATTGTGCTGGGGGTCATGCACGCCGGGGAGGAGTACTCAGCCGAGCCCAACACCCAGCAGCGCGACGTCGCCCATGCGCTCGTGGACAGCGGCTTGTTCAGCCTGATCTACGGCCACCACAGCCATTCGGTGCTGCCGATCGAGAAGTACAAGGGAACCTGGATTGTGTACGGGCTCGGCAACGGCATCACCGAGCTCTCGCCGTCGTTCGTGGTCAACAACGAGGGCCTGTTGGTCCGGGTGCAGTTCAGCCAGGACGCGGCCGGGTCCTGGGCCGCCTCGGACCTGGCCTGGGCGCCGTCGGTGATGGTCCGCGGACCCTACCGCTGGTGTTCGGTGGCGGCCGACGCGCCGCAGGGCCGTTGCGCCGGAACGGCGGCGGACGCGGCCACGCGCCGGCGCACCACGGCCGTGCTGGAGTCGATGGGCGCCGCGGCGGCGGGCGCCCATGAGCTTATTCTCACCCCGGGGCCCTAAGCTTGGGCGGCATGGAGATGATCAACGAACGGCGGAGCACCGTCGCGTCCAGCGGGGCCGAGCTTGCCGTGTTCGAGTATGGCAGGGAGCCGGGACCCGAAGTGCCGACGCTGCTGCTGGTACACGGCTATCCGGACGATCATCAGGTCTTCCTGCCGGCCATCCGTGATCTGGCCCGAAGCCACCACGTGGTCGCTTACGACACCCGGAA
Source organism: Arthrobacter sp. P1_D4 (assembly GCF_056406115.1). NCBI lineage: Bacteria > Bacillati > Actinomycetota > Actinomycetes > Micrococcales > Micrococcaceae > Arthrobacter > Arthrobacter sp. P1_D4. The sequence goes on along the minus strand of NZ_JBFUAU010000002.1, from coordinate 692,406 downwards.
CGCGGGCGCGTCCGCCGTCATGGGCCTCCCCGGGGACTTCACCCTGAAGACGCTCGTGGATGACATGTTTGCCGTGCTGGCCGCCGTCGGAGCCGTGGATGTCCATCTTGTGGGCCATGACTGGGGCTCAATCCAGGGCTGGGCCGCCGTCCAGGACCCCAGGGCCGCGGTCCTGATCGGCCGGTACACGTCCATCTCGGGCCCGGACCTGCGGCACTTCGCACGCTGGGTGCGGAGCCGGTATGCACGTCCCCGGGCGTGGCCGCAGCTGGCCGGACAATTGGCCCGCAGCTGGTACATCGCCGCCTTCCTTGTGCCGAAGTTGCCGGAGGCCGCCTGGCGCCTCTTCCTCACGAAACGCTATGGGCAGACGGCCAAGCGCGACGTCGGCGATGATCCCATCCGCGGCCTGGCCCTTTACCGCGCAAATTTCTTCTCGGCGGTGAACTGGCCGGCCGGCGGCCGCGTGACGCTGCCCGTCCAGGTGGTGGTGCCGCTGAGGGATTCCTTCCTGTCGCCGGACCTCGTGGACGGACTGGATTCCTGGGTGGATGACCTCACGGTGATCCGGGTGGACAGCGGCCACTGGTGGCCGGCATCCCGGCCGGCGGAGTTCGCGGAGCTTCTCCGGCAGCCGCAGCCGCTGCCGACGCCGAAGCCGACGACGCAGATAACACCGTAGGCCGGCGGCATCATGGCCCGGGCAAACCGGCGGGATCGGGAATCCAGGAGCGGGACGTTCAGCAATGGGATGGAATACCTGACGTGGGGCGGGGGCCCGAAGACGCTCTTGTTCGTCCAGGGCGGACCGGGGAGCTTCGTGCCCCAGGGGGTGCTGCGCGGACTGTTCCGGCGGGAGTTTGCCGCCTATCAGGAGGCCGGGTACGCGATCTGGATTGTCACCCGCCGGCGGAACATGCCGGCGTCGCACACCAGCGCCGACATGGCGGACGACTACGCCCGGCTGATCGCCGAGGAGTTCGGCGGCCGGGTCGGCGTGGTGGTGGCCGAGTCATTCGGCGGGATGATCGGGCAGTATCTGGCCGCCCGCCATCCCCAGTCCTTCGGGCACATCGCGATGGTGGTCACGGCGGCCGAACTGAGCGCGTGGGGCAAGGACGTGGACGAGCGGATGGCCGCCGCCGTTGCTGCCGGAGACCCAGGCCGCGCCGGGACGGTCCTGGCCGAGTACCTCTTACCGGGTCCGCGGACCCGGTGGCTGCGGGAACTGCTGGGACCTGTCGTCGGCCGCCGCGTGCTGGACCCCTCCGGATGCCCCGCCGCGGACGTCCTGACGGAGGCGCGGGCCGAGTTCGCATTCGATGCGCGGGCGGTACTGCCGCTCATTCGTCCGCCCGTCCTGCTGCTCTGCGGCGGCCGGGACGCGTTCTTCCCGAGGGCGGTTGCGGAGGAGACCGCGCAATTGATTCCAGACTGCACCCTGATCGTCTACGAGCGATGGGGCCATATCCGGGCAGGATCGAGCAGGCGGGTGCCGCGCGACGTCCTGGCCTTCGTCCGGAGCCGATAAGGGCAGGCGGGGTCCATGGAAAGCTGCCCGGCAGCTACCCGGCGTCCAGGAGCAGGGACATGAAGACGCTGTTGGGGTCGGCTTCGTAGCCGGCAAATGGCGGGCAGTCCGTGAAGCCGTGCCGCTCGTACAGCCGCCGCGCGGGAACGAAGAACTCCTGGCTCCCCGTCTCCAGGAACAAGCGTTCGTAGCCGCTGTGCCGGGCCTCGGCCAGGAGGTGGCGGAGCAGCGCCGACGCAACGCCGCGCCCGCGGGCTGCATTCGCGGTGCGCATCGACTTGATCTCGGCGTCGCCGGGAGCCAGGTGTTTCAGCGCCGCGCAGCCCAGGAGCCGTGAGTCCTGCCGGGCGGTCCAGAAGCTGATGCCGGATCCGGCCAGCGCGGCGGGATCAAGGGCGTGGACGCTTTCCGGCGGGGAGGTCGCGTACATGTCGGCGAGGTGTTCGTCAAGGAGCTGCAGGACGTCCTCGCGCTCCGGGGTGTCGCGCCCAATCCGGACCGTGCCGCCCTCGGCGCCTGCCACCTAAGTCAGCGTGGCCGGCGGGCGGCGTGTTCCCGCGCCAGCACCGCGTAGGAGTCATCCGGCGTGCCCGGGGTGAAGCTGCCGTATTTACGTTCGACGGCGGTCCGGATCAGGAAATCCGCGAGAGCCGGGTTCTTGGGCAGCAGCGAGCCGTGCAGGTAGCTCGCCACGATGTTGCGGTAGCGGGCTCCCTCCTGGCCATCCGTGCTGTTGTTGCCGGTGCCTTTGGCCGTCGTCCCGAGCGGTTCGACACCCGGTCCCAGAGTGGTCTGGCCGCTGTGGTTTTCGTAGCCGAGGATGCTGCCGAATTCGGGGGAGGAGACCGCGACGTTGCCGATCAGGCGCTCGTCGGTGCCGTGGGTTTCCACGTCCAGGATGCCGATGCCCGGAAGGACGGACCCGAGCCGGGTCTTGAAGAATTTTCCGAACAGCTGGTACAGCCCGCAGATCACGAGCATCGGGGTGCCGTCGTCGGCCATCTGCTTCAGGGTGGACTCGCGCGAGAGGAGGTCGTCCTGGATGACGAGCTGTCCGCTGTCCTGTCCGCCGCCACCGACGATCAGGTCCACGTCCGCAGGGAACGGGTCACCAACGTTGTACTCGAGCAGTTCCGGCGTGTAGCCGTGCCAGCGCAGGCGCTGCGCGAGGACCAGGGCGTTGCCCCAGTCGCCGTAAATGTTCATGTCCCGCGGGTAGAGCTGCAGGACCCGGATGGTTCCCTTGCTGGGAGCCGCGGAATCTTCGGGCGGAAGTTCGTGCCCAAAGGACAGCTCGTGCGGGGTTTCGGGGGAACCGGGGGTCATGAGACCACCTCCACTGTGGTGATTTTGGACAGCTCGCGGCGGATGGCCAGCATGGCCGTGTAGGTGCAGAAGATCCTCTTCGGCTTGCCTTCGCCGCCGCGGATGAAGGCTGCCAGTGCCGGCGCAATCTCCGTGTCGACGGCGCCGATCGCGACGTCGTCGTACTGCAGGCGCAGCGCCATGTCATACGCGCGCGAGCCCGTGAGCTGGTCCACGCCGCTGTCGCGGAGCGTGTCGAATTCGACGTCCCACAGCCAGGACATGTCCCGGCCGTCTGCGTAGTTGTCGTTGATCGCGATCATCGTGGCGTACCCGGCGGCGGGGAACGACTTGAGGCCGAGCCGGAAACCGCTGGGGTTCTTGACCAGGACCAGTTCCAGCGGCAGGCCATCGACCACGAGGCTTTCGCCGCGGCCGAACGCCGGCGCCACCTTGGACAGCGCCGTGAGCAGGCCGGCCTGGTCGGTCCCGGTGCCGCGGGCGCCGGAGACGCCGCGGGCCAGGGTCAGCGCGGCGGCGGCATTGAAGATGTTGTAGACGCCGCGCAGTTTCATCCCCGTGGTGACCGTCGCGCCGTCGTACTCGAAATCGGCGTCGTCGGCGCCCACGCGGCGCAACACGACGTCGGCGGCGGGCCGGGCGGGGGCGGCCGGCACCGGGCTGCCCGGGGCGGCGCGCATGTCGTCGTCGTTGGGGAAGGTGCTCAGCAGGGAATCGTCGAGGCCGAAGTAGAGCACCTCCGGCCCGTCCAGGGTCTGGGCGATCCGGGCGACGCGCGGGTCTTCCCGGTTCAGGACCACGGTCCCGGTGGTCTTGGACGCGATGTGCTGGAGCAGTTCGGCGGTCTTGTCGATCTCGCCGAACCGGTCCAGCTGGTCGCGGAGGACGTTGAGCAGGAGGCTGTACCGCGGCGGGACCTTGTTGACGAAGTGGACGGCATGCGCCTCATCCAGTTCCAGGACCGCGACGTCGGCATCGAGCCGGCCCCGCCAGTCGACCTCGCCCAGGAGGGCCGCGGCCACGCCCCGGGTGAAGTTGCTGCCGGTGCGGTTGGTGAAGACTTTCAGTCCCTGGCTCTCGAGCAGTTCCACGACCATCTTTGTGGTGGTGGTCTTCCCGTTCGTGCCACTGACGACGGCGACCCCCAGCGGCAGCGTGGACAGCGTCCGCCGCATGAAATCGGGGTCGATTTTTTCGACCACAAGCCCGGGGAGGGCCGAGCCTCCGCCCCTGAGCCGGGAGACCCGGCGGACGAACTTGCCGAGCGGAACGCTGAAGTAAAGCATGCTCTGTAATATATCCCAGCAGCGGCATGGAACCCGGACGCCCGGGGCCGCTGCATGCGTCTTCCATGCGTACCGTGCCGCGCAGAGCATTATGCTGTGGGGATGACCACCCCTTCTTTTTCCCTTGAATCCCGCGTGGGAACGGGGCTCCGGATCGGCGTCCTGGCGCTGCAGGGCGATTTCCGGGAGCATCTGCATGCCGTGGAAGCCGCCGGTGCCGCCGGCGTCGGGATCCGGCGTCCCGCCGAACTCGACGGCCTGGACGGGCTCATCATCCCCGGCGGCGAATCGACCACGATCGACAAGCTCTCCCGGATCTTCGGGCTCCGGGGTCCGCTGCGCGAACGCATCCAGGCCGGCCTGCCCGTCTACGGCTCGTGCGCCGGGATGATCCTGCTGGCGGACGAGATCGCGGACCCGGCGAAGGACCTCGCCGGAAACCCGCAGCAGACGTTCGGCGGACTCGACATCACCGTGCGCCGCAACGCCTTCGGCCGGCAGCGTGAGTCCTTCGAGACGGACCTTGACTTCAGGGGGCTCGGGTTCAGCGACACCGGCTCCGGCGTGGCTCCCGTCCATGCCGTGTTCATCCGAGGCCCGTGGGTGGAGCGCGTGGGTCCAGGGGTGGAGGTCCTGGCGCAGGCGGAACCCGCGGACCCGGAGCATGCCTCGCATGCCGCTGTACTGGACGGGACGGCTAGAATTGTTGCAGTGCGTTCCGGCAAGCTGCTGGCCACCTCCTTCCACCCGGAAGTGACGGGGGAGAAGCGCGTGCATGAACTGTTTATTCGAATGATCAGAGGAGAAGCGTAAAGCATGTCAGGCCACTCCAAATGGGCGACGACCAAGCATAAGAAGGCCATCCTTGACAGCCGCCGGGCCAAGTCGTTCGCCAAGCTGATCAAGAACATCGAAGTCGCCGCGCGCATGGGCGGCCCCGACCTCTCCGGCAACCCCAGCCTGGAACTGGCCGTCACCAAGGCGAAAAAGACGTCGGTGCCCGCTGACAATATCGACCGCGCCATCAAGCGCGGCGCCGGGCTCACCGGCGAGGTCGTCGATTACACCGAAATCATGTACGAGTGCCGCGGCCCGCAGGGTTCCGCGCTGCTGATCGAGTGCCTAACGGACAACAAGAACCGTGCCGCCTCCGAGGTCCGGCTCGCCATCTCCCGCAACGGCGGCACGATCGCCGATCCCGGCTCCGTCAGCTACCTCTTCTCCCGCAAGGGCGTCGTCTCGCTGCCGAAGAACGGCCTGACCGAGGACGACGTCCTGATGGCCGTGCTGGATGCCGGGGCCGAGGAAGTCAAGGACAACGGCGACAGCTTCGAGATCCACTCCGAGCCGACCGACCTCCAGGCCATTCGCGATGCCCTCACGGAAGCCGGAATTGAGTACGACACCGACGAGGCCGAGTTTGTGCCGTCCATGCAGGTGCCGCTGGACCTTGATGCCGCCAAGAAGTTCATGAAGCTGGTGGACGCCCTGGAAGAGCTCGACGACGTCCAGAACGTGTACAGCAACGCCGACCTCAGCGACGAAGTGCAGGCCGCACTGGAAGCCGAGTGACCCGCTCACCCAAACGTGACTTTGGGGCCCGGTCTTGACGGCCCAACCGTGACGCTGCGCGTGTTGGGGGTTGACCCGGGCCTCACCCGTTGCGGGATCGGCGTTGTCGACGTCGAGCGGAACCGGCGGGCCACTTTGGTGGCCTTCGGCGTTGTGGGCACCTCTCCCGAGGAGAGCCTGGACCAGCGGCTGCTGGTCATCGCCACGTCCATCGACGAGTGGCTGGACCGCTACGAACCCCAGGTGCTCGCCGTGGAGCGGGTCTTTTCCCAGCTCAACGTCAGCACGGTCATGGGGGTGGCGCAGGCCTCCGGGGTGGTCATTGCGGCCGCCGCGCGCCGTGGCATCCCGGTGGCGCTGCACACCCCGTCCGAGGTCAAGGCAGCCGTGACGGGAAGCGGGACCTCGAACAAGGATGCGGTCACCAAGCTGGTGACCAAGATCCTCCGGCTGGACGCGCCTCCGCGCCCGGCCGACGCCGCCGACGCCCTTGCGTTGGCCATCACCCACGCTTGGCGGGCCGGCAGCGGGGCCGCCGTAGCCACGACTGGGCCGGGCAGCCAGTCCCTCACTCCGGCGCAGCGGGCGTGGGCGGACGCGGAGGCAAAAGCGCGCCGTGCGCGCTGAATGTCCGGCTGTGACGCAGCGGGGCTTGGTAGGGTATTCGTAGATATGTTCGGATAGTCGGCGTGCCCGGCTGTACGTTCTTTCATCACCCAGTTGTAGACGCCAGTTAGACCAGGAGCCCGGCCTTGATCAGTTTTCTTCGCGGAACCGTTGCGCATGTTGGCCTGTCCTCCGCCGTGATCGACCTCAACGGCGCCGGCATGAGCGTCAACGCCACACCGCAGACCCTCAGCGGCCTTCGGGTGGGTGAGGAGGGAAAGCTGTTCACGTCCCTGATCGTGCGGGAAGACTCGCTGACCCTGTTCGGCTTCGCCAGCGATGACGAACGCGAGGTGTTTGATGTGCTCCTCAGCGTCAGCGGCGTCGGTCCCCGCCTCGCCCTGGCGGTGCTGGCCGTCCACGAGCCCGAAGCCATCCGGGTGGCCGCCCACTCCGGCGACGGCAAGGCCTTCACGAAGGTCCCCGGCATCGGACCGAAGGTGGCTGGCCGGATCGTGCTCGAACTCGCCGGCAAGCTTGTGCCGCACGGCACCGCCGGCGCGCCTGTCGCGGCCGTGTCCGCGGAATCCGTCTGGAAGCCGCAGGTGGTGGCCGCGATGACCAGCCTGGGCTGGTCCGAAAAGGATGCCACGGCCAGCATCGACAAGTCCCTGGCCGATTCCCCGGACCTCGCGGCGAACGGCAATGTAGCGGAGATTCTCCGCGCGACGCTGCGCTGGCTGGGCCAGGACGGCGCCCGCGCCGGGAACCGGGTAGGCGCGCGTGGCTGAGCCGTCGATCGTCGCCGGGGGAGAGGAACCGGAGGAGCGGGTCATCGAAGCCGCCCTGCGGCCCAAGAACCTGCACGACTTCGTGGGCCAGCACCGGGTCCGCAAGCAGCTCTCCCTCGTGTTGGAGGCCTCGCGCATGCGTGGGCGCAGCGCGGACCACGTGCTGCTCTCGGGCCCTCCCGGCCTGGGCAAGACCACGCTGTCCATGATCATCGCCGCCGAAATGAACGTCCCGCTGCGGATCAGCAGCGGCCCGGCCATCCAGCACGCGGGCGACCTTGCGGCCATCCTGTCCTCGCTCTCGGAGGGCGAGGTCCTGTTCCTGGATGAAATCCACCGCATGTCCCGGCCGGCCGAGGAAATGCTGTACATGGCGATGGAAGATTTCCGCGTCGATATCGTCGTCGGCAAGGGCGCCGGCGCCACGGCCATTCCGCTGGAGCTGCCGCCCTTCACCCTGGTCGGCGCCACCACGCGGGCCGGCCTCCTTCCCGGCCCGCTGCGGGACCGGTTCGGTTTCACCGGCCACCTCGAGTTTTACTCCGTTGAGGAGCTGGAACTGGTCCTGCGCCGCTCCGCCGGCCTGCTGGACCTGAAGGTCAACTCCGCCGGGTTCAGCGAGATTGCCGGCCGGTCCCGGGGCACGCCACGCATCGCCAACCGGCTCCTGCGCCGCGTCCGGGACTGGGCGCTCGTGCATGGCATCGAGCAAATCGACGCGCGGGCGGCCTCCGCGGCCCTGGACATGTACGAGGTGGACAAGCGGGGCCTGGACCGGCTGGACCGTGCCGTTCTCGAGGCCCTCATCACCAAGTTCGGCGGCGGGCCGGTAGGCCTGTCCACGCTCGCGATCGCCGTCGGCGAGGAAACGGAGACCGTGGAAACGGTCGCCGAGCCCTATCTGGTGCGTGAAGGACTCCTGGGCCGGACGCCGCGCGGCAGGATAGCCCTGGCGCCGGCATGGACACACCTGGGCTTCGCCATTCCGGCCGGTGCCTTCGGCCAGGACCCGCTGGAACTGTTCCAGGCCGACGAGCTGGGCGAGAGCCCGATCGGCGGGTCCGGCGGGGATCCCGGCGAAGAAACCGATCCTCAGTGGATCCGAAACAGCCGCTAGCACCGTTCTTTCAGCTTTTCCCTTTAGACTGGTATGACGCTCGGCACGTCCGGGTTTTGTTTCCGTGGGCGGAGAGCAGGTAGCCGCCGGCGGTCTGGGGGACGGTCTCGCTGCCAGTTTGCTGCGCAGACCCCTGCCCGCGCCGTCAGGAACAAACGGACGTTGCTGAAAAACAGCTATGCAAGTAAAGAACGGAACTTTCCCCTTGGATCTAATGACAATTCTCCTGTTCGTGATGCTTGGCGTGTTCGTCTTCATGATGTTCCGCCGCAACAAGAAAACGCAGCAGCAGCAGGCGCAGCTCCAGTCGAAGTTCGGCCCCGGCGTCGAGGTCATGACGAGCTTCGGGTTGTTTGGCCGGATCATCGACATCGATGAGGCCGAGAACAAGGTCACGCTGGAGCTCTCCCCGGGGAACACCGCCACCGTGCACCGCCAGGCCGTCACCAAAATTGTGGAGCCGGTTGTCGCCGCCGAGGAGCCCACGGTCGTTCCGGACGACGCGTCCTCGCTGACCACCGAGAAGCTGGGTGCTGAGGGGACCGACGCCAGCGCCCCCGTCCACGATGCGCCGCGCACCGAAACGCCCGAGGAAACCCTGCGCCGCCTCAACGATGAAGGCAAAAAAGACAGCTAGTCTGCCTACCTGAGCTATCCCGCGAAGCAACGGTTGCGGGTATCCGTCGGCGGGGCCCAGAGCCCGCGCCGGCGGATCCGCCGTAAATAATAGAAAGATCGACAATGGCACGAACTGGCCCCAAAAACTCAGCCATCAGGATGCTGGTCTGGCTTGGCGTAATCATCGCCGCCATGACGGCTGTACTGGCGGGCGGCACGATGGCCGGCCAGGCGGGCTGGGCTCCAAAGCTCGCACTGGACCTTGAAGGTGGCACCCAGATGATCCTGGCGCCCAAGGTTGAGGGCGGTTCGGGTATCACCGAAGACCAGCTCAACCAGGCCGTGGCGATCATTCGCCAGCGCGTGGACGGCTCGGGCGTCGCGGAAGCGGAAATTAGCACGCAGTCCGGCCGCAACGTCGTCGTCAGCCTCCCAGGAACCCCTGCCAAGGAAACCCGTGCGCTGATCCAGGCTTCCGCCGACATGAACTTCCGCCCGGTCATCCAGACCGGCCCCGGCGCAGCAGTCCCCGCCGCCTCCAGGACCCCGGATGCCCAGCTGCCGAAGCCGACAGCCGCGCCCGCCAACAGCAGCGACGAGAACTGGATTACCCCCGAGGTCTACAAGCAGTTCGAGGCCCTCGACTGCGACAACCCCTCCCAGGACAAGCAGCAGCGCTCCGACCCGACCAAGCCGCTGGTGACCTGCGAGCCGGCCTCGGCCAACTCGCCGGCCATCAAGTACATCCTCGGTCCGGTGGAGGTGAAGGGCTCGAACATCAAGTCCTCCTCTTTCCAGCTGCAGCGCGGCGCACAGGGTGCCGTGACCAATGAATGGGCCGTCAACATCCAGTTCGATGACGCGGGCACCACCAAGTTCAAGGAAATCACCGAGCGCCTGTACCAGTTCTACGCCGCCGGCGGCGGCCAGACCGGCTCGGATCCGAAATCCCAGTTCGCGATCGTCCTGGACGACCAGGTCATCTCCGCCCCGCGCTCCCTCGCCGTCATCACCGACGGCCGGCCGCAGATCACCGGCGGATTCACCGAGGAGTCGGCCAAGGCCCTCTCCGACCAGCTCCGTTTCGGTGCCCTGCCGATCAGCTTCGAAATCCAGAGCGAACAGCAGATCTCGGCAACCCTCGGCGGTGAGCAGCTTCGCATGGGTATGCTCGCCGGCGTGATCGGCCTCCTGTTGGTGTTTGTCTACTCGCTGTTCCAGTACCGGGCCCTTGGCCTCGTGACCGTGGCCTCCCTCGTGATCGCCGGGGTGCTGACGTTCCTGGCCATCGCCATCCTCGGCTGGACCGAAAACTACCGGCTTTCGCTCGCCGGCGTCGCGGGCCTGATCGTGGCCATCGGCCAGACAGCCGACTCGTTCATCGTCTACTTCGAACGCATCCGCGATGAGCTCCGCGAAGGCCGCGGCCTGGTCTCGGCCGTCGAAAACGGCTGGAAGCGGGCCAAGCGCACCATTCTCGCGTCCAAGGCCGTGAACCTTCTCGCGGCCGTCGTGCTGTTCTTCGTGGCAGTGGGCAACGTCCGCGGCTTCGCGTTCACCCTCGGCCTCACCGCGATCGCCGACCTCATTGTCGTCTTCATGTTCACCCACCCCACCCTGCAGCTGCTGGCCCGCACCAAGTTCTTCGGCGAAGGCCACCGGTTCTCGGGCCTGGACCCGAAGCGCCTCGGCGCCGTCCCGCTGTACCGCGGTGCCGGCCGGGTCCGTACCCCGGAGGACAAGCCCGTGGCAGTGGTGCGCGCGAAGAACACCGGCGCCGCCGCCGAGGCAGAACGCCGGATGACCATTGCAGAACGCCGCCTCGCCGAAAAGCAGGATCAGGCACAACAGGCACAGCTCGCCGGTACCTCCAAGAGCGCGTCCAAGGAGGGCAAGTAAATGGTCAACTTCTCAACATTCGGCAATGAGCTGTACACGGGCAAGCGCTCGTACGACTTCGTCGGCTACAGGAAGCTGTGGTTCCTGATCGCCGGGATCGCCGTCGCCCTCTCCATCCTGATCCCGGTCGCCAAGGGTGGGTTCAACCTCGGCATCGAGTTCCGCGGCGGCTCCGAGTTCACGGTCTCCAACGTCAAGACCACCGAGGCCTCCCTCGGCGAGAAGGCCGTCAAGGACGTCGTGGCGGGGTCCGTGCCGCGCGTGGCTAACGTCGCCGGCACCACCATGCGCATCCAGACGGACAAGCTCTCCGACGACGAGACGCTGCAGATCAAGGAAGGCCTCACCAAGGCCTACGGCGTGACGGATAACGAAGTTACCTCGACCTTCGTCGGCCCCACCTGGGGTGCGGACGTCACGAAGCAGGCGCTGATGGGCCTGGCAATCTTTGTGGGCCTGGCCGCCGTCCTGATGGCGCTCTACTTCCGGACCTGGAAGATGTCGCTCTCGGCACTTGTCGGCATGGCCGTCACGATGTTCGTGACCGCCGGTGTTTACGGCCTCAGCGACTTCGAAGTGACGCCGTCGGCCATCATCGGCTTCCTCACGGTGCTCAGCTACTCGCTGTACGACACCGTGGTGGTGTTCGACAAGATCCGGGAGAACACCTCCGACATGCAGGCCTCCACCCGGCGGACCTTCGCCGAAGAGGTCAACCTCGCCATCAACCAGACCCTGGTCCGGTCCATTAACACCATGGTGGTGGCCATCCTGCCGGTCGGCGCGATCCTCTTCATCGGTGCCGGGCTGCTCGGTGCCGGAACCCTGCGGGACCTGTCCCTGGCGCTGTTCGTGGGCATCCTGGTGGGTACTGCCGCCACGATCTTCATCGCGGCTCCGCTGTACGCCGCGCTGCGGCAGGGCGAACCCGACCTGGTCAAGCAGGCCAAACGGGTGGAACAGAGGCGTGTTGACGCGGCAGCCAAAGCCGAGTCGCCGGCTTCGCCCGCCMCCGCCTGAACCGTCCCAAGCGGCCACAAATGGGCCGGAGACCGTCGTTTTCGACGGCCTCCGGCCCGTCGCCGTATCCCCGCCGGTTATCGAAGTATCCTGCTGCGGGAATACACTTGAATAATTAACCGGTCGCGAGAGGTGCTCCATTGGAAGAACGTTCGACGCCGGTGCCGGAGGCACCTGCGGACAAGGGCCAAGGCCAGGGTTCACAGACTGGCCTGGTGGTTCCCGGACGCCCCGATGTTCCCGTGCCGGTGGACAACTCCGGTGCCCGGCCCACTTTTCCCGGCCGGCGCGAGCGCACGAGGTCCCGCCTTGCCCGGCTGACGGGCCGTGGTACTCCGGCCTACTCGCCGATTTTGGAGCCGTTGCTGCGCACTGTGCGCGCCAACAACCCCAAAGAGGATTTCGATCTCATCCAGCGCGCCTTCGTGGTCGCCGAGCGCTGCCACCGGGGCCAGAAGCGCAAGAGCGGCGACCCGTACATCACCCACCCCGTCGCAGTGGCCACCATCCTCGCCGAACTCGGCCTCAGCGGCACCACGCTGGCCGCGGCCCTGCTGCATGACACCGTCGAAGACACGTCCTACACCCTCGCCGACCTGAAGACCGAGTTCGGTCCGGAAGTGGCCATGCTGGTGGACGGCGTCACGAAGCTGGACAAGGTCAGCTTCGGTGAGGCGGCCCAGTCCGAGACCGTGCGCAAAATGGTCGTCGCCATGGCCAAGGACATCCGCGTCCTGATGATCAAACTCGCCGACCGGCTCCACAATGCCCGCACGTGGCGTTTTGTCTCGGCTGAGTCCTCGGCCCGCAAGGCCCGGGAAACGCTGGAAATCTTCGCGCCGCTGGCCCACCGGCTTGGCATGAACACGATCAAGTGGGAGCTGGAGGACCTGTCCTTCGCTGCCCTCTATCCGAAGGTGTACGAGGAAATCGTGCGCATGGTGGGGGACCGGACCCCGGAACGCGAAAAGAACCTGGGGGTCATCCGCAACCAGATCACCGAGGACCTCAGGGCCGCGAAGATCAAGGCCACGATCACCGGGCGGCCAAAGCACTACTACTCGATTTATCAGAAGATGATCGTCCGCGACAAAGACTTCGACGACATCAACGACCTCATGGGCGTGCGCGTTCTGGTCGATTCTGTCCGGGACTGTTACGCGGCCCTGGGCGCGATGCACTCGCGCTGGAACCCCCTGCCCGGGCGGTTCAAGGACTACATCGCGATGCCCAAGTTCAACATGTACCAGTCGCTGCACACCACGGTGATCGGTCCCGGCGGCAAGCCGGTCGAAATCCAGATCCGCACCCACGAGATGCACCGCCGGGCCGAGTACGGCGTCGCCGCGCACTGGAAGTACAAGGACCAGCCGAACCGGACGGCGGCCGGCCCCGGCAGCCCGCGCGACGGCGACATGGGCTGGCTGCGTTCCCTCGTGGACTGGCAGCAGGAAACGTCGGACCCCGGCGAATTCCTCGACTCCCTCCGCTTTGAAATCAACGCCCGGGAAGTGTTCGTCTTCACCCCCAAGGGCGAGGTCATGGCCCTCCCCGCCGGGTCCACACCCGTCGACTTCGCGTACGCCGTGCACACCGAGGTGGGCCACCGGACTATCGGCGCACGCGTCAACGGCAAGCTCGTTCCGCTCAACAGCGAACTGAACCACGGCGACTGGGTCGAGATCTTCACCTCGAAGGCCGAAGGAGCCGGCCCCAGCCAGGACTGGCAGCACTTCGTCAAGAGTGCCCGGGCCCGGAACAAGATCAGGCAATGGTTCAGCAAGGAACGCCGCGAGGAAGCGATTGACCGCGGCAAGGACCTGCTGACCAAAGCGATGCGGAAGCAAAACCTGCCGCTGCAGCGGCTCATGACCCACGACGCCCTCGCGGCGATCGCCGAGGACTTCAAATACGCTGACATCTCCGGGCTCTACGCTGGCGTGGGCGACGGCCACACCTCCGCCCAGTCCGTGATGGAACGCCTGGTGGAGAGCCTGGGCGGGAACGAGCACCCGGACGATGCCCTCACCGAGGTCTCCATCCCCACCCAGGTCAGCAAGGCCCGGTTCTCCGATTCCGGCGTCGTTGTCCGCGGCGTGGACGACGTCTGGGTCAAGCTCGCCCGGTGCTGCACGCCGGTCCCGCCGGATCCGATCCTGGGCTTCGTCACGCGTGGCTCCGGGGTCTCCGTGCACCGGACCGACTGCACCAACGTGAGCGGCCTGATGGACCAGCCGGACAGGATCGTGGAGGTGGACTGGGCCCCCACACAGTCCAGCGTGTTCCTGGTGGAAATCCAGGTCGAGGCGCTGGACCGCAAATCGTTGCTCTCCGACGTCACCCGGGTGCTCTCGGAAAACCACGTCAACATCCTGGCGGCGAGCGTGCACACGTCCACTGACCGGGTGGCAATCTCCAAGTTTGCCTTCGAGATGGGCGACCCGAAGTACCTCAGCCACGTGCTCAGCGCGGTCCGCAGAATCGACGGCGTCTTCGACGTGTACCGCACCACCGGAAACCGCCGCCGCAGCTGACCCGGCAGTTCAGGCCGCGGTCCACCGCTTTCTGCACGGGATCAATCTGGCGCCGCCGGCTCTGCCGCGAGGGCGGCGAGCTTCGCCAGGGCCGCCCTCTTATGCGGAACGCGCGGACTCGCCTCCACGGCGAGCCTGAGCAGCCGCAGGCGGACGCCCAGCCCGGGACGAGCCAACAGCGCCCTGAGGGCCGGCACGGCCCGCTCCGCGTCCACGTGCATCGCCACGTCCACGGCCGTGCGCAGCGGGCTGGACACCATCAGGCCTCCCATGCTCACGACGTCGAACGGCCCCAGCCGAACTTCGTGGAAGGTGCAGCCGCGCACGGACCGCAGACTTGAGATCCGCCGGTTGGCGTCAACCAGCAGCGCCAGGCGGTCCGGCTCCGTGGCACACCCATAGATCCATGCCGCGGTCATCCGGCCAGCCACGACCCGCTGCCGGATCGCCGGGGCCACCACCAGGGACGCGGCCCGCGCGCGAAGCTGCGGACTGGCATGGGAGCCGGGCGGTAGGTAGCCGCGCTGATACAGCTGCGTCAGCACGCCGTCGGCGGCCATGGCCTGCAGCTCCGGCCAGGAGAACAGCGCGCCGGGGGAGTAGAGCTCGCAGTGTTCCGGCCCCGCACCTGGACTTGGAGTCCCCGGTACCGGAGGTCCCGGCACCAGGGCGTGCCGGCCCGGAACCGGCGGAGCGGTGGGAGCGCGGGGCATGATTACCATTCCGCCATCGTTCCCGGTTCCCCGGACATAGAACAGGCCCCGTGCCGGTCATGTGGATAACCGAAACGGGGCCTGGACTGACCTGCTGGTGTACTTCGTACTGAGGTGCCGCGTGCCTAGGAGAGTTCGCTCGCTGAGCGCTCGAGCTGCTCCAGCCAGGCCTGGCGTGCCTCGAGGGCTTCCCGGGCGGCCTTGATCTTGCGCTCATCGCCGGCCTTCTCCGCCTTGGCCAGATCTTCCTTGAGGCCGGCAATGGCGGCCTCGAGCTGGGTGAGGGCGCTGTTGGTGCGCGCCTTCGTCTCCGGGTTGGAGCGCTTCCAGTTTTCGTCCTCGGCGTGGCGGACAGCGTCCTCCACCTTCCGCAGGCCGGCTTCGATGCGGCCCATGTCGGCACGCGGCACCTTGCCGGCTTCTTCCCAGCGGTCCCGGATGGACTGCAGTGCCTTCTTGGCTGCCGCGAGATCCTTGATCGGCAGGAGCTCGTTGGCTTCCACCAGGAGCGCTTCCTTTACCACCAGGTTCGCACCGTACTCCTGGTCGATCTCGTCGTTGGCTGCCTGGCGGTTGGTGAAGAAGACGTCCTGTGCGGCGCGGAAGCGGGCCCACAGCGCGTCGTCGTCCTTGCGGCTGGCGCGGGGAGAGGCTTTCCACTCATCCATCAGGCGGCGGTATTCGCCGGCGGCAAAACCCCAGTCGGTCGAGGACGAAAGGGCCTCGGCCTCGGTGATGAGCTTCTCCTTTGCGGCCTTGGCCGCCGAATTGTTGCTGTCCAGCTGGGAGAAGTACGCGCGGCGGTGCCGGTCAAACACCGTGCGGGCGGCGCGGAACCGCTTCCACAGTGCGTCCTCATTGCTGCGGCCGAGCCGGACGCCGCTCTTCTGGGCCGTCTTCCAGCTCTCGAAGAGTTCGTTCATCCGCGCGCTGGAGGTCTTCCACTGGATCTGCGCGGGATCGTGGCCGGCAATTTCCTCGGCCTCGGCCACGATCGCCTCGCGGGCGGCAAGCTCAGCGGCGCGGACAGCGTCGTGCTCGGCCTTCTCAGCCTTTTCCAGCTCGCCGATCTGTGTCACCAGAGCGTCCAGCCGGGCCTCGGCGGAGCGGATGTCGCCCACCATGTTCCGCTCGGCGAGCTGCTCGCGCAGGTGCGTGACGGTCTTCTGCATGTCCGCGGTGGGCGCCTTGGAACTCACCCGCTGTTCCAGCAGGACGATCTGGGCCACGACGTCCTCGAACTTCCGGGCGAAGTAGCCCAGGGCCTCGTCCTCGCTGACCCCCGGGTACTGGCCTACGGGGTATTCCGTGCCGTCAACGGTCAGGAAGACGTGGCCGTCGCCTTCAACACGGCCCCAGCGGGCCGCTTCGGCCAGTGAGGCTGCGGAGGACACGGCCGCCGGGGCCGGAGCCGGTGCGGCCGCAGACGGCTTGGCCTTCGGCCGGCCGGCAAATGCTGCCGGGCTCGGTGCGGGACGCGCGGCCGGCGCGGGACCCGGCGTCGGAACCGGGGCGGCGGTGGCTTCGGCTTGGTCAACAGGCTCGGCCGTCTCCGCCGGCTCGGCGGGTTCTGCCGGAACGGCGGGCACAGTGGGCTCGGATGCCTCGGTAAGTTCCTCGCCGGCTGCGGCGGGTTCCTCGCCGGCCGCGGCTGGTGCCTCGGGTGCCGCAGTCTCGCCGTCGGAGTCTACGGCAGTGCCTGCACTCTCGGCGGGGGTTGCCTCGGTTTCGGTTTCGTTGGCAGCTGCTGTTGCCAATGTTTCGTCGGATTTCTGACTGTCTGTCACCGCTAGAAGTCTTTCGCTTGGAGGGAAATACCGGGACCAGGGCCTTGAGGGCCGCGGCTGGTTACTTCAGTGAGAACGAGTCTATCGTGACTGGTTCCACAGGTGCGCCGTCGGTGGCGTTGTCGCCGGGCTTCAGTCCGGCGGCGGCAATACCGCCCACCACGTCGAGTCCAGAGGTCACCTTGCCCACCACCGTATAGCCCCCGGCGGCATCCGCTGGAATGACGGTGTCCTTGTACACAATGAAGAATTGGGTGCCGTTGCCGTTGGCGTTCCCGCCGGTCCGGGCCACTGCGATGGTTCCGGCGGGATACTTGTTGTCCTGCGGGGTGTTTTCCAGCGGGCCCCAGGTGTAGCCCGGGTCGCTGCTGCCGTCGCCGGCCTTGGAACCGCACTGGAGGACGCCGAAGTTCTCGGCCGTGGTCAGCCGGTGGCAGCTGACGCCGTCGTAGAACTTTTGGTCAGCAAGGGATTTGAAGACCGCCGCGGCCTGGGGGGCCTTCGTGCCGTCGAGTTCGACGCCGAGCGTGCCGCGGTTCAGCTTGAGCTCGCCCGTGAACGTCTTGCCCGCGGCGGTCTCCGGCTTGGGGATGTTCGCGCCGTTCGTCGGGGCCGCTGTGGGTGAGGCGGATGCCGACGGGCTGTTCAGACCCTCCTGCGCGGCCGCGAATTCCTCTTCGGTCGGGTTTGAGGCGAAGGCGGTCAGCTGAAGCACCAAAGCCAGGCCAATCGCTGCCGTGCCGGCGCTGATGGCGAAGACGTTGTCGCGCTTGCGGCGCTTGTCCTGGTCCCGGCGCAGGCCGCGCCTGGCCTCCATCTGCTGGACGCGCCGCTTCGCCTCGCGTGCGCTGCGTGAACTGGCCGCCAAAGGTCCTCCTGGTTGTATGGCCGCCACCATGACGGGGCCGTAGGCGCCGTCGCGGTAGCAGCAGCAAGCTGCCGGCAGTCCCGCCGGGTCCGGCTCCGTTGGAAGAAGCAGGCGCCGAACGCATAAACTGACTGCCGCACACAGTTTATGCACGACTGGCCGGTCTGCCGCTTATCTTCGTTACGTTTCGACAGAGAGAATGCCGCCTGACGCCCGCGCCCGAAGATACTGCAGTAGCAACGAGATACCGCAGTGGTAACCCAGAGGAGAAAATTTCACCATGGCACGCACAGCCTCCCTGTCAGGATTCCCCGAGTGGCTTCCCGAGGAGCGGCTGGTGGAACTCCATGTGCTGGACACGCTGCGCCGGACCTTCGAACTCCATGGTTTCTCCTCGATCGAGACCCGCGCCGTGGAGACGGTGGGCCAGTTGCTGCGCAAGGGGGAAATCGACAAAGAGGTCTATGGCCTCAGCCGGCTCCAGGACGATGAGGACTCCGCGGCCAAGTTCGACCCGCACGCCCTTGCCCTGCACTTCGACCTCACCGTGCCCTTCGCCCGGTACGTCGTGGAAAACGCCGGCTACCTGGCGTTCCCGTTCCGCCGCTACCAGATCCAGAAGGTCTGGCGCGGCGAACGTCCCCAGGAGGGACGGGCCCGGGAGTTCACCCAGGCGGACATCGACGTCGTCGGCGATGGCGAACTGCCGTTCCGGTACGACGTCGAAATCGCGTTGGTGATTGCGGAGGCGCTCAACGCGCTGCCCATCCCCGATTTCCTGCTGCGGATCAACAACCGCAAGCTGGCCGAGGGCTTCTACACAGGGATCGGCCTCACGGACACCGCGGGCGTCCTGCGCAGCATCGACAAACTCGAGAAAGTCGGGCCGGCGAAGGTGGCCGAGTTGCTCAAGGAGGAACTCGGCGCCACTGACGATCAGGCGCAGGCTGCCCTGAAGCTCGCGGGCATCCGCACCAAGGACACGTCCTTTGTGGAGCAGGTCCGGGCGCTGGGCGTCACCAACGAGCTGTTGGAGGAAGGCCTGAACGAGCTGGAGCAGGTCATTGCGGCCGCTGTCCAGCACGCGCCGGGTCGGGTCGTCGCCGATCTCAGCATCGCCCGCGGCCTCGATTACTACACCGGCACCGTGGTGGAAACCGTCCTGGTGGGGCACGAGCAGCTGGGCTCGATCTGCTCCGGCGGCCGCTACGACGCCCTGGCGAGCAAGGGCAACCGCAAATTCCCCGGCGTCGGACTCTCCATCGGCGTCACCCGGCTGGTGTCGCGGATCCTGAGCCAGGACCTGGCCAAGGCCACGCGCTCCGTGCCGACCGCCGTGCTGGTGACGCTGAACAACGACGACAGCTGGGCCGCCGCACAGGATGTCGCCGCGCAGCTGCGCAGCCGGGGCATCGCCACTGAGGTCGCCGCGAAGGCCGAGAAGTTCGGCAAGCAGATCAAGTTCGCCGACCGTCGCGGCATTCCGTTTGTCTGGTTCACTGACGACGACGGCAAGCACCAGGTCAAAGACATCCGCACGGGCGAGCAGTACGACGCCGACCCGGACTCGTGGACGCCCTCCGAGGAGGACCTGCACGTGCGCGTAATCGCCGCGAGCTAGGACTTCCGGGCAGGCCCGCTAGCGTCCCGCGTCCTGCGCACCAGCAGGACGAGGAACCGCCCGGCCACCCCTGCCGCCAGCACCGCCGCCATGAACAGCACGGAGGCTGGCGGCAGGGTGACGGCCAGGACCAGGCAGCCGAGGAAACCCAGCACGTTGAGCCAGCGCGGCGCATGCCAGGGGCGTCCGGCCAGTGTGAAAGCCGCGGCGTTCGTCACGGCGTAATAGACCAGCACGCCGAAGCTGGAAAATCCGACCACGGTCATCACGTCAGTGCTCAGCAGCAGGACAACGACGGCGGCCGCGACGGCCAGTTCCGCCGTGAACGGGACGGTGCGGGCGCGGCCCACACTGGCCAGCGGGGCGGGCAGGTCCCGTTCCCGCGCCATCGCCAACGTGGTCCGGCCGACCCCGGTGATCAGAGCCAGCAGCGCGCCGAGGCAGGCCGCCGCCGCTCCGGCCTGGACGAACGGGACGCCGGCGCCGAGGCGGGAGACCGCCACCGCGTCCAACAGCGGCGCCGTCGAACCCGCCAGCTGCTGCGGGGGCAGGTGCCACTGCAGCAGCGCGGCCAGGCCAAGGTAGATCACGAAGGCCCCGGCCAGTGCGGCCAGGATGGCCCGCGGGATGGTACGGGCGGGATCCTTGACCTCCTCGCCGAGGGTGGCGATCCGCGCATAACCCGCGAAGGCGAAGAACATCAGCCCCGCCGCGGGAAGGACGCCCCAGCCGCCGGAGGGCGGCGCGGGATAGGCCGGCGCCGCCGACACGGCGGGGGCGCCCTTCGGGTGCGGACCGAGCAGGGAGGCCACGGCGACGAAGACGAGCGTGGCCAACACGACGGCCAGCAGGATCCTGGTCAGCAGTGCGGTCCGCGTGATGCCGAGCAGATTAACTCCCGTGAGGACGACGACGCCGGCGACCGCCAGCGGCGTGGCATAGGCCGGCGCCACGTAGTGTCCGAACGTCAGCGCCATCGCCGCGCAGGACGCCGTCTTGCCCGTGATGAAACCCCAGCCCGCAATGAAGCCCGGCCACTGGCCGAGCTGCCGGCGCCCGTACACGTAAGTTCCCCCGCTGTCGGGGTACCTCGCCGCCAACTGCGCCGACGCGACGGCATTGCAGTAGGCGATGACGCCGGCCACGGCCACGGCAAGTGTCAGCAGCGGCCCGGCCAGGGCTGCGGCGGGGGAGAACACGACGAACACGCCGGCGCCCAGCATCGAACCCAGGCCAATTGCCGTGGAATCGAACACGCCGAGGCGGCGCTGCAGCCGCTGAGGTGGCCGCTGCGGGCCAGGCCGGCCGCCGGGCTGATCGCGGGGCTGACGCGGGGGCTGGTCACCGGGCTGGCTTCCGTTGTGCCGGGTTGCCATGGCAAAAGGGGCCTTTCCAACGGGTAAACTCGAACGGGATCGTTCCCGTAGCGATCCTATTAGAACGTCATTGTTTTGATATCGCTTTTGATTTTCCCTCTGTCTTCTTCAGAAAGGCGTGCTGTGCTGCGCACACATGACCTCGGATCACTTCGCTCCGAGCACATTGGACAAACCGTAACCCTCGCCGGCTGGGTCGGCCGGCGTCGTGACCACGGTGGTGTCGCATTCGTTGACCTGCGCGACGCGTCCGGCGTCGCCCAGGTTGTGGTCCGCGAAGAAGAGGTCTTCCACGGACTGCGCAACGAGTATGTGCTGCAGATCGTCGGCACCGTCTCCCAGCGTCCCGAAGGCAACGAGAACCCGGCGCTTCCCACCGGCGAGATCGAGGTCATGGCCGAGAAGGTCACGATCCTCAACACCTCGGACCCGCTGCCGTTCCAGATCGACGAACACGTTGAGGTGGGCGAGGAAGCACGCCTGAAGCACCGCTACCTGGACCTGCGCCGCCCCGGCCCCGCCCGTAACCTGCGCCTGCGTTCGGAAGCCAACCGGGTGGCCCGCGAACTGCTCCACCAGGACGGCTACGTGGAGATCGAAACCCCCACGCTGACCCGTTCGACGCCGGAAGGCGCCCGCGACTTTGTGGTCCCCGCACGCCTGGCGCCGGGTTCCTGGTACGCGCTGCCGCAGTCCCCGCAGCTGTTCAAGCAGCTCCTTCAGGTGGGCGGCTTCGAAAAGTACTACCAGATCGCCCGTTGCTACCGCGATGAAGACTTCCGCGCGGACCGCCAGCCGGAATTCACCCAGCTGGACATCGAGGCCAGCTTCGTGGAACAGGACGACATCATCCGTCTGGGCGAGAACATCGTCAAGGCCCTGTGGAAGCTGATCGACGTCGAGATCCCGACGCCGATCCAGCGCATCACCTACCACGACGCCATGGCCCGCTACGGCTCGGACAAGCCGGACCTGCGCTTCGGCCAGGAACTCACCGAGCTGACCGAATTCTTCAAGGACACCAACTTCGGTGTCTTCAAGGCGCCCTACGTCGGCGCCGTCGTCATGCCCGGCGGCGCCTCCCAGGCCCGCCGGGCCCTCGACGCCTGGCAGGAGTGGGCCAAGCAGCGCGGCGCCAAGGGCCTGGCGTACGTCCTGTACAAGGAGGACGGCGAACTCGCCGGTCCCGTCGCCAAGAACCTCACCGAGACCGAGCGGGCGGGCCTCGCCGACGCCGTCGGCGCCAAGCCCGGTGACTGCATCTTCTTCGCAGCCGGCGAGAAGACCCCGTCCCGCGCGCTCCTCGGCGCTGCCCGCGTCGAGATCGGCCACCGCACGGGGCTCATCAACCCCGCTGACTGGGCGTTCTGCTGGGTCGTGGACGCGCCGATGTTCGAGCCGGCCGCCGCCGCCGTCGCCTCCGGCGACGTCGCCGTCGGCGCAGGCAAGTGGACCGCCGTCCACCACGCGTTCACCTCGCCCAAGCCCGAGTTCATGGACTCCTTCGACACCGATCCCGAATCGGCGCTGTCCTACGCCTACGACATCGTCTGCAACGGCAACGAAATTGGCGGCGGCTCGATCCGTATCCACGAGCGCGACGTCCAGGAACGCGTCTTCGAGCTCATGGGCCTGGACAAGGAAGACGCCCAGACCAAGTTCGGCTTCCTGCTGGAGGGCTTCAAGTTTGGAGCCCCTCCGCATGGCGGCATCGCCTTCGGCTGGGACCGCGTGGTTGCCCTGCTGGCCGGCGTGGAGTCCATCCGCGATGTCATCGCGTTCCCGAAGTCCGGCGGCGGCTTCGATCCGCTGACCCAGGCTCCCGCTCCCATCACGGCGCAGCAGCGCAAGGAAGCCGGCGTCGACTTCAAGCCGCAGCCCAAGAAACCTGAGGACGGTAGGGACTAGCCTGCGAACTTCAGCGGCAGGGGCYCCCCGGGCAACCGGGGAGCCCCTGCCGTCTGTCATTTGTAGCCCGCATTCGTCCCGGACGGAGTAGCTCGATGAACCTGGACCCGCGCCCCGGGATGATTCCTGGATCCATCCCCGGGCTGGAGACGCTGATGGATGCAGCGTGGCCTGCCGCGGAGCGCGAGGAATCCGGCGGGTGGGTGCTGCGGGCGGCGTCAGGGGTGACCCAGCGGGCGAACTCGGTCTGGCCGAGGGACCCCGGCGAGGATCCGCACCGGCAGCTCGCCGCAGTCCGCGACGCCCGGCTTTGGTACCGCAGCCGGCGGCTTCCGCTCATCTTCCAAATTTTTGAGGACCCACGCCGTGCGGCGCTCAACGCGGTGCTCGACGCCGAAGGGTTCACCCGGCAGTCCGAAACCCTGGTGCTCGTCCACGTTCCGGGTGCTGAGTCCGGACCGGAGTCCGGCGCGGGCTCCGGCGGCCCCGAACCTGCCGTGGAAATTTCGGCCCAGCCGTCGGCGGAATGGCTGGAACTGTGGTGGAGCGTCGACGGCCACGGGGGAGCGGACGAGCTCGCCGTGGCCCGCGGCATTCTCGAAGGGTGCCCCTCGCTGTACGCTCTGGTGCGGGACGACGGCGGCGCGCCGGCCGCCGTCGCACGCCTCGCCTTGCCCAACACCGGCCCGTCCGGGCCCGGATGGGGCGGGCTGTACTGCATGGCAACGCGTCCGGATGCGCGGCGTAGGGGCTATGGCGGCCGGGTGGTCCGGGCGCTGCTGCACGAGGGCCGGGCCCGCGGCCTGGCGGGGTACTGGCTGCTGGTCATGGCCTCCAACGCCGGTGCCCGCGGGCTTTACGCCGGCGCCGGCTTCCGCGAAGCCGGCCGCTACCTCTACCGTCAGGACAGGCCCAAGCGGCATTTGACCGGCTGCTAAAACGGCCTCTGCGGCACCCGAGCGAATCGGGCACCGCAGACGCCGACGGGCCTTTAGGCGAAGCACGGGACTCTACATGTCTTCGGTTTCGAAGTGCAGGCCGAGCCACGGCGAGGCAGTCAGTTGACCATTGGAGGTCCGAGGTGCGGCCGGCGGTACCTCGCCGTGTGCAGCCGGGGCTACGCACGGCATGGGTCTCTGTGTGGTGGATCCCTGCAGTCCCAAGGTCCGGGGCCCGGTCACGTGAATGGGCCAGCGGTGCGGGAATGCGCTGCGGGGGCTGGTTCTGGACATGAGGGTCTCCTCAGGGTCGGGGCGGTTCAGGGAAGCCGCATGGCCGGCAGAGCCTGCTGCCCGGCGAGATTTTCCCCGGCAAGCAGTTCTCGGCGCCGGGCGGTCCCGGCCAGGTAGGGGCCGCCCAGATCCTGAATCGGGGTCTTGTACGTCTCACGGCAGAAGTACACCGAAACGGCGGCGATCAGCATGCAGACCGTGCCGAAGACGGCCACGGGAACCCAGCCGGCGATGCCCGGGGTCAGGAGCATGCCAGCGATCATTGGGCCGAAGCCGGCCAGGACCAGACCCAGCTGATTGCCCATCGCCATGCCCGTATAGCGCACCGGGGCGGCGAACTGCTCGGCGAAGAACGAGGGCCAGATGCCGTTGAAGCCGGAGTAGAGCACCGTCATGTTCAGGAACGCGGCTAGGAAGACCAGCACAATGTTGCCCGAGGACAGGGCCAGGAAGTACAGGAAAATCGTGAGGGAGCAGCCGATCCCGGCGGTCAGCAGCACCGGGCGCCGGCCGATTCGGTCCGAGAGCTTCGCGGCCAGCGGCATGGCGAACATCGACAAGCCGATGGCCACGGCGTTGACGGTCAGGATGGAGGCCCGGTCAAAACCGGCCGTGGAGGTGGCGTACGCCAGGCCGAAGACCGTGAAGATGGTCTGCATGACGGACATGATGGACATTCCCATCACACGCAGGACATCGGCGCCCTGGAACTTGAGGACGTCCTTGACCGGCATCGGGGCGACATGCCGGTGCTCCTGGGCCTCCTCGAAGACCGGAGTTTCGTCCAGGTGGGTCCGCACCCAGTAGGCGATGCCCAGGACCACGATCGAGAACCAGAACGGGACGCGCCAGCCCCAGCTCATCATGGCTTCCTGCGGCATGGACGTGACTGGAATGAAGACGAGCGTGGCTAGGACCATGCCGGAGGCGTAGCCGGTCATCACGAAGCTGGTGAAGAAGCCGCGTTTGCCGTCCGGGGAGTGTTCAAGCGTGAGCGTGGACGCGCCCGCCGACTCGGCACCCGCGGAGAAGCCCTGGGCGAGCCGGCCCGCCACGAGCAGGATCGGGGCCAAGACGCCGACCTGTTCATACGTCGGCAGGAAGCCGATGCCGAGCGAGGCCAGGCCCATGATGCCCAGGGTGAGCAGCAGGATCTTCTTGCGTCCCAGCTTGTCGCCGAAATGGCCCATGACCAGCCCGCCCACCGGCCGTGCCACGTAGGCGACGCCGAACGTGGCGAAGGCGCCGATCAGTCCGATGGCAGGGTCGGCGGACGGGAAGAACAGGTGCGGGAACACCAGCGCAGCGGCAGTCCCGTAGATGAAGAAGTCGTAGTACTCCAGGGTGCTGCCCAGGAAGGATGCCAGGGCAGCCTTCCGCGGAGTTTTGCGAGCGGCCAGGCGTGGGGCGGATGCAGTGTGCATGGTGATCTCCTTAAGACGACGATGTCTCAGTGGACGCCGGCTTCGTAGCCTCAAGATGGAAGTCCACCGCGAGGATCTGCTGGCTGTTGGGAAACGAGTACGCCTTGAGCGGCTCGTGAAGCGGATGCGTGTTGTATACCGCGATGTCCTCGACCTTTTCGAAGTCCGCCACGATGGCGTAGTCGAAGGAGCGCTCGGTGCTGAGCAGGTCCGGGCCGTGGGTCAGGCTGAGCATTCCGGGAATGTTCCCGGTCATCCTGTTGAGTCCTGTGATCCATGCCTGCTTGTCGGCGGGCGGGAAGTCCGGTTTGAACTTGAAGAGGACGGTGTGGCGGATCATCTCAGGCTTCTATCAGTTCGGCGGGGACCGAGGAACCGGAGACGAACTCGGGGTCCTGTCCGGCGATGGTGCGGCCGGCGAGGTAGCCCATGGTCATGATCGGGCCGAGCGTCGCGCCGGCACCCGGGTACCCTGCGGCGTAGGCGTTTTCGGTGGTGTTGCCGGCGGCATAGAGGCCCTCGATGGGGCGGTTGTCCACGTCCAGGACCCGGGCCCGGCCATCGGTGGCGACGCCGCCGTTCGTGCCGAACGCGCCGTTGACCACTTCCATGGCGTAGAACGGTCCGGTCTGCAGCGGACCGAGGGACGGGTTCGGGTAGGGGTTCTCGTCGTCGCCCCAGTATTTGTCGTACGCGCTTTCGCCCCGGCCGAAATCGGGGTCCTCGCCCTTGACGGCGAACTCGTTGAACCTGGCCATCGTGGCGGCCAGGCTTTCGGCCGGGACGCCGATTTTCGCCGCGAGCTCCTCCAGCGTCGGAGCCTCGATCAGGTAGGCGGGGGTGGGCTGGCCTGCGCGGTGTGCCAAGATGCCGTAGCGCTCCATGTAGGCGTGGTCCACGATCACATGCGCGGGGGTGTTGAGGCTCTGGTTCCTGGCGGAATCCCAGGACTGCAGGCTGCGGGCGAGGTCGTTGTAGTTTTGGGATTCGTTGGCGAAGCGACGGCCGTGGCGGTTGACCATGAGCGAGCCCGGGCCCTGGCGTTCGAAGCGGAGCAGGGTCCCGATCGGCTGCCCGTCGCGGGTGTCGCCGGTAATGGACATTGGCGCCCACCAGGCTTCACGGGTGCCGCGGGTCTGGCCGCCGATCCGCTGTGACATCCGCAGGCCGTCGCCGGTGTTCGAGGGCGGCGAGCACATTGTGTACAGCCGTGAGGCAAGCATGGAGTCGGCCAGTGCCTTGTCCCATTCGAAGCCGCCGGTGGCCAGCACCACGCCGTCGTTCGCCTGGAAGATGTCGCCGGATTCGAGTTCGACCCCGGTCACCCGGCCGCCGTCCGTGAGCAGCCGGTGGCCGCGGGCACCCGTGACGAGTGCGGCGCCGTCGCGGACCAGACTAGCCAGGAGCATGGACACGAGGGCCTGGCCCTTGGCCACGAGCCCGTCGGCCTGGCGCTGGCCGAGGTCATCCCAGGGGAACTTGGTGAACGCTCCCCAGTTTTCATATTCCTGCATCGTGAACGGGGCGCGGCCGTCGGTGCGGACATGGGAGGTGAGCGCGCCGAGGGCTTCCTTGCTGTTGAACAGTTCGGGCTCCACCGTGCGGCCACCCTCCATTGCGCCGGGCAGGTCCTGGCGGTAGTCCGGGAAGTTGTTGAGGAAAATGAAGCGGACGCCGCATTCCTCTTCGACGAAGCGGAGCATCGTGCCGCCGTAGTTCAGGGCGGCGTCCAGGAGCTCTTCCCGCCCACGGCCCCGCGCCACGGCGCGGACATACTCGGCGGCCGCTTCCTTCGAATCGGCGATCCCGGCTTCCCGGGCGTAGTGGTTGTCGGCGACCCAGAGCATGCCGCCGGAGACGGCAGAGGTGCCGCCCAGCAGGGCGCTCTTTTCCAGGACGACGACGGACTTGCCGGCACGTGCGGCGGTGGCAGCCGCGGTGAGGGCGCCGGCGCCGGAGCCGACGACGACGACGTCGTAGCGGTCCAGGTCGGTTCCATGGACGAATTTCATAGGTGATGCCTTTCAGGGAATGAAGAAGTTCCTGCGCGGCCGGTAAGCCGCTCCGGGAAACTGGGGCAAGGGCGGCAGGTCAGGGGTGGAGAGGTCAGACGGCGGTGTAGCCGCCGTCGATCACGAGTTCCGAACCCGTAGTGAAGCGGGATTCGTCCGAGGCCAGGTACAGGACGCCGTAGGCGATTTCGTCCGGTTCGCCCTGCCGGGGCAGCGGATTGGAGCCGACGAGCTGCTTGTAATACTGTTCCGCGCCGATCTCGGACTGTTCGGCGGAGCGGCGGCTCATCCGGGTGTTCATGGAACCTGGATGGATGGAGTTCACCCGGATGCCGTGGCTGCCGTAGGCTGCCGCATCGGACTTGCTCAGCAGCCGGACGGCGCCCTTCGTGGCGTGGTAGAGCGGCACGTTCCGGCCGCCCGTGATGCCATGGATGGACGAAAAGTTGATGATGCTGCCGGCGCCCTTCTCGATCATTCCCGGGACCACGTGCTTGGTCATCAGCCAGACGCCCTTGACGTTGACGTCGAAGATCGTGTCGAAGTCAGAGACGGTGGCGGTGTGGGACGCGCCGGCCGGGCCGATGATGCCGGCGGCGTTGACCAGGATGTCGGGGGCGCCGAGGTCGTCGGTGACGCGGCGGATCGTCTCGGCGACGCTGTCCTCGCTGGTGACGTCGACGTCGTACTCGCTGATGTTTTCGTGAGTGGCGCCGGCCGGGATGCCGGCAACGTCGAGGCTGGCGACCTTCGCGCCGTGCTCGGCCAGCAGGGCGGCGGTGGCGCCGCCCAGATCTCCGCGGCCGCCGGTGACGATGGCGGTCTTTCCGGCCACGCGGCTCTGTGTGGGGTTCATGTGGTGCTCCTCGTGCTCCTGCAGCATCTTCGCTGCGACTAAGCCAGAGTGACAGTGAGTCTGTGACGGCAACCACGCGATTCCCGATGAACGGAAATGGAATGCCTTAGTGGCTTTGGCGGAGGGTTCCCTTGAGTTCTCCCTGCCAGCCGAGGGCCCGCGAAATGCCCCGCGCGGCAGCCATCAGGACGGGTACGCGGGCGGCCGCGTTCTCCTCGTTGCGCGGCACCACCACGCTGAGTGCGGCGCGGATGGTGTTGTCCGGGCCGAAGACGGGGACCGCGATGCCGCTGGACTCCGGCACGATCACGCCGGGCATGGCAGCGAAGCCGCGTTGCCTGATCTCGGCCAGGTGCCGGCGCAGCAAAGCGGGATCGGTCAGGGTGGTTTCGGTGAACTTCGTCAGGGGCCGGGCAAGGATGCGGTCCTGGTAGGCGGCGGGGGAGTGGGCCAGCAGGACCAGTCCGGAGGACGTCGCATGGACGGGGAGGCGGCCGGCGATCTTGGTGATGTCCACAATGGTCTTGTCGGAGCCCAGCCGCTCGATATACAGGACCTCGTCTGAATCAAGGATGCCCAGGGTGGTGGAGTGCTGCACCACGGCCTGGACGTCCTCCATGAACGGCAAGGCGGCCTCCCGCAGCCCCAGCATCTTGGACCCTCGGGAAACGAGTTCCCACATCCGCGTTCCGATATGGATGTCACCTCCAGGTTCGCGCTCAAGAAGCCGCTCGAGGAGGAGTTCGTTAACGAGGCGGTAGGTGGTGGTCACCGGCAGTCCGGTGCGGCGACCCAGTTCGGCGACGCTCATGGAGGTGTGGCTGTCGTCGAAGGCGCTGACGATTCTGACGAATCG
This sequence comes from Arthrobacter sp. P1_D4, assembly GCF_056406115.1. NCBI lineage: Bacteria > Bacillati > Actinomycetota > Actinomycetes > Micrococcales > Micrococcaceae > Arthrobacter > Arthrobacter sp. P1_D4. Next base: position 663,453 of record NZ_JBFUAU010000002.1, on the reverse strand, counting down.
TCCGATGATCGACTCGCCCGATGGGGAATTCGCCACACGCCCTCCTCAGGGAACCATATTCCCGCTCAATGGTAATCCTGCTCACGGGGCTGGCCGTCACCGGCTCTACTGGGGGACTAGCATTCAACCCCGGCTGCCGCAGCGAAGCGCGCGGCCGACTGAACGGAGCAAAACCATGAATATACCCGTCCTCTGTGATGTCCTCGTCATCGGCTCCGGTGCGGCCGGAATGGCCGCAGCGTTGAAGGCCGCCTCGCAAGGCCTGAACGTGATTGTGGCCGAGAAGGAGCAGTATTTCGGCGGCACGACGGCGATCTCCGCGGGCTGGGCGTGGGTCCCCGGCAACAAGCAGGGCGTAGAGCAGGGCGATACCCGCGAGGCAGCGGAGACCTACTTGCGAAGCCTGGCGCCGGAGACGTTCAACCAGACCGGCGTCCGTGACTTCCTGGATACCGTGCCGGAGGCCATCGCCTTCTTCGAGAACGAGACCGACGTGAAGTTCACCTACCCGGAGAAGTCGCCGGACTACAAGATGGACCTGCCCGGCGCGAAACTCTCAGGGCGGGCAATACTGCCGCAGGATGTCGACGCACGCGTGCTGGGGGACAAGCGGCTCCTGATGCAGCCCTACATGAGTTCCTACACTGTCTTTGGCTACATGCCACAGGTGGGTCCGGACATCAACGAGTTCTTCCACGTCAACCAGTCGGTCAAGTCGTTCGTCTACGTGGCGAAGAAGTTGTTGCGCACCTGGGCCGATGCCGCCCGCTATAAGCGGCCGGTCCTGCGTTCCAACGGCAACGCGCTGATGACCCGCATGGTCAAGAGCGCCGATGACTTGGGAGTGCGACTCTGGAATTCATCTCCTGTCCTCTCCCTGACCAGGGACGACGCCGGCACTATCACCGGAGCGGTCATTGGGGGAGACCACGCCGCGACTGTGGCCGCACGGCTCGGCGTTATCCTCGCTGCCGGTGGTTTCTCCGGCAACAAGGAACTGCGGAAGCGGTACTTCCCGCACGACGCCGACGGTGACGACCACTTCACCCCGACCGTGGGCCACGGCGGTGACGCTGCCACCCTGGCAATCAGCGTGGGCGGGCACATCGACAACTCGGTGTTCAGTGTGGGGTCCTGGGCGCCGGTAACTGTCTTCAAGTACCTCAGCGGTAAAGAGCGCCTCTTCCCGCACCTGCGGGCCATCGGGCTGCCGGGACTGATCGCCGTCGACCGTCACGGCAAGCGCTTCGGGAACGAAGCCCTGAGCTATCACGACTTCGGCGGGGCCATGATCGAGCACAACAAGGACGAGGACAAGACGTTCGGGTATGTGATTGGTGACGCCAGGACGATGCACAAGTACGGCATCGGCTATGCCAAGCCCTGGCCGATGCCGCGCGGCTACTTCTACAAAACGGCCTACCTGGTCAAGGGGGACACCCTGGCGGAGCTGGCAGGCAAGCTCGGCATCGACGCCGCGGGTTTGAAGGAGACTGTGGCCGGGTTCAATCCGGCAGCGGAACGCGGCGAGGACCCGGCGTTCGGCCGTGGCTCCACCCTGTACAACCACTTCCGCGGCGATATGGAACACAAGCCGAACCCCAATCTGGCCCCTGTCGGCAGGGGCCCGTACTATGCGGCCAAGATCCAGATTGGCGACCTGGGCACATTCGCCGGCATCGGCGTCAACGAACGCTCCGAGGTAGTTACCGAGGAGGGAACCGCCGTTCCCGGCCTGATCGCCGTCGGTGCGGCAGCGGTCAGCGTCTTCGGCGGCGGCTACCCTGGCTACGGCTCCCACATCGGCCCGGCCCTGGTGTTCGGCTACCGGGCGGGACGCGACGTCGCCAAACTCGCCGCCGATCGCGGTGTAACCCGCGCGGCCGGCGTCTGACGCCGAACGGCCGGGGGAGTCCATCATGGCGAATTCGCCCTCGACGGCGTCACCGTCACTCTGGCGCCGGAAGAGTAGCCGCGGCGTCCGGTAGCCGGATAGCGAAGAGGCCGTCATTCCATCTGTATACATTGGGGGATGGAACGGCGGATTATCCTACGCCTGCGGATCCGTCACCAGGATCCGCACCGCGCACAGGTCCGCGGCCGCCTTCTTCAGCACTGCGGCGCGCGGATCCGGGACGTCGAGGACCGCCAGCCTCGGCCGTGCCGCGTACTGCTTCAGAACCGGTTCGGCGAGGACCTGCTCGGCAAGGGTCCGGTCGCCGCCGGGAGCCAGATACTCGATCGGGTGCTCCGCGAAAATCCGCCCGGCGTGCTCGGCGACGGCCTCCACCAGGGCATCGGCCTGGTTGGCGCGCCGCCGGGCAAAACGTTGCTGGGACCAGCCGCCGGCAGCCGTCCGCGACTGGACGTGGCGCGTGCCGGTCTTGGACGCCAGCACGGTGCCGGCGCTGACCACAGCCACCGAATATCCGCCGCGGCGGACCAGCACGGTGCCGATGCTCCGCGACTGGGACGCCAGGGAAGCGAGGCGGGCGACGGCGTCGCGGCCGCGCCCAGGACGGCCGTCCGCCGGCCACGGCGCCTGGAGCAGGGCTACGGCGCCGTCGGCGGCGCGCAGCTGCAGACCGGCGTCGAGCTCCTCCTCCACCAGTGCGCCGTGGCTCGCGGCGAAGCGGTCCACCCAGCCCGGCAGCCGCGCCCCGGAGACGAACGCCACACGGGTGTCGGGTGTTGTCATGGCGCGGGTCTCCGTTACGAGGTTGTCTGGGCAGGCGGGAACTAGAAGTAGCCTATCTATGTGGATGATCTCTTTGGCGCAGGGCGGGACGGCGGCGCCGCTATCGAGGATGAGGGCGACGCTGACCAGACCGGCGAGAGCCGCCGGGTCTCCCCGCGCAGCCCGCTCGCCGTCCGGATGCGGCCTCGGACACTTGATGACGTGGTGGGCCAGCAGCACCTCCTCGGCCACGGCTCGCCGCTGCGCCAGCTCGCCGCAGGCACGGACGCCACCGGCCCCGCGGGTCCCAGTTCGCTGATCCTCTGGGGCCCTCCGGGTACCGGCAAAACCACGCTCGCGCACGTCATCGCCAAGGGCCCAGGGCGGAAGTTCGTCGAGCTCTCCGCCATCACTGCCGGCGTCAAGGACGTCCGCCGCGTCATGGACGAAGCCCTCACCGCCCGTGACCTGTTCAAAACCACCACTGTGTTGTTCCTGGATGAGATCCACCGCTTCAACAAGGCCCAGCAGGACGCCCTATTGCCCGGCGTCGAAAACCGCTGGGTGGTCCTGGTCGCCGCGACCACCGAAAACCCCTCCTTCTCCGTCGTTTCCCCGCTGCTATCGCGCTCCCTGCTGTTGACGCTCAAACCGCTCACCGACGCCGATGTCGAGGGCCTTCTCCTGCGGGCCGCAACGGATGACCGCGGGCTCGGCGGCAAAGTGGAACTCAGCGACGAGGCCCTGGCACACCTCGTCCGGCTCTCCGGCGGGGATGCCCGCCGTGCGCTGACCGCGCTTGAGGCGGCGGCCGGCGTCGCGTTCGGGGACGCGGACGACGCCGACGCAGTCGTAGCCGGCACAGCCAGCGGGGCGCCCGAGGCGGCCCCGGTGAAGATCGAGCTCAAACACACCGAACGCGCCCTGGATGTTGCTTCCGTCCGCTACGACCGGGCCGGGGACCAGCATTACGACGTCGCCAGCGCGTTCATCAAGTCGATCCGGGGTTCCGACGTCGACGCCGCGCTGCACTACCTGGCCCGGATGCTGGAGGCGGGCGAGGACCCCCGGTTCGTGGCCCGCAGGATCGTGATCTCGGCGGCTGAGGACGTCGGCATGGCTGACCCGACTGCGCTGCAGACCGCCGTCGCGGCGGCCCAGGCCGTACAGCTGATCGGCATGCCGGAAGGCCGCATCATCCTCGCCGAAGCTGTGGTGCATCTGGCCACCGCGCCGAAGTCCAACGCCGCGTACATGGGCATTAACCAGGCGATCGCCGACGTCCGCGCCGGGCTCGGGAACGGCATCCCCGCCCACCTTCGCGACGCCCACTACCCGGGCTCGAAACAGCTCGGCCACGGCAAGGGCTACAAATACGCCCACGATGCCCCGCACGCCGTCGCCACGCAGCAATACCCGCCGGACGACCTCGTCGGGCGCAACTACTACGAACCCACCGGCAACGGGGCCGAACGCGACATCGCCACCCGGCTCGAGCGGCTTCGGAGGATCATCCGCGGCACCTGAAAGGCACGTGGGCGGCAAGTGAACGCCCGTGACCTGCGGCTGGTCGGCGGCGCCCGGTGGCGCCGGAATCCGCCGTTGACATAGGGGCCAAGAGGTCTAACGTGGAATTACGGCGGCATGGATCTGCTGACCGTCCGTGCGGCGCAGGGGACAGCGCGGTCACATCGCTGGCTCCCTCGTTCCGGACCCCGGAACGGCAGCTGGCTTCGCTCCATCCCAGCTCATCCAGCGCGAGCGTTCCCGTCCCGTCCCCGGCAGGTGTCCCATGAGTATCAACTTCGTTACAGCCATGGCAGTGAAGTCCTTCGATGTGCCGGACAAGAAACGGTGCCCGGACAAGGCCGAATTCGACCTCTGCACAGTGAACGACTACTCGGTGGCCCGGCTGATCCTGGGCCCGGGCTGGCGGTGGTCGGAGAACACCAGACCCTACGAGCGGACCGACGTCTGCCTGCACCACCATCTCGGCTTCTGCATCTCCGGTGAAATGGAAGTCGAAACGGCCGAAGGGCTGCGCTCCACGATCCACGCCAACGACACCTACGCGATTCCGCCGGGACACGACGAATGGGTGGTGGGCCCGAAACCGTTCGTGGCCGTGGAATTCCTGGGCGCGGCGTCCTTCGGGCGCAGCGGTGTCCGGGGAGCGCACGCCAGAATCTGACTTCGGTCCGCCGGCCGGATCTGGTAGGCTGGACCGTTGTCTGGCAAGGCACGGACGCACAATCCATGGAAACTTCGGTTCGATGAGGGTTGCCCTGTGCCCAGTAGCAAAAGGCAGCGGTTGGCCGATGCTCTCCATCGTGGAGGCCAGTAACACTGACACACCGCAGATATTGGAAGGACACAAGTGGCTAACAACACTCGTGCTCGCCGTACCGCACGCCTTTCGCGTGCACTCGGCATCGCTCTGACCCCCAAGGCCGCCAAGTACATGGAGCGCCGCCCGTACGGCCCCGGTGAGCATGGCCGTGCCCGCAAGAAGCAGGACTCCGACTACGCCGTACGTCTGCGCGAAAAGCAGCGTCTGCGCGCCCAGTACGGCATCCGCGAAGCCCAGATGACCCGTGCCTTCGAAGAAGCACGCCGCACCAAGGGTCTGACCGGTGAAAACCTGATCGAACTGCTCGAAATGCGTCTCGACGCCCTCGTGCTGCGTGCCGGCTTCGCCCGCACCATCGCCCAGGCCCGCCAGCTGGTTGTGCACCGCCACATCCTCGTTGACGGCATCCGCGTTGACCGCCCGTCTTTCCGCGTCGGCGAGGGCCAGCTGGTCCACGTTCACAGCCGCAGCGAGACCATGCCTCCGTTCCAAGTTGCAGCAGCCGGCGCTCACCGCGACGTCCTGCCGATCGTTCCGGCTTACCTGGACGTCAAGCTTGACGCCCTGCAGGCCCGCCTGGTGCGTCGCCCCAAGCGCTCCGAGATCCCCGTGACCTGCGAAGAGCAGCTCGTCGTGGAATTCTACGCACGCTAATTCAAAAGGCATCACCTACAAAGAAGCCCGTGGCAAGCGCCGCGGGCTTCTTTGTATGTAAGGTACTTGGGGGAGTTCCCCGGGAGCCGGTTCCGCCCGGCGGTCGAAACCGTCGGAGCCCGACGCAACAAGCAGGTATCCACTGCAGTTCAAGGAGATGAGTGTCTATGTCTGGTGGCGATATTGCCGGCCTGATCGCGGCTGGAGTGTTTGCACTGCTGGTCCTGCTGCTCGCCGTGCCGATCCTGAAGCTCGGGGGAGTGTTCGACGAAATGCGGACCACCATCCGCTCCATCAGCGACGGCGCCACCCCGCTCATGGACGAGGTCACCGCCACGGTGACCACCACTAACGAGCAGCTGAAGAAGGTTGACGGCATCTCCTCGAACGTCTCGGACGCCTCCGCCAACATCTCGGCGTTGTCCTCGCTCATGGCCGCCACCGTGGGCTCGCCGCTGATCAAGGTGGCAGCCTTCAGCTACGGCGTGCGCTCCGCCTTCAGCACCCGCAAAAAGCCCGCCACCGGCCGCCGCAGCCGCTAAACCCTCCGGGAGCACCTGACATGAACAGAATCATCTGGATGGGAATCGGCGTCGCGATCGGCGTCATCGCCTTCCGCAAAGTCACCGAAGCGCAGTCCGCCCTCGGCCCCGAAGGCCTGAACCGGGCCGTCGGACGGCTGGCGGACGGCCTGCTCGACTTCGCCGATGCCGTCCGCGATGGCATGGGCGAGCGGGAGTCAGAACTCCGCACGGCCCTCGGGATCGAGACGGCAACGGACCTCGCTGCCGGCGGCACTGTCGCCCGCCGGGATGCGGTCCGGCGCTAGCCGGGAGAGAATTAGTAAGTAAGGTGCCCGTCACCGGGGGCGACGGTGCGCCGACGCCCCCGGTGACGGGCACCAGATTGACGGGCCCGGATCAATGCCGGTCCTCAGCTTGTCCCGCGCAGCACAGACGCGGGCCACCTAACGCAGTGAATATTGAAGGGTAAGAAAACAGCTCATGAAGTCGCAGGAGATCACCAAGCGCTGGATCGACTTTTTTGTCAGCAAGGGGCACACCGCCGTGCCCTCCGCCTCCCTGGTCTCCAGCGACCCGTCCCTGCTGTTTACGGTGGCCGGCATGGTCCCGTTCATCCCGTACCTGACCGCCCGTGAGGAGGCCCCCTACCAGCGGGCCACCAGTGTGCAGAAGTGCATCCGGACCGGTGACATCGAGGAAGTGGGCAAAACCGCCCGCCACGGCACGTTCTTCCAGATGTGCGGCAACTTCTCCTTTGGCGACTACTTCAAGGAAGACGCCATCAAGTTCGCGTGGGAGCTCCTGACCACCAGCGTGGACGACGGCGGGTACGGACTGCCGCCGGAGCGGCTCTGGGTCACCGTCTATGAAGAGGACGACGAGGCCGAGCAGCTGTGGCTGAAGAACACCGGCATGCCGGCCGAGCGGATCCAGCGCATGGGCAAGTCCGACAACTACTGGTCCACCGGCCAGCCCGGCCCCGCCGGTCCCTGCTCGGAGATCTACTACGACCGCGGCCCGTCCTACGGCGTCGAGGGCGGCCCCATCGCCGATGAAAACCGCTACGTCGAGATCTGGAACCTCGTGTTCATGCAGTACCAGATCGACAACGTCCGCTCGAAGGTGGATTTCGACATCACCGGAGAGCTGCCCAAGAAGAACATCGACACGGGCCTGGGCATGGAGCGCCTCGCGATGATCCTCCAGGACGTCGAGAACATGTACGAAACGGACCAGGTCCGCCCCGTGATCGACCGGGCCGCGGCACTCTCCGGCCGGGAGTACACCTCCGCGGAGTCCGCCGAGGACCCGCACCACACGGACGACGTCCGCATGCGCGTCGTTGCCGACCACATCCGCTCGGCCCTCATGCTGATCGCCGACGGCGTGACCCCCTCCAACGAGGGCCGCGGCTACGTGCTGCGCCGCCTGATCCGCCGGGCCGTCCGCTCCATGCGCCTGCTCGGCGTCGAAAAGGCGTGCCTGCCGGAACTGCTGCCCGCCTCGCGGGACGCCATGAAGGGTGTCTACCCGATCGTAGAGACCGACTTCGAACGCATCAGCCGGATTGCCTACGCCGAAGAGAAGGCGTTCCTGCGCACCATCGCCTCCGGCACCGCCCGCCTCGAGGACGCCGTCAAGGAATCCAAGGCCGCCAACCAGCCGCTCTCCGGCGCCGACGCCTTTGCCCTGCATGACACCTACGGCTTCCCGATCGACCTGACCCTGGAAATGGCCGAAGAGGCCGGGCTGAAAGTCGACGAGCCCGAGTTCCGCAAGCTCATGCTCGAGCAGCGCCAGCGCGCCCAGGCCGACGCCAAGGGCAAGAAGGGGTCGCACGCTGACCTCAGCGCGTTCCAGGAGCTGCTGTCCGCCGGCGAGACAGTCTTCACCGGCTACACCGAGCTCCAGGGCGAGTCCAAGGTCCGCGGCATCCTCTCCGGCGGCCGGAAGGTCGCCCAGGCCTCCACCGGCGATGAAATCGAACTGGTCCTGGCCGAGACGCCGTTCTACGCCGAAGCCGGCGGCCAGGCTGCCGACACCGGGCTGATCACCGGCGACGGCTTCGTCGTCGAGGTCCTGGATGTCCAGCGCCCCGTCAAGGGCCTCAGTGTCCACAAGGCAATCGTCCGCGAAGGCGAAATCGGTGCCGACTCGCTGGTTCAGGCCGCCGTGGACCGGGAACGCCGCCACGCCGCGGAGCAGGCCCACACCGGCACGCACATTGTGCACGCTGCCCTGCACCAGATCCTCGGCCCGGAAGCCCTGCAGCGCGGCTCCTTCAACAAGGCCGGCTACCTGCGATTCGACTTCGCCTGGGGTGAGGGCCTGAGCGCCGCCACCCGGTCCGAGATCGAGGAAGTCTCCAACATCGCCATCCGCAACAACTTCCGGGTGGAGACCAAGATCATGGGGCTTGCCGAGGCCAAGGCGCTCGGCGCCATGGCATTGTTCGGCGAGAACTACGGCAACGAGGTCCGCGTTGTGGAAATCGACGGCGCCTGGTCCCGGGAACTCTGCGGCGGCACCCACGTCGAGAACACCTCGCTGATCGGCAGCCTGTCCCTGCTCGGCGAACAGTCGGTCGGCTCAGGAAACCGCCGTGTCGAAGCCTTCGTGGGCATGGACGCGTTCCGGCACCTGGCCGCGGAGCGGGCGCTCGTCACCGAGCTCACGGAAATGCTGAAGGTTCCCTCCGGGCTGCTCGCGGACCGGATTTCCAACACCCTGACCAAGCTCAAGACGGCCGAGAAGGAACTTGAGCGGCTGCGCAAAGAGCAGCTCACTGCCGCCGCAGCCCAGCTGGTCGGCACCGCCCAGGATGCCGCCGGCGTCAAGGTCATCGCGCACGACGCCGGCCAGGTCAGCGGCGCGGACGACCTGCGCGGCCTGGCCCTGGACCTGCGGACGCGTCTCGGGTCCGAGGCCGCCGCCGTCGCGGTGGCCGGAGTCAGCAACGACCGTCCCGTGATCCTGGTCGCCACCAACGAAGCCGCCCGGGCAGCCGGAGTCAAGGCCGGTGCCCTGGTGCGCCTCGCCGCAGGCATCCTCGGCGGCGGCGGTGGCGGCAAGGACGACGTCGCCCAGGGCGGCGGGACCGACGCAGCCAAGGTCGGTGCTGCCCTCGGCGCCGTCGTGGACGCCATTACCAGGCGATAGCGGATCCCACGTGTCTGAAGCTGCTGTGGCCGGCGTCTACCCCCGGGGCGTGAAGCTCGGGGTGGACGTCGGCACCGTCCGTGTGGGGGTGGCCGTCTGCGACCCCGACGGAATCCTGGCGACGCCGCTGCGCACGCTGGCGCGGAACGTGAAGAAGAACACTGACGTGCGAATCCTGGCTGCCCTGGCCGCGGAGCTGGACGCCGTGGAGATTTTCGTGGGACTGCCGCGCACCATGAAGGGCGAAGAGCACGCCTCCGCCAGGATGGCGACCGAGTACGCACAGCTGCTGGTACTGGCCCTGCAGGACGCCGGATCCGAGGTGCCCGTGCGCCTGGTTGACGAGCGGCTCAGCACCGTGAGCGCCCACCGCAACCTGCACGAAGCTGGCATGAGCAGCAGGAATCACCGTACAGTTGTTGATCAGGTTGCGGCGGCAGGTATTCTGCAACATGCGATTGATATGCAAAAGGCCAGGGGAACGGAGGTCGGAAACCGCGTGTACGCGGAGTCTGCGCCGGGGCCGACCGGAGGCGGCGCACAGACCGGCCCGGCAGTACAGACGCACTCTTCAGAAAATGGAAGGCTACAGTGAGCCCGGTCAACAGTGATGACTCCTCCGGTGACGCCCTTGGTGGCGCCGGCCGACCGCTGACGCGCAAAGAAATCCGGGCCCGGGAAAAGCTTCTGGCCACCCAGGGCCACAACGTGATCCCGCCGCAGGCTTTTGAGACGGGACCGGACGTTCCGACGCCGGCAACGGCACCGGCACAGGAACAGGCACAAGACAGCGAACTGCCGCAGGCCGCACCGGAACTTCCCGACGCGGCACCGACAGTGCACGAAGAAGCCATTCGTGAAGAGCCCGTGCACGAAGAAGCCGTGCGTGAAGAGCCCGTGCGCGAAGAAGCCGTGCGTGAAGAAGCCGTGCGTGAAGAGTCCGTGCGCGAAGAAGGCGTGCACGAAGACTTCACGCAGCTGATCCCTGTCCGTGATGTACCAGTCCACGAAGTACCTTCCCGCGACGAGCCCGTCCGCGAAGACGCTGGCCACGAGGACGTCGTCTATGCGTCAGCGGGCCGGCTCGGCCACGGGGCCAGCCACGATGCGGCTGCCCATGACGCCGGCGTCCACGATGGCTACGCTCCGCACCCCCACGACGCGGCCCACCATCTCTACGACAGCTCCGTTGACCCCCAGGCACAGCCGCACCCGGAGGCCGAGTACCACGGCGACCCGGGCGAGGAGTTGATGGCCGGAGCGGTCCGCTACGACAAGGGACCGTCCAAGAAGGTCCGCCGGCGGCGCCGCTTCCTGGCACTGGTGCTGACCCTGACGGTCTTCGTCGTCGCAATCGCCGTCGGCGCACAGTTCCTCAAGCCCCTCCTGGGCGGGGACACCATGGCCGACTACCCAGGCCCCGGAACCGGTGAGGTCACCATCACGGTCGAACCCGGCGCCGGAACGCGGTCCGTGGCCACCGAACTTCAGTCGAAAAAGGTCGTGGCCAACGCGGACACCTTCCTCAAGGAGTTCACCGCATCCGGCGGTGCCCTGAACCCCGGCACGTTCTCGATGCGCCAGGAAATGAAGAACTCCGATGCCGTGGATGTCCTGCTCAACAAGGGCCAGAGCAAGGTCATGTACTTTGCGCTCAGCGCCGGGCTGCGGATCGGCGAATCCCTGCAGGCGATTTCCGAGGGCACCGGGATTCCTGTTCAGGATCTGAAAGCGCTCAGCGATGCGCCCGCGCAGTTCGGCGTCCCGGCCAAAGCCAAGAACCTCGAGGGCTACCTGGCGCCGGGGGAGTACCGCTTCCCGTTGGGCTCCTCCGCCAAAGACATTTTGCAGAAGCTCGTCGGCAGCACCCAGGATGAACTCAAGGCCCAGGGCGTTACCGATCCCGCGAAACAGTACGACGTCGTGACCGTGGCCAGCATCGTCCAGGCCGAAGGCGGCCAAGCCGAATATGGTGACGTCGCCGGCGCCATCTACAACCGCCTCAAGCCCAACAACACCGAGACCAACGGGCTCATCCAGTCCGATGCCACCGTCACCTACGGCCTGGGCATCCGCAGCTTCCACATCGACGAGGCCCAGAAGGCTGACAAGTCGAACCCGTACAACACCTACGCCAACCAGGGGCTGCCCGCCGGCCCCATCGGTTCCCCCGGCAAGACGGCCATTGACGCCGCCGCCAAGCCCAAGTCCAACAGCTTCCTCTACTGGGTCACCATCAACCTGGACACCAAGGAGACCAAGTTCTCCAAGACGCTCGCGGAACACAACGGCTACGTGGCGCAGTACAACGCCTGGTGCGAGGCCAACCCGGGACGCTGCGTATGACGCTGCGGGCGGCCGTCCTCGGGCATCCCATCAGCCATTCGAAGTCGCCCGCGCTGCACCGGGCCGCGTACGCCCACCTGGGCGTGGATATCGCCTACTCCGCCATTGACGTGACCGAGGCCGCCCTGCCCGATTTTATGAGGCAGGTCAGGGACGAGGTGCGCGCTGACGGTTCCTGGCGCGGCCTGTCGGTCACCATGCCGCTCAAATCGGCCATGGTGGCGGAAGTGGACGAGGTCCGGGGCGTGGGGCGCGCACTCGGGGTCGTCAACACGGTTGCGTTCGAATCAGACGGCGGCAGTGCCGGCCACACGCGACTGGTCGCGTACAACACCGACGTCACCGGGATCGTCAACGCGCTCCGGCACGCGGGGGCAGCCTCGGCGCCCACCGCCGTGATCCTCGGCGGGGGCGGGACCGCGGCAGCAGCCATCGCGGCGCTCAAGGAACTGGGGGCGGTGTCCGCCGAAGTGTTCGTCCGCGATGTCAGCCGCGCGGCGGAGGCCCGCGCGGCCTCCGCCGCCGTCGGCGTCCCCGTCCGGGTGCTTCCCCTCGCCGGGGCGGCAGCCGCCGTCGCCGCGGCCGACGTGGTCATCTCCACGCTGCCGCCCCGCGCTGCAGACGCACTGGCCGGTGAACTGGCCGGAGAGCTGGCGGCGAAACGTCCAGGAGAACTGCCTCCGCATGGCAGCCCGGGCGTCCTCCTGGACGTCGCCTATGATCCATGGCCCAGCCGGATCGCCGCGGTCTGGCAGGAAGCCGGCGGAACGGTGGTCCCCGGCCTGGAAATGCTGATCTACCAGGCGGTGGAGCAGGTACGGCACTTCACCGGGCTGGGCGGGGCCCTCCCTGCCGGTGTCACAGATGTGATGTGTGACGCAGTCGGGGCGCCCCGACGGGTGTTCTAACCGCCCGACATGGCAGGATGGAATGTATGTTGCGTTGGTTGACTGCCGGAGAATCCCATGGCCCGGCACTGGTCGGAATAATTGAAGGCGTGCCCGCCGGTGTGGAACTCACCAGCGCCCACATCAGCGAGGCGCTGGCCCGCCGCCGGCTCGGCTATGGCCGCGGCGCCCGGATGAAATTCGAGCAGGACGTGGTCACGATCCTCGGCGGAGTCCGCCACGGCCTGACCCAGGGCGGCCCCGTCGCCATCCAGGTCGGCAACACCGAATGGCCCAAGTGGGAACAGATCATGTCCTCCGATCCCGTGGAGCCCGAAATCCTGGCCGACCAGGCCCGGAACGCCCCGCTGACGCGCCCGCGGCCCGGCCACGCAGACTTCACCGGCATGCAGAAATACGGCTTCGACGAGGCCCGCCCGGTCCTGGAGCGCGCCAGCGCCCGCGAGACGGCCACGAGGGTGGCACTCGGCACGGTCGCCGCGGCCTTCCTCAAGCAGCTCGGCATCGAGCTCGTCTCCCACACCGTATCCATCGCCAGCGTCGCCGTGCCGGAGGGCCGGCCGCTGCCGGTGCCGGGCAACGTGCTCGCCCTGGATGCCGACCCGCTGCGCTGCTTCGACCGCGAAACCTCGGACGCCATGGTGGCCGAGGTCGACGTCGCGCACAAGGAAGGCGAAACCCTCGGCGGCGTCGTCGAAGTGCTTGCCTACGGACTCCCCCCGGGACTCGGCAGCTACGTGCACTGGGACCGGCGCCTCGACTCGCGTCTGGCGGCCGCCCTCATGGGCATCCAGGCCATCAAGGGCGTTGAAGTCGGCGACGGCTTCCTGACCGCCGCGCGCCGCGGCTCCGCCGCCCACGACGAGATCGTCAAAGACGCGGACGGCAAGATCATCCGTACCTCCAACCGCGCAGGCGGGATCGAGGGCGGCATGAGCATTGGCGATGTCCTGCGCGTCCGTGCCGCCATGAAACCGATCGCCACCGTGCCCCGCGCGCTCAGGACGGTCGACGTCAGCACGGGGGAGGCCGCCAAGGCCCACCACCAGCGCTCCGACGTCTGTGCCGTGCCGGCCGCCGGTGTGGTGGCCGAGGCCATGGTGGCCCTCGTGATCGCCGAAGCGGTCGCGGAAAAATTCGGCGGTGACTCCGTGCAGGAGACCGCCCGCAACATCAAGGGTTACCTGGACAGCATTCCGGCGTCCCTGGACTCGATCGGCCACTAGTGCCGGCCGGGAAAACCGACGGGCCCTCCGTCGCGGCGGCGCCCGCGGCAAATATCGTTGGCCCGGTGGTCCTGATCGGACCGATGGCCGTGGGCAAATCGGCGATCGGACAGCAGCTCGCCGAGCACTTGGGGTGCGCCTTCATGGACACCGACGCCCTCGTGGTGGCCCAGCACGGGACGATCGCCGAGATCTTCGCCAGCCGCGGCGAGCACGCCTTCCGCGAAATGGAGGCCCGGGCCGTGGCCCAGGCCATCGAAGAGGCACAGGGCGGCACCGCCGTCATTTCGCTCGGCGGCGGGGCCGTCCTTGATTCCGGTACCCAGCAGCTCCTGGGCCGCTGTACCGTTGTTTACCTCGAATGCGACGCCGAGACTGTAGCGGAACGCATCGCCAGAAATTCGGGCCGGCCGCTCCTGGCCGGCGACGCCATGGGCCGGTGGCGGACCTTGTTCGCCACCCGGCAGCCGGTCTACGAACGGCTCGCCGACCTCGTCCTCGATGTCCGGCGCGGCAGCGTTCCGGAGCTGGCTCACCGGCTGGAAGATGCGCTGGGGGAGCGCGCCGCGGCTAAGGCCGCGGCGGTGCCCACTCCGGCGTCGACAAAGGAAGTTGAATAGTGAGTACCGAATCAACCGTCATCAAAGTCACCGGACAAACGCCGGGTGAGAACTACGACGTCGTAGTGGGCCGCGGCCTCTTGGCAAGCCTGCCGGGCCTGCTGGGTGAGCGCGTCAAGCGCGTGCTGGTCATCCACCCCCGTGCGCTGCGGTTGACCGGGGACACCGTCCGGGAAGAGCTGGCCGCCGCCGGGTTCACCGCGCTGACCGCAGAAATCCCCGACGCCGAAGAGGGCAAACACATCGAGGTCGCCTCGTTCTGCTGGCAGGTGCTGGGGCAGAACGACTTCACCCGCTCCGATGCCATCGTCGCCGTCGGCGGCGGCGCCGTCACCGACCTGGCCGGCTTTGTCGCCGCGACCTGGCTGCGCGGCGTGAAGGTCATCCACATGCCCACGAGCCTGCTGGGCATGGTGGATGCCTCGGTCGGCGGCAAGACCGGCATCAACACCGCCGAGGGCAAGAACCTGGTGGGCGCGTTCCACCCGCCGGCCGGTGTCCTCGCGGACCTCGACACGCTGGAGACGCTGCCGAAGAACGAGATCATCTCCGGCATGGCCGAGGTCATCAAGTGTGGCTTCATCGCCGACCCGGCCATCCTGGACCTGATCGAGAAGGACCCGTCCGCTGTCTCCGATCCGCGCTCGGACATCCTGCGCGAACTGATCGAACGCGCCATCAGCGTCAAGGCCCGGGTGGTGTCCGAGGACCTGAAGGAAACCGGCCAGCGCGAGATCCTGAACTACGGCCACACCCTGGGCCACGCGATCGAACTCGCCGAGCGTTACTCCTGGCGGCACGGCGCCGCCGTCTCCGTGGGCATGATGTTCGCCGCCGAGCTCGCCCGCAGCGTCGGCCGGCTCAGCGACGCCGACGCCGACAGGCACCGCAGCATCCTGGAAAGCCTCGGGCTTCCCATCACCTACCGCCGCGACCGCTGGCAGGCCCTCCTGGACGGCATGCGCCGGGACAAGAAATCCCGCGGTGACCTGCTGCGGTTCGTGGTGCTCGACGGCGTCGGCCGGCCCGGCATCCTCGATGTCCCGGACACGTCCCTGCTGTTTGCCGCCTACCAGGAGATTGCCTCCTGATGCACATGGTCAAGGGCGGAACGAGCGAGTGGCCGGACGCGGGATTTCCCGGGATCCGGATCAACCCGCAGTCCCTGATGCCCCAGATCGTCAATGACGATGTCATGGCCGAGGCCCTGGCGGCCTCGACAGACCCCGGGGACCTGATCCTGGTCCGGCTCGTCGAAGGGCACGCGGCCGAAGCCGCCGAGCTCCTCGCCGAGGCCCGCTACAAGGACCCCGGCTCGCTCCGGCTGCGGATCTTCGAGGCGGACGTGCTCCGGGTCTCGAACCGGTTCGACCGGGCGGTGGAGGTGTTCCGCCAACTCCTCGCCGAGACCCAGGGCACCCTGGAGGAGGCCGCCGTCCGCCAGCACCTCGGCAGGGCCTACTTCGCCGGCGGGAACATTGGCGCCGCCGTCGAATCCTTCGCCAAGGCACTGGATCTGCGCGTCGCCGGGTCCGCCGACGCGGCCCTCATCTACGCCTCCACGGTGGCGCTGCAGCGCGCCCGGGACGTGCTGGAACAGCAGTCCTGAGCCCGCGTCAGCCAGCTGTCCGCCGGAACCGGTAGAATAGAACTTGGATTTTTGACAAACACGCGTTGGCGGCCACTTGGCATGCCGGCCCGGCATAAGCGTCCGACCGCTAGCACCGGTCGAATGGAACCATCGAGAAACTAAGAGGATACTGTGGCAACCACTAACGACATCAAGAACGGAACCGTCCTTAAGCTTGAGGGCCAGCTTTGGAACATCATCGAGTTCCAGCACGTCAAGCCCGGCAAGGGTGGCGCGTTCGTGCGCACCAAGATGCGCAACGTGATGTCCGGCAAGGTGGTCGACAAGACCTTCAACGCCGGACTGAAGATTGAGACCGCCACGGTGGACCGCCGCGACTACCAGTACCTGTACCAGGACGGCGCCGACTTCGTCTTCATGGACACCTCGGACTTCGACCAGCTCACCGTTTCCGCCGCCACCGTCGGCGACGCCACCAACTTCATGCTCGAGAACCAGATGGTCAACATCGCCATCCACGAGGGCAACCCGCTCTACATCGAGCTGCCCCCGAGCGTCGTCCTCGAAATCACCTACACCGAGCCGGGCCTGCAGGGCGACCGCTCCTCGGCCGGCACCAAGCCCGCCACCCTCGAAACCGGATACGAGATCCAGGTGCCGCTGTTCGTCGAGAACAACACCAAGGTCAAGGTCGACACCCGCGACGGCAGCTACCTCGGCCGGGTCAACGACTAGTGAGTGCGCGCGGTAAGGCCCGGAACCGGGCCCTCGATGTGCTCTTTGAGGCCGAGCAGCGCTCAGCCTCCGCGTTCGACGTGCTGAAGTCCCGCCGCGAGCAGACAGACCAGATCGTCAACCCCTACACCCTCGAAATCGTCGAAGGCGTGGTCTCGCACCAGGTGGCCATCGACGAATTCCTGGAGACCTATTCGCAGGGCTGGACCCTGGAGCGCATGCCCTCCGTGGACCGCATCATCCTGCGGATCGGCACGTGGGAACTGCTCTACAACGACGACGTCCCGGACGGCGTGGCGGTCAGCGAGGCCGTGGCCTTGGCCAAGACGCTCTCCACGGACGAGTCGCCGTCGTTCATCAACGGCCTGCTGGGCCGGCTGCAGCAGCTCAAGCCCTCGCTGCTGGCGTAAGCTCTCAGCGCCCCGAAGAACCCCGGCCAGGACATCCTGGCCGGGGTTCTTTCTTTTCCCCGGTTGCCCCGGTCCCTAACCGACGACGGCGGCCCGGAGCGCGGCGATCTCGGCGAGCTGGTGCTGCTCATCGCGCTGGTGTGCCGGCACGTCCCGGCCGCTGAGAATCCGTTGCCGGGTGAGGGCGAGCTGGGTGGCTGCATCGAGCAGCGCCTTCATCTGCACGCCCCGCCCGGTGGACCTGGCCCAGCGCAGCGCGGAACGGCGGCCGGCGGCAGTGGACAGCATGTCCACCTCGGCCGCGGTAAACCAGCCCGCGGCCGCGTATTCGGTCAGCCGCTGGCGCGTGAGCCTGCGCTCAGCCACCCGCAGCAGCACGATCACCAGCACCGCCAGCAGGAAGATCGGCACCTGCACCATCACATACCGGCCCAGGAAGTCCCGGCCCATGCTGTTCCAGGCGCTGTGCAGCAGCATCGCGGGGACGAGGCCGGCGAAGAACGCCAGCACGGACAGCCCGGTGCTCCCGCGGCCGGCGGCGAAGCCCATCACCAGACCGGTCGTACCCGTGAAGATGGCGTGGGCGAAGGGTGAGAGGACCCCGCGGAGAAAGAAGACCACCGCGAGGTCCGTGCCGGGGTCGCTGGATTCGGCGATGGCGCGGCCGAAGTAGAGGATGTTCTCGGTAAATGCGAAGCCCGCCGCGATGGTGAAGGCGAACACCACACCGTCGACCGGTCCGTTGAAGTGTTTCGGGGCAAAGAGCACGAGCAACAGCAGCCCCAGGGACTTGGCGAATTCCTCCACCACCGGTGCCTGGACCGTCACGGCGAACGTCGTATAGTCCAGTCCCGAGGCAGGCCCGGCCACCAGTGAGAAATAGGGCTGGATCAGCATCGTCACCGCGATCGAGACGACGGCTCCCCAGGCAAACGCGAAAAGCAGCAGGGGTTTCGGCTCGGGTTCCCAGCGGTCGATGAAGCGCACCGTCAGCAACACGGTCCCCAGGGGAACCAGCGAGGCCACGAAACCAATGGCAAAGCCGGTGATTCCGGTCCTTTCCAGCAGGAAGGGCACCACCAGGAAGAGGCAGAGGACCGCCAGGAATCCGCCGGCCATCACCAGGCCAAAAACACCGGAACCGCGGCCGTTCTTCCAGCCCGGTCTGCCTCCCGCCGGCCCGGCGGGAGGCAGCGCCGGCCGCAACTGGCCGCCGTCGTTGGCAGGAGCCTGCTGGTAGTTCGCCGGCTGGACACGCCCCAGCCACGTCGGGTTGGCCTGCCGGGGCAGCGGCCCCTGGCGCGGGCCGCCGGGGTGTTCATGCCCCGGCCGCGGTCCGTTCATCGTCATGGAACCGAGCCTATGTCCGTGTGAGGTTAAACGCATTCCGGCGGCGACGGGGCGACGGTGCCGTTGTGGTAATTTGAAAGAGCAAATAATCCTTTTTTAATTCCGTCCCGTGAGGCGGGGAAAGGGGAGACGAGCTTTGACTTCCGTGCCTTCAGCACCGGGTCCGGCGCAGGTGGTGCTCACCCGGGTTGTCCTCAACCAGGCTGACATCGACCGCGCGCTCACTCGTATCGCCCATGAAATTCTTGAGGCCAACAAGGGCTCCCAGGACCTCGTCCTGCTGGGCATCCCGCGCCGGGGCTATCCCCTCGCCGTCCGCCTCGCCGCCAAGATCGCCGCCGCGGATCCCACCGTGGACGCCGCCGCCATCGTCGGTCAACTCGACGTCACGATGTTCCGCGACGACCTCTCGCACCAGCCCACCAGGCCGCCGTACCCCACCCAGCTGCCGCGCACCGGCATCGACAACAAAGTTGTGGTGCTGATCGACGACGTGCTCTATTCCGGGCGCACCATCCGGGCAGCACTGGACGCCCTCATCGATCTCGGCCGGCCGCGGATTGTCCGCCTCGCGGTGCTGATCGACCGCGGCCACCGGGAACTGCCCATCCGCGCCGACCATGTCGGCAAGAACCTGCCCACCTCCTCATCGGAGAAGGTCCGGGTCCGGCTCGAGGAAACCGATTCTGCCGGAGGCGGGGCAACAGACGGCGCCCCCGACGGCGCCCCCGTCAATGAAGTCGTCATCGAGGCCACCGCATGAGGCACCTGCTCTCCACCGAAGACCTGAGCCTGCACAACGCCATCCGCATCCTGGACACCGCCGAGGAAATGGCTGCGGTGGGGGAGCGCGAGGTCAAAAAGCTCCCCGCCCTGCGGGGGCGCACCGTGGTCAACCTCTTCTTCGAGGACTCCACCCGCACCCGGATCTCCTTCGAAGCCGCCGCCAAGCGGCTCTCCGCCGACGTCATCAACTTCGCCGCGAAGGGCTCGTCCGTCTCCAAGGGCGAGTCGCTGAAGGACACCGCCCAGACCCTCGCCGCGATGGGCGCCGACGCCGTGGTCATCCGGCACTGGGCCTCCGGCGCCCCGCACCGGCTCGCCGCGACCGACTGGATCGACGCCGCCGTCATCAACGCCGGCGACGGCACCCACGAACACCCCACCCAGGCGTTGCTGGACGCGTTCACGATGCGCCGGCACTGGTCGAAGCTCGCCGGCACGCCGTCTGCCGGCGCCGACCTCAAAGGCATGCGCGTCGCCATCGCCGGTGACGTCCTGCACTCGCGCGTTGCCCGCTCCAACGTCTGGCTGCTGCGCACCCTCGGCGCCGAGGTCACCCTCGTCGCGCCGCCCACGCTGCTCCCCATCGGCGTCGAAAAATGGCCGTGCGCCGTCAGCTTTGACCTCGACGAGACCCTCGCGCAAGGCGTGGACGCCATGATGATGCTCCGCGTCCAGGGCGAACGGATGAATGCCTCGTTCTTCCCCACCACGCGCGAATACTCGCGGCGCTGGGGCTTCGACGACAACCGGCTCCGTGCCCTCGACAGCCTGGGGCTCAAGGACACCATCATCATGCACCCCGGCCCCATGAACCGCGGCCTGGAAATCTCCGCGGCCGCGGCCGACTCGCCCCGCTCCACCGTGCTGGCGCAGGTGCGCAACGGCGTCTCTGTCCGGATGGCGGCTCTGTACCTGCTGCTGTCCGGGGAAAACCGCGAGCCCGCCGTCGCACCAGTTTCTGCCCCTGCCTCTGCCTCTGCGGCCGCGTCCGCGGCGCACGCCGCCATTCCGAACCTCACTTATTCCCACCAGGAGAGCCACTGATGGCCGATCAGCACCAGAACGCAGACAACAGCGGCGCCTACCTCATCCGGGGGGCCTCGATCCTGGGCGGAGCAGCCGGGGACATCCTGATCCGGGACGGCGTGATCGCCGCCCGCGGCCGTCAGCTGGACGCCGACGGCGCCGGGGTGCGGGACGCAACAGTAATTGACGCCGCGGGCCTTGTCGCGCTCCCGGGCATGGTGGACATCCACACCCACCTGCGCGAACCCGGCCGCGAAGACGCCGAAACCGTCGAAACCGGCACCCGGGCCGCCGCCCTGGGCGGCTACACGGCCGTGCACGCCATGGCCAACAGCACCCCGGTGGCGGACACCGCCGGCGTCGTGGAGCAAGTCCTCACCCTTGGCCGAACCGCCGGCTGGGTGGACGTCCGCCCGGTGGGAGCAGTCACCGTGGGCCTCGCGGGGGAGCAGCTCGCCGAGCTCGGCGCCATGGCCGACTCCCGCGCCCACGTGCGGGTGTTCTCCGACGACGGCATCTGCGTCCACGATCCGGTGCTGATGCGCCGCGCGCTCGAATACGTCAAGGCATTCGACGGCGTCGTGGCCCAGCACGCGCAGGAACCCCGCCTCACCGCCGGCGCCCAGATGAACGAGGGGGAGGTCTCCGCCGTCCTCGGCCTGGCCGGCTGGCCGGCCGTCGCCGAAGAGAGCATCATCGCCCGGGACGTGCTGCTGGCCCAGCACGTCGGGTCCCGCCTGCACGTCTGCCACGTCTCCACGGCCGGGTCCGTGGAGATCATCCGCTGGGCCAAGTCCCGCGGCGTCAACGTCACGGCCGAGGTCACCCCGCACCACCTCTGGCTCACGGATGAGCTCGCCCGCAGCTACGACCCCGTCTACAAGGTCAACCCGCCGCTGCGCACGGACGCCGATGTCCAGGCCCTCCGGGCCGCCCTGGCCGACGGCACGATCGACGTCGTCGGCACCGACCATGCACCGCACCCGAGCGAACACAAGGAATGCGAGTGGGCGCAGGCAGCCATGGGCATGACCGGGCTGGAAACCGCGCTCTCCGTGGTCCAGCACACCATGATCGAAACAGGCCTGATGGGCTGGGAGGATTTTGCCCGCGTGACCTCCACGGCGCCGGCCGCCATTGGTCGGGTCCAGGACCAGGGCCGCCCGCTCGAGGCCGGGGAGCCTGCCAACGTCATACTCGTGGACCCGGCTGCGCGCTGGACCGTGGACCCTTCTAAGATGGCAACCATGGGCCGTAACTCTCCGTTTGCCGGCCGGGAACTGCCGGGGAAGGTAGTGGCGACGTTCTTCAAGGGCCACCCGACCGTTCTCGACGGAAAACTCAACACCCCGTACCGGTGGCCGGCCGAAGCGCTCGACGCAGGACCGGCGGGCCGCCGCCCGTGAGTGTCAAGGACCTCTCGCTGCTCTTCACGCTCGTCCTGATTGGCGTCGCGCTTGCCCTCATCGCCGTCGGCTGGCGTAACCGCCTGCGCCGCCAGTCCGACGTCGAGCCCCTCCCCGAGGTTCCCGCCGAACTCGGCGCCCCGCTGGCCGCCGCCGACGGCCAGTACGTCGCCTCCACCACCGCCGGCGACTGGCTGGACCGGATCGCCGTGCACAATCTGGGCATCCGCACCAACGCCAAGCTCTCCGTGCACCCGGAAGGCGTGCTGTTCGAGCGCGCGGGCGCCGGCCCGGTGTTCATCCCGGCCGGACGCCTGACCGGTGTGCGGCAGGAAAGCGGCATGGCCGGAAAGTTCGTGGAAAAGGACGGCCTGCTGGTGCTCAGCTGGATGCTCGGTTCCCACGAACTCGACACCGGCTACCGGACGCGCCGCGCCGAGGACAAAGCCGTGCTCCTCACCACCCTCCAAGATTTGATCTCCGCAGCCCCTCAGGCAGAAGCCGATAGTGGAAAGTAACGACGTGACGGACCCCAACGAAGTGACAGCAACAGCAGTGTCAGAAAAATCAGTGACAGAAGCTGCAGAGCCAGCAAAGGCCGCCGCTGCAGCATCCACCCCCGCGGTCCTCGTGCTCGAGGACGGCCGGATTTTCCGCGGCACCAGCTACGGCGCCACCGGAACGGCCCTCGGCGAAGCAGTCTTCGCGACCGGCATGACCGGCTACCAGGAGACCATCACCGACCCCTCCTACGCACGCCAGCTCGTGGTCCAGACCGCGCCGCACATTGGCAACACCGGCGTCAACACCGACGACGCCGAGTCCCGCCGCATCTGGGTGGCCGGCTACATCGTCCGCGACGCCGCGCGCCGGCCCTCCAACTGGCGTTCCGAACGCCCCCTCGACGACGAGCTCGTCGAGCAGGGGATCGTCGGCATCCAGGGCGTCGACACCCGCGCCATCACCCGCCACCTGCGCGAACACAAGACCATGCGCGCCGGCATCTTCTCCGGCGACGCCGCCCGCGCCACGGACAAGGAACTCATCGACGCCGTCCTGGCCAGCGCGCCGATGGAAGGCTCACGGCTCGCCGAGGAAGTCAGCGTGGACGCCGCCTACACGGTGGAGCCCAAGGACTTCGGCTGGGACGGCGAGCCGCGGTTCAGCATTGCCGCTATCGACTTGGGCATCAAGCGCATGACCCCCGTCCGGTTCGCCGAGCGCGGGGTGCGGGTGCACGTGCTGCCCGCCACGGCAACCCTCGCCGACGTCCAGGCCGTCAACCCGGACGGCTTCTTCATGTCCAACGGCCCCGGCGACCCCGCCACCGCGGACAACCAGGTGGCGCTGCTGCGCTCCGTGCTCGATGAGAAGATCCCGTACTTCGGTATCTGCTTCGGCAACCAGATCCTCGGCCGGGCCCTCGGGTTCGGCACCTACAAGCTCCGCTACGGCCACCGCGGCCTGAACCAGCCCGTGATGGACCGCCGCACCGGCAAGGTCGAAATTACTTCGCAGAACCACGGCTTCGCCGTCGACGCCCCGCTCAACGGCGCCACCCAGGCCCCCGAGGAACGCTTCGGCCGCGTCGAGGTCAGCCACGTGAGCCTCAACGACGACGTCGTCGAAGGACTGTCCTGCCTAGACATTCCGGCCTTCTCCGTGCAGTACCACCCCGAAGCGGCCGCCGGCCCGCACGACGCCGCCTACCTCTTCGACCGCTTCATCGAACTGATGGCGGACGCTTCTTCAAAGACAGAGACCGGCACAAAGACTGCCACCGATTCCAAGACTGAGGACACGAAGTAATGCCCAAGAGAACTGACCTCAAGAGCGTCATGGTCATCGGGTCCGGCCCGATCGTGATCGGCCAGGCGGCCGAATTCGATTACTCCGGCACCCAGGCTCTGCGCGTCCTCAAGGAGGAAGGCCTGCGGGTCATCCTCGTCAACTCCAACCCGGCCACGATCATGACGGACCCCGAGTTCGCGGACGCGACCTACATCGAGCCGATCACCCCCGAAGTGGTGGAGAAAATCATCGCCAAGGAGCGCCCCGACGCGCTCCTGCCGACCCTCGGCGGCCAGACGGCCCTCAACACGGCCATCGCGCTGGACAAGAACGGCGTCCTGGAGAAGTACAACGTCGAGCTGATCGGCGCCAACATTGCCGCGATTGAGCTGGGCGAGGACCGCGAGAAGTTCAAGGGCGTCGTCGAGCGCTGCGGCGCCGAGTCGGCCCGCAGCCACATCATCCACACCATGGACGAGGCACTCGCCGCGGCCGGTGACCTCGGTTACCCGATGGTCGTCCGGCCCTCCTTCACCATGGGCGGCCTGGGCTCCGGGCTGGCCTACGACGAGGGGGACCTGCGCCGGATTGTCGGCCAGGGCCTGCAGTACAGCCCCACGTCCGAGGTGCTGCTCGAAGAGAGCATCCTCGGCTGGAAGGAGTACGAGCTCGAGATGATGCGGGACAAGAACGACAACGTCGTGGTGGTCTGCTCCATCGAGAACTTCGACCCGGTCGGCGTGCACACGGGCGACTCGATCACTGTCGCCCCGGCCCTGACCCTGACGGACCGCGAATACCAGCGGCTGCGCGACATCTCCATCGCGGTCATCCGCGAGGTCGGCGTCGACACCGGCGGCTGCAACATCCAGTTTGCCGTCGAGCCGGACACCGGCCGCGTCGTCGTGATCGAAATGAACCCCCGCGTCTCCCGTTCCTCCGCCCTCGCGTCCAAGGCCACCGGCTTCGCGATCGCCAAGATCGCCACGAAGCTGTCCCTTGGCTACACCCTGGACGAGATCCCGAACGACATCACCCAGAAGACCCCGGCGTCCTTCGAACCGACCCTGGACTACGTGGTGGTGAAGGTCCCGCGCTTCGCGTTCGAGAAGTTCCCGGCGGCGGACCCCACCCTGACCACCACCATGAAGTCGGTGGGCGAGGCCATGGCCATGGGCCGGAACTTCACCGAGGCGCTGCAGAAGGCCTTGCGCTCCCTGGAGCAGAAGGGCTCCCAGCTGGACTTCAGCCACGTCCCGGAATGGGAAGTCGCGGAGCTGATCGAGAAGGCCAAGCGTCCCACCACCGAGCGCCTGCACCAGGTGCAGCGGGCCTTGCTCGGCGGCGCCACCGCGGAACAGCTCTTCGAGGCGACCAAGATCGACCCCTGGTACCTGGACCAGCTCCAGCTGCTGAACGAGATCTCGCTCGAAATCCGCCAGGCCGCGGCGCTGACGCCGGAGATGCTGACCCGCGCCAAGCGCCACGGCTTCTCCGACGAACAGATCGGTGCGCTGACCCACAACTCCGAGGACGTCGTCCGCGGGGTCCGGCAGGCCCTGGGCATCCGTCCCGTCTACAAGACCGTGGACACCTGCGCGGCCGAGTTCGCCGCCTATACCCCGTACCACTACTCCTCCTATGACGAGGAGGACGAGGTTGCGCTGCACGCCAAGCCGTCCATCATCATCCTCGGGTCCGGCCCCAACCGGATCGGCCAGGGTATCGAGTTCGACTACTCCTGCGTGCACGCCTCGATGGCGCTGCGCAAGGCCGGCTACGAGACCGTGATGGTCAACTGCAACCCGGAGACCGTCTCCACCGACTACGACGTCTCCACCCGGCTCTACTTCGAACCGCTCACCCTGGAGGACGTCCTTGAGGTCATCGCGGCCGAGGAGCGCACCGGCGGCGTCATGGGCGTCTTCGTCCAGCTCGGCGGCCAGACCCCGCTCAAGCTCGCCCAGCAGCTCGCAGACGCCGGCGTGCCGATCCTCGGCACCTCGCCGGAGGCAATCGACCTCGCCGAACACCGCGGCGCCTTCTCACGCGTCCTCGACAAGGCCGGGCTCGTCTCGCCGAAGAACGGCACCGCCGTGTCCTTCGAGGACGCCAAGAAGATCGCCGACGAGATCGGCTACCCGGTCCTGGTCCGGCCCTCCTACGTCCTCGGCGGACGTGGCATGGAGATCGTCTACGACGAGCCCAACCTCTCCCGCTACATCGCCAACGCCACCGAGATCACCCCCGACCACCCGGTGCTGATCGACCGCTTCCTCGAGGACGCCGTCGAGATCGACGTCGATGCCCTCTACGACGGCACGGAGATGTACCTCGGCGGCATCATGGAACACATCGAGGAGGCCGGCATCCACTCCGGCGACTCGGCCTGCGTCCTGCCGCCCATCACCCTGGGCGGCAACGTGCTGGAACGGGTGCGGACCGCCACCCTGGCGATCGCCGAGGGCGTGGGCGTCCGCGGCCTGATCAACATCCAGTTCGCCCTGGCCTCCGACGTGCTCTACGTCCTCGAAGCCAACCCGCGCGCGTCCCGCACCGTCCCGTTCGTCTCCAAGGCCACGGGTGTCCAGATGGCGAAAGCCGCGGCCCTGATCGGCACCGGCGTCACCATCAACCAGCTCCGCAGCGCCTACAAGATGCTGCCGGAGAGCGGCGACGGCTCCACCCTGCCGCTGGACGCGCCGGTCTCGGTCAAGGAAGCCGTGCTGCCGTTCAGCCGCTTCCGCACCCCGGAGGGCAAAGTGGTCGACTCCCTGCTCGGCCCGGAAATGCGCTCCACGGGCGAGGTCATGGGCATCGACAAGCACTTCGACACGGCCTTCGCCAAGAGCCAGGCGGCCGCGAACAACGCCCTGCCCACCGAGGGCAAGATCTTCGTCTCGGTGGCCAACCGGGACAAGCGCTCGGTCATCATGGGCGTCAAGCGGCTCTCGGACCTCGGCTTCGAGATCGTCTCCACCGGCGGCACGGCCGACGTGCTCCGCCGCAACGGGATCCAGGCCACCCCGGTCCGGAAGGTCGCCGAAGGCTCCAGCGCCGAAGGCGAAGGCACCATCGCCGACCTCATCATCGCCGGCGAGATCGACATGGTCTTCAACACCCCCTCCGGCGGCGAGGCCCGCAGCGACGGCTACGAACTCCGTGCCGCCGCGACCTCGATCGGGATCCCGTGCATCACCACCGTGGCCGAGTTCAACGCCGCCGTCCAGGCCATCGAGGCGCTGCGCACCTACGAATGGTCGGTCACGAGCCTGCAGGAACACGCCGCGAACCTGAAGGCGCTCCAGGATGCCTGAGGCATCCACCGCCCCGGCGGCCGGCCGGGAAACCTTCGGCTCCCGGCTGGGGCGGGCCATGGCGGACCGCGGCCCGCTGTGCGTCGGCATCGACCCGCACCCGGCGCTGCTGCAGCGCTGGGGGCTCACTGACGACGCCGCCGGGCTGGAACGCTTCTCGCTGACCGTGCTGGAGGCAGTGGGCTCCCTCGCTGCCGCGGTGAAACCGCAGGTGGCCCTGTACGAGCGCCACGGATCGGCTGGAATCGCCGTGCTCGAACGCACCCTGGCCGCGGCGGCGGAAGCGTCCGTGCTGACCATCGCGGACGCCAAACGCGGCGACATCGGCTCCACCATGGCCGCCTACGCGGATGCCTGGCTGCGGGACGGCTCGGCCCTGGCCGCGGATTCGGTGACGTTGAGCCCGTACCTGGGCTTTGAGTCGCTCCGGCCCGCCCTGGACCTGGCGGCCGGGACCGGGCGCGGGGTGTTCGTCCTCGCGCTGACCTCGAACCCGGAGGGCGCCTCGGTCCAGCACGTCGGCGGGGCGGATTCCGTCGCACGGCGGATCACCGAAGCGGCCGCGGTGGAGAACCAGCGCTATGACGGTTCGCTCGGTTCCGTGGGCCTGGTGGTCGGTGCGACAGTGGGCTCGGCCCTCTCCGCACTCGATATCGATCTGGCGGCGGTCCGCGGGCCCATCCTGGCCCCGGGGCTGGGCGCTCAGGGCGCCACCGCCGCGGACCTGCGCCGCACGTTCGGTGCGGCCTATCCCCAGGTCCTGGGCACCTCGAGCCGGGACATCCTCGGCGCCGGACCGCAGCTGCAGTCCCTCCGGGATGCCGCGCGGCGCACCCTCGACGAACTCCTCGCGGCTTAGCGGCAGCCGCCTCGCCGGSCCSGGGCCSGMGCTGCCGGACCCGGGCCGGGGGCTGTCCCGTTCGGGATTGCGCTTTTCCCGTTCCCGAACTGGCCGGCGCGCAGATTTCCATTGATTTCTGCCGCCGCCTGACGGTAGGTTCGGGGCAAGGGCATGAGTGCCCCGTCCCGCCATGCAGGGAGGCCTTCCGTGAGTTTGAGACCACTCACTCCTCAGGAGCGTTCCGACGCCCTTCGCAAGGCCGCTGCCGCAAGAGCCACCAGGGCCGAGGCAAAGGAGCGGCTCAAGACGGGCGAGCTGACCATCGCCAATGTCATCAGTGCAGGCGAATCCGACGACGCCATTGCCCGCATGAGAATCGTGGAGCTGCTCGAGGCCCTGCCCGGGATCGGCCGGGTCCGGGCGGCGGCCATCATGGACCAGCTCGGCATCGCACAATCCCGACGGGTCCGCGGCCTGGGAATCCACCAGCGCCGGGCGCTGGTAGATTTTATTGACGACAAGTAGCCCGGTCCGCCGAGCTGCCCACCACCGCCCAAAGGAATATGTGAGCAAGAAACCGGGACTGACAGTCCTCGCCGGCCCGACGGCTGTTGGCAAAGGCACCGTGTCCACCTACATCCGGGACAACTACCCCGGCGTCTGGCTCTCCGTGTCGGCCACTACGCGTCCGCCGCGGCCGGGGGAGCAGGACGGGATCCACTACTTCTTCAAATCGGCCGAGGAATTCGATTCCCTGGTCGAAAACGGCGAACTGCTCGAGTGGGCCGTCGTCCATGGCCGGAACCGCTACGGCACGCTGCGGAGCACGGTTGACGCCGCCATTGCCGAGGGCCGCTCGGTGCTGCTGGAGATCGATCTGCAGGGCGCCCGGCAGGTCAAGCAGGCCGTCCCGGATGCCCAGTTTGTGTTCCTGGCGCCCCCGAGCTGGGACGAAATGGTCCGCCGGCTGGTCGGCCGCGGCACGGAAAGCGCCGAAGAACAGCAGCAGAGGCTGGAAACCGCTAAACTAGAACTTGCCGCTGAACCGGAGTTCGACCACACCGTCATCAATGATGACGTTCGTCGGGCAGCGGACGAGCTTGTTTCACTCATGGGGCTGACCCCGAACCCGCGCTAGGCGCCGGGACGTACCGGCCCGTTAGAATTTGGAGAATTCGTGTCCACGAACCTTGAAGGCATCATCAACCCGCCGATCGACGAGCTGCTGAAGGCCGCCGACTCGAAGTACGGACTGGTGATTTTTGGTGCCAAGCGCGCACGCCAGATCAACGCGTACTACGCCCAGCTGCATGAGGGCCTGTTTGAGTACGTTGGCCCGCTGGTCGACACCAAGCTGAACGAGAAGTCCCTGTCGATCGCCCTGCGCGAGATCAACGAAGGCAAGCTCGTCTCCACGCCGATCGAAACCGCAGAGTAATTCCCCCCCCGCGGGAAGAGCCAAGTAAACAGACTGCCTGTTGACGGAGATCATGTGCGCATAGTCCTCGGAGTCGGGGGAGGGATTGCCGCCTACAAGGTGGCATCGCTCCTCCGGCTTTTTACTGAAGCCGGGCATGACGTCACGGTCATCCCCACCGAGGCGGCCACCCGCTTCGTCGGCGTCGCCACGTGGGAGGCCCTGTCCGGGCACCCGGTGAGCAACAGCGTGTTCGACGCCGTCCACACGGTCAACCATGTCCGGCTCGGCCACGAGGCCGAACTGATCGTCGTTGCCCCGGCCACGGCCGATCTCCTGGCCCGTGCGGCCAGCGGCCAGGCCGATGACCTCCTCACCAATACCCTGCTGATGGCCGGCGACTGCCCTGTGCTCATGGCCCCGGCCATGCACACCGAAATGTGGCAACACCCCGCCACCGAAGCCAACGTCGAAACCCTGCGCAGCCGCGGCGTCACGGTGCTGGAACCCGCGAGCGGGCGGCTGACCGGCGCCGACTCCGGGCCCGGCCGCCTGCCCGAGCCCGAGGCGATCTTCACCGCCGCCATGGCCCTCGCCGGCGCCGGCACGGCTGCCGCTTTTGAGGCGAGGCCGGCCGTTGACGCGGACGCGACCACTGACCTGGCCGCCGCGCCGGCAGCGGCGCAGCCGGCGGTGACGCCGTTGGCCGGACTGACGGTGACCATCAGTGCCGGCGGCACCCGGGAACCGCTGGACCCCGTACGGTTCCTCGGCAACCGCTCCTCCGGCAAGCAGGGCGTGGCCCTGGCCGCGGCCGCCCGCGCAGCCGGCGCCCGCGTCCGCCTGCTGGCCGCCCACATGGAAGTCCCGGCGCCCGCCGGCGTCGAACTCGTCCCGGTCGAAACTGCCCTGGAACTGCGGGAGGCGGCGCTGCACGCGGCCGCCGACTCCGACGTCGTCATCATGGCTGCCGCGGTCGCGGACTTCCGGCCGGCGGACGTCGCCGGGACCAAGATCAAGAAACGCGACGACGTCGCCGATCCCGTGATCAACCTGGTGCGCAACCCCGACATCCTGCGCGAACTCGTCGAGGTCCGCGACGCCGCGTCCCGGAATCAGCTGATCGTCGGCTTCGCCGCCGAGACGGGCGATGCCGACGGTGATGTCCTGGACTATGCCCGGGCCAAGCTGCACCGGAAAGCCTGCGACCTGCTGGTCGTCAACCAGGTGGGCCGGGACTTGGTCTTTGGCGAGGACACGAACACAGTAGTCATCCTTTCCCGTGACGGCTCCGAACCCCAAGAGGCGTCGGGTTCCAAATCCGACGTCGCGGCTGC
Organism: Arthrobacter sp. P1_D4; assembly: GCF_056406115.1. Classification (NCBI taxonomy): domain Bacteria; kingdom Bacillati; phylum Actinomycetota; class Actinomycetes; order Micrococcales; family Micrococcaceae; genus Arthrobacter; species Arthrobacter sp. P1_D4. The sequence goes on along the minus strand of NZ_JBFUAU010000002.1, from coordinate 632,982 downwards.
CGTGATCGACCGGATCAGCGCCGAGCTGAGCCGGGCTGTACCGCCGGCGTAGCCCGGCGTAACCAACATCTCCTTAGCACGGGGACACACGCCGCCGGACGTCCGTTATCCAACCAGTAAGGTAGTTGAGTGACTTTACCGCTGCACATCCCCGCCTTCCACGGGTCCACGCCCGCCGCGCTCCGGCTCTTCACGTCCGAGTCCGTGACGGAGGGCCACCCCGATAAGATCTGTGACCAGATCAGCGATGCGATCCTCGACGCCCTGCTCGACAAAGACCCCGAGTCCCGGGTAGCCGTGGAGACGCTGGCCACCACCGGGCTGGTCCACGTCGCGGGCGAGGTCACCACAGACGCCTACGTCGAGATCCCCCAGATTGTCCGGGAGACCATCCTGGGCATCGGGTACGATTCTTCGGCCAACGGCTTCGACGGCGCCCGGTGCGGCGTCTCGGTATCCATCGGCCAGCAGTCCAACGACATCGCCGGCGGCGTGTTCAACTCCCTCGAAGCGCGTGAGGGCCGCCAGGAGGACGACTACGACCTCCAGGGCGCCGGCGACCAGGGACTCATGTTCGGCTACGCCAGCGACGAAACGCCGTCCTACATGCCCGTGCCGATCTGGCTCGCGCACCGTCTCTCCGAGCGCCTGACCGAGGTCCGCAAGAACGGCGAACTCGCCTACCTGCGCCCGGACGGCAAGACCCAGGTCACCGTAGGCTACGACGGCGACCGCCCGGTCTCGGTCGAAACCGTCGTCATCTCCAGCCAGCACGCCGAAGGCACCAGCCTGGACCAGCTCCGGGCCGACCTCGCCGAGCTCGTGGTGGGACCGGTCATGGCACTGTCCAACCTGGACACCTCACGGACCCGCAACATCCTCAACCCCGCAGGCGCCTTTGTGATTGGCGGCCCGGTGGGGGACGCCGGCCTCACCGGCCGCAAGATCATCGTCGACACCTACGGCGGCATGGCCCGCCACGGCGGCGGCGCGTTCTCCGGCAAGGACCCGTCGAAGGTGGACCGCTCGGCCGCCTACGCAATGCGCTGGGTCGCCAAGAACGTGGTGGCCGCCGGCCTCGCCAAGCGTGCCGAAATCCAGATCGCCTACGCGATCGGCCAGGCCCGCCCGGTGGGAACCTACGTTGAGACGTTCGGAACCGAAACCGTGGACCCGGCCCGCATCAGCGCCGCGATCGCCGAGATCTTCGACCTGCGCCCGCGGGCCATCATCGACGCCCTCGACCTCAAGCGCCCGATCTACGCCAAGACCGCCGCCCACGGACACTTCGGCCGCGAAGACCCGGACTTCACGTGGGAACGCCTGGACCGGGTGGACGAGCTGAAGGCGTTCTTTAACGCCTAAGGCCCGGGACCGCACCGGCGTTCTGGGGCGTTTTGTCAGTGCCTCGTGATCTGCTGTAGCCAGGCCGCCTCCCGGTGGCCTGGCTACACGCTTTTTGAGTGCACTGCTTTTAGGGCCTGAATTTGAGTACCCGGTCAGAAGGTCGTTGTCGAAACAATCCGGAGGGGAGGTGCGAGCCGTGAGTCCCAATCCTGCCGGCGGCGCGCCCGGTGAACCCCAGCAGCTGTCCCTGCTCCAGGGTTTTCCCGCCTCCGCCGCGGAAGCGTCCGGGCCTGCCCTTGCGGCCCACCTGCCGGTGGCGCGGGTGCTGATCGAGTCCTCGCTGCCCCACCTGGACAGGCCTTTCGACTACAGCGTCCCCGCCGCCCTCGACGCCGACGCCATGCCCGGAGTCCGGGTCAAGGTCAAATTCAACGGGCAGGAACTGGCCGGATACCTGCTGGAGCGCACCGCCGGATCCGACGCCGGCCACCCCCTGGTGCCGCTGCACAAGGTGCTCTCCGCTGTCCCGGTCCTGACCCCCGCTGTAGCCGAGCTCGCCGGCCGGATCGCCTCGCGCTACGCCGGAACGGTCAGCGATGTCCTGCGCGTTGCCGTGCCGCCGCGCATGGCCAAGCTGGAAAAGGAATTCGCCCCGGACGGCCGGCTCGATCCCGCGCTGTTCGGCACCGAAACGTTCGGTCTGGCGACCTACGTGTCGCTTCCGTCGCCGGCTGCCGGCAGCGTCTGGACCCGGTACCGCAACGGTGCGGCATTCCTCGCCCACCTCGCCGCGGGGGAGTCGCCCCGGGCCGTGCTGACCGCCCTGCAGGGGTACGGGCCCGCCGGCTGGCCGCGGATGATCGCCGAAGCGGTGGCCGCGGTACGGATCTCCGGCCGCGGCGCCGTCGTGGTGGTGCCCGACTACCGGGACCTTGACCGCGTGGAATCTGCCCTGCTGGAACTGCTTCCCGCCGGCGACGTCGCCCGGCTCACCGCGGACGACGGCCAGACGCCGCGCTACCGCAGCTTCCTGCGCGTGCTCAGCGGCGCCGCCGGGGTCGCCGTGGGCACGCGGTCCGCGGCCTACGCACCGGTGCCGAACCTCGGGCTCGTCATCTGCTGGGACGACGGCGACGACCTCCACATCGAGCAGCGCTCCCCGTACGCGCACACCCGCGAAGTCCTCCTGCTCCGGGCCGGCCAGGAAGGGGCCGCGTGCCTGCTCGCGGCCCATTCGCGCAGCACCGAAACGGAGCGGCTGGTCGCCTCCGGCTGGGCCCAGGCCGTGGAAGCTGACCGGGCCGTCGTGCGGCGGACGGTCCCGCGGGTCCTGAACACAGCCGACAGCTACGAACTCGAGCATGACCCGCTCGCCCGGATCGCCAGGCTCCCCGGTGCGGCCTGGCGGGCCGCCAAGGAGGGCCTGGAACGGGGTCCGGTCCTGGTCCAGGTGGCCCGCGCCGGCTACGCCCCCTCGCTGGTGTGCGACACCTGTCGTGAACCGGCCCGCTGCACCGCCTGCAGCGGCCCCCTGGCGATCGCCGGCCCGGCCGGGAGCAGCGCCGTGCCGCAATGCCGCTGGTGCTCGGCCCCTGCCCCGGCCTGGCGCTGCGGCACGTGCAACGGCGCCAGGCTAAGGCGCGGCGCCACGGGAGCCCTCCGCACCGCGGAGGAGCTGGGCCGTGCGTTTCCGGGGAAACCGGTCGTCACCTCCTCCGGGGACCAGATCAAGGCCACTGTTGCGGGGACCGCGGCTCTCGTGGTGGCCACCGTCGGTGCCGAACCGGTGGCCTTCGGCGGGTACGCCGCAGCCCTGCTGCTCGACGGCGACTCGCTGCTGCGCCGGGAAAACCTGAGGGCGGGGGAGGACGCGGTCCGCCGCTGGTTCAACGCCGCGGCCCTGGTGCGGCCCGCTTCCGAGGGCGGCCTGGTAGTCATCACGGCCGACGACGCCGCCGGGGTTGGCGCCCTGCTGCGCTGGGATCCCGCCGGATACGCCAGCCGGGAACTGGCACTGCGGCAGGAGCTGCAGCTGCCGCCCGCCGTGCGGGTCGCCTCCGTCACCGGCGGCAGGACCGCCGTCGGCCATTTCACGGATGCCATTCAGCAGCGGCTGGCGGCGCAGGGAACCGTCCTCCGGACCGCCGGGCCCGCGCCCGTCATTCTGCCGGCGGCCGCGGGGGCAGGCCGCACGCCGCCGCGGGATGCTGTGCCCCGAGATGCTGTGCCCCGGGACTCCGGCGAGGAGGTCCGGACCCTGCTGTTCATCCCCTACGCCCAGGCCGCGGCTGCCACGGCCGTCATGCGGGCCGTCAAGGCGGCGGCCGCAGCCAAGCGCAGCGACGACCCGGTGCAACTGCGCCTGGACGGCGTCGACGTCCTGTAGGACATTCCATTGCGTCCCCGCGGCTCACGTGGCCCCACCGGCACGGCGGTCCCTCTGTACAACGGGCGCGCCTGCCGGCGGCCATTCGCCACAGACGGCCAGAATGAGGGTCCGTATTGCGGCCCTCTGCGGCAAATGGGTGGTCGGGGCCCGCAACACCGGCGTCATCCCGGCCTCGCTGCGGGTGGGGCGCGGAGTGGATCTCCGCGACGGCCACTTACAGCCGTTCCGGCTATTTCCGGTCGCGGGGCCGGTTCCGGAGCGCGACGGCCTCTTCGGCGACGGCCACGAGCCGCCGCGCCGACTCATCCCAGCTGAAGTCTGCGGCCCGCTCCACTGAACGGCGGGACCGTGCCTTCCACAGGGCGGGGTCCTCGAGCGTGCGCACCGCCTCGGCAAACTCCGCCGGGGAGTCCGGATGCACGTAGCTGACGGCGTCGTCACCAACCTCCCGGAAGATCGGGATGTCGCTGGCAATCACCGGCGTGCCGTGGGACATGGCCTCGACGAGCGGCAGTCCGTAGCCCTCGGCCCGGGACAGGCTGACCAGGGCGGTGGTGCGTGCCAAAAGGGCCTCATACTCGGCGTCGGTCACCCCGTTGTGGAAAACGATGCTTGCGCCCTCCGGAGCCAGGGCCTCGAGTTCGGCCCGCCGCTCGGGCGTGATGCGGCTGAGCAGATGCAGGGTCATGTCGGGGAGTTCCGCCATGCCGCGGACCATGGTCTCCACGTTCTTGTAGGGCATGAATGAACCCATGTAGAGCAGCGTCTTGTCGGCCCCCGCCCCGGGATCGCGCGGGGTGTGGCCGTGCTGGGGGGCGTTGCCGACAATCCTGACCGGACGCCGGGTGAGCCGGTACTTCGCCATCAGGGCCGCCGTGGTGGAGCTGATCGTCGCCACGATGTCCGCCCGGTTCAGCAGGAGCCGCTGGGGCCAGAAGGCCTTGTGGTACAGGCGCCACAGGACCCTGACGGGGGCCGGCAGGAATCCGGGAGGGGTGGGGTGCTCGTAGTAGATGAGGTCGTGCAGGGTCAGCACAAGGGCGTACTTCCGGCCCCAGCTGCCCATGGTCTGCATGGGGCATACCACCACGTCGGCGCCCAGCTTGTTGACCTTGGCCGCCACGAAGAGTTCGGCCGGGGAGAGCGGGCTGTTGATCAGGGTGTACGGAACGTCGGGCAGGAGCGCGAGCTGGCGGGTGTCGCTGATCAGCATCGAGACGTCGGCGATCCTGGCGGCCGCCGCGATCAGGCTGGCGCCGTAGCGGCTGATGCCGTCGTGGTGGTCCAACCGGGTGAAGCGGGCATCAATAAGAATTTTCACGCGGCGTGGTCCTTTAGGAAGCGTCGGATGTAGCGGGCAGCGGGCTCGGGGGTTTCGTAGTGGATCAGGTGCCCGACGCCGGGAATGACCTCCAGCTTCCCGTCCGGCAGCCGCGCCGCGAGTTTGTACTGGTCCGCCAGCATGGCGATCTCGTCCTTCTCTCCCGCGATCAGCAGCACCGGCAGCGTCAGGTCGCCGGCCACCTCGGTGACGTTGCTGCCCACCGAGGCCTTGAAGGCCTGAAGCAGGCTCTCCCGGTCCGCGAAGGAGGAAAAATAGGCACTGTGCTGGGCGTGCACGAACCGGCGGATGTCCTTGTCCCCGGTCTTGGCCATGGTCACGCTCATCACCCGCACGATCGCCTGGCTGCGCAGCAGAGCCAGCCCGAGCCGCTGGGGAAGGCATGCGGCGGCCTCGTAGTAGAGCACCGCAAGCTTCGTCATCAGGCCCTTGGGCCCTTCGAGGGCGGGCGCCGCGATGGGATTGACCAGGATCAGCTCGGCCACGGCACCCGGGTTGGCCGCCACGAAATGGCTGGCGATGATCGAACCGAACGAATGCCCCAGCAGGACCGTGTCCGCGCCCAGTCCCAGAGCAGCCATGAAACCGCCAAGGAACTGGCTGTAGCCGGCAACGCTGTGCCCGGTTCCCGCGAAGGCGGCCGAGCTGCCGAAGCCCGGCAGGTCCGGCATGATCAGGCGCATGTCCGTCAGCTGGTCGGCTACCCGGAGCAGGCCGTGGTGGTCGCCGCGGAACCCGTGCACCACCAGGATGGTGCGCGTTTCGGTGGTGACCTCGGCGGGTTCGTAGACCCAGTACGCGATCCGGGCCCCGTCAACCTCAACGGACGCGGCCCGGGTGCGGGCGTCGAGTCCGCCGCTGAAGAGGGGCGTGCGTGAGGACCCGGTATCCACTTGTTCCATTTGTTCGAATCCTATGCGACGTTGTCGGGGTGGGAGCCGGTCCGGAAGCCGCGTTCGAGGCCGCCGACCTCCGTCATATCCAGCGGGGAGAGCTCAAAGTCGAAGACCTCGAAGTTCTCGCGGATCCGGCCGGACGAGCTGGCCTTGGGGATGGCGATATTGCCCAGCTGCAGGTGCCAGCGCAGGATGATCTGTGCCGGTGTGCGGTCGTGTTCGGCCGCCAGGGCCAGGATCACCGGGTCCTTCAGGACCTGGCCGCGGCCCAAAGGACTCCACGCCTCGGTGCGGATGCCCAGCAGCTCATGCTTTTCCCGCAGTTCATCCTGCTGCAGCCAGGGATGAAGTTCGATCTGGTTCACGGCGGGCACCACCTCCGCCGTTTCCAGGAGCCGGTCCAGGTGCTGCGGCTGGAAGTTGGAGACGCCGATTGCGCGGACCTTGCCCTCGCGGTACAGCGTCTCCAAGGCCCGGTACGTTTCCGGGAACAGGCCACGGCGCGCGCACGGCCAATGGATCAGGTAGAGGTCGATGTATTCCAGGCCGAGGTTGGACATGGAGGTGTCGAACGCACGCATGGTGGCGTCGTAGCCGTGGTCGTCATTCCAGACCTTGGTGGTGATGAAGAGGTCCTCGCGGGAGACGTAGGGTGCGGTTTCCCCGGGCCCGCCTCCGGTGCCCTCAAATCCGGACAGGGCACCGATTCCCTTGCCGACGCCGGTCTCGTTGCCGTACATGGCGGCGGTGTCGAAGTGCCGGTAGCCGGTCTCGACCGCCATGGTCACCAGGCTGGCGGCGTCGCCCGGGGGGACCTTGTACAGCCCGAACCCCAGCCGGTCGATCAATACTCCGTTGTTCAGGGTCAGCCGGGGGGAGAGTCTCATGACAAAGACTTTACCCACTGGCGCTGGAGAGTGCCGGACCGCCGTTGCCGCCAGCCGCACCGGTCATGCTGCCCCGCAGCCGCTCAGCCCAGTCCGTCGAACCGGACGAGCCTGCGGGCGCTGGCCTCGTCCAGGATCAGGTCGGTGGCCAGTCCTGCCGCCAGCGCGCCCCTGAGCCCGTTGATTTTGGAAGCACCGGACACCACGCAGATGCGGCGCCGGACCTGGCGGAGCTGGGCCAGGTCCGGGCCGGTGGAGCGCGCGTTGAGAGTGATGCCGTCCGAGGACCCGTCGGCGCGGAAGAACACCGTGGCAACATCGCCCACCACATCGGAGTTCGCCAGGACGTTCAAGTCGTCTTCATCGAGGTAGCCGCCGGCGTAGACGTGGCTGGGGTAGTCGGCGTCGACCGATCCGACACCAAAGATCGCGATGCTCATCCGGGCCTGCAGCTCCAGGATCCGCTGAACACTCCGCTCATTCCACATGGCCTTTTTGGTCGCGGCGTGGTCGAAGAAGGCCGGCACGGGAAACTGTTCCACCCGTGCTCCGTAGGCGCTGCCGAACCGCCGCATGATGTCCGAGGCATAGGTGATACCGGTGGTCTGCATATTCCCGGCGCCGTTGAGCTGGACGATCACGCTGTCGTGGGTGATCTTGCGCGTCAGGTGCCGGCTCACGGCGCTCAGGGTGGAGCCCCATGCGACGCCGATGATGGCGTTGGAGTCCACCAGCGGTCCGATCGTCCGGGCTGCCTGCATGGCCACGCGGTCCAGTGTTTCCGCCTCATTGAGGGTGTCCACCACCGGAACGACATGGACATCCACCTTGTATTCGGCGCGGATCATGCCCTCGAGTTCGGGCCCGGTGTCCAGCGGGCTGCGGATCTGGATCTGCACCAGACCCGAATCGCGCGCCGCGGACAACAGCCGGGAAACCGTGGACCGGGACGTCCGGAGCTCGCGGGCGATGGCGTCCATGGTCAGGTCCTGCAGGTAATACAGCTGGGCCGCGCGGAGGGCGTCGGACTGGCGTGATTGCATCATGACTTTTCCCATCTGCACGTTTGTGCATAGTGCTTGACTCCATTTTCCATTAGTCCAAAGAATAGTGTTGAACGGCGCCGCGCCACGGGCGCGCCGCACAGAATCAAACCCAAGGGAGCAATTTTGGGACAGAAGGACTCAGTCGGCGCACCGGCGAACGATCGCGCCTCGGTGCAGAAGCTTCGGACGCGGCGGCACGCGCAGGTTCTGATCATCGGAGGGGGAATCAACGGGGTCGGAACGTTCCGTGACCTTGCGCTGCAGGGCGTGGATGTGGCGCTCGTTGAGCGCGGCGATTACTGCCAGGGTGCCAGCGGCGCCTCTTCCCACATGATCCACGGCGGCATCCGGTACCTCGAAAACGGCGAGTTCCGCCTTGTCCAGGAGTCGGTGACCGAACGCAACAGGCTTCTGCGGATCGCGCCGCACTACGTCAAGCCGCTGCAGACCACGATCCCGATCTTCAGCACCTTCTCCGGGGTCCTGGCCGCCCCCATGCGCTTCCTGACCCACAAGCAGGGCAAGCACACCGAACGCGGGGCGTTCCTGATCAAGCTCGGCCTGAGCATGTACGACTTCTTCTCCCGCGACGGCGGCACGGTTCCGCGCCACCAGTTCCGCGGACGCAAGCGCGCGCTGGCCGAGCTGCCCCGCCTGCACCCCGGGATCAAGTACGCGGCCACTTACTTCGACGCCTCCGTCCACAACCCCGAGCGCCTCACCCTCGACGTGCTCCAGGACGGCGAGAAGGCCGGCGGCGCGGACAGCCACGCCCGCGCCAGCAATTACGTCTCCCTGGTCTCGCTGGGCGGCTCCGGAACCCCCGGCACCCCCGGAACCCCCGGCACCCCCGGAACCCCCGGCACCCCAGGAACCCCCGGCACTCCAGGAACTACTGTCCAGCTGCGCGATGAACTGACCGGCGAGGTGTTCGACTTCACTGCCGACGTCGTCGTGAACACCACCGGCGCCTGGGTCGACCTGACCAACGAGGCGATGGGGGCGGCGTCGTCGTTCATGGGCGGAACCAAGGGTTCGCACATCGTGCTGGACCATCCGGAGCTGCTCGCGGCGTGCAACGGCCGCGAAATCTTCTTCGAGCACACCGACGGCCGGATCGTGCTGATCTACCCGATGGGGGACCGCGTCCTGGTCGGCACCACCGACGTCGACGCCGACATGGCCCAGGACGCCGTGTGCACTGAGGCAGAAATCGATTACTTCTTTGACCTGATCGGCCACGTGTTCCCGGACATCCCGGTGGGCCGCGACCAGATTGTCTACTCGTTCTCCGGTGTTCGCCCGCTTCCGAAGCACGACGCGACCCAGCCCGGCTTCGTCAGCAGGGACTATCGGATCGAACGCCGTGCGGCGGCGGACGGCGCCGTCCTCAGCCTCGTGGGCGGCAAGTGGACCACGTTCCGGGCCCTCGCCGAGCACCTGAGCAACGACGTCCTGGCCGAACTCGGTATGGAACGGAAGGTTTCGACGGCGAAGCTCGCCATCGGCGGCGGCGCCGGCTTCCCGGACAGCGAGGACGGCGTCCAGCGCTGGATCAAGGCCCACATGTCGGCCGGCCGCGACGCCGCCCGCGTCACCGGGCTGCTGACCCGCTACGGGACCCGCGCCGAAGAAGTCATCCGCTTCCTGGACGGGGCCGCGGCCGGCGAGCAGGACAGGCTGCTGCATTCCACCCGCGAGCTGAGCACCCGGGAACTGGAGTTCATGGCCGCCCATGAGCAGATCGGCCACCTCGTGGACGTACTCATCCGCCGCACGTCCCTGGCCTTTCGCGGCCTGGTGACCGGGGAACTGCTCAACGAAGTCGCGGACATCCTTTCCGGACCGCTCGGCTGGGACGCGGCGCGCCGGGCCTCAGAGATCAGCCACGCACAGGAGGTGCTACAGCGGTTCCACGGTGTCCGGGTCCACAGCCTGGTCGCCTGATATTGCTTGCGTGCCCGGGCAGGGAAGCCCGGGTGCAAGCACTGCGCGGTCCGCCCTGGCGGCCGGCGCAGTGGCTGGCCGGCAGCACGAACATGCTGCCGGCCCCACGGCTTCCAAACTCGCGGACGCCGACAACAGAAAATAGAGGAGTCAAAGATGTCTCTTGGAATAGTTTTCCTATCCGAATTATTCGGTACCGCCATGCTGACCCTGCTGGGTTGCGGCGTGGTGGCCAACGTTGCGCTCAAAGGCACCAAGGGCAACAACGGCGGGTTCCTGATGGTGACCTGGGGATGGGGCATTGCCGTCTTCTCCGGTGTCTATGTTGCCGCCATCTCAGGTGCGCACCTGAACCCTGCCGTGACTTTTGGCCTGCTGGTCAACGGCAAGAAGTTGTACGCTCCCGGCGTTCCGGTCGACTTCGCCTCAACCCTGACCTACTTCGGCGGTGAACTGACCGGTGCCTTCCTCGGCGCCGTCGTGATGTGGCTGGCCCACAAGCAGCACTTTGATCTCGAGCAGGAGCCCGCCAGCCAGCTGGCCGTCTTCTCCACCGGCCCGGCGATCCGCTCCAACCAGTGGAACCTGATCACCGAGATCATCGGCACCTTTGTCCTCGTGTTCGTCATCCTGACCTTCGGCGGGACGCCATCCGGACTCGGCCCGCTGTCTGTGGCCCTGCTGGTCGTCGGCATCGGTGTTTCGCTCGGCGGCCCCACCGGCTACGCCATCAACCCCGCCCGTGACCTGGGCCCCCGCATCGCGCACGCATTGCTCCCCATCAAGGGCAAGGGCTCCAGCGACTGGAGCTACTCCTGGATCCCGGTCGTCGGTCCCCTCATCGGGGGCGCCCTGGGCGGCCTCGTGGCAGCTGTCGTGCCGATCATCATCCCCGTCATCCCTCACTAACCGCCCGTTCAACCGTCAGTACAACTGCCACGCCAAACAGACAAGGACGTCAATATGAACCAGTACGTAGTTGCAATCGACCAGGGCACCACGAGCACCCGAGCCATCGTGTTTGACCACAGCGGCAGCATCGTCTCCTCCGGCCAGATGGAGCATGAGCAGATCTTCCCCCAGCCCGGCTGGGTGGAGCACAACCCCGCTGAAATCTGGAACAACACCCGCGAAGTGATCGGCTCGGCCCTGTCCAAGGCGAACCTGACCCGGCACGACATCGCCGCCGTCGGCATCACCAACCAGCGCGAAACAGCGGTGGTGTGGGACAAGACCACCGGCGAGGCGATCTACAACGCCATCGTGTGGCAGGACACCCGTACTCAGCCGATCGTGGACGAACTCGCCAAGGACGGCGGCGTAGAACGCTTCAAGCAGAAGGTGGGCCTGCCGCTGGCGACCTACTTCTCGGGCACCAAGATCAAGTGGATCCTGGACAACGTCGAGGGCGCCCGGGCCAAGGCGGAGGCCGGCGACCTCGTCTTCGGCAACACCGACTGCTGGGTGCTCTGGAACCTGACCGGCGGGACCGACGGCGGAGTGCACGTCACCGACGTGACCAACGCCTCACGGACCATGTTCATGGACCTTGAGACGCTGTCGTGGGACCAGGAGATTCTGGACGCGTTCGGCGTCCCGGCCTCCATGATGCCGACCATCAAGTCCTCCTCCGAGGTCTACGGCACAGTCCACACCTCGCAGCTGCTGCGCGAGGTTCCTGTGGCCGGCATCCTGGGCGACCAGCAGGCGGCCACGTTCGGGCAGGCGGCGTTCGATGCCGGGGAAGCCAAGAACACCTACGGCACGGGCTGTTTCCTGATCTTCAACACGGCCGAGGAGATTATCCATTCCAAGAACGGGCTGCTGACCACCGTCGGTTACAAGCTCGGCGACGCGGCGCCGCACTACGCGCTGGAGGGCTCCATTGCCGTCACCGGTTCCTTGATCCAGTGGTTGCGGGACAACCTCGGCATGATCGGCAGCGCCCCGGAGGTCGAGACCCTCGCGGCCTCGGTGGCGGACAACGGCGGCGTGTACATTGTGCCGGCGTTCTCCGGCCTCTTCGCGCCGTACTGGCGCTCGGACGCCCGTGGCGCCATTGTGGGCCTGACCCGCTTTGTGACCAAGGCCCATATCGCCCGCGCGGCGCTGGAGGCCACCGCCTTCCAGACCCGTGAGGTGCTGGACGCCGTCAACGCCGACTCCGGCGTGCCGCTGACGGAGCTGAAGGTCGACGGCGGCATGGTCGCCAACGACGCCCTGATGCAGTTCCAGGCGGACATCCTCGGCGTGCCGGTCATCCGTCCGAAGGTGGTCGAGACGACGGCGCTGGGAGCAGCCTACGCGGCCGGCCTGGCGGTCGGATTCTGGAAGGACCTGGGCGAGTGCTCGGCCAACTGGGCCGAGGACAAGCGGTGGGAGCCGCAAATGGACCAGGGCGAGCGGGAACGCCAGATGCGTCTCTGGAAGAAGGCCGTCACCAAGTCGATGGACTGGGTTGACGACGACGTGAAGTAGGCGCCCACAAAGGAGCCCCGGCCGGGAAGATCCCGGCCGGGGCTCCTTTGTCTATTGCACGGGAGCGGCAGGGCCGTTAGTGGTAGTGGTGGCCGTCGTAGCCACGTGCCACCTCAGCGCGCGGCGTCTTCGCGTAGACGTCCTTGCTGACCGTGTAGCCCCGGCGGTCGATCTGCAGTGCCTGCTCGTTGACGCTCTTCAGCTCGGAGCGGCTGAGCTTCTTGATCTTGACGAGATTCAGGAACTCCTGGTCCTCTCCGCCCACGGCCGTGACCTTGATCAGACCCGTGTGCTTGGAATAGAACTTTCGCTGGTGGCCGGCGCTTGGCGGGTCCAGCGGGTTGAACTCATCGATGACCAGCACATCGCTGTAGCAACCAGTGGCGACGCAGACGCGTTGGTCCTTCGCGAACACATCACCGCAGTCCAGGAAGTCCACGCTGGGTGCGTAGGCCTGGGGGTAGGCGGGGGTCTTCAGGCGCGGGTGGCTCTGCATGGCGATGCCCGCCTGGGCCTTGTCGATGCCGCTGATGAACGTACTTGGCGCGCCCACAAGCTTCCCGTTCTCGTACTCCTCCGGATATTCGCCGAAGAGCCACACGTCTCCCTTCCGTGTCTCGGCGAAGAAGGCAAGTTCCGATTCCGCGAGCTCACCGTCGGAGTAGTCCCGGTCCCAAATCGCGATGGTCTTCACCCCGTCGATCACCTTGGTCAGCCCCGTGACCGTGCTGACAACCTTGCGGGTGGTTGTCCCGTCCGGGGAGACTACTTTGCCGGTGGTGGTGTACTGCGTGCCGGGTTCGAGGGGGAACCACTTGTTGTCAATCTCCGGCCTGGACGGGAAGGCGCCGCGGTTGAATTTGATCGCCGAGCCGGGGCCGCACAGTTCCTGGGAACGGGCGACCGCCGGCGCGGTGGCTGCCGTCGCCGCGGCCGCCGTCGCCGCCGTCAGCGACGCCACCACCAGCAAGACCGCGGAGCCGTAAGCGGTAAATCTCTTAGATAGTGGAGTCATCTGACTGGCCTCTCATTGTTGGTAGTTGTTGCTATACGGCTGATACAGGTTCCGGCTCGCGGGGCTGACGGTCATGACGTGCCGGACCCTTCTTGGCGAACCGCAAGTAGAGCGATGGAACGATGAACAGGTTGACCAGTGTCGATGTCACCAGTCCACCCAGGATCACCACGGCCATAGGATGCTCGATCTCATGGCCGGGGCGGTTGCCCATCACCACCAGCGGGACCAGGGCGAGTGCGGTGGCGAGCGTGGTCATCAGGATTGGTGACAGGCGTTCGGCTGCGCCCCGCAGGACCAGGTCCCGGCCGAACGGCACGCCTTCGAACTGCTCCAGGTGCTGGCAGTGGTTGATGAGCAGGATGCCGTTGCGGGCGGCGATGCCCATCACTGTCAGGAACCCGACCAGCGACCCGAGGGACAGGATTCCGCCGCTCATGTGCGCGGCGATCACCCCGCCCACCAGTGCCACCGGCAGCGTCAGGATGCCCAGAACGGCAAGCCGCCAGCTCCGGAATGCCGCCTGGAGCAGGAGGAACACCACAACCAGGGCGCCCATCGCGAAGAGGAGAAGCCGCTGCGAGGCGGCCTGCCGCTCCGCGTATTCGCCCAGAATCTCGGCGCTGTATCCGGTGGGGAACTCCACGGACTTGAGATCGGATTCGAGTTTTTCGACGACTTTGGCCAGATCGCCTTCCTTGACGTTGGCGCTGACATCGAGGCGGCGGGACCCTTCCGAACGCTCAATGACGTTGGGAGTGGGCTTTACCGTGATCTTGGCGACATCGGCCACCCGGATCTTCTGCCCGCTGGGAGTGTCCAGCGGCAGGTTCTCGATGCTTGTGACGCTGGTCCGGATCGCCGGAGGACTCCAGACCTGGACGTCAAAGGCCTTGCCGTCCCGGTAGACGTCGCCGACCTCCTCGCCGGATACCAGGGTGGCTGCGGCACGGCGGACGTCACCGGGCTTCAGGCCGTAGCGGTTGGCGGCGTCCAGGTTCACCTCGACGTCCACCTGCGGAACGTTGACCTGGAGTGCGACTTTGGCTCCGATGGCACCCTCGATGCCGGCCAGGGCAGTCTTGACCTTGTCCGCCTGCTTCTTCAGCGTGTCCAGGTCATCGCCGTACACGCGGACCACGATCGAGTAGCCCGTACCGGTGAGCACCTCGCGGACACGTTCCTTGAGGTAGGTCTGGACGTCCCGGTGAATGCCGGGATACCCGTCCACGACCTGCTGGATGGAGGCCAGGGTCTTGTCGTAGTCGACCGAGGGGTCAACGCTGATCCAGTTCTCGCCAAAGTTGACTCCCACCACCTCATCGGCGGCGAAGGCCTGACCGATGTGGGACCCGCAGTTGTTGACGCCTGGAATGGTCATCAGCTCCTGGCAGGCCAGTTGGCTGACGCGCACTTCCTCGGCGTTGGAGGTGCCGGGTTGCGTGACCCAGTGCATGAGGAAGTCACGTTCCTTGAACGAGGGCAACAGTGACTGGCCCAGGAGCGGGGCCGCTATGATTCCGACGACGCCGAGTGCCGCCACCGCGAGGTAGCCCGGGAGCGGGCGTTTCACAATGGGACGCAGGGCGGCGCCGTACCAGCGCTTGAGGACCCGGACCACCGGCGGATCGCGGTCTTCGAGTTTGGCATTGCGCAGGAAGATGTACGCCATGGCCGGCGTGACCGTGAGGGCCACCAGCATGGACGCCATCACCGCCAGGGTGTAGGCGGTCGCCAGGGGCCGGAAGAAGGCGCCCGTCAGGCCGTCCAGGAAGAAGATCGGCACCGTGGCGGCAACGATAATCAGTGTGGCGTAGACGATGGGGCCGCGGACTTCCAGAGAGGCGTTGACGACCACGCGGGCGGTGCTTTCGGTCCCGCCGCTGGCGCGGTGGTGCCGGAGCCGCCTGACGATGTTCTCGACGTCGATGATGGCATCGTCCACCACGACCCCGACGGCAATCACCAGCCCCGCAAGCACCATCGTATTAATCGTGCCCCCGGTCCAGTACAGCACCAGGGCCGCTGCCATCAGCGACAACGGGATCGCCGTCACGCTCACCAGGGCTGTCCGCCATTGGAACAGGAAGACGCTCAGCACCAGGACCACCAGGAAGCAGCCCAGCAGCAGCGCGAGGCTCAGGTTGCCGAGCGATTCCTCGATGAACGAGGCGGGCCGGAACAGGGTGGTGTCGACTGCGATTCCGGTCAGGCCGGGCTGCAGTTCCTTGAGCGCTTCCTCGACCCCGCGGGTGACTTCGAGGGTGTTGCCCCACGGCAGCTTTTCGACGATCAGCATCAGTCCGGGGCCGCCATTGATGACCGCGTCACCGATCAGTTGCTGGTGGTCCTCCACGACGGTTGCCACGTCGGCGAGCTTCAGGGGAGGCAGTCCTTCGCGTTCCTCCAGTGGCACCTGGGCAAGGTCCGCCGGAGACGTGATGGGTTGTACGTGCCTGATGGACATGCTCTGGCTGGGTGTTTCCAGCGCCCCTCCGGTGCCGATCAAGGCACCGGGGGAGTACTTGAGCAGGCCGGCGTCCAAGGCGTCGGACGTGGAGTTCATGACGTTTTCCAGCGTCACGTTGTTGGCTGCCAGTTTGGTCGGATCAACCTGGACCTGGAGCATCTGGAGGCGTTCGCCCCAGATCGCCACGTTCGCCACGCCCGGCACCCGCAGCAGGTGTGCCCGGATGTTCCAGTAGGAAACCATGGACATTTCGATCAGGGAGCGGGTCTCGGAGGAGAGTCCGATCTTCATGACACGGCTGGTGGAGGACAGCGGCTGGAGCATCACCGGCGGCGCGGCCCAGGTCGGCAGGGTCGGTATGACCGTTGCCATCCGCTCCGACACCAGCTGCCGGGCGGTGAGCAGATCGGTCCCCGGCTTGAACTCCATCACGATGGCGGACAACTGCGACACAGACTTCGACCGCATCTGGTCCAGGCCGTCTATGCCGTTGAAGGCCTGCTCCATCGGAACCGTTACGAGTTCCTCGACTTCGGAGGCAGTGAGACCCAGACATGCCGTCTGGACCTCGACACGCGGCGGTGCAAACTCCGGGAAAACATCCACCGAAGCGCTGCTGAGTTGCGCGCCGCCCACGATCATGAGGGCGGCCGCCATCGCAATGATGATCGACCGGAACCTCAGGCTTGCAGCGACAATCCGGCGCATGTCAGTGCGCCGTATCGAATTCAGCGCCGAAGAGTTCAGCCGCGCCGACGGTCACGATTGCGGTGCCGACCGCGGGCCCGGCCGAGGCCGTGACCACTCCGTCCTCCACCTTGGCTACCGTGACCGGCTGCCGCTGGTAGACCCGCGGGGCCGGGTTGGTGTACACCCAGGTTTTTCCGCTCGCGTCGTAGAGCAGGGCTGAGTAGGGCACGACGACGTCCTTACCCTTTCCGGCCTTGACGGTGTCGGTCTTCAGGTCGAGGCGCTCGATTCCCTTCTCCGTCAACGTCAGTTTCGCGATGCCCGTTGCGGCATTCTTCTCCACCTTGGCGGGTTCGTTGGCCGAAACGGCGGCGGGGGCCGCCGCCGTCGTCTGGGCACATGCGGGCAACGCGAACAGAAGTGCTGCGCATACAGCGGCCGCCAGGGGCAGGCGCCGCGAGGGCTGTTGGCTGGTCATTTTGCTTCCACCTTTTCCTGCGTAACGGGCTGGACGGGAACTTCGGCCTCGTACACTTCGGCCCACTCTTCCGGGGCGGAACCGGGTCCGAACCAGAGTGCGAGCAGGGGGAGTACGAAGATCCCGATGAGAGTTGTCGTGATGAGTCCGCAGACGATGATCAGGGCCATCGGGCCCAGGAAGGACCCGCCGACGGCGCCGCCGAAGAGTCCCGGCGGGATCAGGATCGCCACCGTGATCAGGGCTGCCTTCAGAATGGGCGAGACCCGGTCCCGGGCCGCCATCATGATGACCTTGTCAGGGGATTCGTGCGGGGCGGCCCGCCACAGTTCATCCGTCCGGGCGGAGAGCAGCGCCGCGTTGCGGGCGGCAACGGCCAGCACCGCGGCAAAGGCCGTGAGCGCCAGCACACTGATGGCGCCTCCCGCGATCCAAGCTGCCACGGCGGCCCCGGCCAGCGCGGCCGGCAGGGACAGGAAGATGGCAAGCGCCAGCTTCCAGCTCCGCACCGCTGTCTGGAGAAGGAGCAGGATTCCCAGGAGGGCAGCCGCGCCGATCCACAGAACCATGGCGTCCCCGGCGAGCTGTTCACTGTACTTCATGGGGATTTCGGCGTGGTATTCCAGCGGGAACTGGATCTGCTCGATCGCCGCGTTGATGTCGCGCTGGATATCCGCGAGCGGACGTCCGCTGACCTCGGCCACCACGTCGATCCGGCGTGAGGTGTCATCGTGCAGGATCACGACTTCATTGGGAACGAGCCGGATGTCGGCGATTTGGCCCAGCTGGACCTGGCCGCCGCTGGGCGTGTCCAGCAGGAGCTCACGGATGCTGGTCAGGTCATCCCGGACGTCCACCGCGCCGCGCACCACCACTTCGAAGACCTTCTGCTGTTCGAAGAGGTTGCCGACGACGATGCCTTGCATCAGGGCGGCAGCGGCGCGGCGTGCGTCGCCGGGTTTGATACCGACCTTCTGCGCCGCTTCGAGGTTGACCTCGACTTCGACGATGGGCGTCATGGCGCTGGCGTTGATCGTCGGGTTCTTCACGCCGTCGACCTTTTCGATGGCCCGGCGGACCTCTTCAGCCTTCTCGCGCAGGACGGGCAAGTCTGTTCCGTAGACGCGGACGGCGAATCCGGGATCCATGCTGCTGCGCTCCTGGCCGATCTGCTGCTGGGAGTAGTTCACCACGTTGTGGGCGATGCCGGGGTAGCCCTGGACGACGTCACGGACCGCCTGCTCCGTTTCGCTGAAGTCGGCGTCCGGGGTGATGGACACCCAGAGTTCCGCGGAACTGTTCCCGACAACCTGGTCGGAGGAAATGGCGCGGCCGATGTGGCCGCCAACTCCCGAGACACCCGGCAGGGTCCGCAGTTCGTCGGACGCTTTGGACGCCACCCGACGCACCTCGTCGTTGGACGTGCCTGCCATCGAGTCCCACTGCACCAGGAGTGTCCGGTCCGGAATCGTCGGCACGACCGCCCGGTTCCCGACCAGCTGCGATGCCGCGGCGAGCCCCAGCAGTCCAACGACGGCGACAGCGACAATGCCGAGGGTGCGGCGGGAACGTGCCCCCTCGAGTGCCCTGTCGTAGGTGGACCTGGCCCGGACAACACCGGGCGAGTCCGCCCGCCCGGCTTTCTCACCGGGAAGCAGGAGATACGCCAGTACCGGTGTCACGGACAAGCCCACCAGCATTGACACGGCAAGCGCCAACGCCAGGGACCAGAAGAGGGGCTGGAAGAACGCACCGCCGACTCCTGTGACGAACAGCGTCGGTACGAGCGCGAGGGCCATGATGAGGGACCCGTGGAACAGCGGTGTGCGGACGCTGCGGACAAGCTGGACCATGCGGAACCTGATGGTGGCATCTGTCTCGGTCTCGGTGGTCCGCAACGGCCGGCGCCGCTGCGCCTGCACATCCTCCACGATGTCTCCGACAATCACGGAGACGCCCAGCAAGATGCCGGCGAGGATTGAGATGTTCAGTGTGGAGTCGAGTAAGTAGAGCACCACTCCCGCGGCCATGACGGTGGTGCTGATCGCGACGAGGGCGATCACGGCCACCCGCCAGGAACGGAACAGGGCCCAGAAGAGCAGGACGGCGATCATGAGGCTCACGAGCAGCGCCAGGCCGAGTTCGTCCACGGCATCCTGCAGGAAGGAGGCGGGCCGGAAGACGGACGTGTCCATCTGGATCCCGGAAAGCCCGGGCTGCATGTCGTTCAGCGCAGCCTCGAGGTCCTTGGTGACCTGCAGCGTGCTGGCTCCGGGGAACTTCTCCACGACCAGCAGGAGGCCCGCATCCTGGCCGACGACGGCATCGCCGATCAGCGGCTGGTGGTCCTCCTTCACCTGGGCAATGTCACCCAGGAGCATGGGAGATCCGGCGTCTTCGACGCTGACCTTGGCCAGGTCCTCCGGCGTTCGGATGGGCAGCACGTGCTGGATGCCCAGGCGTTGGCTCGGCGACTCCACGAACCCGCCCGTGCCGGGGGTGGACGCCTCGAGGAAGCTCAGCGGCGACACCCAGACAGCGTTGCCGGTGGTCTTGATGACCTGTTCGAGCGTGATGCCCTTGTCACGCAGCTGCGTGGGGGTCACCTCTACCTGGAGCTGCTGCTCGCGCTGTCCCCAAATGGAAACGTTGGCGACCCCGGGAATACCGATCAACCGCGGCTTGATCTTCCACCGTGCCAGGACCGACATTTCGATCCCGGATAGCTCTTTGGAGCTCATCCTGACCATAAGGACGCGGCTGGTGGACGACAACGGCTGCATGATCAGCGGCGGCGCCGAGACGTTCGGCAGCGCGTGGGCCTGGGTCATGCGTTCGGCCACGAGCTGGCGCGCGCGCAGAAGGTCGGTGCCCGGCTCGAACACAAGCTCGATGGAGGACAGGCCGGGAACGGATTTGGACCGGATTTCATCGAGCCACGCCACCCCGTTAAGGAGGTCGGCTTCCATCGGAGCAGTGATGAGCTGTTCAACTTCGGCAGCTGAGAGGCCCAGGGCCTCGGTCTGGATCTCGACGTGGGCCGGGGCGAACTCGGGCATGCTGTCGATGGCGACGTGGGGGATGTTCACTACCCCGAAGGCAATGAGTCCGGCCGCCATGGCGAGAACCAGGATGCGGAACTGCATACTGAAACGGGTGATCCAGCCGAACATGGCTAGCCCCGTTCCAGGGAGCCGGCGTCGCGGGTGCGGCCGGCGGCGGATTTCGGCAAGTGCACGGAAGAATTGCGCAAGTGATACATGACAGGCTCCTCAACCCGAGACCATTTGCGAATCCCCCCAAGAGATCCCATTTCTTGCTGATCTTTATCGAATAGTGTTCCCATTTGAATCGTTTGGCAAGATCAAAATTTTAGGCCTGCGTCCCGGCTTTTCACGGGTTTCTCCCAGCTTGGAGGCTCACAATGCGCTCTCCAAACAAACTTCGTGGAAGGGCCCGGGCGCCCGCGGCGGGCCACCCGGGTGTTTGTTGTCTTTCTACCTGTCTTCCGCGCCGAGCTACCCGAATTTCTGTCGTAGTTACGTGCCAGATACGTCGGGCAATTGGCAGTAAGTACCGCTATTCCATAGGTATGTCGTTTGTAACAATTGCGGACATAACAGCCCGCGCAGGGCGCCGGAGCGCGAGTCGACTGCGACTACCGGGACGCGAGCGGCCCGTTGGTTCAGCGCGAACCAGCCCGAGGGGCTAAAGTGGTCCTATGCGCGCCGTGCTCCTGCTTAGCTAGCCGCCCGGCATCCCGGCGAGACCTCGATTCCGAAGAGTCCCCGGATTGCCGAGCGGCGGCCCCTCCATGTCGAGGGGCTTTTGTGTGTCCGGGGTACATTCCGGTCCGCAACGCACGAGGTAACAGCAGGAGTACCACGTACGGACAGTATGGAGTCAGGGCCGGGCAGCCGGCGGTGACAGTGCAGACTTGATGGTGAACAGGCCTGGCGGCAGGCAGGCCTGAAGGTAGACAGGCCTGGGTAACAGGCCGCACAGAACAGAAGAGGCCAGCAGTGAGCGTTCAGCCGGAAACACAGACCGGATCGCCAGCAGCCGCGGCGGAGGGGCCTGAGGAAGGTACCTACAGCTTCGCGGCAATGGAAGCCAAGTGGCCGCAGGTTTGGGAAGACCTGAAGGTCTTCACGCCGCTCGACGACGGCTCAAAGGAACGCCGCTACGTGCTGGACATGTTCCCGTATCCGTCCGGTGACCTTCACATGGGCCACGCCGAGGCGTTCGCGATGGGCGACGTTGTGGCGCGCTACCTGCGCCAGCAGGGCTACGACGTGCTGCACCCGATCGGCTGGGACTCCTTCGGCCTGCCCGCGGAAAACGCGGCGATCAAACGCAACGCGCACCCAAGTGAGTGGACGTACGCCAACATCGACACCCAGGCGGCGTCGTTCAAGCGCTACGCAATCTCCGCGGACTGGTCCCGCCGGCTGCACACCTCGGACCCGGAGTACTACCGCTGGACCCAGTGGCTGTTCACGCGGTTCTACGAGCGTGGACTGGCCTACCGCAAGAATTCGCCGGTCAACTGGTGCCCCAAGGACCAGACCGTGCTGGCCAACGAACAGGTGGTCAACGGCGCCTGCGAGCGGTGCGGCACTCCCGTGACCAAGAAGTCCCTGAACCAGTGGTACTTCAAGATCACCGACTACGCCGACCGGCTGCTCGATGACATGGACGAACTGCGCGGGCACTGGCCCGAACGCGTCCTCGCGATGCAGAAGAACTGGATCGGCCGTTCCGAGGGCGCCCACGTCAACTTCGTGATCGAAGCCGACGGCGGCAAAGCCGCCAAGGACGTCACAGTCTTCACGACGCGCCCGGACACCCTCTACGGCGCCACGTTCTTCGTCGTCGCCGCCGACGCGCCGCTCGCCGTCGAACTGGTCACCGACGAGCACGCCGCCGCCCTGGACGCCTACCGGGAGCAGGTCAAGGCGCTTTCCGAAATCGAGCGCCAGTCCACCGAGCGCGAAAAGACCGGCGTCTTCACCGGGCGCTACGCGACCAACCCGCTCAACGGCGAAAAGCTGCCCGTCTGGGCCGCCGACTATGTCCTGGCCGACTATGGCACAGGCGCCATCATGGCCGTCCCGGCCCATGACCAGCGCGACCTCGACTTCGCCAAGACCTTTGACCTGCCCGTCCGGGCAGTCCTGGACACGGGCGAGGAAGACCCCGCTGCCACGGGCATCGCCACCACCGGCGAGGGGACCCTGATCAACTCCGGCGGCCTCGACGGGCTGCCGAAGGCCGAGGCCATCCCGGCGGCCATCGAAATCCTGCGCGAGTTGGGCACGGGCGAGAAGTTCGTGAACTTCCGGCTGCGTGACTGGCTGCTCAGCCGGCAGCGGTTCTGGGGCACACCGATCCCCATCATCCACTGCCCGGCCTGCGGGGAGGTCCCGGTCCCGGACGATCAGCTGCCCGTGACCCTGCCGGCGGACCTGCGCGGCGAGGACCTGTCCCCGAAGGGCACGTCACCGCTCGCCGCGGTCGAAAGCTGGGTCAATGTCGAGTGCCCCAATTGCCAGGGCCCGGCCAAGCGGGACACGGACACGATGGACACCTTCGTGGATTCCTCCTGGTACTTCCTGCGCTTCGTCTCTCCGCAGTACACCGGCGGTCCGTTCGATCCGGAGAAGATCAACGACTGGATGCCGGTTGGTCAGTACGTGGGCGGCGTGGAGCACGCCATCCTGCACCTGCTCTATGCGCGGTTCTTCACCAAGGTCATCCACGACCTCGGCATGATTGAGGCGGACGAGCCGTTCAGCGCACTGCTGAACCAGGGGCAGGTGCTCAACGGCGGCAAGGCCATGAGCAAGTCCCTGGGCAACGGCGTCGACCTCGGCGAGCAGTTGGACAAGTTCGGCGTGGACGCCGTCCGCCTGACCATGATCTTCGCCTCCCCGCCGGAGGACGACGTCGACTGGGCGGACGTATCGCCGGCGGGCTCCGCGAAGTTCCTGGCCCGGGCCTGGCGCCTCGGCCAGGACGTCACAAGCGCACCCGGCGTCGATGCCGCCACCGGAGACCGTGCGCTGCGCACCGTCACCCACCGCACGATCGCCGATGCGCAGGCCCTGTTGGACAACAACAAGTTCAACGTGGTTGTGGCGAAGCTGATGGAACTGGTCAACGCCACCCGCAAGACCATAGATGCGGCCAGCGGTGCCGGCGGTGCGGACCCAGCAGTCCGCGAGGCCGTGGAGGCCGTAGCCGTCATCCTGAGCCTGTTTGCGCCGTATACCGCCGAGGATCTGTGGAACGTCCTGGGGCACCCTGCATCGGTCGCCAACGCAGGCTGGCCCACGCACGACGACGCACTGCTCGTGGAGGACACGGTCACTGCCGTCGTCCAGGTGCAGGGCAAGGTGCGGGACCGGCTGGAGGTTTCCCCGGACATCTCCGAGGAGGACCTGCGCGAACTGGCGCTGGCATCGGATAATGTCCAGCGCGCCCTCGACGGCCGTGGCCTTCGCACGGTGATCGTGCGGGCGCCTAAACTGGTCAACATCGTCCCGGCCTAGCCGGACGAACCAGCCTGCACTGGCCGCCGGCTGATCCCGGCGCCCAGTGCAGACAACCAGTGCAGACAACCGGTGCAGACAATGGGACGGGCACAAGTGCCCCCGCCGGAGAAGTAAGTCCACGCGTCCCCACAGCAGGAGGTCCTCCGTGCCACACCGCGAGCCGTCAGGCTGGCCATGGCTGCGCGAGCGGCTTGTTCGCCTGCGGCAGGGTTCCCGGGACAGCATCCCCGAAGCGGCTCCCGCCGCCGTCGTGCAGGTTGCGGTGGTCACGGACTCTGCCGCCGCGCTGCCCGCGGACTGGGTCCGGGCTTTCGCTGCCGACGGCCGGCTCACCGTGGTCCCAATGCCCGTGATGGTCGGCGCCGAAATCTACGGCGAGGGTGAGGACGACATTGCGGAGACCATCGCCGTTGCCCTGGCCAGCGGCAAACCCGTCAAGACTTCGCGTCCGTCACCGGGGCAGTTTGAACACGCCTACCGGGAGGCCAGCGAGCGTGGCTTCCAGTCCGTGGTCTCCATTCACATCTCCGCGGGGCTGTCCGGGACAGCCGACGCCGCCCGCCTGGCAGCCCAACGGGTCGGCATACCCGTAGAGGTCCTCGACTCCCGGACGGTCGGAATGGCCCAGGGGATGGGCGTGCAGGGCGCGGTGGTCGCGGCCGCCGACGGCAGGAGCGCGGCCGACGTCTTGGCCTTCGCGCAGGACCGGCTGGACCGCACCAAAGTGTACTTCTATGTCCCGACCCTGGAACAGTTGCGCCGGGGCGGCCGGATCGGGGCGGCGGCCTCGCTCTGGGGGACCATGTTCTCCATCAAACCCATCCTGGCGGTGGAAGACGGCCGGATCATCCCGCTGGAAAAAGTCCGGTCAGCGGCGAAGGCCATCGCACGCCTGGAAGAAATCGTGGCCGCGGACGCCTCCGGCCGCCCTGCCGGTCAGGCGCGGCTGGCTGTGCACCACTTTGGCAACCAGGCCGAGGCTGAGGACCTTTCCCGGCGCCTGGCCGTGGCATTGCCGGCATGTCCGCCGGCCCAGATCAGCGCTCTCCCGGCAGTCCTGGCGGCCCACGCCGGGCTCGGTGTGCTCGCCGTGATCGTGGGGGAGGGCAGCACACCCGCAGCAGCGAAACCCGATGCCTTCGCCGGGGACGTCGCCAGCCCGGACGGCGGGGAAGCGCGCCCTGGCAGGGCGGCGGCCGAAGCGACGGAAGCCGGCGACTAGCGCGGCGGGTCCATGTGCTCTATCTGCGCGGGCGCTGGACTCTGGCCGTGAACGGGCGGCGGCGGTAAAGTCACTCCACCGAACCCAGAGAACCAGCGAACCCGGAGGCCGCCATGGCAATGCAGGTGCACCACGTAGCCCAGCTCGATCGCGACGTTGCCGAAGAGGTGACCAAGTGGCTGAAATACCTCAAAGGCCAAGTGACCAGCGTTCAATTCCTCACCACCACGGTCCCGGATCCCAAGGCCGCGGACAAATGGCGGGTTCAGTACGAGGCATACATCACCTACCAGAAGTGAACCCCCGACTGCAGCTGCGTTTCAGGGGGTAGGCACGGGCGTTGTCCGTCCGGGCGTCGGCGATGCTGTAAGCGCGGGAGTGGCTGGTTCCGTTGGCGCTGTCTCTGGCGTTGTCGCTGGCACGGTGGTTGGTGGGGCGGTCGTTGGCGGGACGGCCGGCTCGGACGTTGGCGGGGCGGGCGTTTCCGGGACCGTCGGTGGGGCGGCCGGCTCGGACGTTGGCGGGGCGGGYGTTTCCGGGACCGTCGGCACGGTGACTGGCGCGGMCGGCGCGGACGTTGGCGAGGCGGGCGTTTCCGGGACCGTCGGCACGGTGACTGGCGCGGACGTTGGCACGGTGGTCGGTATGACGGTTGGCGTCGTGGGCGCGGGTGGCGACGCTGACGTTGGTGGGGTGGTTGGCGTTAGGGAGGCCGGCGGGGCCGTTGGAGGCGGAGTCGTTGGCGGCGGCGTTGGCCCGGGGTCTGGCTGATTCGGCCCGATAGTGTAGCTGGGCTGCTGGCCTGAGCCGTTGACCCACAGGGCGGCCTGCACCCTGCGGGCACTTCCGGGCTCCAGCCACCAGAGCACCTGCACGTTGCAGTGGTAGACAATCGTGACATTGGCGACGGCGCCCTGCGGCGGAACTGCGTGGATCGAGGTGGCGGCCGTTTGGGTGGTCCAGATGAAATTCTGGTCGGCAGTCATTCCCGCCGTGCCGTCGACCGAAACATGCGCTATGCCGTACAGACCGTACTGGGGGCAGAAACTGCTTTCCAGAGAAAACTTGACCACCTGGGTTGAGGTGGCTTGCGTTGTGTCTGCCACGACCGGCGGGGCTGGCAGCATGCTGCCGCCGAGCGCCAGCACCGCCGCGGGCCCAAACAACCACTTCATTGCACACCAGCTTTCGACGCCTGATATTTACATCCAGGCGATCAGGGTTGCCCCCAGCCGGCAAAGTCTTCTCGATTGGATGCAGACGTTACCACCGGGTCCGGGCGGGCACCAGCGTAGGGAATACTTGCCTGATGCCGCGGATCTACGCGTATTACTCAGGTATTTCCACATACGCCCGGTCTCCGGTATCAGCGGGGGGTGAGGACTGCCTAGAGTCGTTCCATGCCGCGCCGCAACCCGGGAACTGAATCCGCCACAGGCGTCAGGGTTGCCCGTGAACGCCTGGCAGCGACGCGCTGGGCTGCCCGGGGTGCGGAAGATGCCGCGGATCCGGGCGAATCCCCGGATCCGGGCCGGGGACCAGGCGACTCAACGGGGCTGCTGGAGTTGCAGGTTCCGGCGCCAGGCAGCCCTGTCCCGGTCCGGGCAGCTGATGCGGTACCCGCTGCTGGACGGCGCGTAGGTGGCGGCACTTCACACCATGCTGATGAAAGCCGCGGGTACCGCCGGGCAGGGAGACAGGCGCTGGCTTTGCGATTTCGGGCCAGGACAGGGGTTAAGGCTGCTGCCCTGCTGGGCGTCCTTGCCGTGGTCCTGGGCGGCTGCTTCTGGTGGCAGGCCGGGACCGGCGGCGCGCAGGTGGTGGCTCTGAGCGACTCCGCCCCCGCCGCCGAGGAAGCACCCGATCCGGCGGATGGCGGGTCAACCGCCCCGCCGGGAGATGATGCCACCGCGGAGCCGGAAAGCATCGAGGTCCACGTTGCCGGTGCCGTGGCCACCCCGGGGGTGGTTCAACTGCCGGCGGGAAGCCGGCTGCATGAGGCAATTGCAGCGGCGGGCGGACCCACGGTTCTCGGGGATCCGGACCGGCTCAACCTGGCCGCCGTGCTGGAGGATGGGCAGAAGGTCCTGGTGCCCATTCGCGGCGAACCCGGTCAGGCCGATGCGCCCACGGACGGCTCACCTGCGCCCGGTTCCGGTACGGGCGGCACGGGGCCAGTCGGCGGGAGCGGGAAGGTCAACCTCAACACCGCCGGCCTCGAGGAACTCGGGACCCTCCCGCGCGTCGGGCCGGTGCTGGCGCAGCGGATCGTGGATTGGCGCCAGCAGCACGGGCGGTTCAAGTCAGTGCAGGAGCTCGACGCCGTCGACGGGATCGGTCCGAAGTTGCTTGAGGCCCTGCTCCCGTTGGTGGGTATCTGACGTGGCAAATCCTGAGATCGAAAAGCCCTGCACTGCACAGCCCGGCGCTGCACAGCCTGGCACTGCACGGCGTGGCGTGGGCCGGACCGGCCCGCTGGGTTCTGTGGCGGTCCCGCAGAGCCGCTGGCAGCGCTACGTCGATGCGGCCGTCGATTCTCCGCCGCGTGCCGAGCACGGGGACCCGGTGGCCTCCGGCCGGATCCGCGGATCCGGCAAACCCGCGCGCGACACCGCCGCGCGTCAGCGCCCGATCGAGCGGACACGGCGGACGGACCTTCGCCTGGTGCTCCCGGCACTCCTTGTCTGGGGGACCGTCGTTGCCGGAAACTGGCTGTCCCCTGCAGGGCTGGCCGGTCTCTGCACGGCGCTGGCGGCGGCCGGAGGCATGCTCGTCGTGGCCGGTCGCGTCATCCTCGGCCGTTCTGGGCTCCGCCCGTCGAGGGAGCGGGGCGCCAGGAGTGGGCGGTGTGGCGCCGGGCGCGGCCGCAGTGCCGGGCAGACGGTTCCGCGCAGCATTCGCGCCACGGTGGCCGTGGCGCTGTTGCTGTCCCTCGCGGCAGGCTCGCACGCCGCCGTCGAGGCCTCCCGGCGGCACGACGGCGCCATCGCTGAAGCTGTGGCCGCCCGCGCGGCCGTCGTCGCGGAACTGGAGATTGCAGGCGCCCCGCGGCGGCTCAGGATTCCCGGTGCCGGTGGCCTGCCGGACCGCTGGGCAGTTCCCGTGATCCTGACGGCGATGACCTTCGGCGGCCACAGGGTCGCCGGGGACGCGCGGTTCGTCGTCATGGGCGGGGCCACGTGGGGAGACGCCGTTCCGGGCCAGCTCCTGCGCGCCACGGGCAAACTCCGTCCCTCCGCGCCAGGGGAGCCGGAGGCAGGACTCCTGTCAGCGACGTCGGCCCCAACCCTGTTGCGGGGACCAGGGCCCTGGCAGCAGGGCCCCGGGGAGCTTCGCCTCGCCTTCACCGCCGCGGCGGCACGGTTCGGGGGCGACGCCGGCGGCCTGCTGCCCGGCATGGTCACCGGCGACACCAGCGCCCTGGACCCCGAGCTGGAAGCCGCCATGAAGACCGTCGGGATGACGCACCTGACCGCCGTCAGCGGGGCCAACTGCAGCCTGATCCTCGGGACGCTGCTGCTCGCCGCCCGCACGCTCCGCCTTCCGCGCGCGGCAGCCGCCGCGGCCAGTCTCGCGGGGCTGGCGCTGTTCGTCCTCATGGTGGGACCGGATCCGAGTGTGCTGCGGGCCGCCCTCATGGGCAGCATCGGCCTCGCTTCCGTAGCTCTTGGCCGGGCGGGGCGCGGACTCAGCCTGCTCTGTGTTGCCGTCATCGGCCTGCTGCTGGCGCAGCCGGTCCTGGCTGCCAGCTTCGGATTCCTGCTCTCGGTCCTGGCCACGCTGGGAATCGTGGTCGCCGGACGCCGCATCATGGACTGGCTGCCACCTTCGGTGCCGCGCTGGGCGGCAGCCGGCGTCGCCGTACCCCTGTCCGCCCAGCTCTTTTGCGCCCCGGCGATCGTGTTGTTGCAGCCGCAGTTCGGCGCCTACACGCTGCCCGCGAATGTGGCCGCTGCAGCGCTCGTGGCGCCAGTTACGCTCCTCGGCACGGCCGCCGTGGTGCTCCTGCCCGCTCTCCCGGCCGCCGCGGGCCTCCTCATGGCCGCAGCTGCTGTCTTCGCAGGCGCGGTGGCGGGGGTCGCCCGGCTGTTCGCGGCACTCCCGGGCGCCGCCTTGCCATGGCCGGAAGGAGTCTTCGGTGCAGCCACCATGGGAATCTTTTCCGCGGCTGTGCTGGCGGCGGCGTGGCTCGGCCTGCACTCTGCCGCGGTCGCCCGTGGCGTCCTCGCGGCACACTCGCGGGTAGTCGCCGTCCTCGATGGACGGTCGCACGCGGCGACACGGTCAGGCGCCCGGCGGCCCGTCGGCCGCGGCTTGGAGCACCGGTCCGGGCGTGGGACGCTTAGAGTCCGCAAACCAACTTCCGGGAGGAATCACGAGTGGCTGCTGCCCAGACCCAACGGCCCAGGACCTCGGCGTCGAACACCGCCACCTGGCGTGACGTGACACCTGCTGCCGTCGTCCTGGTGGGCGGTCCGGAAGACTACATAGGTGCCCGGGCCATGGACCGTATCCGCGCGCAGGTCCGCGCGGTGGCGCCCGACGTCGAAATTACGCGGCTCAATGCCGGCAGCTACACGGCCGGGTCCCTGGCCATGAACGTCAGCCCTTCGCTGTTCGGCGAACAAAAGCTCATCGAGGTTGACGGGCTCGAGGCGATGAACGATGCCTTCCTCGCCGATGCCCTGAAGTATGTGGTCCAGCCGGAACCGGAGGCCTTCCTGGTGCTCCGCCACGGCGGGGGAGTCCGCGGCAAGAAGCTGCTGGACGCCATCAAGGCCGCGGGCTGGCCCGTTGTTGACTGCCAGCCGCTCAAGAAAGACGCCGAGAAGATCGCCTTCGTCACGGCCGAGTTCCGGGCGGCCTCCCGTCGTATCGACCCCGACGCCGTGCACGCCCTCGTTAATGCCGTTGGCGCGCAGCTCGCGGAACTCGCCGCCGCCTGCAGCCAGCTGATCGCTGACGCCACCACCGGCGTGGACGCGGCCATGGTGGACAAGTACTACGGCGGCCGGGTCGAGGCAACAGGTTTCAAGGTCGCCGACGCCGCGATGGCCGGCAACGGCCCGCTGGCCCTCTCCACACTTCGCCACGCCCTGGCCACCGGCGCGGACCCGGTGCCGATCGTGGCTGCCCTGGCGTCGAAGTTGCGCTCCCTGGCCAAGGTGGCCGGCGCGCAGGGGTCGTCCGCGCAGATCGCCAAGCAACTAGGTATGCAGCCTTGGCTCGTCGAACAGGCCCAGCGGGAAGTCCGGCGCTGGACGCCCGAGGGGCTGGTCCGCTCCATCCAGGTCACCGCCGAGGCCGACGCCCAGGTCAAGGGCCTCTCCCGGGATCCTGTCTATGCCGTGGAACATGCGGTAACGGTGATTGCCACCTCGGCCAGGAGTTCCTGACACCCGCGTTCGAACCCAGGGGCCCGGCGTGTCGGCCCTGCGGGTCCGGCCGGACCAGGTGCGGCGTGTCGGCCCTGCTGGCGCGGACCCGGCTGCGGGCAGCCTGCGGCGTACCGGAGTCGTACCAGAACGGGTCCGGAGTCGGCCCATTGCGGAACCGGTTTAACTGGATGTGGCCGGCACCCATGGGGTGCCGGCCACAATCATCAGTTCAAGTGAACTGGAAACCTTAGAGCGCGTTGACCTTCTTGGAGATGGCCGACTTGCGGTTTGCAGCGTTGTTCTTGTGGAGAACGCCCTTGCTGACGGCCTTGTCCAGCTTGCGGCTGGCAGAAAGCAGTGCAACAGCCGCAGCATCCTTGTCGGTGGACTCAACGGCGGTGTTGACGGCGCGGATGGCCGTCTTCAGCTCAGACTTGACTGCGTTGTTGCGCAGGCGAGCCTTTTCGTTGGTCAGGATGCGCTTCTTCTGGGACTTGATATTAGCCACGTGTGAACTCTCTTTTTCAATGCGGAAAATGGTCTAGAGGGCTTTCAGATTGGCCATTGACTGAGCGGCGTGGGGATACCTATGGCGACCAACCATCTGTGGCCGTCGACCTGCACGGACACACAGCTGTAAATAATAGCAGAGATCAACGTGCAGGCACGAGTGCGGGTGGCAATCCGCCGCCGCGCACGGTGTCCGCCGGGTCAGCTCCAGCCGTGCCGCTGCCGCAGCGCGGCCGCGATGAGGTTAAAGCGGCCTGCGTCCAGGATCGCTCCTTCGCGCCGGATGTCCTTCGCGTTGATCTGCAGAACCCGGTCCAGCTTCGCTTCGCTGGGCCGCCACTGACGGTCCCAGGGTCCCGTGCCGATGTCCACGTAGTCATCCGACCGGCGGGAGTCGCCGTCGTGGTCCTTGCTCGTCAGCATCAGGCCCAACAAATACCTGCCGCTGGCGCCCACCAACAGCACCGGACGGTCCTTGCCCTGGGAGTAGTCCTCTTCGTAGGGCACCCAGGTCCAGACGATTTCGCCGGGCTCGGGCAGGCCGTTGGGTGCGGGGGCATAGCGGACGGCGGCCCGCCCCCGGAAGTCGCCGGGATATGTCCCGGTCAGTCCGGCGGCCGGGGTGCCGCCTGTGGAGCGGGCCGGGGTACCGGGACGCGCCTGGCCCGGCCGCCGCTTCGCCGCAGGCTTTCGGGCAGGTTTTGCCGCCGGCTCACGGGTGGTTCCCGGTGCAGAGCCGCCAAGTTTATCCAGGAAGCGCAGGGCATCGCGGACCGCAACGCTGATCGATCGTAAGTTCCAAGCCATGGGGAAACCATACCGGCAACCCCCGCGGGGAAAGGGGCAGGGAAACGGGGGGAGACGTGGGGCAGAGGGTGGCCGACAGTCGGCCGGCGGCGAGGCGGGGGCGGTCCCAGGAACGGCGCAGCACGCAGCCAGATCCGGGGGGCCAACCGCAGCCGAATCGAGGCCAGATCGGCGGGCGGAATCCCGCCGAGAGTCCACCGGACCCAGGGCAGCGCGCAACGCAACGCAGGGATGCACTGCCACTGGCCCGGACGTGGGAGACTATAGGGACAGAAATGCGCCACGTCGCAGGATGGCATACGAGCATCCGCACCGAGCCGTGGAAAAGCCAACAGTAATGCCAACAGTAAGGACCCTGCGTGTCTCCCATGGCCCGCACCGCCCCGGTGCCCGCCGCAACAGATCCGGCCATCATCCGGAACTTCTGCATCATTGCGCACATTGACCACGGCAAATCCACACTGGCCGACCGGATGCTCCAGTTCACCGGTGTTGTCCAGTCCCGTGACATGAAGGCCCAGTACCTGGACCGCATGGACATTGAGCGCGAACGCGGCATCACCATCAAATCCCAGGCCGTCCGCATGCCCTGGGAACTCGACGGCACCAGCTACGCGCTGAACATGATCGACACCCCCGGGCACGTCGACTTCACGTACGAGGTCTCCCGCTCGCTCGCGGCCTGCGAAGGCGCGATCCTGCTGGTGGACGCGGCCCAGGGCATCGAGGCCCAGACCCTCGCCAACCTCTACCTGGCGATGGAAAACAACCTCACCATCATCCCGGTCCTGAACAAGATCGACCTCCCGGCAGCCCAGCCCGAGAAATACGCGGCGGAACTCGCCAACCTGATCGGCGGCGACCCCGACGACGTGCTCCGCGTCTCCGGCAAGACCGGCATGGGCGTCGAGGTCCTGCTGGACAAGATCGTCCGCGACCTGCCGGCACCGGTGGGCGACCCGAACGCCCCCGCCCGGGCCATGATCTTCGACTCGGTCTACGACACCTACCGCGGTGTGGTCACCTACGTCCGCGTCGTCGACGGCATGCTGCACCCGCGTGAACGCATCCAGATGATGTCCACCCGTGCCACGCACGAGCTCCTTGAGATTGGTGTGAGCTCCCCGGAACCCACCCCCTCCAAGGGCCTTGGCGTCGGCGAGGTCGGCTACCTCATCACCGGTGTGAAGGACGTCCGCCTGTCCAAGGTGGGCGACACCGTCACCAACCTGGCCAAGCCCGCCACGGAGTCCCTCCCCGGCTACGCGGACGCCAAGCCGATGGTCTTCTCCGGCCTGTATCCGCTCGACGGCACGGACTATCCGGTGCTCCGCGATGCGCTGGAGAAGCTGATGCTCAACGACGCCGCACTGGTGTACGAGCCCGAAACGTCCGCCGCGCTGGGCTTCGGCTTCCGCGTGGGATTCCTGGGCCTGCTGCACCTGGAAATCACCCGCGAGCGGCTCGAACGCGAATACAACCTGGACCTCATTTCCACCGCGCCCAACGTGGAATACGAGGTCACGCTGGAGGACAAGAAGGTCGTCCACGTCACCAACCCCAGCGAATACCCCACCGGCAAGATCGCTGAGGTCCGTGAGCCGATGGTGTCCGCCACCATCCTTGCGCCGAACGAGTTTGTCGGCGCCATCATGGAGCTGTGCCAGAGCCGCCGCGGCGTCATGGGCGGCATGGACTACCTCTCCGAGGACCGGGTGGAAATCCGCTACCGCCTGCCGCTGGCCGAAATCGTCTTCGATTTCTTCGACATCCTCAAATCCAAGACCCGCGGCTACGGGTCACTGGACTGGAAGGCCGACGGCGAGCAGGTGGCCGACCTGGTCAAGGTGGACATCATGCTCCAGGGCGAACAGGTTGATGCGTTCTCCGCCATCACCCACCGCGACAAGGCCTACGCCTACGGCGTGATGATGACCGGCAAGCTGCGTGAACTCATCCCGCGCCAGCAGTTTGAGGTGCCCATCCAGGCCGCCATCGGCTCCAGGATCATCGCCCGCGAAAGCATCCGCGCCATCCGCAAGGACGTCCTTGCCAAGTGCTACGGCGGTGACATCACCCGAAAGCGCAAGCTGCTGGAAAAGCAGAAGGAAGGCAAGAAGCGCATGAAGATGGTGGGCCGCGTCGAGGTGCCGCAGGAGGCTTTCATCGCCGCGCTGACAACGGACGAGTCCAAGGACAAGGCCAAGAAGTAACGGTGCAGGTAATGACTGTTGGTGCAGTATCGGCAGGCCGGGCCCGTGCCTAGCGTTCTTCCCCTCGGCGATCCGGCGCCGGCAGACGGGCTGCTGCCCGCACAGGCGGGCGAGGGCGCCGATCAGCGCGCTTTTGGGCTGTACGTGCACATCCCGTTCTGCGCGGTCCGCTGCGGGTACTGCGATTTCAACACCTACACCGCCACCGAGCTGGGCGGCGGGGCCTCCCAGGACGCCTACGCCGCCACAGCGATCGCGGAAGTGGAGTTCGCCGCCGCGGCCCTGAAGGGCAGCGGCCTGCCCGGCCGTCCCCTCAGCACGGTCTTCTTCGGCGGCGGCACGCCCACGCTGCTGCCGGCGGAGGACCTGGCGCGCATCCTCACCGCCGCGATCGACGCCTGGGGACTGCAGCCCGGCGCCGAGGTGACCACCGAGGCGAACCCCGATTCCGTCACGCCCGCATCCCTGCAGTTGCTGGCCGACGCCGGGTTCACCCGCGTTTCGTTCGGCATGCAGTCGGCCGTGCCGCACGTCCTGAAGGTCCTGGACCGCACCCACACGCCCAGCCGGGTGCCCGAGGTGGTGCAGTGGGCGCGTAATGCCGGGCTCTCGGTCAGCCTCGACCTCATATACGGGACGCCGGGGGAGTCGCTGGAGGACTGGCGCTACTCGCTCGAGACCGCACTGTCCTACGCCCCCGACCACATCAGCGCCTATGCCCTGATCGTTGAAGACGGCACCAAGCTTGCCGCGCAGATCCGCCGTGGCGAAGTGCCGGAAATCGACGACGACGACCACGCCGCCAAGTACGAACTCGCCGACGAACTGATGTCCGCCTCCGGGCTCAACTGGTACGAGGTCAGCAACTGGTCCCGCACCCCCGAACAGGCCTGCCGGCACAACCTCGCCTACTGGCGCGGGGACGACTGGTGGGGCATCGGGCCGGGGGCACACTCGCATGTGGGCGGCGTCCGCTGGTGGAACGTCAAGCACCCCACCGCCTACGCCAACCGCCTCGGCGCCGGCGCTTCACCCGCCGCCGGACGCGAAACGCTGGACTCCGAGACCCGCAACGTGGAACGGGTCATGCTCGAGGCCCGGCTCAATTCCGGACTCGACATCCCAAGCCTCGGCGGCCTGGGGGACACCGGCAGGCACGCTGTCGCAGGGCTGATCGCGGACGGCCTCGTGGACCCCGCAGCGGCTTTCAAAGGCCGCCTCATTCTCACGCTTAAGGGCCGGCTGCTGGCCGACGCCGTCGTCCGCAGGATCCTGCCGGACTAGTCTGCCCGGCAAAGCCTCCACTAGTTGGCTGCCGCATCAGCGGCCACAACACACCCTGCCGCACAAAAGAGAGCCGGCCGCTGCCCCTGACGGGCGGCGGCCGGCTCTCTTGCTTGGTCCGGGCAGGCCGGCTATTTGATCCAGCGCAGGTTGAACTCGTAGCGGTGCGGCTGGCCGCGGTTGACGTGGATGCCGGCCGCCACCGAGAAGCAGGTCACGGCGATCCAGATCACCGTGGCGAGCACGGCGAAGAGGTTGCCCACCACCGGGATGAAGACCAGCAGATTGGCCAGCACCGCGGCGAGGGTCGGCGGCAGCGTGAAATTGAGGGCTTCCTTGGATTCCTGTGCGGTGAACGGGCCGCGGTCCTTGAAGATGAGGTAGATCAGCAGCGACGGCACGCAGCCCAGGATGCCGCCGAAGTGCGCGAGCGTGGCCCACTGGCGGTCCTCGCTGGCCGTCAGCGGCAGCGCGTTTGCCGGAACGCCATGGTACGGGGGCTGGCCATGGCCAGCCTGATTGCCCGTGTGTTCGCGTGCGTTATCTGCCACGGTGTAGCCCTTCGGATTGCGGTGATGCGTTGCTGCCTGGGTTGTGCCTGAAATAGCCGGGACCGCACTAGAAGCGCGGCCGCCGTTTCAAGAATACTTGCTCGGGCCCGGAAATGGAGATCAGGGGCGGCCGCCGCGGCGGACTAGGGCACGGTGAGGAAGTCAATGACCTCTTCCACGCGGCCAAGCAGCGACGCCTCCAGATCAGCGTAGCTGCGGACAGCCCCCAGGAGTTTCTGCCAGCCGAGGCCGATGTCCTCCTTTGTGGAGTGGGGCCAGCCGAAAGCCATCAGGATCCCGGTCTTCCAGTCCGTGCCGCGGGGGATCACGGGCCACTGCTCGATCCCGAGGACCGCGGGCCGGATGGCCTGCCACACGTCCACGTAGGGGTGCCCCACAATCAGGACGTTGCCGGCGGCGCCCGGTGAGGCCATGACGGCGTCGGCGATCCGCGACTCCTTGGAGTCGGCCACGAGGTGGTCTACGAGTACGCCGAGGCGCCGGCCAGGGCCCGGGCCGAAGTCCGCCACGGCGGCCGCGAGGTCGTCAATGCCGTGCAGGGGCTCGACGACGATGCCCTCCACCCGGAGGTCATCGCCCCACACTTTCTCCACCAGCTCGGCGTCGTGCTTTCCTTCCACCCAGATGCGGCTGGCCTTGGCCACCTGTGCGCGCTGCCCCGCCACCCGCACCGAGCCCGACGCCGTACGGCCGGCCCCGGCGGCCGGTGCCGTCTTCTTCGGGGCCGGCGGCATCAGGCGGATGGGCTGGCCGTCCAAGAGGAAGCCGAAGCCGAGGCGGAAGGACCGCGACTTGCCCCGCCGGTCCTCCAAGGCCACCACGTGCATGCCGCCGGACTTCTCCACCCGGGTGACGGCGCCCACCCAACCGGACTGGACCTCCTCGAGGACCATCCCGCGTTCCACCGGGACTTCCGGCAACTGGGTCTTGGCGGGGGCGGACAGGTCCTGGGGTCCCCAGTTCTGGTACGACATCTCTACACGCTAACTTTGCACTCGGAATGTACGGGCGGTCGGTGGAACTCTCCGGGGGCGGAACCGGACCGCGACGACGCGGCAACGGCAGCGGCTGCCACGGTCTCGGCGCCGGCGTGACGGGAATCGCGTTCCCGCGGGCCACGCCTGGAGCGAATCCAATGCTAACAACGCGGCGACTCATATTAGACTGGTTAGCACTTAGGCATGTCGAGTGCTAACCCTTGTCCTGTGGCGGGCCGTCCGTGCACCATTTGTGGACCCGGACGGGCGAGGGGAGTGGCACCGGCTGCGGGACAGTCGACAGGAGGTGGAGCGTGAGCGAACCGCGCAAACTCGAAGTGCTGCGCGCCATCGTGGAGGACTACGTCCATTCGCGTGAGCCCGTTGGTTCCAAAGCGCTCGTTGAACGGCACCATCTCGGCGTCTCGAGCGCCACGATCCGAAATGACATGGCGGCGCTGGAAGACGAGGGTCTGATCACGGCACCGCACACGAGCGCCGGCCGGATCCCCACTGACAAGGGCTACCGGCTGTTCGTCGACCAGATCTCGGCGGTGAAGCCGTTGTCGCCGGCCGAGCGCCGGGCCATCCAGGCGCTGCTGGAAGGATCCGAGGACCTCGACGACATCCTTGACCGGACCGTGAGGCTCCTCTCGCACCTGACCAACCAGGTCGCCGTCGTGCAGTATCCGCTGCGCAGCCGCGCCCGGGTGCGGCACATCGAGTTCGTGCTGCTGGCGCCCCGGAAAGTGCTGGCGGTCCTGATCGCGGACACGGGCAAAGTGGAGCAGCGCGTGATCGACGTCGGGCAGGACATTCCCGACGACGCGCTGGCGGAATTGCGGACCAGCTTTCTGGCCAGCCTGTCCGGTACACCGCTGAGCCTGATGCCGCAGCTGCTGCCCGCCGTCGTTGCCGGCGGCCCGCCCGCGCGGCGCGGAGCAGCCCAGGCGCTGGCCCGCGGCCTTGAGGCCCTGGCCACGAGCAGCCGTGAAGAGCGCATGGTCATGGCCGGCACCGCCAACCTGGCCCGCTCCAATGTGGACTTCCCGCTCAGCATCGGCCCCGTGCTGGAGGCCCTCGAGGAACAGGTGGTCATGCTCCGCCTGCTCAGCGAAATGGCCGAAGACCCGCGCGGTGTGACCGTCAGCATCGGCCGGGAAAACCCCTACGACGGTCTCGCCGAGGCCTCGGTCGTGGCCACCGCCTACGGGCCGGACGCCACGGCCAAGGTCGGCGTGCTTGGGCCCACCCGGATGGACTATCCCACCACCATGGCCGCCGTCCGAGCGGTGGCCCGCTACCTTTCGAGGATCCTGGGCCCCTGACAGGCCCGGGACCGAATACGACTTCTTGCCCCACAGGCAGTGCCCCACAGGCAGTACAACAAGGAAGAGATACACACTTTGAGCAGCCACTACGACGTTCTTGGAGTCTCCCGCGACGCATCGGGGGAGGAGATCAAGAAGGCCTACCGGAAACTGGCCCGGACCCTGCACCCGGACGTGAACCCCGGGGAGGACGCCTCGGACAGGTTCAAGGCCGTCACGCACGCCTACGAGGTCCTCTCCGATCCGCAGAAGCGCCGGGTCTATGACACCACGGGCAACGAGAACGGTACCGACAACGGGTTCGGCGGCGGCAGCTACTCGGGCCAGGGCTTCGCCTTCCAGGACATCTTCGAGACCTTCTTCGGCGCCGGTGGCGGCCAGGGCGGCCCGTCGTCCCGGGTCCGCCGCGGCCAGGACGCGCTGATCAGCGTCCGGATCGACCTCCGCGATGCGGTGTTCGGCGTGAACAAAAAGCTCGAGGTCGACACGGCCGTCATCTGCCCCACCTGCGAGGGGTCCTGCTGCCGGGAAGGCACCCACCCGGTCCGCTGCGACATCTGTGGCGGCAGCGGTCAGGTCCAGCGCGCCGTGCGGTCCATCCTGGGCCAGGTCATGACGTCCGCCCCCTGCGGGTCTTGCGAGGGCTTCGGCACCGTCATCAAGGACCCGTGCAACGAATGCAGCGGCCAGGGCCGGATCCGCAGCCGCCGCTCCCTCACCGTCAAGGTCCCGGCCGGCGTGGCCACCGGCACCCGCATCCAGCTGTCCGGCCAGGGCGAGGCAGGCCCCGCCGGCGGCCCCGCCGGGGACCTGTACGTGGAGATCCGGGTCAACAACGACGCCACTTACGTGCGCGAGGGCGATGACCTCCACGCGAGCCTCAACATTCCCATGACGGCGGCCGCGCTCGGCACCGAAATATCCCTCGACACCTTCGACGGACAGCAGGAGATCGATGTCAAGGCCGGCACCCAGTCCGGCGAGATCATCACCCTTCGCGGTCTCGGCGTCACGCACCTGCGCGGCCACGGCCGCGGTGATCTGAAGGTGCACCTGCAGGTGGAAACACCGGTCAAGCTCGATCACGTCCAGGAAGAACTTCTCCGTCAGCTGGCCAAGCACCGCGGCGAGCACCTCACGGAAGGAAAGCTCGCGGCCAGCGGCGGCGTCTTCGCCAAACTGCGGGACCGGCTCGGTAACCTGTAGCGGTGAGCAACCCGGTCTTCTTCACCGCCCCAGGCACCCTGGACCAGCAGGTCCCCGGCTCGGCCTTCGTCCTCGGGGGCACCGAGGCCCGCCACGCCGTCACAGTCAAACGGATCGGCGTCGGCGAAGCCGTCGACATCGCGGACGGCGCCGGCAAGCGCCTGACCGGCACCGTGACAGCCGTCGCTGCCGGGGAGCTGACCGTCGAATGCGTGGGCCTGGCTGAGGAACTACGGCCCGGAACACGGCTGGTCCTGGTCCAGGCCCTTGCCAAGGGCGACCGCGATGAACTGGCGGCCGAGACCGCGACCGAGTTGGGCATCGACGCCGTCATTCCCTGGCAGGCCGAGCGGTCCATTGTGCGGTGGAAGGCGGAGCGGGCCGCGAAGGCGCATGCCAAGTGGCAGTCGGTGGTGACAGCAGCTGCCAAGCAGGCGCGCCGGGCATGGATTCCCGAGGTCCGGGCCGCCGTCGACGGCGCCGGGCTGCAGACGGCGGTAGCGGCGGCAGACCTCGCCGTTATCCTGCATGAAGACGCCGTGCGCCCGCTGCGGCAGGTACTCGAGGCCTGGCTGGAAAGTGTTGGTCCCGGCGAGGTTGTGGCAGACGCTGCCGGATCCCGTGAGGTCCTGCTGATCGTGGGTCCGGAAGGCGGCATCAGCCCGCGGGAGGTGACCCGGCTTTGCGGCGCCGGCGCAGTTACGGCCCTTTTGGGGCACCATGTGCTGCGTTCGTCCACGGCCGGGCCCGCCGCCACCGTGCTGGCCAGCGACATCCTCGGCCGCTGGTGACCTGCGGCAGCCGTCGCCGCAGGTGACGTGATGCCTTGTTGAGGTGACGGCTATTTGACCGTAAACCCGCGGGTGTCCTGGAATACTTCCTTGGCGCTGTCGGATGCGTCCACCTGGGACACCCGGACCTCGTAATTGCCCGGGCCGAGGTTCACGGACAAGGTGAACAGCCCGGGCCGGGCTGCATCGGCGGAGGCCGTCGCGCTGCCGTTAAGATACGCGGTCTTGGCGTTGTCGCCGTCGCCGTCAACCTTGAGGATCGCCCAGCGGAGCTTCCCGCCCTGGACGGTGCTGCGGCCACTGATCTTGACCGAACCGTCGGCCACGGACGTGCCCTCCTGCGGATCAATGATCCACACTGGTGCCACCATCCCGGCGCTGCGGGACGTCGGCTCGCCCAGGCGGACATGGTTGAAGGCGACGTAGTCGGTGTGACCGTCCACCAGCACAACCACCTGGACCTGCTGTCCGGCATCGATGAGGCCGGCGCTGGCCGCGGCAGCTGTCGCCGTGTAGACGAGCTGCTGGATGGCGCGCTCGGCCATGGCCGCATCCACGTTGCTGTTGAAGGCATCAGCGGAGACATCCACCGTGATGACGTTCTTGCCGGAAATCGACGTCGCCAGCTTCTTCGGATTTTGCCAGGGCGTGAAAAAATCCGGGTCCAAGGGCTTCTGCGACATCATGACCCGCAGGGCGCGGGTGACGGGATTGTCCTGATCCGGAACGTCGCGGAACTCGCGGTAGAGAAATGCGTTGTCATTGGCCCGGCCGATCCAATACACCGGAGCCTTGTTCGACGTCTGGGCAGTCTCGAGCGGTGCGCTCGTGGTGGGGGCGCCCGACGCCGGGGCGGGAATGAGCTCAGATGGGCTGCTGGAATT
This sequence comes from Arthrobacter sp. P1_D4, assembly GCF_056406115.1. Classification (NCBI taxonomy): domain Bacteria; kingdom Bacillati; phylum Actinomycetota; class Actinomycetes; order Micrococcales; family Micrococcaceae; genus Arthrobacter; species Arthrobacter sp. P1_D4. The sequence goes on along the minus strand of NZ_JBFUAU010000002.1, from coordinate 592,265 downwards.
TGTGATGCCGCTCTGCGGCGTCGCCACACAGCCGGACAGGACGAGCACGGCAGGCAGCGCCAACGCCAGCGCGACGCGGCGGACGCGCCCCGCCGATGGCTGCTGAACTCCACGCTTCCTGATGCCGCTGTCCCTTCGTCTTACGCCCCGCGTTCCGCGGTGATGATCCGTTTGTAGCCGTAGCCGGCCGCTGACGGCCGCCCGATCGCTCACCGGCCGGAGGCCGGTCCGGCGATCCCGGGACAGCCGGATTCCAGCATGGCACACGGGCGCGGCGCGGCAGCCGGGTTTGGGCCCTGGCGCCGGAACTGCAACGGGAACGATATGAGGCCGATACAAAGTTGATACCTAATGGCGTCCGCTTGTGGTTCCTTGCACTGACGTGGTCCGGGCGAGGGGACGCAGCACCAGGCGTATCAGTCCATGGGCCTGCCCATCGCGGAGGCGGGGTCGTTTCCCCGCCGTTGCGGGGAGGTCTGCGTAGGGCGTCAGGGCCAGGAGTTCGACGCTTTCCAGATCGTCGGCCTTTGCGCCCAACGTTGTCCGCACCCGGTCTCCAAACATTTCGGTACGCAGCAGCGCCGGGCACGGGAGGGCACGTTGACGACGGCGAGTCCGGCCAGGCTTGGTGGAGAGCCGATGCCTGCAAGGGATGTTTAGGGCACACTGGTGCCGTGAGCGGAATCCCTTGGGTGCTGCACGTCGATCTCGACCAGTTCATCGCGGCGGTCGAAGTGCTCCGGCGGCCGGAGCTTGCTGGCAAGCCGATCATTGTCGGCGGTCGGGGCGACCCCACGGAACGCGCCGTGGTGTCGACGGCGTCCTACGAAGCGAGGGCGTTTGGCGTGGGTTCCGGAATGCCCTTACGCATTGCCGCCCGGAAAGTGCCCGACGCTGTGATCCTGCCCGTCGATCAGGAGGCTTACCTCGCGGCGTCTGAAACGGTCATGGCTACCCTGCGCGCGCAGCCCGGCGCCACCGTGCAGGTCCTCGGGTGGGATGAAGCTTTCGTAGGCACCGAGACAGAGAATCCGGAAGCCTACGCCCGGCAGGTGCAGGCCGCTGTCCTGGAGCGAACGCAGCTGCACTGCAGCGTGGGGATCGGCGACACCCTGGTACGAGCCAAGGTCGCCACCGGTTTCGGCAAGCCGGCCGGCGTCTTCCGTCTCACTGCCGCGAACTGGCTCGACGTCATGGGCAGTCGGCCCACCAAGGAGCTCTGGGGCGTCGGAACCAAGGTGTCGGGCAGGTTGGCCAAACTCGGCATCAACACAGTGGCCGAGTTAGCCGCGTCCGACCCCCAGGACCTGGTCCCGGAGTTCGGCCCCAGGATGGGACCTTGGTACGCGGAGCTCGGACGCGGGGACGGCGCCAGCGTTGTGGACGACACCCCGTGGGTTGCCCGCGGGCATAGCCGGGAGACCACCTTCCAGCGCGACCTGACCGAGCCCGCCCAGGTCGACGACGCCGTGAGGGAGTTGACAGCGCGCGTCCTGGAGGACGTTGTGGCCGAAGGTCGCCCCGTGATTGGGCTGACGCTCAAGGTCCGGTACGCGCCGTTCGTCACCAAGACCCACGCGAGGAAGCTTCCCGAGACATTCGACCGGGACGAAATCCTCGCGCAGGCGTTGGACCTCGCAGCCGGAATCGAAGCAGACCGTCCGATCCGGCTCCTAGGCCTGCGGGCCGAAATGGCAATGCCCGACGATGCCCGAAAGGGACATACGCCGACGCGCGGCGGCTGGTGACGGCGTCGCCTCCCTACCGGGCGTGGCCTTCTGCGGGCCGGCCCTAGTGGGAGGAACTACCTGAAATACGGATGGTCCGCTCCGATATTTAGCCGGGCAGGTGCCACGCTGAACGTCGACTGAGGAAGTACCCTACTTTGGCGGTGCGCCCGCAAAAGTACCCGTCCGTTAGAGTCGGACAAATGAAACGGGCTGTGATCCTTGGAGGCACTGGCGTTCTCGGCCGCGCGATTGCGTGGCGGCTGATCCGTGCCGGCTGGGCCGTGGACATGACGGGCCGGGACCGGACCAAGATGCCGGCTGACCTGGCCGCCGCCGGTGCCCGATTTATCGCCGCCGAACGTCGTGACGACGCCGCACTGGCCGGGGTGATGGACGGTGGTGCCGATCTCCTCGTGGACGCGGTGTGCTACACCGACGCCGACGCCCGGCAACTCCTGCCGCACCTGGCCGCGGTGACCTCGGCCGTCATGCTCTCGAGCAAGGCTGTGTACGTTGACGCCGCAGGCAACCACGTCAATTCCGATGTACCGCCCCGCTTTGATGCGCCGATCCTCGAGAACAGTCCGACCATGCGGCCGGGAACCGGGGACTACCAATCCCGGGAAGGCTATGGCGCCAACAAGGTGGCTGCAGAGAACACCCTCCTGGGCAGCGGCCATCCCGTGACGGTGATCCGGGCATCGAAGGTACATGGTGAGGGCGCGGCCCTGCCCCGGGAATGGATGTTCGTCAAACGGGTCCTCGACCGGCGCCCGGCCGTGTTCCTGGCCCATGCGGGGCAGGGCGCGGACCACACGACGGCAGCGGTGAACACGGCGGCCCTCGTGGAACGGGTTGCCGCCGTGCCCGCGGCACGGATCCTCAACAGCGCCGATCCAGATGCGCCGAATGCCCGGCAGATCGCCGCAGCAATTGCCCGCTACCTGGGCCACCACTGGGAAGAGGTGCTTCTGGATGACAGCGCACCCGCGGGCCTCGGTGACCATCCGTGGGATTTCCGGCCTCCGCTGGTACTGAGCACCAAGGCCTCCCTTGACCTCGCCTATGAACCTGTGGGGACATACGCTCAGACCATCCCGCATCAGGTGGACTGGCTGGTGAAGGCGGCAGCGGCCGGAGCCATGCCGGGAACCGGCGATCCGTCCCTCAAGCACTATCTCGACTACTCCCGTGAAGAGCAGTTCACCGCTGGTTCGGCCCTGCGAACACGCCAACGTCCCCTATGAAGGACTAAGTGTTGAAGCCACGAAGGGTTTGTCGACGAGGATGGCGGCCTGTGGATGTTTTTCCTTGGCCCTCGGTGAACGCACCAGCTGCGCGCGCATCACAAAGCCCAGTTCGGTGAACCGGAGCGCCACCTCCTCGGGTGCGTGCAGTTCCGCCCGGAGCTCGACGTCGTGTCCGTAAGCACGGTCAATCGTGCGGTGGCCGCTGCCGGCGTGGAAGGCGACGAGCGCCGAACCGCCAGGGCGGAGCGCCCTCCAGAACTCGCGAGCAATCGCCGGCAGCGCCGTCGGGGGAGAGTGGATGATCGAATACCAGGCGAGGACACCGTCCGCAGCTGCGTCCGCCTGGGGCAGGTCCGTCAGCTCTCCCAGCTCGAACAACAGCCCGGGATGCAGTTGTTGCGCGATCCGGACCATTTCGGGCGACAGGTCGACACCGCTGACGTTCAGCCCCGCCTGGCCGAGATAACTGCTCATTCGTCCGGCACCGCATCCGACGTCGATCACCGTCCGGTCCGCCGTGCCGCGCATGTGGGCGATGAAGTGGTCCATCATGGCCATATCCAGCGGGGCCTCGAAGCTGGTATCCGGGATCACCGCTGAATAGGTCTCGGCGACTGTGTCGTACGCGGATCTGACGTCCATCAAATTTTCCTGGTTTGCCATCAACCGAGCCTAACGGCCATGGCCGGCGAACTCCCGGTGCCGAATTCTTACGTCATGCAACGGGTCCGTGACGCGTTGTGTCGTTGCGCGACTGTGCGTTGCAGCCGGGCTTGGGAACCCGAGCCTGCAGTGGTTGATTGGGGTTACCAGCGCTCGAAAGGACCCGCCATGACGGAACATTCTGACCTCAGCCCGAAGGCACTCCGCCACATTCTCGGGCACTTCGCCACCGGCCTGACGGTGATCACCGCAGCAACCCGGCACGGGCCGGCCGGTTTCACCTGCCAGTCCTTCGCCTCCCTGTCCCTGGAGCCGGCACTGGTCACTTTCAGCCCCGCACGGACATCGAGCACCTGGCCGCTGCTGCGTGCGGCGGGACGGTTTACCGTGAACATCCTGGCCGCAGAGCACCAGCATCTGGCCGGGCAGTTCGCGCGCTCGGGGACGGACAAGTTCGCCGGCGTCGGCCATTCTCCCTCGCCGCTGGGCAACCCAGTCCTGGATAACGCCCTGGCCTGGGTGGATTGCGAACTCCACCAGGAGTACGACGGCGGCGACCACACGATCGTCGTCGGCGCCGTCCGCGCCCTGGGCGCCCGCCCCGACGCTGAGCCCCTGCTCTTTTACAAGGGACGCTACGCGGGCGTCGGGTCCCGCGCCGGCGCGCTCGAGAGCGCGGCCTGACCGTGTCGGAACCGGAACGGGAACCGAAGCCGGAACCGAAGCCGGAGCGGGAGCCGGGACCCCGCAAAGCGGAACAGCTGTGCCCGGCAACAGGCGCCCACTGGCTGGAGGGGTGGGTCGTCTTCGGAAACGCCTACCCGTAACGGCCGGCGCCGGATCCCCTCCGGCGTCGGCCGCGCCGCGCTGGCGTAAGATGGAAGCACCCGTAGACCCTGGCCGCGGGCGGTGCGAACCGCCGTCGGTACGGATCACGGCGACAGACCATATTCATACTGGAGGGGACCAGAGGCCCGCGGGCCAACACCATGACTGAAGCAGCGAACGGCAAGGCCCGGTTCAGCGCCCGAGAACGCACCGCAGGGGAATTTCCCCACTCCCTACCAGGGCTGCGGACGGAGGTGGTCTTGTTCGACGACTCAGAGCAGATGGTCCAGTCGCTGGGCAGCCATGACGAAGCCCTAAGGTTTATCGAAAACCAGTTCCCCGCCGTCGATTTCCATGTCCGGGGGAACGAGCTCGCGATCAGCGGTCCTGCCGCCGACGTGCCGCGCATCATGCGCCTGCTCAACGAGGTGCGCGGGCTGGTGGCCCGAGGCACCGTCATCACTCCGGCCGTGCTGCAGCAGCTCGTCTCCCTGCTGCGCAGCCAGTCGCTGCAGAACCCCGTGGAAGTGCTGACCACCAACATCCTCTCCACCCGCGGGAAGACCATCCGGCCCAAGACGCTGAACCAGAAGAACTATGTGGACGCGATCGACGCCAACACCGTGATCTTCGGGATCGGTCCGGCCGGTACCGGCAAGACCTACCTGGCAATGGCCAAGGCCGTCCAGGCCCTGCAGCAAAAGGAAGTCAGCCGCATCATCCTGACCCGTCCTGCCGTCGAGGCGGGGGAGCGGCTCGGCTTCCTGCCAGGCACCCTGAGCGACAAGATCGACCCCTACCTGCGGCCCCTGTACGACGCCCTGCACGACATGATGGACCCCGAATCCATTCCCCGACTCATGGCCGCCGGTACCATCGAAGTCGCCCCGCTGGCCTACATGCGAGGCCGCACGCTTAACGATGCCTTCATCATCCTCGACGAGGCGCAGAACACCACGCCGGAACAGATGAAGATGTTCCTGACCCGTCTGGGCTTCGGCTCCAAGATGGTGGTCACCGGCGACATCACCCAGGTGGACCTGCCCTTCGGCACCCGCTCCGGGCTCAGGATTGTCGAGGAGATCCTGCAGGGGATCGAGGACGTCAACTTCTCGATCCTGGACGCCTCCGACGTCGTCCGGCACCGCCTGGTGGGGGATATCGTCAACGCCTACAGCATCTGGGACGAAGTCCAAAGGAACCGGGTCAAGCACTCCGTTGCCCGGGAAACGCGGGGAGAACACGCATGAGCATTGAGGTCAACAACGAATCCGGCGTCGTCGTCGACGAGGCCGGGCTCGTGGCGCTGTCGCGTTTCATCTTCGAAAGCCTTTACATCCACCCGCAGGCGGAGCTGTCCATCCTGCTCGTGGACGAACCGGCCATGGAAAAGCTGCACCTCGAACTGATGGACGAGCCAGGCTCCACCGACGTCCTCTCCGTCCCCATGGACGAGCTGACCCCGGGCACGCCGGACAAGCCGACGCCGCAGGGCATGCTCGGCGACATCGCCATCTGCCCCCAGGTGGCCGAGGTCCAGGCCCGCAACGCCGGCCACTCCACCCAGGACGAGATGCTGCTGCTGACCACGCACGGCATCCTGCACCTGCTGGGCTATGACCACGCCGAGCCGGAAGAGAAGGAAGAGATGTTCGGGCTGCAGCGCGAACTCCTGACCGCCTTCACCGGCAAAGCGGCCCCGTCCGAGACGGTTCAGTGACCCCACTGATCCTCGCCGGCATGGCGCTGGTGTTCCTTAGCTTTGCCGCAGTGCTGACCGCTGCCGAGTCCGCGTTCAACTTCCTGCCCCGGCACGACGCCGAGCAGGCGGTCCTGAACAGCAGGGGCACCTCGCTCAAACGCATCCTGGCCCAGCCCGTGGGGCACATGCGCGCCCTGCGGTTCTGGCGGGTCTGGTTCGAGATGGCCGCCGCCGTCGCCGTGACCGTGCTCCTTTACAGCATGCTGGACAACGTCTGGCTGGCCGGGCTGGCGGCCACCGGCATCATGGCGCTGGTCGGCTTCGTGATCGTGGGGGTGTCCCCGCGGCAGCTCGGCCGGGTCCACTCCGCCGCCCTGGTCCGGTTCAGCGCCCCGCTGGTCCGGTCCCTGTACGCCGTGCTCGGCCCGATTCCGGGCTGGCTGGTGCGGCTCGGCAGCGTCGTAGCTCCCGGCGCGCCGGCCGACAGCGAGGCGTTCTTCAGCGAGGAAGAATTCCGCGAACTCGTGGACCGGGCCACCGAGTCCGACGTAATCGAGGACAACGAGGCCGAACTGATCCAGTCGGTCTTCGACTTCGGGGACACCCTGGTCCGCTCCGTCATGGTGCCCAGGACCGACATCCTCACGATCGACTCCGGATCCAGCCTGCACCGGGCGATGTCGCTGTTCCTGCGCTCCGGGTACTCGCGGATCCCGGTCATCGGCGAAAACACGGACCAGATCCTGGGCATTGTGTACCTGAAGGACGTTGCCGCCTCGCTCCACAACCTCGGCCCGGACGAGGAACCCCCGGTCGTGGACGAGGTGGCCCGCGAGGTCCGCTACGTGCCGGACTCGAAGCTCGTCAGCGACCTGCTCCGTGAACTCCAGAAGGAATCCACACACGTCGCGATCGTCATCGACGAATACGGCGGAACGGCGGGGCTGGTCACGCTCGAGGACCTCATCGAGGAGATCGTCGGCGAAATCGTGGACGAATACGACACCGAAAGCGCCGAGGCCGTGGCCCTGGGGGACGGAAGCTACCGGGTCAGCGCCCGCATGAGCATCGATGACCTCGGCGAACTCTTCGACCTCGAGCTCGACGACGACGAAGTAGACACCGTGGGCGGCCTGCTCGCCAAGGCCCTCGGGCGGGTGCCGATTGTCGGCAGCACCGTCCAGGTCCACGGACTGTCCCTCCGCGCCGACAGGCTGGAGGGCCGGCGGAACCGCGTCAGCCACATCATTGCGGCCGCCGTAGCAAAAGAACAAACTGACCTTGAAGACCTTCTCGACGAGGCCGCACCAATCCAACAGGGAGTCTCACGTGAGCAAGCAGAATAAGTCCGACGGCGACGCAGCCTACGGCGGCTACCGCGCCGGTTTCTCGGTGCTGGTCGGACGGCCCAATGCGGGCAAGTCCACCCTCACCAACGCCCTGGTCGGCCAAAAAGTCGCGATCACCTCGGCCAAGCCCCAGACCACGCGCCACACAATCCGTGGCATCGTGCACCGGGACGACGCCCAGTTGATCCTCGTTGACACCCCGGGCCTGCACCGCCCGCGCACGCTGCTGGGGAAGCGGCTGAACGAACTGGTCGCCGATACCCTCGCCGAGGTCGACGCGATCGGCTTCTGCCTGCCGGCCAACGAGAAAATCGGCCCGGGAGACAAGTTCATTGCCGCCCAGCTCGCCGCCATCCCCAACAAGCCCATCATCGCGATCGTGACCAAGGCCGACACCGTCGACCGCCAGGCCCTCACCGAGCAGCTGCTCGCCGTCGCCGCCCTGGGCCGAGAGGTCCTCGGCGAGGACGGCTGGAAGGACATCGTCCCGGTCTCCGCCACGGACGGCTTCCAGGTCGACACCCTTGCCGACGTCCTGATCGGTCACATGCCGGCGTCGCCGCCGCTGTACCCGGACGGTCACCTGACGGACGAACCGGAAGCGGTGATGATCGCCGAACTCATCCGGGAAGCAGCCCTCGAAGGCGTCCGCGACGAATTGCCGCACTCCCTGGCCGTCGTCGTCGATGAAATCGTTCCGCGGGAAGGCCGGCCCGAGGACCGCCCGTTCCTGGACGTCCGCGTCAACCTGTACGTCGAGCGGCCCTCCCAGAAGGCCATCATCATCGGCAAGGGCGGTGCCCGGCTCCGCGAGGTCGGCACCAACGCGCGCAAGGCGATCGAGGCGCTGCTCGGTGCCCGGATCTACCTTGACCTGCACGTCAAGGTCGCCAAGGACTGGCAGCGCGACCCGAAGCAGCTCGTCAAACTGGGCTTCTGAGACGCGCTGTTCTTAGGCCGCTATTGTGTCCGTTGGCCCTTCCCGCCGCTCCCAAGAGAGGGCCATCGGCGTTTTCTCAGATTCGGACTCTAAAATGGGCTGACTCCCCGTTCGTTTAGGAAGGCTCAACAAGTGGTTCGACCCCGTGACAACCGTGCCGACGGATCCGCCCCGCCGGCCCGGTCAACAGCCGCTGCCCGGCACACGGCCGATCCCGCCGTTGGTCCGGCCCGCCACCTCGGCTCCGCCCGCCGGACCCCCGCCTGGCTGAAAGTCTTCACGGGCGTGGTGGCCGTGCTCTTGGTCGGCGTGATCGCCTTTGGCGCCTACTGGACCATCCGGCTTCAGGGCAACCTCACCAAGGCCCCACTCAGCGCCGGCAGCATCAAGACCGAGGGTGCAGTGAACGATTCGACGGACCGGATGCAGATCCTGATCCTCGGCTCGGACACGCGCGACGGGAAGAACTCGCAGTACGGCACCAGCGATGACGCGACCGGCTATGGGCACTCGGATGTGATGATGCTGATGGACATCTCCGCGGACAACAAGCGGGTCAACGTCGTCAGCTTCCCCCGCGACCTGCTGGTCGACATCCCCAAGTGCAAGGATCCGAAAACCAACAAAGAGTACCCGGCCCAGACCGGCGTCATGATCAACTCGGCGATGTCCGAGGCCGGCATCGGCTGCGCCGTGGACACCGTCAACAAGCTCACTGGCCTGGAGATCGACCACTTCATGATGGCCGACTTCAACGCCGTCAAGGAACTCTCCAACGCCGTGGGCGGCGTGTCAGTGTGTGTCAGCGACGCCGTGTATGACCCCGACTCGAAGCTGCGCCTGCCCAAGGGCACCTCCACCGTCCAGGGCGAGCAGGCCTTGTCGTTCGTGCGCACCCGGCACGCCTTCGGCGACGGCGGCGACCTCGGCCGGATCAAGGCCCAGCAGGGCTTCCTGTCCGCGCTGACCCGGAAAATCAAGGACGACGGCACCCTGACCAACCCGGCCCGGATGCTCGGCATCGCGGATGCGATCACCAAGAACCTGACCATCGACGACGGCCTGGCCTCTGTGCCGACGCTGCTGACCGTGGGCAACCGGCTCAAGAACATCGACGTCGGCAAGGTAGCCTTCGTGGCCACGCCGACAGTCCCGGCCGAAACGGACATCAACCGGCTGCAGCTGGCCGAGCCCGCGGCATCCCAGCTGTTCGCCGCCATGCGCAACGACGTGGACCTGACGGATCCGACCGCGAAGCCGAGCGCTTCCCCGAGTGCCAGCGCCACGCCGACGCCCAGCCCCACCACCCCGGCCTATGACAAGACGCAGCAGCCCGTGACCGTGGCCAACGGCTCGGGTGTTCCGGCCCGGACCCAGGAGATCATGCAGGCCATCAAGGGCGCCGGTTTCACCCAGGTGGGCCAGTTGACTGCTCCGCCTGTCGCCGCGACGGCGGTCTACTACGGTGCGGACTACGCTGACGTGGCCGGGGACGTCGCGGCCCTGCTCGGTGTGGCGCCGGACCGGGTTCTCCCGGCCGCCGGAGTCGCCGGCGTCCAGGTCTACCTGGGCAGTGACTTCGCCAACGGGACGCCGACCGCCGCCGCTGCCCCGCAGTTGCCCAAGGACATCGTCAACCAGACAGCCGGCGACACCGTTTGCCAGCAGGCCAACCCGGCACTGATCACCCGCTGACCCGGCAACCAGGAAGGCCCCCGTTCAGATTTTACTGAACGGGGGCCTTCTTTTTGTCATGGGTGCTGGACGGCGGCCTTTGGAGGCTCTTCCACGTCCTGCGGGGTCGTGGAACACGGTGTTGACCTCAACGGCGCACCCGATAGCGCACCTGAAGCACGCGGTTGCCCTGAATCACCACGTCAGGATCCTCCAACAGGTGCTGGGCGTGGACCGACCCGAAGTAGCGCTTGCCGGACCCCAACACGACAGGTACGACGTCCATGCGCACCTCGTCGACCAGGCCCGCGGCAAGCATCTGGCCACCGACGTCACCAGCTGCGACCTCGACGATGCGGTCACCCGCAAGCTCCTGCGCCTTGGCCATGGCTGCCTCGACACCGTCGACGAAGTGAAACGGCGCCTCCGAGTCCCAGCCCTCGGGCTGCGGCCGGTGCGTCACGACGACCACGTGGTCGATCCCGCTCGGAGGTTTCCCGTCCCAGCCGTCCGTCAGGTCGAAGACGTGGCGGCCGACGAGTGTCGCCCCGATTTGGTCCCAGTACGGCCGGGTGTAGTCATAGGACGTCTGCGACACCCTCACCTCGCCGCTCTCGTCCAAGGGGACATCACCGTTGGACAACCAGTCGAACACCGGTCCGGGCTGGTCATTCTCGTCCGCGACGAAGCCGTCCACCGACACCGAGCCGTACATGACCACCTTGCCCACGGGGCTCTCCTCTGCTTTGGGGTGCCCCCACATTAGCGTGTCGTGCGCTGTCGCTCTAGTAAGAAATCAATCGGCCGGCAGCGCCGATGAACTCCTTGAACCCTGTGCCGGATGAGTGCTGCTGACGCCGGGCTTAGGTAACCGGAAGCACTACCGACTACTCATGCTGCCCATCGGCGGCGGCCTGTCCCACCCCCACCTCAGGTAGGACGAGCGCCTTTGGAGGTGTTGAATCGGCACCGCATCCGTCACAGCAGGCCGGCTCTGTGGCCGTCGGAAGACTGTCTGCCGCCGTGTGGGGGACCGTGCAGCAGATGTCGCCGCGCCAGGCGTTGATGCCCTCCCGGAGGGCGATCGCGGCGATGACCAGCGCCGCGCCGGCATCGGCCCACCACCAGCCAAGGGTGCTGTTCAGCACCAAACCCGCGAGCAGGACTGCCGACAGATACGTGCAGAGCAGGGTCTGTTTGGAGTCAGCGACCGCCGTGCGTGATCCGAGCTCCCGGCCGGCCCGGCGCTGGAGCCAGGACAGGACCGGCATGATCACCAAACTCAGTGCGGCAATCACGATGCCCGGGGTCGAGTGCTGTGCCTCGCCGGCGCCGAGAAGTGACCGGACCGCCTCGGCGGAGACAAAGGCTGCCAGCGCGAAGAATGAGACGGCGATAATCCGCAAGGTGAGGTATTCACGCCGCTCAGGGTCCTTGCTGGAAAACTGCCACGACAGCGCCAGCGCCGACCCGACCTCAATGATGGAATCCAAGCCAAAGCCGAGGAGCGCCGACGAGTCGGCCGCACCCCCGGCCCACAAAGCCACAACGGCCTCGATGAGGTTATAGCTGATGGTGGCCGCCGCGAACAAGCGGATCCGGCGGCTGAGGACGGCGCGGCGGCCCGGGCTCGGCGACATTAGGACGGAAGTCATCACAGCGTGCACGTCCCGTCGGGTGCGCAGCAGGCCGGGTCCACCGCCAGCACGACGCCCAGAAGATCCTTGAGGGCATGGCCGAGGCGCTGATCGGCGAGCTCATAGCGGGTCCTTCGCCCCTCCGGCACGGCAACGACCAGCCCGCATCCCCGCAGGCACGTCAGGTGGTTCGACATGCTCTGCCGGGATACGCCGAGGGAATCCGCCAGCTCAGACGGATAGGACGGCGCTGCCGTGAGGGCAAGCAGGATTTCTGCCCGTGTCGGGTCTGACACGGCATAACCGAACCGTGCCAGCACCGGGGCATGCGTAAGAGTCTCCACAAATCGAAAGTACAGCTGTCGATGTATTCACGCAAGCGTGTACGCACAGCCCTCCCGGCTGGGTCGGTGCCAGTGACCGGGCCCCCGGGTCACCAGATGCTGACGCGCTCCTGCGGTGCCATCCACATGCCGTCCTGGTCCGTGACGCCGAATGCTGCGTGGAAGGCGTCGAGGTTCCTGGCGATGGCGTTCGTGCGGAACTCGTTCGGGGAGTGCGGATCCGTCGCCAGCCGGCGGATGGCCTCTTCGGTCCGGATGACCTGCCGCCACCCCGCGGCCCAGGACGCGAAGAAGCGCTGCACCCCGGTCAGGCCATCGAGCACCGGCGGTTCCTGCCCGTCGAGGCTGATCAGGTAGGCCTTGTAGCCGATGGTGAGCCCGCCCAGGTCGCCGATGTTCTCGCCCAGGGTCAGCTTGCCGTTGACCGTGTGGCCGGGGGCTGCCGTGGGGGAGAGGGCATCGAACTGCGCCACGAGCCGGGCGGCCAGAGCCTCGAACGCGGTGCGGTCATCCTCCGTCCACCAGTTGCGCAGCAGGCCGCTGCCGTCGTACTGCGAGCCCTGGTCATCGAAGCCGTGGCCGATTTCATGGCCGATCACGGCACCGATGCCGCCGTAGTTCACGGCGTCATCGGCGTCGGCAGTGAAGAACGGGGGCTGCAGCATGGCCGCAGGGAACACGATCTCGTTCAGGAGCGGATGGTAGTAGGCGTTGACCGTCTGGGGCGTCATCAGCCACTTCTCGCGGTCCACGGGCTTGCCGACCTCGTCAAGGTGGCGGTCGACGTCGGCGCTGTGCGCGCGTTCCACGTTCCCCAGCAGATCGGCGGGGTCGATCTCCACGGCGGAGTAGTCGATCCACTTATCCGGGAAGCCGATCTTGGCGCGGAAGGAGTCCAGTTTCTTCAGGGCCTCGAGCTTGGTTGCCTCGCCCATCCAGGTCAGCCCGGTGATGGACTCGCGGTACGCCTCGATCAGGTTGGCCACGAGGGTCTGCATGCGCGCCTTGTGCCCCTCCGGGAAATGTTCGGCCACGTAGATCTGCCCGACCGCCTCACCGAGGGCCGCCTCGACCACCGCGACGCCGCGCTTCCAACGGTCCTTGATCCGCGGCGTACCGCTCAGGATGGTGCCATAGAACGCGAAGTTCGCGTCCACGAACTCGGAAGACAGGTACGGGGCGGCCGCGCTGACCACGCGCATGGCGAGCCATTCCTGCCAGGTCGCCAACGGTTCGGAATCCAGCAGGGAGGCCGCGCCGGAGAAGAAGTCGGGGGTGCTCACCACCAGCTCGGCACGCTTCTCCGGCTCGATGCCGGCCGCGTCGAACCAGTCCGCCAGCAGGGGGAACAGTTCCGCCGCTTCTGCGGCGGACTTCAAGTTGTACGTCTTTTGCGGATTCCGCAATGTCACGTTGTCCCAGTGGTGCGAAGCCAGCGCAGTTTCAAGCGCCACCACGCGTCCGGCCGCCCCCTCAGGGTCGGCAACCTCCGCGAGGCCCAGCATGGCCCCCACGTGTGCACGGTAGGCCTGGACCATCGGGGCGAACTTCGCTTCCCGGTAATAGGACTCATCGGGCAAGCCCAGGCCGCCCTGGCCTGTGTAGAGCAGGACACGGTCCGGGTTTCCGGCATCCGGTGCGGGGTAGATATAAAAGAGCCCGGACACATCGGCGCGGAACAGCCGTCCGGCCAGCGCCACGAGTCCGGGCACCGACGTCGTCGCGAACACCTGCGCCAGCCGCGCCCGGAGCGGGTCCAGGCCCTTGGCCTCGACCGCCGCTTCGTCCATGAAGCTGTTGTACAGGTCCCCGATCTTGCGCTCTATGCCGCTAGCCTCCGCACCGCGTGCGGCGGCCTGCCCGATGATCTCTTTCACCGCGAGCTCCGATGCGTCGCGCAGGGCGGTGAAGGTGCCCTCCAGCGGCCGGTCGTCCGGGATGACCGTGGTGTTGAGCCAGCCGCCATTCACATGCTGGTACAGGTCATCCTGCGGGCGGACGCTGGCGTCGATGGTGGACAGATCGATCCCCGAAAGTGGCACGGATGCTCCTTTGAGAGGCAGTCCGGCCCGGAGCGTTTGCCGGCGCACGGTCTGCATGGTGGACGTTACGGTGGTCTGGCTCCTTCATCTTACGCACCCGTGTTACTGTGAAAAGGTGCGCGCAGAACTGCTCCTCCTTAGCTGCCGCGGCGAGGCCTCAGACGCGATCTAGCGCAAGGCCCACCCTCGCTGCGGAGTTTGTGTTGCCCGGCCACCCTTTCACCAAGAATCACAGAAAAGGCCCCGATTGTAATGCGAAACGCACAGAAGCCCTCAGGAATGCCGGTCCACCGCTACATCCCGTTCCAGGACCAGATCACCGTTGAACTGCCGGACCGCACCTGGCCGGACAAAGTCATCACCAAGGCCCCGCGCTGGTGCGCCGTGGACCTGCGCGACGGCAACCAGGCCCTCATCGATCCCATGAGCCCCGCCCGCAAGCTGAAGATGTTCGACCTGCTGGTCCGGATGGGCTACAAGGAGATCGAGGTCGGGTTCCCCTCGGCATCGCAGACGGACTTCGACTTCGTACGGCAGCTGATCGAGGGCAACCACATCCCGGACGACGTCACGATCCAGGTGCTGACCCAGGCCCGCGAACACCTGATCGAGCGGACCTACGAGTCCCTGGTCGGCGCGAAGCAGGCAATCGTCCACCTCTACAACTCCACGTCCGTCCTGCAGCGCCGCGTGGTCTTCAACCAGGACGAGGACGGCATCCTCGACATCGCCCTGCAGGGTGCGCGGCTGTGCAAGAAGTACGAGGAAACTCTCGCCGATACGCACATCACCTACGAATACTCGCCCGAGTCCTTCACCGGCACCGAGCTGGAGTACGCCATCCGGGTCTGCAACGCGATCGCCGACGTCTTCGAGGCCTCGGCTGACCGTCAGGTCATCATCAACCTGCCCGCCACGGTGGAAATGGCCACCCCCAATGTCTACGCCGACTCCATCGAGTGGATGAGCCGGAACCTGCACCCGCGCGAAGGCATCATCCTGTCCCTGCACCCGCACAACGACCGCGGCACCGGCGTCGCCGCCGCCGAGCTGGGCTACCTGGCCGGGGCAGACCGGATCGAGGGCTGCCTCTTCGGCAACGGCGAGCGGACCGGCAACGTGGACCTGGTGACCCTGGGCCTGAACATGTTCGTCCAGGGCATCGACCCGATGATCGACTTCTCCGACATCGACGAAATCCGCCGCACGGTGGAGTACTGCAACCAGCTGCCGGTGGCCGAGCGGTCCCCGTACGGCGGAGACCTCGTCTTCACGGCGTTCTCCGGTTCGCACCAGGACGCGATCAAGAAGGGCCTGGAGGCCCTCGAAAAGGACGCTGCCGCGGCGGGCAAGGACGTGGCCGACTACACCTGGCAGGTCCCGTACCTGCCGGTGGACCCGAAGGACCTCGGCCGGAGCTACGAGGCGGTCATCCGGGTCAACTCGCAGTCCGGCAAGGGCGGAGTCGCCTACCTGCTCAAGAACGAGCACAGCCTGGACCTGCCGCGCCGCGCCCAGATCGAGTTCTCCGGCGTCATCCAGAAACGGACCGACACGGTCGGCGGAGAAGTCAGCGGACCCCAGCTGTGGCAGGTCTTCCAGGACGAATACCTGCCCTCGGGCTCTGCCGACACCCAGTGGGGCCGCTACGCCCTCGGTTCGATCAGCACGGAGACGGACGAAGACGGCGACATGACCCTGACCGCCGCCCTGAAGATCGACGGGACCCAGGTCCGCCGGACCGGGACCGGGAACGGCCCCATCGCGGCCCTGCTGAGCATCCTGCGCGAGGACGGTGTGGACGTCCGGGTCCTGGATTACAGCGAACACGCACTCTCCGAGGGCGGCAGCGCCCTGGCCGCCGCGTATGTCGAATGCGCCGTGGGGGAGCGTGTGCTCTGGGGCGTAGGGATCGACGCCAACACGAGCACGTCAGCCCTCAAGGCCGTCATCTCGGCCGTGAACCGCGCCATCCGGGACGCCCGCGCCTGATCTGTCCCTGTCTGATGCCTCCGAGGACGGGCAGGCACTGTCAAACAACGCATAACTGCGCCGCCGGAAACACTCCGGCGGCGCAGTATTTTGCCTCCGTCTTTTACCTCCTTCTTTTACCGTTCTACCTCGGCGGCCCTGCCCATGCCGTGATTCCGTAAAGACAATGCGAAGATTAACTGTGGTCCAACAATCCTTTGCTGCGCGTGCCTACCGTGATGACGCCGTCGTGCTGCGCACCCATAAGCTGGGCGAGGCCGACCGGATCATCACCCTGCTGACCAAGCACCACGGCCAGGTGCGGGCGGTGGCCAAGGGGGTACGTCGCACCAGCAGCCGGTTCGGCGCCAGGCTGGAACCGTTTATGGTGGCCGATCTCCAGCTGATTTCCGGGCGCACCCTGGACGTCGTCACGCAGGCCGTGGCCAAGGGCGCCTACGGCGGGAACATCGCCGCGGACTATGGCCGGTACACGGTGGCGGCCGCCATGACCGAGACGGCGGAGAAGCTCACCGACGTCGACGGTGAAGCCGGGACCGCCCAGTACAACCTGCTGGTGGGGGCCCTCGCGTCCCTGAGCCGGGGCGACCACGCCCCCGAACTCATCTTGGATTCCTACCTGCTCCGCGCCCTCGCGACCGGCGGCTGGGCGCCCAGCTTCACCGACTGCGCCCGGTGCGGTGCGTCCGGGCCGCACACCGCCTTTTCCGCGCCGCTCGGCGGCATGGTCTGCCACGGGTGCCGGCCGCCGGGATCGCCCGCGCCGGCCCCGGAGACGGTGCTCCTCATGGGTGCCCTGCTCACCGGAAACTGGACGACGGCGGATGCCTCAGCCTCCGTCCACCGCCGGGAAGCGGCCGGACTGGTAGCCAGCTACCTCCAGTGGCACCTGGAACGAGTCCTGAAATCCCTCAAACATGTGGAGCGAACGTAAAAGTGGCATTGGGAAGAAGCCTGGGAAAGAACCTGGAGAAAAGCCAGGCGAAACAGTCCAACGGCCGGCGGCGGACCACCCCGGTGGTGGCTCCCTATCCGCACCCGTCCGGCGCTGTTCCGCCCGCGATTCCCGCGGAGTTCATCCCGCGGCATGTGGCGATCGTCATGGACGGCAACGGGCGCTGGGCGAACCAGCGCGGCCTGCCACGGATCGAGGGCCACAAGGCGGGGGAGCCTGCCCTGCTGGACGTCATGGCCGGCGCGATCGAGCTGGGGATCGAATACGTCAGCGTGTACGCCTTCTCCACCGAGAACTGGCGGCGGTCCCCTGAGGAGGTGCGCTTCCTGATGGGCTTCAACAAGGACGTCCTGCGCCGGCAACGGAACCAGCTCGATGAATGGGGGGTCCGGATCCGCTGGTCCGGGCGGCGCCCGAAGCTGTGGGGCTCCGTGATCCGCGAACTCGAAGAGGCCGAGGACTACACCCGGGGAAACAGCACCTGCACCCTGAACATGTGCGTCAACTACGGCGGACGGGCCGAGCTCGCCGACGCCGTCTCCGCGATCGCGGAGGAAGTGGCCCAGGGCCGGCTGAAGCCGGGGGCCATCACCGAGCGGACCATCCAGAAGTTCCTCGACGAGCCGGACCTGCCGGACGTGGACCTGTTCCTGCGCAGTTCCGGGGAACAGCGGCTGTCCAACTTCATGCTCTGGCAGTCGGCCTATGCCGAGTTCGTGTTCATGGACACCCTGTGGCCGGACGTGGACCGGCGGACGCTGTGGGACGCCGTCGAGATCTATGCACAGCGGGACCGCCGCTACGGTGGAGCCATCGACGCCGCTCCCGCCGCGGGCGGCCAGGTCAGCTGATCCGCGTCAGTCGTAGACGTACGCCCTGATCCACCGGGACAGCCGGGCATAGGCGTCCGCGCGGACCCGCGGGGCGGAGAGGAAGACGTCATGCAGGGCGCCGTCAATCCGCTCCAACGTCACGGTGCGGCCCAGGCTGAGCGCGCGGAGGGCGATTGTGTTCACGTCCAGGACCGCGTCCGTGCGGCGCATGGACTCCTTCCAGAACATCCCGTTGGCGCTGGCGCCCGAGATGAGCACCAGGATGGGCACATCGATGTTCAGCCCACGCGCCACCCTGGACTGCCCGGCGAGCACGGCGCTGAGCCAGCCGGCGCGGACCGGAAAGGCGTGCGGCGGACGGTAGGCATCGTCCAGGGCCCATTCGCCTTCCGCGGCGCTGCTGATGCTGCGCCAGTAGAAGGCCCGCTCGGGCAGCCGGATCACAGATTCCGGCCAGAACCGGGCGAACGGCTCCACCATGGTCCGCGCGGCCCTGCGCAGGGCGGGGCTGCCATGGACTTCCAGCCATGGGCTGTCCAGGACCAGCTGTGACACCATCCCCGGATGCCGGTCGGCCCACAGCGCCGCGATCAGGCCGCCGGTGGAGTGTCCCATCAGCGTCACCCGCGGCGGCGTGGCGCCCGGCCTGAGCGAACCGATGATCCCGAGCGCTGCAGTGATTTCGGCGTCGTAGTTGTCCAGGTCCGCGACGTAGCCGCCGTGGGTGCCCGGGCGCAGGCTACGGCCATGGTTGTGCATGTCGAGGGCGAAAAACTCAAACCCCTGCCCCGCCCAGAATTCCGCGAGCTCCTCATTGAAGAAGTAGTCACTCCAGCCGTGCAGGAACAGCACAGCCCGGGCCGGCAGCACCGATGGTGCCGGCGGGAGCGGGGTATGGCGGACCAGGGTGGCAGTGCGCAGCACACCGTCAGGGCTGACGGCCTCAAAGGTGCACGCCTGGAAATCATCCCCGAGAATGTCGGTCCGCCACTGCATCGACTTTCCTCCTGTGTTGCTGAGTGCCTGCCCGGACTAGGCCGCGGACGCAGCGGCCCGGCCCGCGGAACGTCCGGAGAAGAGGCATCCGCCCAGGAACGTTCCCTCGAGTGCCCGGTAGCCGTGGATTCCGCCGCCGCCAAACCCTGCGGCTTCACCGGCCGCGAACAGCCCGGGCACGGGCTGTCCGGTGGCATCCAAGACCCGCGACTGCAGATCCGTCTGCACACCGCCAAGGCTCTTGCGCGTCAGGACCGAGAGCCGGACGGCGAGCAGGGGACCGTGCCGCGGATCCAACAGCCGGTGCGGCGGGGCGACCCGCATGATCTTGTCGGTGGCGAAACGCCGCGCTGCCCGGATCGCCGCCAGCTGCGGATCCTTGCCCATCCCGCTGGCAAACTGCCGGTCCCGGTCGCGGATCAGCTGCTCCAGGGCCGCGGGGTCGATGAGCTGCCCGCCCGTCAGATCGTTCATCTGCCCGGCGAGCCCGGCGGGGTCCGCTGCCTGCAGGAAGTCCACCCCGCGGTCCAGGAACCGCTGCAGCGGTGTATCGCTGCCGGGCTTCAGCCGTGAGACCAGCCGCCGGACGTCCTTGCCCGTGAGATCCGGGTTCTGCTCGGATCCTGACAGTGCGAACTCCTTCAGCGCGATGCTGCGGTTCAGGACGAACCATGAATGGGCATGTCCCGTGGCCAGGATGTGGCGCAGGGCGCCGAGCGAATCGAAGCCCGGAAACAGCGGAGGCGGGAGCATCCGCCCCGTCGCGTCCAGCCACAGGGCCGACGGTCCGGGCAGGATCCGGATGCCGTGCCGCGGCCAGACCGGGGCATGGTTGTGGATACCCTCCGGGTAATGCCACATCCGGTCCCCGTTGATGAGGAGTCCGCCGGCGCGGCCCACGGCCGGGAGGAAGTCCCCGTCCACGGATGCCGGCACGCCACTCAGCATGCGCTCCGGCGCCGCGCCGCCTGGCCACTGCTTGCGGACCACATTGTGGTTGCCGCCGATGCCGCCGCTTGTCACCACCACGGCCGCGGCCGCAGCCTCGAAAGTACCGGCCGGGCGTCGTGAAGAGCTTTCGCCCCGGCCTGCGCCGCTGGCTTCGAGCAATTCGCCACGCACGCCGCTCACCCGGCCCGCGGTTTTCACGAGCCCGGTGGCGCGGTGGCGGAAATGGAAGGACACGCGGCCGGCGGCTTCGCCTTCGCCCAGCTTGGCAAGGAAGGGGGCCACCAGCGCCGGTCCCGTGCCCCACGCGACATGGAAGCGCGGGACAGTGTTGCCGTGGCCGTCCGGGCCGTAGCCGCCGCGTTCGGCCCACTGCACCAGGGGAAACAGCCCGACGCCCAGCGCGGCGAGCCAGCCACGCTTCTCACCGGCGGCGAAGTTCACGTACGCCGCCGCCCACTCCTTCGCCAGGGCGTCCTCCGGCCGGTCGAATCCCGCCGACGCATGCCAGTCGGCGAGGGCCAGCTCTTCACTGTCCCGCACCCCGAGCCGCCGCTGCTCCGGAGTGTTGACCATGAAGAGGCCGCCGAAGGACCAGTGCGCCTGGCCGCCGACGGAGGCCTCGGGTTCCTGATCGAGCACCGCCACCCGGCGGCCGGCGGCATAGGCCTGGGCCGCGGCCACGAGCCCTGCCAGGCCGGCGCCGACCACCACAACGTCGGCCTCGATCCCGCGACCCGAAGCCCCACGGCCGCCCGTTCCGACACCCTCATTGCTGGTCATGGCTTCATGCTAACTCGCGCCGGCGCACTTCCGCCGCCGGGCCCGGGCGCGGGGCGCCGCAGTCACAATGACAGTCACAACGGGCAGTCACAACCCTGCCGGCGGGTGCGCTGGTTTGGTCTGCGCGGCCCGAACCGGAAAACTAGAGGCATGCGCGTATATCCCACATTTTTCCGGCTGGCCTTCTCATGGATGGACGCCGAACGCGCCCATAAGATCGGGTTCAAGGCCATCCGCCTCGCCCACAGCTGCGGTGCCGGGCGGTTGCTGCAGAAGTTCACCGCCCCCGCGGCGTCGCTGCAGACCCAGGCGTTTGGCCTGACCTTCCCGTCCCCATTCGGCCTGGCGGCCGGCTTCGACAAGGAAGGCCACGGCATCGAGGCGCTGGCGGAGCTCGGCTTCGGCCATGTGGAGGTCGGCACCATCACCGGCCAGGCCCAGCCCGGGAACCCGGCGCCGCGGCTGTTCCGCCTCGTGGAGGACAGGGCCGTCGTCAACCGCATGGGGTTCAACAACGACGGCGCCGCGGCGGTGGCCCCGCGCCTGAAGTCCGCCCGCGCCGCCCTGCAGCGCCAGCACCCCGGCGTCCGGCCCGTGATCGGGGTGAACATCGGCAAGAGCAAGGTGGTCGGGCTCGAGGATGCGGTGTCCGATTACCTGATCAGCGCGCGCAGCCTGGCCCCCGCTGCAGACTATCTCGTGGTGAACGTCAGCTCGCCCAACACCCCCGGTCTTCGGCTGCTGCAGGACGTGGAGACCCTGCGCCCGCTGCTGGCCGCAGTGGGGGAGGAGGCGGACAAGGCCGCCGGCCGCCACATTCCCCTCCTGGTCAAGATCGCGCCCGACCTCAGTGATGAGGACATCGACGACGTCGCGCGCCTGGCGCTTGACCTGAAGCTGGACGGCATCATCGCCACCAACACCACGATCACCCGCACCGGGCTCGCCTCCAGCCCCGACAAGGTTGAGGCGTGCGGAGCAGGAGGTCTTTCCGGGGCGCCCCTGAAGAAACGGTCCCTGGAGGTCCTGGCCCGGCTCAAGTCCGTCACCGGCGGAGCGCTGACCCTGGTCTCGGTGGGGGGCGTCGAAACGGCACAGGACGTGCAGGAACGGCTGGACGCCGGCGCCACCCTCGTCCAGGGCTACACGGCGTTCCTTTACGAGGGACCTTTCTGGGCCGCCCGCATCAACCGGCTGCTGGCCACCCACCCGAGCCGGCGCTAGCCCTTGCGCTGCGATCGGGCCGGACCGGTCGCAGCAACCAAGAAGCCCCCGACAGGTGACTGCCGGGGGCTTCTTGGTTGAAGAATCATGGAAGGGAAATGTCAGGCGGGGAACTCGCCGCGCCGGACCTGGGGCTTGGGCAGGCGCAGGCGGCGGAACTGCAGGGAGCGCATGGAGCCGTACCAGACGGTGCCGCGCTCGACGTCGCCGAACTTTTCGCCGAGCCGTTTCTTAAGCTTGCGGGAGAGGATAAAGACGTCCACGAAGACCGCGAGGAACATGACCCAGAAGGCGCCCAGGACGTAGACCATCTGTGCGCTGGAGGCCGGCACGAGCAAGGAGATGATGACAAACAGCAGGGCGCCGAACATGAGGAACTCGCCAAGGCTGAAGCGGGCATCGACAAAATCACGGGCGAACCGCTTCTGCGGACCCTTGTCCCGCAGCGGCAGGAACTTATCGTCACCGGTGTCCATGGCCTGCCGCATCTTGAGCCGCTGCTCCGTGACGGCGGCGCGCTCGGCAGCCTTGGAAGCCTTGCGGTCCTCCGGCACGAGGGGCCGCTTGCGGGCCGCCTCCTGGGCGCTGCGCTTGGGCGTGGGTGTGCCCTTGCCGGTCACGGCGCTACGGGCTGCTGCCTCGGATGCCTGCTGGTCAACTACGTCCTGCGCCGATGGCGCTTCCTTTTTACGTCCAAACACCCCTAAAGAATACCCCGCAGACACAGGCCCGAGACCCAGCCCACACGGCGCAGGCCCGGGCGTGACGCTGTTTGTAGTGATTCAGAGCACGGGTAGTGTTTTGGCCATGACTTCATCTACCGCGGGGAACCCGCAGACCACCATGGACCACGAGGGCACCATCGATGCCGAGGCCCTCCGCCAGGCCGTTGCCGAATCGTTCGACGAGACGATCGGCCAGCTGACGGACCTTGTTGCCATTCCGGGCATCGCCTGGCCCAGCTTTGATCCCGCCCCGTTGAACCGCAGCGCCGACGCCGTCGCCAGCCTCGTGCGGGCCAGCGGCTTCGACGACGTCCGGATCCTCCGCTGCGACAAGGAAGACGGGACGCCCGGCGGGCCCGCCGTCGTCGCCCGCCGCCCGGCCGCGGAGGGCAAGCCGACAGTCCTGCTGTACGCCCACCACGACGTCCAGCCCACCGGCGACCTGGCACTGTGGGAAACCGACCCCTTTACCGCCGTCGAGCGCGACGGCAGGCTCTTCGGCCGCGGTGCCGCCGATGACAAGGCCGGCATCCTGGCGCACATCGCCGCCTACTCTGCGGTCACGCGCGTGCTCGGTGACGAACTGGGCCTGGGCGTGACGTTCTTCTTCGAGGGCGAAGAGGAGGCCGGCTCGCCAACGTTCCGGCAGTTCCTGGAAACCCACCGCGAGCTGCTCCGCGCCGACGTGATCGTCGTGGCCGACTCCAGCAACTGGAAGGTCGGCATTCCAGCCCTGACCACCAGCCTGCGCGGCCTGGTGGACGGCACCATCGAGGTCAAGGTCCTGGACCACGCCGTGCACTCGGGCATGTTCGGCGGCCCCGTGCTCGACGCCCCGACCCTGCTGGCCCGCCTGATCGCGACCCTCCACGACGACGAGGGCAGTGTCGCGATCAAGGGCCTGGTGAGCCGCGATGACGTGGTTGTCGACCTCACCGAGGAGGAGTACCGCGCCGACGCCTCCGTGCTCGACGGCGTGAAGCTCGCCGGGACCGGCAGCATTGCCTCACGCATGTGGACCAAGCCCGCCCTGTCCATCATCGGCTTTGACGCCCCGGCCGTGGACGTGGCCTCCAACACCCTGCTGCCGCGGGCCCGGGCCAAGTTCAGCCTGCGCCTGGCCCCGGGGCAGGACCCGGCAGCCGCCATGGAGGCTGTCCGCCAGCACGTCGAAACCCACGCCCCGTTCGGCGCTGAGGTGGTGTTCACCCCGGGGGAGAGCGGCAACTCCTTCCTGACAGACACGAGCTCGAAGGCCGCGTCCGTGGCCATGTGGGCCCTGGGCGAGGCCTGGGGCGTGCCCGCCGTCGAAATGGGGATCGGCGGATCGATCCCCTTCATCGCGGACCTCACCGAGCTCTACCCGGACGTGCAGATCCTGGTCACCGGCGTCGAGGATCCCGATTCCCGAGCCCACAGCGCCAACGAATCGCTGCACCTGGGTGACTTCCGGAACGCAATTGTCGCCGAGGCCCTGCTGCTCGCGCGCCTGAACAACGAAGGCGCGCTCTAGCCCCCGCGCCTGGCGCGTCCCGGGGAACATCCAGCCGTCTCCCACGGTTACGTCAGAAGTTAGAGCTACAGGGCTGCGCGAAGTAGCATGTAGCTATAGCCCATACCGTTTAAGTAGGGGCGGGCACCGTGTGAGCGGGGCCGCCACCACCGTTGCAAGAAGGTAGGCCATGAGCACTACAACCAATGAAAACAGCGCCGGCAACTCTGCCGCCGAGGCCGGCGAGCTGGCCACGCACGAGGTCATGCTGACCGACGTCGCGGCTGGAAAGGTCCGCAGCCTGCTGGAGCAGGAAGGGCGCACCGATCTGCGCCTCCGCGTTGCCGTGCAGCCCGGCGGTTGCTCCGGCCTGATTTACCAGCTGTACTTCGACGAGCGGCTGCTCGACGGGGATGCAGTGCGCGACTACGACGGGGTCGAAGTCGTCGTCGACAAGATGAGCGTTCCTTACCTCAGCGGTGCCAGCATCGATTTCGAGGACACCATCGCCAAGCAGGGCTTCACGATCGACAACCCGAATGCCGGCGGGTCCTGCGCCTGCGGAGATTCTTTCCACTAATTCCTTCCACTAAGGCCGGGCATTTTGCCCGGCCTTAGTGCCGCAGGGTCCTCAACGAGCGGCGCCTACAAAAAGCTCCCGACGCACGGTGCGGACATGTGGGCGAAAACTCCCGGGGAGCGGTAAGCTCTACACCGAGTAGTAAAACTTTTCGTTTGCCCTGCCCGTAATTTGCGGGGCAACAGCAACAAGTAGGAAGGGCCGTCTGTGAGTTCGCAGAACCGAACCGGCAGCCGACGCAAACAGATCACTACGATCACTGGCTTGGCACTAGCCGGCGCGTTGGCTTTGACTGGATGTTCACCAGAGGTACAGAAGGGCTGGTTGCCCACCGAGCGTGGCACCACCAATCACACTGACCTCATCATGGACCTCTGGGTCAACTCATGGATTGCCGCGCTGGTCGTCGGCATCATCACCTGGGGCCTGATGATCTGGTGCATCGTCGCTTACCGGCGCCGCAAGGGCACCGTGGGCTTCCCGCGCCAGAACAGCTTCAACCTTCCGCTTGAAGTGTTCTACCTGACGATCCCGCTGTTCATGGTCCTGGTGTTCTTCTACTTCACCGACCGCGACCAGCAGTCGATCGATGACCGCTCAACGCCGGCCGACGTCGTCGTCGACGTCCGCGGCAAGCAGTGGGCGTGGGACTTCAACTACTTGAAGGGCAACGTCGTCACCGAGGACGTGCACGAAGCCGGCGTCCAGGCGCACCTGACCGGTAACGACGTGGACAAGAACAAGCTGCCCACCCTGTACCTCCCGGTTAACAAGTCGGTTGACCTCGAGCTCAACGCGCGCGACGTCATCCACTCTTTCTGGGTTCCTGCCTTCCTGCAGAAGCGCGACATGATTCCCGGCAAGACCAACTACATCCGGTTGACGCCCACCAGGGAGGGCACCTACGACGGTAAGTGCGCCGAACTCTGTGGCGAGTACCACTCCGAAATGCTGTTCCGCGTGAAGGTTGTCTCCGAGTCGGAGTTCCAGGCGCACATGAACCAGCTGCGCCAGGACGGGAACACCGGCCTGCTCGGTGAAGAGTACGACCGCAACCCGGCCCCGGCCGAAACCAAGTAAGGGGAGCGACGTGGCAACTTACACTCAATCCGCCGGGATCCTCGAGGCTCCCGTAGTACCGAAGTCCAAGGGACGCATCGTCGTCAACTGGATCACCTCGACCGACCACAAAACGATCGGGTACATGTACCTGATCGCGTCGTTCATCTTCTTCTGCTTCGGCGGCATCATGGCGCTGCTGATCCGTGCCGAGCTCTTCGAGCCCGGCATGCAGATCCTGCAGACCAAAGAGCAGTACAACCAGCTCTTCACCATGCACGGCACCGTCATGCTGCTGATGTTCGCGACGCCGCTGTTCGCCGGCTTCACCAACGTCATCATGCCGCTGCAGATCGGTGCCCCCGACGTCGCCTTCCCGCGACTGAACGCACTGGCCTTCTGGTTCTTCCTCTTCGGCTCCACGATCGCCGTCTCCGGGTTCATCACCCCGCAGGGTGCCGCGTCGTTCGGCTGGTTCGCGTACGCGCCCCTGTCCAACACGACGTTCAGCCCCGGCGTGGGCGGCGACCTCTGGGTCTTCGGCCTGGCGCTCTCCGGCTTCGGCACCATCCTCGGCGCCGTCAACTTCATCACCACCATCATCTGCATGCGCGCCCCGGGCATGACCATGTGGCGGATGCCGATCTTCACCTGGAACGCCCTCGTGACCTCCATCCTGGTCCTGATGGCCTTCCCGCCGCTGGCCGCCGCGCTGTTTGCCCTCGGCGCCGACCGCCGCTTCGGTGCGCACATCTTCGATCCCGAGAACGGCGGTGCCGTCCTCTGGCAGCACCTGTTCTGGTTCTTCGGCCACCCTGAGGTGTACATCATCGCGCTGCCGTTCTTCGGCATCGTCTCCGAGATCTTCCCGGTCTTCAGCCGCAAGCCGATCTTCGGCTACAAGGGCCTGGTCTACGCGACCATCTCCATCGCCGCCCTGTCCGTGACTGTGTGGGCCCACCACATGTACGTCACCGGCTCGGTCCTGCTGCCGTTCTTCTCCTTCATGACGATGCTCATCGCCGTTCCGACCGGTGTGAAGTTCTTCAACTGGATCGGCACCATGTGGCGCGGTTCCATCACGTTCGAGACCCCCATGCTGTGGAGCATCGGCTTCCTGGCGACGTTCCTCTTCGGCGGCCTCACCGGCATCATCCTGGCCTCGCCGCCGCTGGACTTCCACGTCTCGGACTCCTACTTCGTGGTGG
This sequence comes from Arthrobacter sp. P1_D4, assembly GCF_056406115.1. Classification (NCBI taxonomy): domain Bacteria; kingdom Bacillati; phylum Actinomycetota; class Actinomycetes; order Micrococcales; family Micrococcaceae; genus Arthrobacter; species Arthrobacter sp. P1_D4. The sequence goes on along the minus strand of NZ_JBFUAU010000002.1, from coordinate 565,311 downwards.
CGCACTTCCACTACGTGGTCTTCGGCACCGTCGTGTTCGCCATGTTCGCCGGGTTCTACTTCTGGTGGCCCAAGTGGACCGGCAAGATGCTCAACGAGCGCCTCGGCAAGATCCACTTCTGGATGCTGTTCCTGGGCTTCCACGGCACCTTCCTGATCCAGCACTGGCTCGGCGTCGAGGGCATGCCCCGCCGCTACGCCGACTACATGCCGCAGGATAACTTCACGTGGATGAACCAGTTCTCCACCATCGCCTCGTTCGTCCTCGGCGCCTCGCTGATTCCGTTCTTCTGGAACGTCTACATCACCTGGCGAAGCAACGAGCGTGTGGAAGTTGACGACCCGTGGGGCTTCGGTGCCTCGCTGGAATGGGCCACGTCTTGCCCGCCGCCGCGTCACAACTTCACCTCCCTGCCCCGCATCCGCTCCGAGCGTCCTGCCCTGGACCTGCACCACCCGGAGCTCTCCCAGTCCTACACCGCGGATTCGCCTGCTCCGGCAGCAGCGGCTCTCGGTAACGCCGACCAGAAGGACACCGCCAAGTGAAAATCGAATCAAGGATCTTTGGCTTCGGCGTCTTTTTCTTCGTGCCCGTTGCATTCATCTACGGGTACCTGACCAACTGGACTGAATGGGTGGGCGCACTGGCCATCCTGCTGGTTGGCGGACTCGCCGGCATGATCGGCGCTTACCTCGGCTTCACCGGCCGCCGCGTGGGCATGCGCCCCGAGGACCGCAACGACGCAGAGATCCACGAAGGCGCCGGCGAACAGGGACACTTCAGCCCCTGGAGCTGGTGGCCGCTGATGCTGGGCCTGTCCTGCGCCGCAGGGTTCCTCGGCCTGGCCGTGGGTTGGTGGATCGTCTTCATCGCCGGCGGGATGGCAGTGGTCGCAGGCCCCACCAWTGGTGGGGCCCGCCGTCGTTTGTCTTGGTTCCTGCGTTCCCGCCGGCCGGGTGCGGCGCGTCCCCGCACGCCCAGCCCGCCTGCGCAGCGTCCCGCCTGCGCAGCGTCCCGCCTGGAGGGCGGCACCGCACTGCGGGCCGCGGAATGGGAGCGGGGAGGCCCTCAGGCGGCCGCTGCCGATTCCAAGAGGATCCGGAGTTCCTCCAGCGCACCCTCGGCCTCTGCGGGGCTGCAGGATGCCGGGAGGGCGTCCGCAGCGACGGCCAGCTCCACCTCACAGCCGCACTCGAAGTCCTCGGTCATGACCTCCAGCAGCGAGCGGGCGTCGACGCCTGGCCTGCCGTCCTTGCTGATGGTCACCGGGAGGCCGGTCGCCGTGACCGCCCGGACAAATACTGCCGCCGGCCGGGCGTGGAGGCCGATGGCGGCCGTGACGATTGCCTTGCGAACTGGCAACGGGACTCCCTCATGCTGGTGTTGTTCTGTACGTGTTGCTGCTGCACGGGCTGGCCACGCGACCGGTGACCAAGATGGAGGGCGTCCGGCAGGCAGTCCGTCAGACCGGGCGGGCGGCATTGCCCCGGCCACGGCCTGTACCTACAAGGGTAGCGGCGGGGGAGTACCCGGCACGACTTGAGTCGGCGGCGTGGTCTAGACCTGCCGCGTCACGGGCTTACCCTTGAGATATGAGTGTATTTCCCGCGCCGGGCCGCAACCGGAGGGTGGACCATGGCGTCCACTAACGCGTCCAAGATGATTGGCGAGATCGACCGTCAGAGCGGGGTGCCGATCTACGTGCAGTTGCGCGAGATCCTCCGCGCGCACATCGCCGCCGCGTGCCCGCCCGGATCTGCGCTGCCCTCCGAACGGGACCTCGCCCAGCGCTTCGGCCTCGCCCGGATGACCGTGCGCCAAGCCATCGATGCCCTCGTAGGTGAGGAAGTGATTGAACGCGTCGTGGGCCTGGGTACGTTTGTGCGCAAACCCAAATTGGATCTCCAGGTAAAGCTGACTTCCTACAGCGAAGAGATGCAGCGCCGCGGCATGGTCCCGGCCGCCAAGGTCCTGAGCTTCGAGCAGATTGGCGCCAGCGCCTTCCTGGCCCGTGAGCTGCAGTTGGAGGAGGGGACACCCCTGGTCCGGTTCCGGCGCCTCCTGCTGGCCGACAACGAACCGATGAGCGTGGATGAAAACTTCATCCCGGCCCACCGGGTTCCCGGCCTGCTGGACGGCGAACCGCCCACATCGCTCTACAACGTGCTGAGCGAACGCTACGGGCTGGTGATGGAATGGGGTGAGGACATGATCGAGGCGACGGCTGCGTCGCCGTCCACGGCCCGTCTCCTGAACGTCGAGGTCGGAACCCCGCTGCTCAAGATCCAGCGCCACGCGTTCGTGGCCCGCGCGATGGTGGACTACTCCGTGTCCTACTACCGGGCTGACCGCTACAAGCTCTGGGTGCCCCTGCAGCGCCCTGGCGTCCGGCCCACCCGGAACTACGGGCCCGGTCCCCAAGGGGACCGGGCCTTCCTGCGTGGTGCTTGGTGCCGCCTAGTGGCTCAGCGACTTCGACTCAGCGGTTTCAATCGCTTCGTGGGCGCCGTGGTGGCCGTGAGCGGCCTCCAGCTCTGCCGGAGTGGCCGGGGCAACCCGGTCCTCGAAGAACCAGCGGGACAGCTTCGCGCGGCGCTTTTCCTTGCGGTCCACGACGCCGTGCTCGTTCGGCACCGCAGGCAGCGGGGCCGGTGACTCGAACCCGACCAGCTTGTAGCGCTTGTATTCATCCAGCGGGGCGTGGACCTCGATGAACTCGCCGTGCGGCAGGCGCACGATGCGGCCGGTTTCACGGCCGTGCAGGGCAATCTCGCGGTCCTTGCGCTGGAGCGCCAGGGCGACCCGCTTCGTGACGATGAACGCGATAACCGGGCCGATGAAGAACAGTGCGCGCAGCCAGTAGGTGACATCGTTCAGGGCCACGTGGAAGTGGGTGGCGATGAGGTCCGAGCCGGCCGCTGCCCACATGACGCAGTACCAGACGAAACCGGCCATGCCGATTGCCGTACGGGTAGGAGCATTGCGGGGGCGGTCCAGGACGTGGTGCTCGCGGTTGTCCTTGGTGATCCAGCGTTCAATCCACGGGTAGGCGAACATGACCGTGAAGAGTATGCCCGCCGGGACGAGTGCCGGCAGCAGCACGTTGAACGTGAACATGTGGCCGAACCAGATCTGCTCGACCTTCCAGTCACCGATCGTGCCCGGCATCAGGCGGAGGGCGCCGTCAACGAAGCCGATGTACCAGTCAGGCTGGGTGCCTGCAGAAACCGGGGAGGGGTCGTACGGGCCGTAGTTCCAGATCGGGTTGATGGTGAAGAACGCCGCCATGATGGCAACGACACCGAACACGATGAAGAAGAAGCCGCCGGCCTTCGCCGCGTAAACCGGTCCCAGGGGGTAGCCGACGACGTTGCCGTCGTTGCGGCCCGGGCCGGGGTACTGCGTGTGCTTGTGCACAACCACCATGAAGAGGTGCATCACGATCATCAGCAGGATGAGCGCGGGAACCAGGAGGATGTGGAGCATGTACAGGCGGCTGATGATCATGGTGCCCGGGAACTCGCCGCCGAATAGGAAGAACGAGGTGTAGGTGCCGATGACCGGGATGGACTTGATGACGCCGTCGATGATGCGCAGGCCGTTGCCGGAGAGCAGGTCATCGGGGAGCGAGTAGCCGGTGAAGCCTGCGGCCATGGAGAGGATGAGCAGGACGCTGCCCACCACCCAGTTCAGTTCGCGGGGCTTGCGGAATGCGCCGGTGAAGAACACGCGGAGCATGTGTACGGAGACAGATGCGACGAACAGCAGGGCTGCCCAGTGGTGTACCTGGCGCATGAACAAGCCGCCGCGGACATCGAAGGAGATGTTCAGGGAGGAGCTGTAGGCCACCGACATTTCAACGTTCTTCAGCGGCGTGTACGAGCCCGCATAATGCGTCTCCGCCATGGACGGATCGAAGAAGAACGTCAGGAACGTGCCCGAGAGCAGCAGGATGACGAAGGAGTACAGCGCCACTTCGCCGAACATGAACGACCAGTGGTCCGGGAAGACCTTCCGGCCGAATTCACGGAGGATTCCGGAGCCGCCAACACGCTGGTCGACGAAATCGGTGATGCGGCCGCCTGTAGTTTTGGCGACGAAGACAGGGGCATCAGGCGTTGTTGTTGAGGACATGCTGCTCACGCTCCCAGTAGGTCGGTCCAACGGGTTCATGGAAGTCGCTCGTGGCGACGAGGTAGCCCTCAGCGTCGACTGCGATAGGCAGCTGGGGGAGAGGGCGGCTGGCCGGGCCGAAGATAACCTTGCACTGCTGGGTCAGGTCGAAGGTTGACTGGTGGCACGGGCACAGCAGGTGGTGGGTCTGCTGTTCGTACAGGGCAACAGGGCAGCCAACGTGGGTGCAGATCTTGGAGTATGCAACGATTCCGTTGTAGGCCCAATCAGCGCGCTCGGGGGAGGGGTTGAGCAGTGCGGGGTCCAGGCGCATGAGCAGAACGACCGATTTGGCCTTCTCGTTCAGCTTTCCTTCGCTCAGCTCGTTCAGCCCTTCGGGGATGACGTGGAACGCGGAGCCCATGGTGACATCCGCAGCCTTGATGGGGGTGCCATCCGGGTCGCGGGCCAGCCGCTTGAGCCTGCCGTCCGGGGCCGGGGCCCACAGAGTGTGGGCCAGCTTGTCGTCCGGCCGGGGGCCGAGGTCACCGAAGATGGCCAGGGCCGGCAGGGGGGCGAGGGCGACGGCGCCGAGCAGGGTGTTGCGGATCAGTGGCCGGCGCTTAATGCCGGTTTCCTCGACGATGTCATCGACGATGCGCACGGCAGCCTGGCGGTCTTCCTCAGTGCGGATCGCGTGGCGCTCTTCCGAGACCTCGTGGTCCGGCATAAGGGCCTTGGCCCAGTGGACGATACCGGTGCCGATGCCCAGCATCGCGAAAGCGGTGCCGATGCCCAGCAGGGCATTCTGGAGGCGGATCGTGGCGATCGCCGAGTCTTGCCCCAGATCGATCGCGAAATACGCCACCAGGAATATCAAGGTGCCAACGACCGAGATGCCGAACAGAAGGGCTACCTGCCGTTCTGCCTTTTTTGCGGCCTTCGGGTCCGTGTCAGCCAGGCGCAAACGGTGCGGGGGAATTCCAGGATCCTGGAACTTCTCCACCTCATTCTGACCAGCCGTAGCTACGGTGCCCGAGTCGTTCGGACCGCCGTCACTATGGTTGCCCATAATTCGCCTCATCCTTCTCTCGTCTCGGCGAGTGCCGAGTTAGGTTTCAATTCAAACTGCTGACGGGTCAGCAGAAAATTCTTACAGGTGCAAGGTCCGCTTATGAAGTGCGGGAAGTCAGCCAAATGGTGAACGCGATGATGACGCCCAGCCCGGCGATCCAGACAAAGAGACCTTCGGAGACCGGTCCCAAAGCACCAAGATCGGCGCCGCCGGGTGAACCGTTGGCCTCAATCTGCTTCAGGTAGGTGATGATGTCGCGCTTTCCCTCGGGGGAGATGTTCGCGTCACTGAAAACCGGCATGTTCTGGGGGCCGGTGACCATTGCTTCGTAGATGTGCTGCCCGGAGACACCCGCGAGGGCAGGGGCAAACTTGCCCCGGGTCAGTGCGCCGCCTGCAGCGGCGGCGTTGTGGCACATGGCGCAGTTGGTGCGGAACAGCTCTCCACCGTTGGCGGCGTCGCCCTTCTCATCGAGCACGCCTGCCTCGGGGATGGCCGGGCCGGGGCCGAGGGAGGCAACATAAGCAGCCAGCTGCTTGGTCTGTTCCTCGTTGAACTGGGCGGGCTTCTTGTAGGCCTGCGGGCCGTTCATCTGCATGGGCATGCGGCCGGTGCCGACCTGGAAGTCAACAGCGGCGGCGCCGACGCCCACAAGGGACGGCCCGGCCTGCGAACCACTGGCACCCATGCCGTGGCAGGTGGCGCAGTTGGCGGCAAAGAGCTTGCCGCCTTCCTCTACGTCGCTTGCGCTATAGGTGGTGGTGTCGGCCTTGGCCTGGTTGACGGTGGTGGCAACGGCGTACAGCCCACCCGTGACCAAGAGGCCCATCAGCAGCAGTGCAATTGCTGCCAGTGGGTGACGTCGCTTCTGCGAGAGTGCCTTCACGTGGTGGTTCCTTTATTCGATCCTGCGGTGGCTCCGGGAGCCGCTTCTTGAAATTCTGCCTCTTGTAGAAAAAGAGTCAAGTCTGACTACTTGAGGACGTAGATGACCAGGAAGAGGCCAATCCAGACGACGTCCACGAAGTGCCAGTAGTACGAGGTGACGATCGCTGAAGTTGCCTCAAAGTGTCCGAACTTCTTCGCGGCGAAGGAGCGGCCCATGATGAGCAGGAAGGCAATCAGACCGCCGATGACGTGCAGGCCGTGGAAGCCCGTCGTTATGTAGAAGGCCGAACCGTAGGCGTTGGAAGACAGCGAGACATGCTCGGAAACAAGCATGGCGTACTCGGTCGCCTGGCCGGCGACGAAGAAGGAACCCATGAGGAACGTCAGGATGAACCATCCGTTCATCCCCCACTGGGTGAAGCTGAAGCGTCCGCCGGTTCGGCGCGGCTGGAGCCGCTCGGCAGCGAAGACGCCCATCTGGCAAGTAAAGGAACTTGCCACAAGGACGATCGTGTTAACGAGCGCAAACGGGAAGTTGAGCTTGGCTGTCTCTTCGGCCCACATCAGTCCGGAAGTCGAACGGAGTGTGAAGTACATGGCGAAGAGACCGGCGAAGAACATCAACTCACTGGACAGCCACACAACGGTTCCAACAGAAACCATGTTCGGGCGGTTCAGCGTCGGGTGCGCCGGGGTACTGGGGGCATGGGTCGCAGATGTCACATAGACATTATGTCTATAAAAGTCCGTCCTGCCCAACGCAAACCGCGTTTTCGGAGGACTTTTTCTACAAAGACGCGAATTCGCGCGGAAAAGTTCCCGGCGGGGTTCACATTGGTCTTTGCGGGGCCGACCTCGATAGCATCGGGAGGTGACTTCACAGGCATCTGCACAGGCGGCAGGCAACACCTGGCCGCGGCTCATCAACGCACTCATCAGCGGTGCCGACCTCACTGCCGGGAGCACTGAGTGGGCCATGAATTCCATCATGTCCGGTGAGGCGACGCCGGCCCAGGTGGCGGGTTTCCTGGTGGCGCTGCGTGCCAAGGGCGAGACCGTGGATGAGCTGGCCGGCCTGGTGGAGGCAATGATCGCCAACGCCAACCCCATTGACATTGCCGGTGAGAAGCTGGACATCGTGGGCACGGGCGGCGACCAGCAGAACACGGTCAACATCTCCACGATGGCCGCCCTCATCGCCGCGGGAGCGGGGGCCCGGGTGGTCAAGCACGGCAACCGGGCATCGTCGTCCTCGTCGGGATCCGCCGATGTCCTGGAGGCCCTCGGCGTCCGGCTGGATCTCCCCATTCCCCGCGTGGCACTCAACGCCGAAGAGGCGGGAATCACGTTTTGCTTCGCCCAGGTGTTCCACCCCTCCATGCGGCATGCCGCCGTCGCCCGCCGCGAACTCGGCGTGCCGACGGCGTTCAACTTCCTGGGCCCCATGATCAACCCGGCACATGTCCAGGCGTCGGCGGTGGGCGTCGCCAATGAGCAAATGGCCCCGCTGGTGGCCGGAGTGCTGGCCAAGCGAGGCAGCCGCGGCCTGGTTTTCCGCGGCAATGACGGCCTGGATGAGCTCACCACCACCGGCCCGTCGCGGGTGTGGGAGATCCGCAACGGTGAGGTAACTGAAGAGATGTTTGATCCACGCGATCTGGGCATCCGGACGGCCACGCTGGAGGAGCTGCGCGGCGGGGACGCGGTAGACAATGCCGCCGTCGTCCGGGCTGTCCTCGGCGGTGCGCCGGGGCCGGCCCGCGATGCGGCCCTGCTCAACGCCGCGGCCGGGCTGGTGGCATTCGACCTCGACGCCGTGGGTCCGCTGGCGGAGCGCATGGCCGCCGCGTTCAACCGCGCCGAGCAGTCCATTGAATCCGGCGCCGCGGCCGCGGTGCTGGACAGGTGGGTCGCCCTGTCGCAGACCGCCTAAAGATCATATGAGACGGGCCCGGCAGATTTCTGCCGGGCCCGTCTCATGTGAGCTGGTCGCAATTCGGTTGTTCGCTACTGCTCGAATCCGAGGGCAAAGGCCGCATCGAGGTCGTGCTGGGAGTAAGCGCGGAACGCGATCTGCGTAGTGGTGTGCGCGACGCCGGGAACCTTCGAGAGCTTGTCCGCGATGACGTCCGCCAGGTCCTCGTGCTTGGCGACCCGGGCGATGGCGATCAGGTCCCACTCGCCCGTTACGGAATAGACCTCGCTGATGCCGGCGATGGCGGAGATTTCCTCGGCGGTCTCCGGGATGCGTGAAGCGTTTGTCTTGATCAGGACGAATGCGGTGACCACGTGTGAACCTTTCCGGATCGGTTGCGCCGTTTGCGGGCCTGTCGGCGGCCCTTGCACGGGCACTGCCATCTTCTGCAAGCCTAGTGCATTAGGCCTGGCGGCGGCGTGAACGCAACCGCCGAACGCCCGCGGCCACAAGGCGGTAACCCAGGAGGAAAACGGCCAGGCTCAGCAGGGCCACGATGATGAAGGGCAGCACCACCGTCTGCCCGGTGAGGGCACGCAGGATCATCCCGACGCCGACGGTTCCCAGCCAGACAGCGACGCCGGCGGGCCACACCCGCAGGGGGTCATGCCACAGCCGCAGGACCAGCCATGCCAGTGCCGCGCCTGCCAGGAACGGCCACGCCGTCGCAAAGACGCCGGTGATAATTTCCCCGCGCTGGTGCGCGTCGCGCCCGATCGCCGCGAAGAGCAGAATCAGGAGTGCATCCGCGCATGCGGCCAGGGCTGCTGTCTGCGCGGGCCGGAGGCCGGAATGGGGAACGTCCGGGGCGGACGGGCGGGGGCGTCTGGGGGTTGGAGAAGGCATACATCCAAGCCTAGTCCCGTCCGGATGGGCTCCGGGCGGGCACCGTTGTGTATGAAGTCACCTCCGGGCTAGGCTCGGCCCCATGCCGCTGATCGCCGCCGGAGTCTGCCGGCGGCACGGCAAACGCAAGGGGAGCGCTGTGAGCGAAAAGATCACCACCTGCCTGTGGTTCGACAGTCAGGCCGAGGAAGCCGCCGAGTACTACGTCTCCATCTTCGACGGCGGCAAAATCCTCGATGTCTCGCGGTATGGCGACGGCGGTCCCGGGCCCGCCGGCCAGGCCATCACCGTTCAGTTCCTGCTTGACGGGCGCACCTTCACGGCATTGAACGGGGGTCCGGCCTTTACTTTCAATGAGGCAGTGTCTTTTGTGATCGACTGCGCGTCGCAGGAGGAAGTGGACCGCTACTGGTCGGCCCTGACCGACGGCGGCCAGGAAGGCCAGTGCGGCTGGCTCAAGGACCGGTACGGGGTCTCGTGGCAGGTGGTTCCGGCCGTGCTGGGACAACTGCTCGCCGGCCCCGACCCCGACGGCGCCCAGCGTGCCATGCAGGCAATGCTCGCCATGCGCAAGCTGGACATCGCCGCCCTGCAAGAGGCCTACGACGGCGAATGACGCCCCTGGTCCGCGTGGCCCCGGGGGGACCCCCGTCCGTGATCCCGGTCGGCGTGGCCCCCCGACCCAGGGGCTGTCCGCACATATGATCGTGGCATGAGTAGCGACGCCGTTCCGGAGGCTGGTGTTCCGGTGCAGCTGGATCCTCAGTTGGACGGCCAGCTGAGTATTAACGACATCCTGCTCGAACTTGGCCAGGCTCCCGTGGTGCACCCCTCGCCGGATGCTGCGAGTGAGCTGCATTTCTTTTAGGCCCGCCGCTTCCGGTTCCGCCATCCCGCGCCTGCTCCGCACTTCCTTCTGCTGACCCCGCACAGTGGCGCTCCCGCGCTGAATTCGGGCCCTTTGGTCCTAACGGCGTACGGCCCGGGGGGCTAGTTTGGCGCTTAAGGATGCCAGCAGGGCGTCCTCAGAACGGAAGGATGGCTCCCGTGGAGCAATTCTGGAACTTCATTTGGCTGTTCTTTTGGTCATTCGCGTTCATCGCGTATCTTTTCGCGCTGTTTGCAGTTATCTCGGATATTTTCCGGGACCACGAACTCAGCGGTTGGCTCAAGGCTGTGTGGATCATCTTCCTGGTCTTTGTGCCGTTCCTCACGGTTCTCGTGTACCTGATCGCGCGGGGCCGCAGCATGGCCGAGCGCCAGGCCCGCAGTGCCCAGCGGGCCGAAGCCGCAACAACGGAATACATCCGCTCCGTGGCCAAGTCGTCCCCCTCCCAGGAAATCGCAAAGGCCAAGGAACTCCTCGACGCCGGCACCCTGACCCAGGCCGAATTCGACGCCGTAAAGGCCAAGGCGCTGAGCCAGGCCTGACCGTCCCGCTGCGTCCTATAGGTGCATTTCTCGCCATCGGACCAGCAGTCAGTTCGGCCGCCGGTAGCTGGCCAGGCCATGTTCGTAGGCGAAGATGACGGCGTGCACACGGTCGCGCAGCCCGAGTTTCATGAGGATGCGGCCCACGTGGGTTTTGACTGTTGATTCCGCCACAGTCAGTGGTTCCCCGATCTCGGTGTTTGTAAGTCCCAGGGCAATGGCCGAGAGTATTTCCCGTTCCCTCTGTGTCAGTGATGCCACCGCTTCATCACCCGCGGCCGGGGGACCGGAGGGAAGCCTTTGGCTGAAGAGGTCCAGCATCCGGCGGCTGACCCGGGAGGAAATGGCGGCGTCTCCTCCGGCGACGGCCCGAAGGGAAACGAGCAACTCAACTGGCCCCACATCCTTGAGCAGAAAACCACTGGCACCGGCCCGGAGGGCCGCGAAGGCATACTCGTCGAGATCGAACCTCGTGAGGACAATGACCCGTGAGTTCGGGCACTCCTCCACAATGCGCCGGGTCGCGGCAATCCCATCCGTGCCGGGCATTCGCACATCCATCAGCACGACGTCCGGCGCCAGAGCTCGACACATGTCGACGCCACTGCTGCCGTCAGCGGCTTCACCGGCGACTTCCACGCCGTCCTGGGCTTCCAGGACCATGCGGAAGCCCGTCCGGACAAGTGTTGGTCATCGACGAGCAGCACCCGGATCGGCCGCGTGGACGAGGCAGCTACGGCTTCCAACACCGGCACGAGATCAGTGGAGTGCGATGACCAGGTAGAGGGCTGCAAGGGCGATCGTGGTGGGGGTCATGACGAAGCGTTCGGGTTTGCTCCGGGAGATTGCGTTCATAAGGACTCCGAGCACGAAGTATGCCGTCAGCACCCACACGGTGATCGCAGTAAATGATTCGCTGACCAACAGCGGGACAAAGCCGGACTTGGCCAGCGCCGCATAAGCGAAGAGGGCATACAGGGGAATGGATGCTGCGCTCCCGATTCTGAGTTTGGCCGGGAGGACGCGGTGTTGTCCGCCCCACGCCATTCTCCCCAGCGGTGCTCCGGCGATCAGCGCCACCTGGAAAACAGCCAGGCCGGCCAAGAGTGCGCAGGCGAGTATTGCGGAAAGCTGGTCCAACAGCATCTGGATCCATCCCCTTGTCGAGTCCTAGGCAGCAACGCGTGTTGCGCCGTGCGATGCACGCCGTGTTGTGGTGGCTGTGGAGAGCATATTCGTGAACCCGGTGCAATTACGGGACCCGCAATCCGCGCCTTTCACCCACCACGTTGAAGAGGCCGACGGCGATCGTCGGCCGGAACCAGGGGAGGAGGGCGTTGAGTCCGACGGGAATATCCGAGGCGGCGAAGGACTGGTCAGGTATCTGGGCTGCCGCCGCCCCCTGCCACCCCGGGTAATTCATCAGCCGACCGACTCGCTCTGCTTCGGCCGTGCCGGCCAGGTCCTCCAAGACTTTCAGGGCGCCGGGGATGCCGGAGGTTACATCGGCCCCGAGGACACTCCTGAACAGGGACAAGTGGTACCTGGGTACTACCCGGGCGCTCCATCGGATGCTTCCTGTACGTCGCAGATTGCACGTTCCACTCCGCGGTGACCGACCAAAATCTGGCATCAACTGTAGGGCGCGCCGTTGATCCACGGCCTGTGCGCAGCAGGAATCAGGGGTACTCTGAGCCGCATGGAGATGCGCCTCGAGGTAGTACAAGTACCCGTCAGTGACGTGGACAAGGCCAAGTCGTTCTATACGGACCGACTCGGGTTCGTTCTGGACCACGACGTCGAATACATCCCGGGAATGAGGGTCGTGCAACTCACGCCACCGGGCTCCGCCGCCTCTATCGTCGTCGGCACCGGAATGACCAGCATGCCGCCGGGCAGCCTGGAGGGCCTGCAACTGGTGGTCCCCGATATGGCGTCCACGCGGGCTGAGCTGCTTCGGCGGGGAGCGGAAATCAGCGAAGTCCAGGACATGGGTGGAATCGCCTTCGCCTACTTCAGCGACCCGGATGGCAACCGCTGGGTGCTGCAGGAAGCCACGCGGCCGGACATGAGGGAAGCCGGCTCCTAGGGCTGGACGATCAAGGGCAGCGCGCCCCGCCGAGGGGTTTTCCTAAGCACGCGTCGCGTTATTCATGCTTAGCCCCTAAAATCTAAATAGTAGGGTGACTATTTAGACTTCCGGAGGATCCATGACCCGCTGGCCCGCGCACGGCAGCAAGATGATGCCCTGGAAGTCGTCCGGGCGGCCGCCGCGCGAAGACCGGGAATTCACCGAGGTGGTGGTCTCGCTGCCACCCTTGATCGCCGGGAGCTGGTTCGATCCGGGGCGTGAGACCATCGTCGCCCTGGAAGAGGCCGCCGTCGCCATCGCGTCCCTGGACGTCACTGCCGGTACGCGGATGGCCGCCATTAGCGGGTTCCTGCTCCGCAGCGAGGCGGTCTCCTCCTCCAAAATCGAGCACGTCAACGCCAACCGCGATGACTACGCCAGGGCCATGATCGGGCTCAAGGCCAGTGATGACGCCCGCTCCATGGTGGCTGCCGCCGACGCCGTACAAGGGATGATCGACGACGCCGGGCGAACCGGCGAGATCCGGCTGGAGGCAATGCTGGCCGCCCATCACACGCTCATGAAGAACGACCCGATGGACGGCCCACACGCCGGCCGGTTCAGGGAGGTTCAGAACTGGATCGGCGGCAGTGACCATTCACCGCGGGGCGCCATCCACGTCCCGCCCCCGCCGGAGCTCGTGCCGGACCTGATGGAAGACCTGATCGTCTTCTGCAACCGCAGCGACGTGCCGATCATGGCGCAGGCGGCGGTCGCGCACGCCCACTTCGAGTCCATCCACCCGTTCACCGACGGCAACGGCCGGATCGGGAGGGCACTCATCGGGGCGATTTCCCGGCGTCGTGGGCTCACCAGGAACACCGTCACCCCAATCGCGTCGGCGATGGTTGCCGACGTCGACACCTACTTCAGCCTGCTCAACAACTACCGCTCCGGTGATGCCGATCCGTTCGTGCTCTACCTGGCCCGTTCCGCCATCCGCGCCTCGGATGCCGCCCGCGAATCCGTCGCCGCCCTCGATGCGCTGCCGGCGATGTGGCTGGAGCTGGCCAGGCCACGCAGAGGATCCGCGGACGAGAAGATCATTCCGTGGCTGCTGGAGCGACCCGTATTCGAGGCCCACAGCGCAGCCCACATTGCCGGCGTCGCCGAAAGCTCCGTGTACGCCGCACTGCAGCGGCTCTCCACCGCCGGGGTCATTACCCCCGTCACCCAGTCCAAGCGCAGCCGTGCCTGGGCGGCGACCGAAGTCCTCGACGAGGTGGACCGGCTGAACAACCGGCTGGCCGACGTCGGGAAGACTGGCTGACCGGACCGGCCAGCCGGGCCAGTAGGTTCTTGATCCTCACGCGGGGTGAGGATCTACGGTTGTTCACATGACAGAGACGAGCGGTGCCGCAGGTCAATGGAGCATCGGCGAACTTGCCAAAGCGTGCGGCGTCACGGTCCGGGCGCTCCATCACTACGACGAGATTGGGTTGCTGTCGGCAGGCCGGCGGACGGCTTCCGGCCACCGCCGCTACACCGAGGAAGATGTCCGGCGGCTCTACCGGATCCGGTCGCTGCAGATGCTCGGCCTCCCGCTGGCCGAAATCGGCGTTGCACTGGGAACCCCTGCCGATGACATTGGCTCGCTGCGCACGCTCCTGGAAAGGCAGTTGCTGCATCTTAGCCAGCACGCCGAGCAGGTCCAGGCGGTCCAGGACCGGATACGCGACCTGCTTTCACGTATCGACGGGGCCACCATGCCGGTGCCGGAACAGTTCATGGCAACTTTGGAGATGATCACCATGCTCGAAAACTACTTCACACCAGAACAGCGCCAGGAACTGGCCGGCCGCAGAGCCGAACTTGGCAGCGACAGCATCGAGGCCGCCAAAGTCCGGTGGGCCGCATTGGTCGAGGAGGGTCTCAAGCATGTCGAAAACGGGACGCCGGTATCCGATCCGTCCATCCGGGAATGGGCCACGGCATGGGACGAAATCGGATCCATGTTCCACGCAGGCGAAGAGACCAAAGCCGCTGCCCGTTCCATGTGGCAGGACAATAAGACTGCCCTCAGCGCCGATCTGCCCTGGACCCCGGAGCAACTGGCCGGACTCATGGCCTACCTGCAAAAGGCCAGGACGCAGCCCTGATGGCCCGTGCTCTCTGTCGGAGCTTTTCAGCGGTGCTTTTTGATGGTGGCGGATGCAGAATGGAAAGAAGCCGGGCTGATTTCTCAGCCCCCTCCAGCGTTGAGGACGGCACATCATGACGAGCAACAAGACACGGACTGCACTTGTGTTGGCAACGGTACTGATCGGGCTGAGCGGCTGTGCCGGAGGCGGCGGAACGCAGGCGTCGGCCCCTGCCACGACCGCCGGGACCTCGCCCAGCATGTCGATGGAACCGTCTGCCCCGGCCGGCTCCACTTCGGGGCCGGGAAGCGGGGCGGCGAACGCCGCCGCCGCGACAATCACGATCAGCAACTTCGCCTACGAGATCCCGGGTGCGGTGGCTCCCGGGGCGGAGGTGAAGGTGATCAACATGGACACCGCAGAGCACACGGTAACCGCGGACCAGAATGCGACCCTCTTTGATGTCGAGGTCAAGGAAAACGGCGGCACGGCCACATTCAAGGCACCTTCCGAACCGGGGACTTACGCCTTTCACTGCAACTACCACCCCAACATGCACGGCTCATTGACGGTCAAATGAGCGCGGCGCCGCCGGCCGGCGCGCGTCCTCGACGATCTCGAACGAGAAAGGTGCCGTGGCGTGGCTTTCCGGACCCCCGCACCGTCGCTTGACCCATCCGCCGTCGATGGCCTGGGTTCGGCGCTCCGGGGCCGGCTGTTCCGGCCCGGAGACGCCGGCTACGACGACGCCCGGAAGGTCTTCAATGCGATGATTGACCGCCGTCCGGACGTCGTTGTCCGCCCTGCCGACGCCGAGGATATTCGCCGTGCCGTGAACTTCGCCCGGGAAAATGATCTCCCTGTCTCTATCAAGGGCGGCGGCCACAACGTGGCAGGGAACGCCGTCGGCGCCCGCGGGCTCATGCTGGATTGCTCCGGCATGAAGAACGTTCAGGTCGACGCCGAACGGCGCGTCGCCTTGGCTGGAGCGGGTGCGCTCCTGGTCGACCTTGACGTCGCCACCCAGGCGCACGGCCTGGCCACGCCGCTCGGAGTTGTGTCGGTTACCGGCATCGCCGGTTTGACCCTCGGAGGTGGCATCGGCTGGCTCAACGGCAAACACGGGCTTGCTTGCGACAACGTGCTGGCCGCCGACATCGTGACTTCGGATGGCAGGTTGTTGACGGCGAGCCCCGACCAACACACAGACCTCTATTGGGCCATCCGCGGAGGCGGCGGCAACTTCGGTGTTGTCACGTCTTTCACCTATCGTTTGCATCCCGTCGGACAGGTTCTTGCCGGAGCGCTCTCATTCCCGGCCGAACGGACAAGGGAGGTCCTGGGCTTTTATCCCGGATTCGCCGCTTCGTGCCCCGACGAACTCTCGATGTCGGCCAGTCTGGGGTGTGACACCTCAGGACGCCCTGTCTTCGGCATCGGCGTCTGCTGGAGCGGCGCGCATGATGAGGCGGAGCTGGCGCTCCGGCCCCTGCGCGACCTCGGCCCAGATGTGGACGCGGTGGTGCCCACCGATTATGGCGTTTGGCAAAGCGCCCACGACGGCGGCTTTCCGCCGGGCCGGCACCACTATTGGAAATCGAGCTTTTTGACTGACCTCACCGCCGACGCCATCGATGTCCTGCTCCAGTTTGCGGCCGAGATGCCTTCAGCGGCAAGCGGCATCGGAATGCAACAACTGCACGGTGTGGCCGCTCGGGTTCCCCCGGCGGCGACGGCATTTCCGCATCGCCGGTCCCAGAGCGAACTCCTCATCCTGGGCCAGTGGTCCAAGCCGGCAGAAACGGAGCGCCACGTCGGCTGGGCCCGCGCCTTCTTCGAAGCGATGCAGCCCTTTGCCGCTAGCGGGGTGTACGTCAACGATCTTGGCCAGGAAGGGGAGGAACGGGTGAGGGCAGCCTACGGCGCCAACTACGACCGGCTGGCCGCCGTCAAAGCCGCATATGACCCCATCAACCTCTTCCGATCAAATCAGAACGTGCGTCCGACCGCATAGGAAATGAAGATGACCCGACGTGTGCTCCTGGCACTGCCTGCCACGATCAGGCATAGCTGGCTGTAACCGTCCTGGCTTCGCCGTCGAGTTGGATTCGACCGCCGTAGGGGAGGATCCACTGCGGGCGGGTGTGCCCGAAGGGAACCCCGATGCAAACGACGGCGGCCGGGTTGTATCGGGCGATTTCGGTGCTGACCGCATCGCATTGTGCGGCGCGGAGCCGAGCCCGTTCGGCGGCAGACGGAACCTGTCCGTGGCTGCTGACTGGAGGCCTGGCGACCAGCACGCCGTCGACCGCCCCCAGGACACCACGCTCGCCGAGCGCTCGAACCCATCGCTTGACCCAATCTGCGGGAGCCAGCAGTTCGCTGGTTTCGAGGATCAGGATTGTGCCCCGGAGCGCGTCGACGGAGGGCAGCCTGTCGGCGATGGCGAGCTGGTCGAGGACTTCGATGCAGCCACCCCAGGTGTAACCGGAGACCGTGCGTCCGGGACCTGTCCACGTCCAGGGTTCGGTGGGTTCGCGGTCGCCGTATTCGACGAGTGCCCGCGGCTCGAGCCAATCCGGCCCGAAGTCCTCCGACTCCCCGGGATCGGTGATCTCGAGCTCGCCTCCAGTGAGCAGCGCGGCCCGCAGGGAAGCGAGGTGGACGTCGTCAGCACCCGGCCCGGCGCCGAGGTGGACCTGGGTCGACCCTCCGTGATATCCGCGTATCCCGAGTGACCACAGCCAGTTCAGCAGGTTGGTGTTGTCGCTGTATCCGACGAAAATCTTTGGATTCGACCGCACGGTCGCCTCGTCGAGATGAGGTACGACCGTGATCTGGTCGTCGCCGCCGATGGTGGCGAGAATCGCGCGGATGCTGGGATCGGCGAACGCCGCATTGATGTCCGCCGCCCGTTCCCCGGGACTGGAACCGAGCTTGCGCGTCGTCGGGAATTCCACAGGGATCAAACCCGTGGCCGATGTGAGCCGCCGCATCGCCTGCTCATGCACGGCCGGGGCGAATCCGGGGGCGGCGAACGACGGGGAGAGAACCGCGACTCGATCGCCCGCATTGAGCTTCGGGGCGGACAGTTTCAGCTGCGAATGATCCATGCACTCATCGAACCAGACGGGGCGTGGTTCGAGGCAACCCGACGACCCGACGTGCCGGTGCAGGATCCTCCAACGTGCTGCGGAGGAGGCGAAGACCAAATAGCGGTGCCGATGAGAAATCTTGTGGGTCAACGCCGGATCTGGCGCGCATCCATTTTCGGTATTTGGTGCAGCCAGTGCGGTAGGCTCCGATTCGAACCTTGGGGGACTGATGCTGAACTACTTTCGCGAAACGCAAGAGGCGAGATTTGCAACCCGTGCACGCCGGATCTACGGCTACGTCTCCGTCGGCTTCGTTGTTGCTGTCGGGGTCTTGGTGATTGCCGGCCTTGCACCGGTTTGGACGTCCTGGACGATCCTCGGCGTTTCTTGCGTTCTGGACGCTTTCCTGACCCGAAAGTGGATCAGAGAAGACGCACTCAGGGCTTATCGAAGCGACCGGACCGGCTGACATCGCCTCGGCGGTGGGCAACGGGCAATGCATTACCGGCGGCTGCAACGGCCACGACTGAGACTAAACGGGGGAAGTTATGGACAAACGTCCGTCAAGCCGCAATGGAAAGCCGTCAGTCGGGTCCCTCGTCCAGCTGGCCCTCAGTCTCTGCGCGTTGGTGGCAACCAGTGTCGCGGCCATCCTGTGGAATCCGATCGACGCAGACTTCATCAATCGCGCCGACAATGCAGGGTGGGACGAATCTATGCTTCTCCCGCACCAAATGGAACTCTCGCTCGTCCTCAACGCGTCAGTTCTGGCAACGTTTGTCGTCGTCGTGACCGCAATCATTGGCGTGCTGGCCTCACGCCGGCGGCCCAACGCCACGCAGCCCGCAAATCCGTCCGCTATTGCCTGATCCGTCCCGCCCAGGGTTCCCGGCCCGATATTCCGAAGGTCTCAATGGACTCGTGAACGGTGGCCCGAAAGTTGGAGCCGCAATTTCGCGTGGCTCTAGCCTGCGGCTTTTTGGTCATTGGCAGTCCAGAATTCACCATGTAGTTTCGAGCCGGCGGAGGTCGGCGTCTGACTGATTTCAGACGGCTGGAATACTGGGGAAATGACTCTCGCTGAACTGGAACTGCCTGGCGGCCCATTCACCATCAGGAAAGCTCAATCATGTGATGTGGCTTCGATTGTTGGGCTTCTGGCTGCCGACCAGCTCCGGGCCTCTGTCGACTCGATTGCAATCGAGCACCGGCATCCCTACGATCTTGCTTTCCAGGCAATTGATGAGGACCCCGCGCAGCTTCTTCTCGTAGTTGTCTCAACCGAAAATGAAGTGGTTGCGACCATGCAACTGACATTCATCCCCGGCCTCGCCCGAGGCGGAGCTACACGACTGCAGATCGAGGCAGTGCGGGTCCGGTCTAATCTTCGGAGCAACGGCCTTGGAGGGGCGATGATTACGTGGGCGATCGCTGAAGGGCGCCGGCGTGGCGCAAGGCTGGTTCAGCTTACATCTGACGAGTCCAGGGTCGCAGCACACCGGTTCTATGAGCGTCTTGGCTTCGAAGCGTCGCACGTGGGCTTCAAACTGTCCCTCTGAGATTTGCGTCGCGACGGTAGGCGGCGCAGTTGTGCCGTGGGTAGTGGCCGAGGGGAGGGCTCCCGAACGGCCTCACTCGTCCCGCTCCAATCCTCGGCACAATGGGGGCGCCCCGATGCTATTGGGGGATGCATCGGGGCGCCTCCCACCACCATAGGCGGAGGCTTGTTCAAGTTCAAAAGTGACGGCGGCGGCCGCCGCGAACTCACTGGGATCGCCATGGCGGACAGTCCAGGCCGGGGGTCTGTGCCGGCGCCCCCCAAAAAATGCGCGCCGACACAGCCGCTCTTCGAGCGGAGTCCCCAATGGATCCGAGACAAGAATAGATGACCACTCACCCTAAAACAAGGCGGTCATCCGGTTTATGTGAGGCGGACTCGCAGAAAATCTCGACGATGGCAAGCAAGGCACCACCTGCCCGGGGGCTGCAGCCCTCGCTGGCCGTGCGAGGCTGTCACGGTGATGGTGGGGTAGGACTCCGCGGCGGGTTGGGGCTTCCAGCGGAAACCAGTCCGGAGAGAGCATGGGGGTCACCATTGAAATCGTCATGCATGATCCCCGGCAGCACAATTTCCCACATCTCTTCGATCCGTTGCATGACGTCCGCGCGGTCGGTGAGTACTCCGGAGACCATCTGAACCCCGGTGAACGAAGCAACAAGGTATCGGGCAAATGTCCCGGCGTCGACGGAGGGCCGGACCTGCAATTCTGCCTTGGCCCGTTCGGTAAGCTGCTGCATTACGGCGACCCAGTCCTCGTAAGGGCCGCGCACGGGCGGACCAAAAGCCGTCGCCTCAAACGTCAATCGGATGCCGGCCCTGACAACTGGCTCGTGCACCAGTTGAAGACCGAAAGCGCGGCACAGCAGGATCATTGCCGTCAGGCCTGGCCAGTCCCCGGCAAGGATGCTCTCGCTTTCGGCCACGACGATCCGATGCTGCTCCTCGATGACCGCCCTGGCGAGATCTTCCTTGGACTGAAAGTGGAAATAGAGGGCGCCCTTGGTCACCCTGGCCGCCTCAGAGACCTGGGTCAAGCTGGCACTGCCGTAGCCGTGCTCCTCAAAGACCGCAGCGGCGCCGACGACAATGGCACCGCGGGTGGCCTTCGCGCGATCCTGAATGACCATCTGTGAACCTCAACTTCAACTCTGGGACGTGGAAGCAGGATCGTCACCCACCCGCTGCGCGAGTTGATCGGGAGTTCCGCTGGCCTTCTCTGAAGCACCCTGTCGCGTCGCAATTCCGGGATCCAGCAGTCGCCCACTGAAAGGGAGACGAAAGACTGGTCCGATCCTAGCAAAACGGTCAACCGTCTTGTATCGGGATAAGTGCCTCTCCTGGAACCGTGATCCCACGCGTCATCCTTGACAGGTATTTGGTCCTCGCTATAGGAGTTGCAGAACGCAACACTGCTAGGAAGAGGAGATGATGGGCCGCATCGACCATTGGATGAATGTCTCCACCGACCCGCGGGTCGAGCAGGTTCCGGGGGACAACTACGCCACCCGCGATGTAAACGAGGCCAGCCCGTGTTGAGGCAGGTCGCGGAGGGTGTGCTGATCCACGAGAGCGAGTTCTGCCAGAGCAATGCCGTTGTTGTAAGGGGCCGGGCTGGTGTGTTGCTCATCGACCCCGGGGTGCACGGCTACGAAATGGAATGCCTCGCGAAGGATTTGTCTGATTCGGGCCAGACGGTTGTGGCAGGCTTCTCGACGCATCCTCATTGGGATCACCTGCTTTGGCCCGCCGGGCTCGGCGCGGTTCCCCGTTACGGCACCGCGCGCTGCGCGGCTACCGCCCGGGATCGGCTGTCGGGCGGAGTGGAGGCGGTCGCAAAGGCGGCCGGCATCCCCGAACAGGTACCGCTGGATCTCCTCGGCCTTATTACCGGCCTGCCCGTCGGGACGGCGGAGATTCCTTGGGATGGGCCCCAAGTCCGCATCCTCGAGCATCGAGCACATGCCCCGGGCCACGCCGCGCTGTTGATTGAGGAACGAGGGGTTCTCGTCGCCGGCGACATGCTTTCTGATCTCTTGATCCCGATGCTCGACTTGAACGACACCGCTGACCCGATCGAGGACTACCTCGCCGCGCTGCGGCTGCTCGAGGGCGTGGCGCGCGACGTCGATGTCCTCGTCCCCGGCCACGGGTCCGTCGGCGGAGCTGATCAGGTACGCGCACGGATCGACCAGGATCGGGCGTACGTGCACGCCTTGCGTGACGCCCATGATCCCAGCGACCCGCGGGTCGGCCCATCGGCCGCTCCAGGGTGGGACTGGGTGAGCGGCGTGCATGCATGGCAACTCCAGCGCCTCGCCCAAAAGCAGTAGGGAAAACTCGACGCATTAGCGTTGACCGAGATCGGCGGTTCGTTGTTCCCCTTTGGCGTTGTCAGGCATTGTCCGTTCGGGGACGCCGTTAGTTCAACCCCGACCAGGCCGGGCTTATAGGAGTCGCAGGTATCTTTCGGGGGAGTCCAGGAATGATCGCCAGTTGGAAACCAGATCGAGGTCCGGCCATTCCTGCTGACGAAGTCCCCACGGGCCGACTTCGAGAATCTGCGCGCCTGGAAGCGCTGCAAGAACGGGGGAGTGAGTGGACATGATGACTTGCGAGGAGCCGTCGGCGAGGAGATCTTTCAAGACCGCAAGGAGGCTGAGGCATCCCGCGAAGGACAGCGCTGATTCCGGTTCATCGAGCACCCACAATCCGCGTCCCCGGAAACGATCCACTGCCAGTTCCAGGAACGATTCGCCGTGTGACATGTCGTGGAACGAGATGTCCGGACCCACGGTGTTCGGGTTCTTCTCGAGATAGGTGAAGAAGCCGTGCATGGTTTCCGCGCGCAGGAAGTAGCCGCGTCTTGTGCCGCCGGCGTTGCGGACAAGCTGCAGGTGATCGGCAAGTATGGACTCCGTGGATCGGGTGCTGTGGCGGGCCCCTGTAGATCCGCCTTCTGGAGACAAGCCATAAGCCTGTGCAATGGCTTCCACGAGAGTGGATTTTCCCGACCCATTTTCGCCTACGAAGATTGTGGCCGGGGTCAGGTCGAGCCCTTGGTCCAGAACCTGTGCGACAGGGGGAAGGTTACCTGGCCACCGACGGCGGTCGAGGACGTGGGCCGGGTCTTCGGCCAACCGTCTGATCGGAAAACTATGCGGGGGCATGCCCCATTCTTACAGGCTGAGTTGTTCGCAGCGGCCAGGACGAAAGGTCCTGGGAAATACCAGTCATTTCGAACTGAAACTCCGGGACTACCGAAATAGAGCGAAGACACGCACGGGTTCCGGGGCGAAGTTTGACCCCTCCATAAAGCCCATGGCTTCGTAGAAGGCGCGTTGCCCTGGTTCATTGTCAGTGATGAGCACTGTTTGCCGGACATGCGCGTATCGTGCCGTGACCTGCTCCACCAGAGCCCGGCCTACGCCCGCGCCTTGGAAAGGCGGCCATACAAGGATGTCCTGCAGATAGCAGATGGTCGCATCGTCCGACACAACCCTCGCGAGGCCAACAAGCTCACCATTCGCGTTCCGGGCCGTCACGACAAACGAGGAACTTCGGATCGCTCTGGTGAGCAGTTCTGGAAACCGGGTATAGGCGGCCCACCCCACAGATTCGTACAACGAGAGAACTTCGGCATCGGAAAACTCGTTGGATGTGAAGATGCTGAACGCCGGCATCCGACCAGTGTTGCATGGCCTTGCCATTTGTTCATGGACACCCTGGGCTCCCGGAGCGGGACGGGTCAACTGGTCGGCGAAATCCATCGTTATCTGGGTTGCGGATCCGCGGTCAGGTGACGGTTGCGTGCCTCGATGAGCCTGCGGAGGTAGCGGGCCAGGACGAGCTTCTCGGCTACGCGCCCGACTGGACCGAATGGGGCTGCGAACTCGATCCGGTCAACCATTCTGGTTCCCTCCGCGTCCTCGCTGAACTCATGGACGTGCCTGAACCGCCGGAACGGACCCTTGATCTGCTCGTCGACGAAATACCCCGGCGCCTCCATCTGAGTGATCCGGCTCGTCATCCGGAATGGGATCCCGAAGTGCCAGGCCCGCCAGGTGACCTCTTCTCCTAAGGAGATGAGACCGGACCTGACGCCGGCGACGGCATCCTCCCGTGACCCCGCCATCGAGTCCTTGTGAACGTCGATGCTGCGGGCAAGATCAAACAATTCCGACCTGGGCGTGCTTGTCCGCGTTGTGCATTCGAAGTAGACGGCCATCGCCAAAGTATGTCAGCCCGCCGCGACTCCGCCTGGGGTTTGGCCCCCAATTCCCGGCAGCGGCCGCAGGACCACCCACGGTGGGGAACCGGGAAAGGCAGTTTGAAATTGATCGCCTGCTCGCCGCTGTCCGAGGTGCGGACGAGGATTGCCGTAGATCGTGTTGCCGAGGTGGCGCTGCGCTGACCAGAAGCTTCTCGTAGCCGCCCCAGGCGCAATTTACGAGCAGATCGAGGATGCCGTCTTCGGACCGGATCGTTTCAAAAACGTGCGCCGTCTCGTCGTCTTTGAGACGGTCGCAGCGCAGCCGCCGTATTTCCCCCGGAAGGTCCGACTGATCGACCGAGCGGCCTGAGCCGGAAACTCGGAACCCGGCGCACGCATCCCGATTCGCGCCGTTCGGCCTTCCGCCGAGGCGTGCTGGCCCTGTCGGAGACGAAGGCCGGTGTCTATTCTGTTCTGTAAAGACCGTTGCGACATGCGGTCTGCAGGTCCCGGCACCTCCCGGGAAGCCTTCCCGCTCCGGGGCCGTCTCGATGAGGAGGCATCGATGTCCAGTCCCGATGTGCCAACACGCGGGCCGGCCAGATCCGGTCCATATGTCATCACCGGAATCCTTTTGACCATCGCCATTGTGGTTCCGCTGTTTGTGCCCGCGTATTCGGTCGATGAGCCGCGCTGGGTGGGTATGCCGTTTTTCTACTGGTACCAGATGATGTGGATTCCGATCACCTCGGCCCTGGTCGGGGTCTCCTACTGGCTAGTGATCAAGGAGGATCGCCGCAGGCGCGAATCGGTGCGCGGCCTGACCAGTCCCGGGGAGGAGCGATGAGCGGGATGGCCCTTCCGCTGGCCGCTCCGGACCGGCCCGTTAACGTCGTGGCACTCACTATTGTGATTATTCTTTTCGTCCTGGTGGCCGTTTTGGGGTTTGTTGCCGCGCGGTGGCGCCGGGGCGAGGAAACGGGGCTGCACAGCCTCGATGAGTGGGGCCTCGGCGGCCGCGGGTTTGGGACCTGGGTGACCTGGTTCCTTCTCGGGGGTGACCTGTATACGGCCTATACCTTTGTGGCCGTTCCCGCTGCGATGTGGGCCACCGGGGCCGTGACCGGCTTCTTCGCGGTGCCGTACACAATCGTTCTGTACCCAATCGTATTCCTCCTGATGAGCCGGTTGTGGTCCGTCTCGCATCGACATGGGTTCGTCACGCCGGCCGACTTCATTGGCGGCCGCTATGGCAGCAGGTCCCTGACCATTGCCGTCGCCATCACCGGCATCGTCGCGACCATGCCGTACATCGCGCTGCAGTTGGTCGGCATCAAGGCTGTGCTCACTGTGCTGGGATTGGGCAGTTCGGAGAACGTTCTGCTGACGGACCTGCCACTGATCATCGCGTTCGTGGTCCTGGCCGCTTACACCTATACGTCGGGCCTGCGGGCTCCGGCCCTGATCGCCGTTGTGAAGGATCTTTTGATTTACCTGGCAGTGATCGTTGCGGTCATCTACCTGCCGATCAAGTTCGGCGGCTGGGACCCCATCTTCAACTCCGCCGAGGCGAAACTGGGTGCGACCAACCCGGCCACCGGCAAACCCACCGGCGTGTTCATCCCCGGCGCCGCCAGCTACTCCGCCTACTGGACATTGGCCCTGGGCTCTGCCTTGGCGCTGTTTATGTACCCGCACTCCATCACCGGCGTCTTGGCAACCAAGAGCAGGAACACGATCCGTAAGAATGCCGCTGTGCTCCCGCTGTACTCATTGATGCTGGGGCTTTTGGCACTGCTGGGCTACGCGGCCATATTTGCCGGTACCGTGCCGGTCGACCTGAACGGTGCCATCAACCCGCAACTGGTGGTGCCGCAGCTGTTTTTGGACCAGTTCCCTGCGTGGTTTGCCGGCATCGCACTGGCCGCTATCGCCATCGGTGCTCTTGTCCCGGCCGCGATCATGTCAATAGCAGCGGCAAACCTGTTCACCCGCAACATTTACGTCGATCTCATCAGGCCCGATGCCACACCCCGGCAGGAGGCACACGTCTCTAAGATCGCGTCGCTCGTGGTGAAATTCGGTGCCCTGGTATTCGTCATTGCCATGGACCAGTCGGCGGCAATTAACATGCAGCTGCTCGGCGGTATCTGGATCCTGCAGACCTTTCCGGCGATCGTTGCCGGGCTCTACACGCGCTGGTTCCACCGGTGGGCGCTTTTCGGCGGCTGGGCAGCCGGAATCACCTACGGCACCATCGCGGCGTACAACGTGGTCAACCCCGTCACGAAAGCCCACTTTGGCGGCTCAATCGCGGCCATTCCCGGCACGGACACGCAGGTCTACATCGCCGTCACAGCGTTTGCGATCAACCTGATCGTCGCCGCCGGTCTGTCTCTTCTCTTCCACGCAATGAAGCTCCCCGACGGGAAGGACATCACACGCAACTCCGACTACGGCGCCGACGAGAACGATCCGAAGGTCGCCCAGATCGAGCGCGAGCACCCGCTCGGCGAGTCCGGAGCATCCACATTCTGATTCGCTGGAACCCTAGGCGCTGAGAGGCACCCGGTGGCAGACTTTTTGCCATGGAGCCCATGGATTGTCTGGTCATCTACGTCCCCACCGACGCTGCGCCCGCGGTCCGGCAGGCCATTGGCGACGCCGGGGCGGGCAGGCTCGGCAATTACGCCCACTGCTCGTTCAGCCTCGACGGCACCGGGCGTTTTACCCCGTTACCCGGCGCGACCCCGTTCGTCGGCGTCGTCGGTTCCTCCGAGGAGGTGCCGGAAACCCGGATCGAGGCAATCTTCCCCCGATCCCGGCGTAACGCCGTCGTCAATGCCGCGTTGTCCGTCCATCCGTATGAGACGCCGGCGTTCATGACCTACCCGGTAGATGCCAGCCGGCCGGACTGAGCAACACCGGGGGTGCAGCGCGGCGGAAACTGTGAGGTCACCCGCGCCGGGTGGCACGCACGACGACGTCGTGCAGCGGCAACGCACGGTCACCGGGTCCGGGGAGTGTCCGCGTGATCTCCTCGGCACTCGTGATGCTCCATACGGCAGCGTCGAGACCCCCGGTGATGTCCGCGAGGGTGACAGTCGCTTCCGGGGGAGGGCGGTGCCCGTGCCCCGGGGAGGCGGGAGCGTGCAGGTGCCCGACGATCAACAGCGTGCCGCCGGGGGCTACCCAATCCGAGATGCGTTCGTAGAAGGCAAGCTGCGGCATCGCCGGGTGAGCGTAGTGGGTGGTCACAAGGTCGAACCGGCCTCCCGGCGCCCATGACGTCAGGTCCGCCTCGACCCAGGTCACCGTGCCGGACACAGACTGCCCTTCGGCACGCTCGGCCGCTTGGGCGAGGGCAGCGCCTGAAATGTCGGCGCCGGTGACCTGCCAGCCGTGCGCGGCGAGCCAGGTCGCCTCTGCCCCTGTCCCGCACCCGGCATCCAGCGCTGTTCCCGGTGCGAGTCCGCTGGTTTCGCGGATGAGATGCGGGTTCGGGGCAGCCCCTCCCGAATCTGCCTTGGCGGGACCGTGGGCCTGTTCCCAGTGCTGTTGCCAGTAGTCCTTGTCGAAGCTGTGCGTCATCGCGTCACCGTCGCGTCCGCCCGCTGCTTCCCCTGGCGATGTCTCTGCCGTCCCGGCCATGTGGAACCCCTTACGATCTGATGTGCCTTCAGATTCCATGCTCCCGGGCTGGCAGGTGGATGTGCAAGCGGTATTGCCGAATGGCAAAATAGCCCTCATGAACGACGATCTCGACCACACACTCAGCGCCGTCGGGCCGCGTCTCAAGCGCCTGCGACTCCGCCGGGACGTCACCCTCGCAGACCTCGCCGAGCAGACAGGCATCTCCGCCAGCACGCTCTCCAGACTCGAAGCAGGCCTCCGGCGGCCCACTCTCGAGCAGCTCCTCCCCCTGGCCCGCGTGCACGGGGTAACCCTCGACGAACTCGTCGATGCGCCGCCGACCGGCGACCCCCGGCTCAATCTGCGTCCCGTCGCAGGTCCGGACGGGTCGACGATCTTGCCTCTCACGCGCCGCCCGGGCGGCATTCAGGCCTACAAGTTCATCCTCCCCAAGGGCAGGGATGGGCAGGAGCCTCAGCTGCGCACCCACGAAGGCCACGACTGGGCCTATGTCCTCAATGGCACCTTGCGCCTGGTCCTCGGTGAACATGACCTGATCCTGAGGCCCGGCGAAGCCGTGGAGTTCGACACCCGAACCCCGCACTGGTTCGGCGCAACCAGCGCCGGTCCGGTCGAATTCCTCAGCCTTATCGGCAAACAAGGTCAGCGCACCCATGTCCGGGCGGCACCCAAGCGCGATAGCTAGGCGCATCCTCTGATGTGCTCTCCTTAGGACCCTGCCGGCGCCATTCGGAGGGCCAGCATCCCGCCTTCAAGGAGTTCAAGTTCGACGATCCGCAGTGTGTACCGGGTTCCGTCCTCCGGCAGCATTTTCCTGCCACGCCCGAGCACGATGGGGGACACCAGCAGGACGTACTCGTCCACGAGGTTCTCCTCCATGAGCGTCTTGGTCAGCGTCGGGCTTCCCCACACGAGCACGTTCTCCCGCTCGCGAAGCTCGCGGACCTGGCCGGGTATGTCGTCGGCGATAATCGTGCTGTTGTTCCAGCCGGCGTGGTCCAGTGTGGTCGACACGACATACTTCGGTATCGCGTTGAAAGTGTCGGCGGTGAAGTCGCCCGACCGCGACGGCCACGAGGCGGCGAAGCCGTCATAGGTGACCCGGCCGAGCAGCATCGAATCCGCCCCGGCCAGAACTTGTTCGTTGTAGGCCACGGTGGCGTCGCTGAAGAACGGGCCCGTCCAGAGCTGGGGCTCCTCGGCGATGTTGTCCAGAGTGGAAAAAGCAGTCACTGTCAGCTTGCCCATGAAGATCTCCTTCAGGTTGTGGCGCCTGGCTGTTATCCGCGGTTTCTGAGCCGGAGTGTTCGTGCCTCGTGGATGGCGGCCAGGGCAACTGCGCTGGCGGCGAGCCTGACGGCGTGGACCCTGTACCACCGCTTCAGCAGGGGGTTGCGGCGCGTCTCACTGAGCGGTTGTGGGCTGAAGAACAGGTCTGGGTTGATGGACCGGAGCAGATAGGCGGTGGCGGCCGCACCCGTCGTCGAGCTGGCCGCAGCAACTAGCAGCCATGGTCTGCTGTCGGCATGATTCCAGCCTGCCACGAGGGCAGCGATCGCCGCCGGCGCATTGATCGGTGCAATCGGTGCGTAATAACGGCCCGGGCTTCCCGCTCCAAAGGGCGAGCGGGGCAGTTCACGGCTTGCTTCAGCGGCCGCGACGCGGTGCGGGATTTTGACGAGGACCTCATAGAGATTGCCGAAAAACCAATGCGCGTGGCTGAACTCCGCCACGCCCAAGATCCGATCAGCGAGAAAATCCCGGCGGCCCGAGGAAGTCTGTCCCATGCCCACAATCTACCGCCGATGCCCATCGCCAGGCCATGGTGACCAGCTCGCGCGCTCCGGGGCGGGAGAATGCAGAACCCCGCGCTGCTGCCGTCAGTGCTGCACCCGCTGACGATAGTCCCGGGGGGTTTCGCCTGCGTCATTGCGGAAATGCCGGTTGAAGTTGGACAGGTTCGTGAAACCCACTTCGTAGCAGATGTCCGAGATCGATTTGTCGCTCCGCTCCAGCAGGCGGCGGGCGTGGGCCAGCCGAAGTTTGCGCACCAGATCACTGAAATTCTGGCCGGTCGCGCGCTTGAAATACTTCGAAAATGTCGGTTCCGACATACCCACCAGCGCCGCCGCCTCGGACATCCTGACGCTGCCGGCGTGGTTGCTGAAGACATACTCGAGGACGAGGTCCACCACCGCCGCGGCCTGCCCGTCCAGTTGCGGCCTGAACCATTCGTCGGCGAGGTAGCGCCGTTCGGTCTCTGGCGCACGCGAAAGAATCGCCAACACGTCAAAGAGATGCTGAACCCGCTGCAATCCGGTGGAGGTCCCCATCGCCTCCAGGGAAACGGCGGCGGCCCGGGCTGATCGTCCGAGGAACTCGATCCCACGCGAGGACTGTTCCAGCAAGGGTTTAACCTCGGCCATTTCCGGCAGAATCGAGGCGGCCCTCTCGACCCATTTTCCGTCGAACTGAATGAGGACGTCCCTGCCTTGAAGCACTTCTCCGGGTCTCAGGTCGCTGACCCAGTCGTGCGGCAGCCCCGAACCTACCAGGGCCAGGTGTCCGGCCTCGAAAGTGCCGATGTGGTCTCCCACGATGAACTTTCCGGTGCCTTTCCGGATCAGGTGCAGCTCGTATTCAGGATGGTAGTTCCAACGTGCGACCGGGCTGGGGTAGTCGTGCTCGTGCCAGCGCACGGAATGGTTGGGGTCTTCCGGAATCACCTCACGGTTGGCCCGCATCCCCAGGAGTCTTTCGGCAAGCCTGGCCGCTGCGCCGTCATTGATGGCCGAGCCGCCGCCTGGGTCCGCCGCGCTCATCGTGGTTCTCCCTGCGTTCGGATCATGACAAATGTGCGGCATCTGTGCCGGCTCTTCCCAGAATAGCGCCCGGATGGGGCCGCCCCCGGAAAATTAGTATCAGAATTCAGCAAGCATCGCGCTAGTTGTGCCCTATGCCACAAGCCTAATCTTGAGGAACACCAGCGAGGCACCCGGCATTGAGGCCCTCGACCCGCTCACCGCCCCGCACCCCGACACAGCAATCGGAGTAGGGCAGCATCGCACCCCCTGACGAACAAAGGAGTCCTTAATGCGCGCAAAAACACGCGTCGCCATGGCGGCAGGCGCCCTGTGCGTGGCACTCAGCGCCTCGGCCTGTGCAGGCGCCGGCGGCGGCAATTCCGCAGGCGACCCGAACAGCATCAATGTCCTGATGGTCAATAACCCCCAAATGGAGGACCTGCAGCGGCTCACCGCTGATAACTTCACGAAGGAAACCGGCATCCGGGTCAACTACACCGTCTTGCCGGAAAACGACGTCCGCGCCAAGATCAGCCAGGAGTTCTCAAGCCAGGCCGGCCAGTACGACATTGCGTCACTGTCCAACTACGAGATCCCGTTCTATTCCGCCAACGGCTGGCTGGCGCCGCTGGACAACGTGGCCAGGGACGCCGAGTTCAACCAGGCGGACATCCTGCCGGCCTACACGGCGTCGTTGACCGGCACGGACGGCAAACTCTACGGCGAACCTTTCTACGGGGAATCCTCCTTCCTGATGTACCGGAAGGACATCTTCGACGCCAAAGGGCTGACCATGCCGGAGAAGCCGACCTGGGACCAGGTCGCCGACCTCGCCGCCAAGGCTGACGGGGCGGCGCCAGGGATGAAGGGCATATGCCTGCGCGGCCAGCCCGGCTGGGGCCAGGTCTTCGCACCACTGACCACCGTGGTGAACACCTTCGGCGGGACCTGGTTCGACAAGGACTGGAATGCGAAGGTCAATGCCCCCGAATTCACCGCAGCCACGGAGTTCTACACCAATCTGGTGCGGGAGCACGGTGAAGCGGGCGCCGCCCAGGCAGGGTTCACCGAATGCCTGAACAACATGAGTCAAAGCAAGGTCGCCATGTGGTACGACGCCACCTCCGCGGCCGGAGCCCTGGAAGCCGAGGCCTCTCCCGTGAAGGGAAAGATCGGTTATGCCCAGGCGCCCGTGAAAGAGACCAAGTCCTCCGGCTGGCTGTGGACCTGGTCCTGGGCGATGCAGGCGGCCTCCAAGAAACAGGAAGCTGCCGCCAAATTTATCGCCTGGGCCAGCTCGAAGAAGTACGAGGAACTGGTCGCGTCCAAGCTCGGCTGGTCCAAGGTCCCATCCGGCAAGCGCATTTCCACGTACGAGAACACCGAGTTCCAGCAGGCCGCGCCGTTCTTCAAGGCCGAACGCTTCGCCATTGAGAACGCGGATCCGACCAACCCCGGTGTCCAGCCGCGGCCGGCGGTCGGCATCCAGTTCGTCGGTATTCCCGAGTTCGCGGCCCTGGGCACCCGGGTGTCCCAAGGTGTGAGCTCCGCCATCGCCGGCCAGGGCTCCGTTGCCGATGCGGTGGCCAAGGGCCAGGAAGCCGCACAAAAAGTCGGCGACAAGTACAAGAAGTAACAACCCAACCGCAGGAGAACATTATGACTACCGCAACGGCGCGCGTCTCCCGGCAAGGGAGCAGCACAGCCAAACCATCCAGGAACGCCAGGGCGCGGGAACGCGCAGTGGCTTGGGCACGGCGGGCACCGCTGCTGCCGGCCCTGATCTTCCTCATCATCGTCACCCAGCTTCCATTCGTGGTGACCCTGATCATTTCGTTCATGAACTGGAACAGCCTGAGCCCGGACAAGACCGGATTCGCCGGGTTCGAGAACTACATCCAGGTGGTCACCGACCCGTACATGCTCCAGGCAATCCTCACCACCATCGTCGAGACCGTCTCGGTGGTCCTGGTCAGCCTCGGCCTCGGCCTCGGCCTGGCCCTGCTCCTGGACAAAAAGTTCATTGGCCGGGGCCTGGCCCGGACTCTGCTGATCGCACCCTTCCTCATCGTTCCGGTCGCGGCTGCACTCATCTGGAAGCACGCCATCCTCAACCCGGTCTACGGTCTGATCAACGGCTCCCTCACCTGGATCTGGTCGCTCTTCGGCTCCGACGCCCCGCCGCAGCCGGACCTGCTGTCGTCGGCACCCCTGATGGCCATCATCGTCTCCCTGGTCTGGCAGTGGACCCCGTTCATGATGCTCATCCTGCTCGCCGGCCTGCAGTCCCGCCCCATGGACACCGTTGAAGCTGCCCAGATGGACGGTGCCACTCCCTGGGCAATTTTCCGCCACCTCACCCTCCCGCACCTGCGCCAGTATCTGGAACTCGGTGGACTGCTCGGGGCCATCTACATCGTGCAGAACTTCGACGCCACCTTCGTCATCACCTCCGGCGGCCTCGGCACGGCCAACCTGCCCTACGCCATCTACGAGACGTTCTATTACGCCAACGAATACGGCCTGGCCTCAGCGGCCGGCGTCGTGGTGGTCATCGGCACCATCTTCGTGGCGACCTTCGCACTCCGCACCGTATTCTCGCTCTTCAAGAAGGAGGCAGCACGATGAGCACCCTCACCCCCGCCGGGCCCAGGTCATCAGTCCCCACCCCGTCCACCTCGACCACGGGATCACGACGCCGGGGCAAGTCACGCATGGACCCCACCCGCAACAACACCGCCGCCGGCATTGCCGCCTGGCTGCTGGCCCTGCTGTTCGCGGTGCCGGTCCTGTGGATGATCCTTACCTCGTTCCATTCCGAAATTGACGCAGCCACCAACCCGCCGTCGATCGCCGCCGACCTTAACCTGGACGCCTACAAGGAGTTCTTCGGCGCAACTTCCGGCGTCAGCCCCTGGCCGTCGCTGATTAACTCCGCCACCGCCTCGATCTTCTCCACCATCCTCGTCCTGCTGCTGGCCATCCCCGCCGCGTACGCCCTGTCAATCCGGCCGGTTAAAAAGTGGACCGACGTTCTGTTCTTCTTTCTCTCCACGAAGATGATGCCCGTCGTCGCCGCAGTCCTGCCGCTCTACCTCTTCGCCAAAACCGCCGGCGCGCTGGATAACATCTGGTTCCTGGTCCTGATGTACACCTCGATGAACCTGCCCATCGCCGTGTGGATGATGCGGTCCTTCCTTGCCGAAGTGCCCGTCGAAATGCTTGAGGCCGCCCAGATCGACGGCGCCACCCTGCTGCTCACGCTCCGAAAGGTCATCGCCCCGGTGGCAATGCCCGGCATCGCCGCCACCGCGCTGATCTGCTTCATCTTCAGCTGGAACGAACTCCTCCTGGCGCGGGTCCTCACCGGCGTCGTGGCCGGCACCGCCCCGGTCTTCCTCACCGGCTTTGTCTCGGGCCAGGGCCTGTTCATTGCCAAGGTCTGCGCCGCCGCCGTCGTGATTTCCCTGCCGGTGCTGTTCGCAGGGTTCGCCGCCCAGGACAAACTCGTCCAGGGTCTCTCCCTTGGTGCAGTGAAATAGCGCCGTCAAATAGCCCGCCACCGCCTCTTCAAACCGCAAAGGATCCCTTCGATGACCACATCAACCGCACAGTCCCGCACCCCCGGACATCCGGAAGTGCCCGCCACCATGCGCGCCGCCGTGCTCAAGCGCCAGGGCGACATGGCCATGGAAACACTGTCCGTCCCGGAGCTGGACGCGGACCAGGTCCTGGTGCAGGTCGCCGCCGTCGGTGTGTGCGGCAGCGACGTCCATTACTATGAGCACGGCCGGATCGGCGACTACGTCGTGGACCACCCGCTGATCCTGGGCCACGAGCTCTCCGGACGCATCGCCGCCGTCGGCAGCGACGTGGACCCCTCCCGGGTTGGCCGGCGGGTCGCCGTCGAACCCCAGCGGCCCTGCCGCACCTGCAAGCAGTGCAAGGCCGGACGGTACAACCTGTGCCCGGACATCGAGTTCTACGCCACCCCGCCGATCGACGGAGCTTTCACCGAATACGTGAGGATCCAGGACGACTTCGCTTACGACATCCCAGACAGCGTCAGCGACGAGGCGGCAGCCCTCATCGAACCACTCTCCGTCGGCCTCTGGGCCTGCGAACGCGCCCAGATCAAGCCCGGCAGCCGGGTCCTGATCGCCGGAGCCGGCCCCATCGGCATCATCGCCGCCCAAGCCGCCCGCGCTTACGGGGCGACCGAAATCTACATCACGGACATTGCAGAAGAAAGGCTCGCTTTCGCCCTGGAACACGGCGCCACCCATGCCTTGAACGCCTTGACGGACAGTACCGAAGGGCTCGACGTCGATGCCTTCATTGACGCCTCCGGCGCCCCGCAGGCTGTCCGTTCCGGCATCAAAGCCGTTGGACCGGCCGGCCGGGTCATCCTGGTCGGGCTCGGAGCCGACGACGTCGAACTCCCCGTCTCCTACATCCAGAACCGCGAAATCTGGCTCTCGGGCGTCTTCCGCTACACCAACACCTGGCCGCTGGCCATCCAGCTGATCGCGGACGGAAAAGTAGATCTGGACATCCTGGTGACCGGCAAGTTTGCGCTGGCCGACTCGGAAGAAGCACTCAAAGCGGGCAAGCAGGCCGGTCAGCTCAAAACTGTCGTCTACCCGGGCCGCTGATGCGCATCACCGACGCCACCGCGGCGCCCCGCCTCCCCGCGGGGGACGGTGTCCTGACGGTCATTGGCGAATCCCTTGTCGACATCATCCGCGACCCCCGCGGTCCTGCCGGCGGCCAGGCCCACCCCGGGGGCAGCCCCCTCAACGTGGCAGTGGGGGCTGCACGCCTCGACCTCAGGACAATCCTGGTGACCCACTATGGCCTTGACCCGCACGGACACCTGCTCGAAGAGCATCTGCAAACGAACGGCGTCCAGGTGGTCAACGGCGGAAGCGCGGCCACATCTACAGCCCTCGCCACCCTGGGATCTGACGGTGCCGCCGAATACGCCTTCTCGATCACCTGGGCAATCAGTGGGGCGTCTCTCCTGGCCCTCGCTGCCGTCAAAGGTTCCACCCACGTCCACACGGGATCTATCGCCACGGTGCTCCCGCCGGGGGAGCAGGCCACCCTTGCCCTGGTAGAGGCCGCCCGGGAACACGCGACGACCAGTTTCGATCCCAATTGCCGGCCCGCGATCAGCCCCGATGCGGCTGCGGCACGCCGGCAGGCGGAAGTGTTCGTGGCGGCGAGCGACATTGTCAAAGCCAGCGACGAAGACCTGCGCTGGCTCTACCCGGACCGGGCACCGGAAGTATCCCTGCGGGCCTGGCTGGAACTGGGGCCGGCGGTGGTGGCCCTGACGCGCGGAGCCTCAGGCCCGGTCATCCTGTCCGGAAACGGGCGGGCCGAGATGGCAGCTGAACCGATCCGAGTGTCAGATACTGTGGGCGCCGGTGATTCCTTCATGGCGGGGCTTATTTCCGGACTCGCCAAACTTGGAGCGCTCGGGGCGGAGGGAAGACGGCAACTGCAGACCCTGACCCTGGATCAGCTCCACGCAGTCGCCTCGTACGCGAACCGTGCAGCGGCGATCACCTGCTCCCGAAAGGGCGCCAATCCTCCGTGGTCGGCGGAACTCGGGGAACTGTCCTGATGACGCGGTCAGTCTGCGACCGTGACGGTGCCGGCGTCGCCGTCAACGCGGATCCGTTGGCCGCTGGTGAGCCGCTGGGTGGCCACGCCTGTGCCAAGCACGGCCGGGATGCCGTACTCGCGGGCCACGATCGAGCTGTGGCTCAACGGCCCGCCGACGTCGGTCACCACGGCGGAGGCCATCGCGAACAGCGAGGTCCAGGCCGGGGTGGTGATGCGGGCTACCAGGACGTCCCCGGGCTCCATCAGGCCGAAATCCTGTGGGCCCCTCAGGACGCGGGCCGGGGCGGTGACCCGGCCCGCGCTGGCGCCTACGCCCTTGATGACGTCGCCGAGCTGATCCTGTGGGCCTGCCGGCATCATTGAGCCGAAGGCCCGCTCCATCCACCGGCTCTCCGGCAACAGCTGCGGGGCAGCGGCCTTGGCCTGGCCCCGCCACAGCATCTTGCGCTCCTCGACGGCGCCGGCGCGGACGGGCCGGTCTGCCCCGGTAATTGCCACGGCTGCCGGTGTGCCCGACCCGGCAAGTCCGAACTCGACGGCGCTGCGCAACTCCCGGTGGCGCAGCCAGAAGACGTCGGCGGGCTCGGCGATGACTGCGGAGCCGACGAGCCGTCGGCCCAGCTCGAACAGCATCCGCCTCAGCAGCGGCCACGCCAGCCCGACGTCGGCCAGGGCGTCCTCGCGGATCGGGGCTGCGTTTTGCGCCCACCGGAGCAGCCGGAGGAATGCGGCCCGGCGCCTCGGCCCGAGCCGGGCGACGATTCGGCGGGTTTCATCCTCGCGACGGGCGGCCGAGAGCCGCTGGCGCTCGTAAGGGTCATTGCCCTGTCCCCGCAGGTAAAACTTCACCGTCTCCAGCAGCGGCGAGGGATCGTCGGCAGGCACCGGACTGACGAAGTCCAGGTTATAGACCGCATGGCCGAACCGGCCGAGGTGCTCCTGGAAGCGGGCCTGCCATTGCTGCCAGGGTGCCGGGTCCACTCCGGCAGGCGGGAACCCGGTGCGTTGCGGCCCGGCCAGCGCGGCGGTGGGTTCGTTGAGGATCGCCGGAGCCAGCCCCGGGACGTCCCGGGCCCAGGCTGCGAGGTCGTACAGCGACTTCTCTGCGCGGATGGGTTCGCTGTCGTAACCGAGGAGGAAAGTCTGGGCGGGGGGATCGCCGTCGCGCCGAACGAACTTGTCGTAGTAGGCCCGGAAGGAGATTTCGCTTGTTGCGGCGATCGGAATGATGGACTGCACGGCCGTGTAGTACACCGTGCCGGCGTCAAGCAGCGTCTGCACACCCGCCAGCAGTTCCTCTCCGGAGAGCTCCCCGACGGGCTTCGCGGACCAGTCCTTGATCACCTGCTCGTAGCGGGGATGCGAAAATTCCCGCCAGCCCGCCACTCCCATATGCGCCTTGCCGCGGGCCAGCGCACGCATCGCCGTCAGCGATTTGCCCATCACCCGCCACATTCCCGAGTTGCGGTAATAGTAGTAGGCGTAGCCGTTGATAGTGGGCAGCCCGACGTCGTCCTCGCGGATGACCTCCTTGCCGACGGCGCCGGCCATCAGGGCCCTCAGCGACCGTGACACCGAGCCGTCAATGAGGTCGGCGAACAGCGGCGAGAGGGGGTCGGGCAGCTGCTCAACGATGCTTGCCCGGAAGTAGAGCCCGTGCCGGTAGGGCACCGGCCAGGTGTCCGGGATGTCGGCTGCCGGGTCGGGCAGCGCGGTGATGGGCCGGGATTGCAGGATGAAGAACTCGCCACCGGCGCGTGCCCACTCGATATCCTGCGGCGTCCCGAAATGCTCCGTAATCCGTGTTCCGTAACCGGCCAGCTCGGCCGCCGCCCGGTCGTCCAATACGGCCTGCCGGCGGCGCGTCGCCGGCACCGGCTGCTCCAGGGTGCCGCGCTCCGCGTTGACGGTCATGACCTCCTTGTCAGCTGTCCGGCGGGACAGCACACGGCCCGTCCCGGCTTCGACGACGAGGTCGTCCGTGGTGACCGATCCGCTGACAACGGACTCGCCCAGGCCCCACGCGGCACTGATCACCGTCTGGTCGCGGCGCCCGTTGGCCGGATTGGCGGTGAACATCACCCCGGCCGCCTCGGCGTCGACCATCTGCTGGACCACGACGGCGAGGCGCACCGTGTCCGGGTCGATGCCTTCACGGGCGCGGTAGGCCATGGCACGCGCTGTCCACAGGGAGGCCCAGCACTCAATCACGGCCGCGGCCACAGCCTCCGTCCCCCGGACGTTGAGGTAGGTTTCCTGTTGCCCGGCGAAGCTGGCTGAGGCGAGGTCCTCGGCCGTGGCGGAGGAGCGCACCGCCACGGCTGTGTCTGCGTCGCCTAGCCTCCCGTAGGCGCCGCCGAGTTCCGCCGCGATGGCGTGTGGCATGGTGCCGCCGGTGAAAAGGGCGCGGATCCGTTTCGAGGCTTCTTCGTAGTCCTGTGGCGCCGCGTGCGGCGACAGAACAGCCAGTTCATGGATGCCGGCCTCGAGATGGTTGGCAGCCACATAATCCGCGTATGCTGCGGTGTTCAACACGAACCCCGGCGGGACCGGCAGTCCTCCCTGGCTGAGGCCGCCCAGACCGACGCCCTTGCCGCCTGCCGCGGCGACGKCGCCGCGCCCCACATCGTCGAAGTTGTTGATGTAGGTCATGACCTCGAGTCCTTTCCGCCCGGAGCCAGGCTCCGTGGTTCAGCCTGATTCCCAACATACTGGCACTGCCGCAGGCGAGAGGCCATAGCCGTACCGGTGGGCAGGGGATCCCAATAGCCCCGCCGGCGGAGGGGTGCGGCCGGGGGCCACCAATCGCTCGCACCCCCGTTCCGACAACAAGATGCCCGGGGCTATGGGTCGCAGCCCTTGCCCGGGGCATCTAAACAATCCGCATGTTCAGCCGCGGCTGGCGTCGGTGCCCTCGGTGCCCTCGCTGTCCTCGCCGCTTTCGCCGTCAAAGTGTTCCTTGTGGACCTTCTCACGGATGGTGACTTCATCTGCGACCGTTTCAGTAACGATGCGGACCCGTTCAACCGGGACGGTCTCCTTGGTCACTATGACGCGCTCTTCGTGAAGGATTACCTCGTCGTCGCTGGCCGGTCGGTTCGAGACCTCGCCGCGGTCTTCCTCGGCAATCGGTTCCCGCTCGATTCGAACCTCTTCGCGTTGCACTGGCACCGTCCTGGTGACGGTTTCCGTCGTGACGTATTTGCGCAGGCGCCCCCGGCCCGTGGCGTCGCGGGTTCCGGCGCGGTCGATTCCGGTGGTGTCCTGCCGTGTCGTGGGTGGCGTTGCGGCGTCGGTGGTGGGTGTCGCTGTGCCGTATCCGGCTGTGCCCGTGGCGTCGGGGGTCTCGGCGCGGTTCGTATCAGCGGCGTCGCGGGTTTGGGCGCGGTGGGTTCCGGTGGTGTCCTGCCGTGTCGTGGGTGGCGTTGCGGCGTCGGTGGTGGGTGTCGCTGTGCCGTATCCGGCTGTGCCCGTGGCGTCGCGGGTCTCGGCGCGGTTCGTATCAGCGGCGTCGCGGGTTTGGGCGCGGTCGGTTCCGGAGGCGTCCTGTCGTGTCGTGGGTGGCGTCGCGGCGTCGGTGGTGGGTGTCGCTGTGCCGTATCCGGCTGTGCCCGTGGCGTCGCGGGTCTCGGCGCGCTCGGTTCCGGAGGCGTCCTGTCGTGTGGCGGATGCTGCGTCAGCTGTATCCGCGTCCGTGTAGGTGCGTCCGCTGTCCATCCGGTAATGCTGGTAGAGCCGGTCTTCCTCGGCAGGCTCCAGAGGCCGATCGGCGTCGATCCTTGGCGCGTCCTTGACCTGATTTTTGTTGTACGGGACGACGATGTCATTGCCCTCCAGCCGAGCACCCTCGAGGGGAACAAATGATTCCGACATCCCGAACAGGCCCGTACGAACGGTTACCCAGCTGGGCTGGCCGGCTTCGTTGTCTACGAAGACCTGGCCGATGGAGCCGATCTTTTCTCCGTCTCCCGACAGGACATTTGCGCCTTGGCTGAGCAGACGGTCAATTTGTTCGGTGGTGAGCATGACCTCTCCTTGGATCTCTTCGGTTGAAATAGTGGCTCCGGTCAGGAGCCCTTGATGGACCGCCCGACCGGTACCGGACAGGACCCTTTGGTGCTGTCCGGTGCTTGGGAAGCGTCCGCGGCACTGCGAACTCCGGGAGGGGCGATGATCAGCCGGCAGTGTGCTCAGCTGAGAACTTCCGAGGCCGACCCGCAGTTCTGGCACGGTCAGGGTCCTGCGCGAGACCTTCGCGAGCGGCGGCCTGAAGCCGAAAGAGAGCGGAGACTGGGGATGAACGTTGTCGCCACCGCCAGTCCGGCTTGGAGCCGGTGGGAAATGTCCAATGGAATGCGCCGCCATTCGATTAGGAGCTGGGACCGGTCCCGTTGCGCAGGGAGTTCTCCCGCGCCGTTTTCCGTGTTATATCACGAGCCCGGTTAGATTAGGAAGCCCCCTTATGAATAGGTGGGCTCCCGGCGGCTGGGCTCCGCCGGAGGGCACGCTGGGAAGCCCGGCGCCCAAGAGACGGGCCGGTGAGGACACCCGTGGCGGGCATTCCAGGCCGTACAGGTGGGGTCCTTGCGCGAGGCGATGGCGGAGAGAGAATGGTGAACTGGACCAGGTCTAGTCTTGGTCCAGTTCGTCGAGCAGGGACTTCGCTGCGGCGGCGATGTCATCGTAGTTATTCTGGGCGGCCCGGCTCTGGATGGCGAGAATCGCGCAGCGATGCAGCCGGCGGAAATCACCGAAGGGAAAG
The DNA here is from genome assembly GCF_056406115.1 of Arthrobacter sp. P1_D4. Taxonomy (NCBI): domain Bacteria; kingdom Bacillati; phylum Actinomycetota; class Actinomycetes; order Micrococcales; family Micrococcaceae; genus Arthrobacter; species Arthrobacter sp. P1_D4. The sequence goes on along the minus strand of NZ_JBFUAU010000002.1, from coordinate 525,051 downwards.
CTGTAGCGCCCCTTCGTGTCGTGCGTCTTCTCGGCGTCTTCGCCCAGATGCCACGTGCCGTACTCCTTGTACCCGTGCTTGTCGATGAATGCGTTTTCTGCCTCGGCGTCGGGCGCGTGCTCGCTCCAATCGTCACGGGTATCCCGGGCAAACCTCGAGTCCTTGATGAGCTGCCGAGCATGACGCAGCGCCGCGTCGTTGATCTTGATAGTCATGAGGTGGTTTCCGCTCTGTCTCAAATTTCCGGGGCGGGGGCTGCGGAGGCGTGGCGAGGCTGGGCGCCAGTGCACCAAGACCGGCCGCCCCTTTGCCATGCCAGAAGGCGCACGCGGTCGCCGGTGGGTGCCGGGTGAGTCATGTGCCGGAAATGCCGTTCATGTCACGAAGTTCTCCGGTGCTTCCGGTGACTGGTTTCCACCGCGGGAGACGTGGACTTTCGTGGCGGACGGTCCGGACTGCTCCGGGATTTGGGCGCGGATTTCCAAGACACCGTCGATGTAGCTGGCCTCCACGGTGTCAGGGTCCGCGCCGCGGGGCAGCGGGACGCTTCGCGAATATTCGCCGTACCGCACTTCGCTTCGGTAACCCGGTTGATCCTTGTGCGCGGGCTCGGTGCGCCGGGCAGCGATATTCAGGCTGCCCTCGGTGACGGTGATATCGATGTCCTTGTCCGGGTCGATGCCGGGGATGTCGGTTCTGACCACCAAGGTGTTTCCGTCCCGGTATTCTTCGACCCTGAGCCAGGTGTCCGTCTCGCCTTGCAGGAAGCGCCGGACTGGTTCGGGCACGTCGATGCCCGTGCGGCGGAATAGGTTGTCCATGTCTATCTCCTTGCTGTTTAGCATCTCTGGTCTCACGGTGCCGGATGCGCGCGGAGCAATGACTCCTGCCGCTTTGGCGACTACTACTTACGACGGCGACGCCGGAACCGGCCGTCGGAGCTGCGCTCGGAGGCTTTCAAAGCTTGTTCTCGGCGAGGCGTTGCGGGCGGTCGCCCGGCATGAGGTGAAACGTCATGAGGTTGGACTCGGCGGCGCGGGCCGAGAAACGCCGGGAGTTTCCTCCCGGGGTGTTCCAGAACCGGCCCGCAACCGTCTGACAGAAGTCGCAAGGCGTCCTCAGCGGCAGCCCTGCATCCGGAGGTTCGAGGCTGCTACGCCCTGGTCCTGCGACCGGCAAGAGCCCCATAGATCAGGAGCACAATAACGGCCCCGAGGATGGAGAGGAGCCAGGTCCGCAGGTCAAAGAAGTCAGCGAGCCCTCCGCCGAAGATCAACGAGCCGATCCAACCTCCGAGGATTGCGCCCACGACGCCAACAACGAGTGTGATCAGCCAGCCGCCTCCTTGACGGCCGGGAAGGACCGCCTTGGCGATAGCTCCGGCGATAAGGCCGAGAATGAGAAAAGCGAGAATTCCCATCTTTGTACTTCCTTTCGGTAGACCGGTCGTGGAATGCGGCCGTACCGGCGATTTAATCAGCATGCATAGTAACGCGCAATACCCGGCTCAGCGGCCTTCTGTCTTGCTCGCCCCTTGCCGGTCCGAACTGCATTGGAAGCGGCGACTGGCCGTGGCGCCGGGCGGGGGAGGCTCAGTGGCAACCAGCCGCGGGAGGCTAGTTCATTGGCGCCGGAGGCCGTCCTTGGGCGGGGAGGGCACGTCGAGCCTGGGGTGCCGGGCCGTGGAGCCTGGGGCGCCGGGCCGTGGAGTCTGAAAGAAATCCACAAACCGGGCGAGTTGCTCAGACAGTGCCTCCCACCCGTCGAAGTCGGCGGGAACGGCCGCACGCTCAGCCCTGGAGGCCGCTTGCAGTGCCGCGGTGCCGGCGTCGGTAATCTCAACCTGAAATTGGCGCCGATCCTCAGGGTTTCGCGTCCTCGTGACCAGACCCGCGTCCTCGAGCCGGGCAAGGACGCGGCCGAGCGTTTGGCTTTGGACATGAACTCTTGCGGCGAGCTGTTCCTGGTACATCGGGCGGGGTGCCACGGCTTCCAGCGCGATGACGGCGGCACGCGTCAACCCCAGTGGCGCCAGGGCGTCGTCGTGGAGGCGTTGCACTAAACGGGCCGCTGAGGTTAGAAGCCGGTAACCGTCCCGGGCGTTGGGCTCACGGGCGAGTATCACGAAGAAGACCTTCCTGATTGGGTGGCAACGAAAGTCACGCTGCCTGCGACGTCGGCACGAAGCGCCGACGCTGGATACCCACCCTATGCATGCCGGGCTCCCTTTTGGCAAGTATGCTTACTATTTTTCACGCGCAGCCCACAGGCGCGCGGCGATTCACCCGACGGGCGGAAGGTGGACCGTCCGATTTTCGTCGAGGCCTTGCGCGACATATAGCAAGTGTGCTTAGTATCTAGTTAGTAACCGTGCTTACTAATTTCATCCGGTAGCGCTAGTCACGATCCCAAGCGGACCATTCCTGAAAGAGAGCAACGATGACACAGAATCCATGGGCCCAGGCAGCACCCGAAGCTTCCCCGGACCGGTACGCCGGTGTTGGAGTTGTGCCCCCGCAAGGCACTGGACGTGCTGACTCCAAACAGGAAGCGGCCAAGGACGAAGCTGCGGACGTAACGCGGCACGCGGCAGACGCTGCCCAGAACGTCGCCGGGACGGCCAAGGCGGAGGCAGTCAACGTTGCCGCCGAGGTCAAGACCAATGCCCGGGACCTGCTGCACCAGGCAAAGTCCGATCTCACCGAGCAGGCAGGAACCCAGCAGCAGAAGGTCGCCGAAGGTCTGCGGTCCGTCGCCGGCGAATTGCATTCCATGGCTGCCGCTTCTGACCAGCCCGGCGTGGCCACTGACCTCGTCCGCCAGGCTGCCGAGCGCTCCTCCGCTGTTGCGTCCTGGCTCGATGGCCGGGATCCGGGTTCGCTTCTGACCGAGGTAAAGTCCTTTGCCCGGCAGCGCCCGGGCACCTTCCTCCTGCTCGCGGCTGGAGCCGGTGTCCTGGCTGGGCGTCTCAGCCGCAGCTTGAGCGCCGGCGCCCCCGAAGCGACGGGCGCTACCGCTACCGGCACGTCCACTGCTGGCCGGATCCCCGATACCGGGGTAGCGGTTCCGCCGCCGCCGGTACAGATGCCCGCTCCGCACACCACGACGGCGGGCCTCGCTGACACCTACCCGCCGAATCCGCTGGACTCCGATTTGGGAACTCCCGATCCGCTCCGCGACGCCGGGCAGGGCCGCCGGTCCTCAGAGTCCGTGGCCGGCGAGCCATTGCAGCAGGCTGATCCGCTGCGCGATGACCCCTTTGACGGTGGCCGTCGATGAGCAGCGAAATGCCTCCCACAGCCGCGCAGGCAAAGGCTGAATCGACGTCCCTGGGTGACCTCCTCGGTGAGGTCACACGGGACATGTCCACCCTGATGCGACAGGAAGTGGAACTGGCCAAGGTCGAACTCAAGCAGTCCGCCACCCGGGCAGGCAAAGGCACCGGCATGCTCGCCGGCGCCGGCGTCGCTGGCCATTTCGTGCTCCTGTTCCTGTCTTTGGCGCTCTGGTGGGCGCTGGGGATCGTGATGGGACTGGGCTGGTCCGGCGTTGTTGTCGCCGTCATCTGGGCAGTTGTCGCCGCCGTTCTGGCAGCCATGGGCCGCAAGGAACTGAACGCGATCAAGGGCATGCCGAGGACGGCTGAAACCCTCCAGGAAATCCCGCCCACCCTAAAACCCAACTCCTAAGATTCAGCGAGGAAACACGATGAGCGAAAACCCGGATGTCATCCGAGCAGATATTGAAGCAACCCGTGCCCGCCTGGGCACAAACGTGGACGCCGTCGCTGACAAAGTCACGCCGTCGCATATCGTCCAGCGGCAGACGGACAGAGTCAAAGAGAACGTCAAAGACGCCGTCTTCGGAGTGAAGGATAAAGTCATGGGAGCCGCAGACCATACCGCCGACCACGTCCACTCCACCACCGGAAGCGTCGGCTCGCATGTGAGCGACGCGGGCTCCGCAGTTGCGGGCGCGCCGGGCCAGCTGAAGAACAGGACACAGGGGAACCCACTGGCTGCCGGGTTGATCGCCTTTGGTGCCGGCCTGCTCGTTTCCTCCCTGATCCCGGCCAGTCAGAAGGAGCGTGAAGCCGCTGATGCCCTCAAATCGGCAGCTGAGCCACTCACCACGGAACTGACGGACGCCGCCAAGCAGGTAGCCGAAGGGCTCAAGGCGCCCGCCCAGGAAGCTGTGGAGAACGTCAAGGCCACTGCCGCGGACGCAACCGATCACCTCAAGGCAGACGGGCAGGCCGCTGTGGAGGACGTCAAGGATCGGACCGCAGAAGCTAAGGACAACGTTCAGCAGGCCTGAGGCCGCGTCTGAATAAGGCCGGCTGCCCTCGCTGATGCGCTGGGCGGCCGGCCATTTCCCTTAACCCCACGAAGGAATTTCCAATGGCCAAGAACCCAACCAAGGCAGAAAATGAATCCATGACCGACGCCGAAACGGACGAGAGCAGCACCGCCAAGGCCCGCACGGCACCTGCCCCGGACGACTCCCGTAAACCGGACAGCCCGGCCGACGTCACTAAGCCCTCGTGGAAGTACATCGCCAAAAAGACCCTGCGTGAATTCACCAAGGACCAGTGCCCGGATCTCGCCGCAGCACTGACCTACTACGCGGTGCTTTCTATTTTCCCGGCGCTGTTGGCCCTCGTGTCGTTGCTGGGCATTTTCGGGGACGCCAAGAAGACCACGTCCGCTCTCATGGAGATCGTTCAAGGATTCGCGCCCGGTGACACCGTGGACGCGATCCGCCAGCCAATCGAGCAGCTCAGCAGTTCCTCCGCTGCCGGCCTCACCCTGGTACTCGGCATCCTCACCGCCCTCTGGTCCGCCTCCGGCTATGTCGGAGCCTTTGGCCGGGCAATGAACCGGATCTACGAAATTGACGAGGGCCGGCCGTTCATCAAACTTCGGGGCACGATGCTCGCCGTCACCATTGCCGCCGTGCTGATCGTCCTCGTGCTTTCAGCCATGCTCGTGCTGAGCGGGCCGGTGGCGGACACCGTCGGCAACGCGATCGGCCTGGGCGGGGCCGTCCTGACGGCGTGGAACATTCTCAAGTGGCCGGTGATTCTGTTGCTCGTGATTCTGGTGATCGCCATCCTCTACTACGCTACGCCGAACGTAAAGCAGCCCAAGTTCCGCTGGATGAGCCTGGGTTCCGCTATCGCCTTGGTCATCTTCCTGCTGGCGTCCCTGGCCTTCGCTTTCTATGTGGCCAACTTCAATAGCTACGAGAAGACCTATGGTGCGATCGGCGGCGTCATCATCTCGCTGCTGTGGCTCTGGATCCTGAACATGTCGTTGCTGTTCGGTGCCGAGTTCGACGCCGAGATGGAGCGTGGACGCCAACTCCAGGCCGGCATTGAGGCCGAAGAGACCATCCAATTGCCGCCACGGGACACGAAACAGAGCGACAAGCTCCAGGCCCGCGAAGAAGAGGACATTCGCCGCGGGCGCGAGCTCCGGGAACAGCACGGAATCCAGCCTGAACGGCAGGAAGGCAATACCCAACCCCGGGACGCGGACGGAGTGGGGCGCCCCTAACCCGCGGAAATGTCAGGCATCACTGATGGCGGCGAGTTTGACGTTGTCCGTCTGACCTTCCCAGGTGCCGGTCAGCGCGAGCGGGCCGGCCGGTTGCACATCCAGGTCCAGCCGCCGGATAACAAGCAGGTGAAGGTCAGCAGTCTCGATGGCGGTGCCGGCGTCGGTGGCGCGCGGTGCCGCTGAAGAGACGTGAGGGACTGAACCGAGTTTCGGCCCGGTGCTTCGCACGTAGACCGTCTGGGCCAGGAGTTCCAGGTTTTCCCCTTTTTGGAGGTATTGCTCTGCCTGCGGCCGGCCCAGCATGATGCTCGCCGCCAGCGCTGCCACGTAGATTGGATCGGCGCAGGCATCGTAAACCCACCTCGGGCCGAGGACCGAGTGCTGCATGGTTCCGACCAACCAGGATTCCGCGCCGGCCAAGGGCTGGGCCCTGTACGTGAGTGGGACGTGAAAAGTGGAGTTACCCACCGACACGATGATGGTTTCTATGCCGACCTCGCCGGCGGGGTCGTCGAACCGGTAGGAGCCAACTTTGTGCAGCGCTGCCGTGCCGGGTTCCGTGAACCAGGGCTGGCGGGGCAGCCACGCTGCGAGAAGCTCAAGTTTCGTCGGCTGCAGTTCTGCCTGGTGGATGATCGCCATGACTGTAAGCCTAACCGCGCACTGGCGACACGTTGATCAAATAACTAGAGGAAAGGTACTCACCACTGGTTGGCGATCGCCCGGCCGAGTGTCGTTGTTCCAGATCCAGTGGCGCCCATGATGAAGCGTTGAGGGTGTTCAGCATCGTCGCAGACTACCTCTTCACGCCCCCTGCGGTCTTGAGCACGGCGGGGTGCGGATAGCAGAGCAGCGCGTTAGGTCTCCCGGTCGATCTGCAGGTAGCTGAGTCCGCTGACATCGAGCCAGAATTTGGTCGGAGTCTCTACGAGACGCAGCAGGACGCCCCCGCAGGAACTGCAGCGCACAACCATTCCCGGGGCATCGGCATAGACCGCTGCTTCCCCGAAGACCCTGACCGCGCCACAATTCTTGCACCGACCGATCGCTGCAATGATGTCGATGCGGAACAGTTCCCACAGGGGTCCTGCTGCCGCGTTCCCGTCAAGATGAGGTATCGGATTGCCTGCGGTCCCGGCGATATCCTGGTCCTCGAGGCGCGGGTCCTCAGCACCAGGGGAAGCGGAGCCGTTGTTGCCAGTCACCGTGTTCCTCCCGTTCCGCCAAAGCGTTCGGTCTTGATCGAGGCGGCAGGATAGCCCGCCTGCACCATCCACACTGTGACCGTTTCGACAAACATCGTCTGACCGCAGATGAAAATGTCGGGTGCCATGTCCGCCGGCAGGATGCTTGCCAACAGTGTTTCGGCGGTGAGTCGCTTCGGGGCCATTGGCCAGCCCTCCGGAACTTTGCGTGTATAGACATAGTCGACCGTCAGCTTGGGAGATCCCTGGTTCAAGGTGAGCAGCTCCTCCCGATAGAACCCTGCCTCGGGCGATTTCAGCGAGTACAGCAACCGGAACTGTGAAGGATTCACGGATGCCTCGTGGGCGCGGATCATGGACATGAGCGGGACAATGCCGGATCCCCCGGCGATCAGCTGAACCGGGTTGGGGTCGGTCGGAAGCCAGACGAACCAGCCACCGACGGGCCCCCGGATCTCCAACTGGTCCCCGACCATCAGGTCTCTGACCAGATAGGGGGAGACCTCCCCGTTGGCCAGTTCGTCGACCGTGATCTCCAGGAGTTCGTCCATGCCGGCTGTGGCTACTGAGTAGGACCGCACTGCCGTGTATCCGTCGTCCGCCGTGAGCCGGATATCGATGTGCTGTCCGGCAAGGTTGCCGTTCAGCCCGTCCACGCGCAGGCCGATGGTTCTGGAGGATTCCGTTTCAGGAACGCCGCGGATCACCTCGGCGACGCGCCACAGGGTGCTCATCTGTCCTGCCTCATGAGTAGCGCTCCTCGCGCCAGGGGTCGCCGTAGATGTGGTACCCGTTCGATTCCCAGAAGCCGGGAACATCGTGCGGCATCAGCTCGATGCCATTGATCCACTTCGCACTCTTCCAAAAGTACAAGTGGGGTATCAGCAGGCGGGCGGGGCCACCGTGGGCCCGTTCCAGTGGCTCACCGTCGAATTGCCACGCCACCCATGCCTGGCCGTCCAGCAGGTCCTGCAACGGGACATTGGTCGTATAGCCGCCGTAGGAGTGAGCCGTAGTGAACTCGGACGTTGTTTCCACATCCGCGAACAAGGTGTCCAGGGACACCCCGCGCCACGAGGTGCCCAGCTTGGACCAGCTGGTCACGCAATGAATATCGGTCCGGATGTCGACCTGCGGTAGTGCCAAGAGCTCATCCCAGGACCAGGCGCGGCGCTGCCCAGTCTCCGTAGTAATGAAGAATTCCCAGTCAGCCCGGGCGATATAAGGTGCAGGGCCCGCCGTCAGTACGGGAAAGCTTGGCGTCTCGTATTGGCCGGGTGGTAACGCTGGATTGCCGGTGCGCCGTTTTCCATGAAAACCAGACGAGATGATTCCCATCATGTACCTCCGATGCGGAGCTCCGCCGGTCGAATGTAATCGGTGCCCCAACGATAGGGCAACGGCGGGACAGAGACCAGACATAAAAATATACTCCGGCGACGGGCTGAACGTCCTTCCATATGTGAGTCCGGCAACCGCCGGGGCGGGTGTAGCTTGAAGGATGGGTTCCCTACCGTCGGCGCGTACGCAGAGGCTCGTGCTGTGGATCGCGATTCTCGCGTCCTTTGTGTCGTTTCTCGACGGCAGCGTCATCAACGTAGCGCTGCCGGCCATTTCCCGTGAACTGGGCGGCGGACTGACAACGCAGCAATGGGTTGTCGATGCCTACCTGATCACCCTGGGGTCACTGATCCTGGTCGCCGGTTCGCTCTCTGATTTGTTGGGCCGGGTTGTCGTTCTCCGGGCAGGCCTGGTCGGGTTTGGCGCGACATCAGTGATGTGTGCGCTGGCACCCACAGCGGACTGGCTGGTCCTGGCCAGGGCGCTTCAAGGCGTCGCCGGCGCCTTGCTGGTGCCCAGTTCCCTGGCTCTGATCACATCAAACTTCGACGAAGCGCCCCGGGCGAAGGCAATCGGCCAGTGGACTGCTGGTACGACCGTGGCTTTCATCGCGGGACCCCTGCTCGGCGGAGTGCTCGTTGATTCGGTGGGCTGGCGCTGGATCTTTGGAATCAATGTCCTGCCCATTGCCGTGACCTTGTACTTGCTAGCCGTGCTGCGGGCCAAGGATGTTCGCGAGGAGGGTGTGCGCATCGACTACCCGGGCGCCGTGCTCTGTGTGCTCGGGTTGGCGGGGCCGGTCTACGCGCTGATCGAACAAGGCAACTACGGCTGGGGGAGCCCACTCATTCTGATGCCCCTCGTCCTCGGCATCCTGTGCTTCGCCGGGTTCATTTGGCGGGAAAAGACCGCGAAGCACCCGCTCCTGCCGCTCAGCCTCTTCGCCGTCCGAAACTTTGCCGTCGGCAACGTGGCTACGGCCTTCGTCTACGCCGCGCTTTCGATCGGCGGGTTCATCATCGTGCTTTTCCTGCAGCAGGTTGCCGGTTTTCCGGCGACGTCGGCCGCTCTGGCCTTGCTTCCCGTCAGCCTCGTCAACATTCTCCTGGCGTCATGGTTTGGCTCACTGGCCGGGCGGTTCGGCCCGCGGTGGTTCATGGCATTCGGACCTGTTCTCGCCGGAGTTGGCTACCTCCTGATGCTCGCGTCGGAAATCCCGGTCAACTACTGGACCCAGCTGATGCCCGGGATCCTCCTGTTCGCGGTCGGGCTATCGGCGACAGTCGCACCGCTCACCGCCGCCATTCTCGGTTCGATCTCGGAACAGCAGGCCGGCATCGGCTCGGCAGCGAATAACGCCGTCAGCAGGGTTGCCGGTCTGATCGGCATCTCGCTGGTCGGCCTCGTCATGGGCGGCAAACTTGATCTCGACGGATTTCACCGGGTGGTGACCGTGACGGCGGTGCTGCTCATCCTCGGGGGCATTGTTTCCGCCGTCGGTATCCAGAACCCACGCGAGCGGCCTGCAGTCCGGGCAAGACAGAAAGTCCCATCCCAAATCACCCGGAACTACCGTATTTTCAGACTGGGCAGATAGGGCTAAGGGATTCCATCGGACCGACCGAACCTACCGGCCGAGGTCCTCGGGTTCTGTGCCCTCCCGAGCAGGGAGTATGTAACAGCTGTTACTTACTTTGTTGTAGCAGTATATGATTGATGCATGGATTGGTTGGTTCTTGTTGTCCGGTTGACTGGTGAGACCTCACGGACGAGGGTCGGTGTGTGGCGGGAGCTCCGGAGGATCGGTGCTGCGCCAGTGGCCTCGGGGGTGTGGACCGTTCCAGACACGCCGTTCTTCTCGGAGGCCGTGCCTAGGGTCGTGGAGCTGGCCGGCCGCGGAACCGGCAGCGTCCTCGTCCTGGCAACGCCGGGTAGCGGCGATGCGGGAGTGGAAGGCCTGCGCTCGGCATTCAAGGAGCTCAGGTTGGATGAGTGGAAGGAATTCACCGGCGATTGCGGGGCGTTCGAGGACGAAATCGCCAAGGAAACCCGAAACGCCAAGTTCACTCTGGCGGAGCTGGAAGAGGAAGAGCAGAGCCTGGACCGCTTGCGGCGCTGGTACCGTGATCTGAAAAGCCGTGACGTTCTGGAACTGCCGGAAGCGCAGGCCGCCGACGAGCGACTGCGCGAGTGTTCCGCTGTATTCGACGAGTACGCCGAGAAGGTCTACGCGACTCTGCATGCCCCGTCAGGCCATGGCCTGCCTGAGGCCGGGGAGTAGGGGCCGTGCAGTGGTGGCACGCGGCGCTGGGGATCTTGGCCGGGCTGGTCGCTGTCTACGCGGTTCTTCTGCTGGGGTTGTGGGTCTATGCGAGGTCCCATCCGGAGACGGTGGGTATGCGGGAAGCGTTGCGGCTGCTGCCGGATGTGTTGCGCGTGCTGAGGCGTTTGGCGGCCGACCCGGCGGTATCCCGCGGCGCCCGGATCAAGCTGTTCCTTTTGTTGGGATATCTGCTCTTGCCGCTGGATCTTGTCCCGGACTTCCTCCCGCTGATTGGCTATGCCGATGACGTGATCGTCATGGCCTTGGTTCTTCGTTCCGTGATCCGCTCCGCAGGCCCGGAGTCTTTGCGGCGGCATTGGCCGGGCACCCCGGCCGGGCTTGCCGTCATCGAACGGCTGGCCGGCCTGCCGGCACCCATCGCCGGAAACGCCGGGGGCGCCGGGAAAGAGGGCACGGATGCTGCCTGAAATGTTGACGCGCCCTGAGATCGCGCGCCTGAGACGTCGCGGGTTCATCCTTGAGGGCATCACGCTGGGCTGGAACGTCGTCGGAGTGGCAGTTCTTGCCGTCGCTTCCATCACGGCCGGATCGGTGGCGCTGGCCGGCTTCGGCCTGGACAGCCTGATCGAGATCGGTGCCAGCACCGTGGTGATCTGGGAACTCTCGGGGGCCGGGGAACGGCGTCAACGGTTCGCGTTGAGGCTGATCGCCGGGGCGTTCGTTGCCCTGGCTCTCTATCTGCTCGTCCAGTCCGGACTTGCCTTGGCAGGCGGGCACCACGCACGGCCGAGCCCCACCGGAATTATCTGGACGGCTGTCACGGCAGTGGTCATGTTCGCCCTCTCAGCCGGAAAGGCCCGCACGGGCAAGGCGCTGGGCAATCCCGTTCTCACAGCAGAGGGCAAGGTGACGTTTATCGACGGTCTTCTGGCAGCCGCCGTGCTGGCCGGCATCTTGCTGGACACCTTTGCCGGTTGGTGGTGGGCCGACCCCGTGGCCGGTATGGTCATCGTCTACTACGCGGTCCGCGAAGCCGTGGCCATCTTCCGCCACGATCACTGATCGTTCGGAAACAGCCACCTGGGTGGCTTAGGCTTTCCGTATGGGACTAATAATCACACTACTTATTATTTGGCTTATTCTTTCGATCCTGGGCTTCGCCGTGAAGGGCCTGCTCTGGTTGGCCATCATCGGCCTGGTGCTCCTGGTGGCTACGGCTGTATGGGGCTGGGTGAAGCGAAAGGCCAAGGCCTGATGCAACCCTGATCTTCATTCGGCGGCGGTCGGTCCTCTTCAGGACCGGCCGCCGTTTTCGTGAAATTCGCGGAGTCAATGTGCCAACTGAAGGTCCAGAGGAGGGAGACGAATAACCAGCTCGGCTCTTGAGTGGGTTGGCATTCTGCCGGATAGGGAACTGCACCTGTCCGTCGAGGTCCGGCGCGCCGCTACGAGCTGGTGCTGGATGCCAGTACGCCCAGGCCGAGCGCGGCGATGATGCCGCTGCTGCCGCGTTCGAGCCAACTGCTCACCCGGGGGCGCTGCAGCCAGGCCATTGCCTTCGCTGCCGCGACGGCTACAGCCGCCAGGTAAAGGAATCCAATGGCGCTTTCGATGGCACCGAGCACCATGGCGGTGTCCAGGGTGTTGCCGCCGTGCGGAATGAACTGCGGCACGACGGCGAGGTAGAACAGGCCGACCTTGGGGTTGAGCAGTGTGGAGAACGCGCCGGCACCGAAGCCGGTCCTTCGGCTGTAGCTCCGGCGGGGAGCGTGCCCGGCCGCCGGGGATGCAGTTGTGCGGCGCGCCCGGATCAGCGACGAGATTCCCAGATACAGCAAGTACAACCCGCCTGCGATCTTCAGCCAACGGAACACTTCCGCCGAGTCCTCCAGCACGGCGGCGAGCCCCACTCCCACCAGCGCGGCCCAGACCAGGGATGCCAGAGCTGAGCCCAGCGCCGCCGCCAGGCCGGCCCCGGCACTTTGCAACGAGATCCTCAGCACCAGGAAGGTATCCGGGCCGGGGGTGACGGAAAGCAGCAGGCACAGCCCGGCAAAGGCCAGGAGGGTCACGACGGTCATGGGCACCATTGTCCTTTTGCTGGCAGCCCGACTGCAATCCGTCGCGATGGTTTGCTGCTTACCGTGCATTACATGACGCCGGTTGGACGCCGCGGACGGATCGTCTTGCCTTTGTTCGGCGGAGCCATAACACAGGGATCCGCCCGCATGCGGGCGCCACTGCCCACTAGGTTTTGTCGTCTGATGCCACGCGCACGCGCATGAGCCAGTCGGCGACAAGGGCTCGCACGAGGTTGGGTTGCTCATGGATCAAGGCATGGCCGGCGCGGTCGAGTACGGCCAACGTAGCGCGTGGGTAGTGCCGGATCAGCTCCGACGGTCCTGTGTGCCCGGCGGTGGCATCCTGTCGCCCGGCAACGACCAACACCGGATGAGGATAGGCTTTCGCGGCTTCCGGCCGATCCCGCAACTCCCAGTGCGAAAAGATCCGCATCAGGCTCGACTCGTCAGCCAGGGACGTTGCGGGAGCCACATACTCCTGGAACCGACGCAGCGTTTCAGGCGTCTGCACAACGAAGTAGCTGCGGTAAGTGGCCTCGAGATCCGAGTCGAGTGCACCGGTCAAATCGACCGACGAAACAAGGACCTCGTGCTGAGGCACGTCGCGCGTCTGCGGGCCAACGGGGCAGATCAGCGCCAGCCCGACGGCCTGATCAGGTCGCAGGTTCGCAATCGCACGGGCCAGGTAGCCGCCGTAGGACTGACCCATCATAAGAAACGGTTCGTCACCAATAGTGCTGGCGATAAGGCCGAGCAGAATGTCCACGACGTCGTTATTGCTCGTGATCGTCTCGGGCGCCGGGGTCCGGCCCATCCCGGGCAGGTCCGGATACAGGCGCCGGTAGCCAGGAACGTCGTCGAAAATCGGTTCAAGGGCACTGGCGATCTCGCGATGATCCACACCGGCGCCGTGGAGAGCGAGAACCGGCGTGCCGCTGCCGTACTCGGCGTAATGCACAGGCACTCCGCTAACCGTGGTGTCCATCCCGCAATGGTAGAACGCGTCGCGGCGATACCCGCCATCATCGACGGCACCCGGGACCGCTCCAGGTAAAGCTGCGCTCTGGTGGGAGGATGATTTGATGACGCCAAGTGTGGACGCATTTCTGCGGGGGCCCCGAGGGCGCCGTCTGTGCCTTGAACTGGCGATGCAGCTGGATCCGGACGTCAAAACGGCGGTCTTCTGGTGGGGATACGAACTTGATGGTGGACCGGGGACCTCGCGGGTCCAGCTGGGCGCTGCTGCCTCCCGGGAGGCCTCGACGCCGGCCTTTGCCGCGTCACCAGAACAGCTGGCTGCCAGGCTCGCCTCCCTGGACTTCACCGGACTTGACAGCGACCTGGTGCAGGCGGCCCTCGAGCGGTCAGTGGACACGGCAAGGTACTGGCAGGCACCCGATGGAGAGGACGTGCTCGCGGATCTCCCGAGTGTGACGGCGGCCCTGTCGCCCGTCGCGGAACAGGTCATGGCGCTGCCCGACAGCCAGTGGTTCTGGCAGCCTCGCCGGGCGGAGCAGTGGGCCATCGGCTTGCGATCGACAAACGGCCAGGCACCGCTGCCGAAGAATCCGCGACAAACACTGGCTGGGTGGGGCCGAGACGAACGAGCCGGGGAACTGCGGGCCGCGCGCGAACGCCCGGGCGATCCTCGCGCCAACTGGTCAGGAACTTGGTGGTCGATCCCGCACGGGCTGCTCCACACCGTTGGGCAGGTCCCGGCCGCACTGAGCCTCGTGGAAGATTCCCTGGGGTGGGAGCAGGCGACCACGGTTCCGGTTCGGGGAGCGGGCCGGACTCTTGAGATCGGCACAGCAGAAGACTGGATAACGCTGTGCCGCAGGTTCCCACTAGAGGTCACTGCATCCCGGCGACACGACTGGTTCCGCCTGACCGGACGCGACGGCCGATGGGTCATCCCGGATTGGGAACAAGTGGCAGGGGAGTGGGACGCCGCGCACCTCTCCGTCCTGGGTTACCTCAACGGCGCGACGCGCCCACTAACGGTCGACGCCGAAACGGCGACGGTCATCGCCGGATGGGCCCCGGACAGCACCATCTGGCTGACAGATGTCGCGCACGAAACGGGCGGCCCGCGGCAGACATGGCACCGCGCCTCGCACGGAGACCCCTGGACTCTCGCGCCGTAACAGTCGAACACCGACAGGTTTCAGCCATCACCGCCAGATTTCGGCGACCAGTTCCGCGAGGGCTCTGCCCTGGCTGTAACCAGCTCGAGCCGCAGGCGGACGCAGAGACAGATCCATCGCGTTGGCGCCGAACATGTGCTCGGCGGCGCTATCCGGGAAGACTGTTTGGACCCTGCTGCCCCCGGCGCGCAGTTCGTCGATTTGGGCGGCGAGATCCATGCCCCACTCGAGCGGCATCCGCGTCCTGCCGCCAAAGGGTGACAGCACCAGCACCCGCCCGTATCCAGCGGCCAGGTCGGCGTTCTCACTGCGTCGATAGCCGCCGTTGATGTACCGGGTCCCACCGATGCGGTAGCCGTTGCTGGTGCTGGCGGCGACGGCGTCCACCAGATCGATTCCGCTGTGGCGGTCGAACACGACCGGGTCCCCGGTATCCGCATCAACAGCCGTGATCAGCACGGGCTGTTGCGGCCAGTGCCGGCTGGGAAGCCGGGCCGCGACGATGTCGCGCCAGCGCATCTGGGCAGAGCCGTCCGAAGCTTCCATCTCGAGTGCCGCGGCGCCCATCCTGCGGCGCATGTCGGAGGCATCCGCAGCAGAACCAATGATTCCGTTGGACCACTCCAGGTAGGTTTGCCCCGAGAGATTCGGAGCGCGTCCCCTGTCCGGTCCGGAGTGGCCGGCTTGTGGCCGAGGCACCTCGGCGAGGATGGCGGCATACAGTTCGGCCGGCCGAGTCCCGCTGGTGATCTGGGCAGCCACTGTTGATCCTGCCGATGTCCCGATGATGAGGTCGGCCTCGGTGACATCGATGCCGGCATCGGACAGGCCGGCGATGAGACCGAGCTCCCACGCATTGCCTGCCGCTCCGGCGCCGGCGAGCACCAAGGCCCGCTTGTGTGAGTTGTCGGTCTGTCGTGCGGCGTGGGCCTGTTGGCCGGGAACGGGCCAATTTCCGGGCTGTGGTGTCCGTGTCACTGCAATGGCACCGGAGGCGGTCGTCGAATGGATGCGCGGAGTTGAAGAAGGTGTTGTGTTCATGGGAGTCGCCTTTCGCGAATTTGCCTTGCGGCACTCCCGGAGACGACTACTTCAGTCGCGCGACCGTGGACTTCGGGGGAGCGCCCATTACGGATACTGCGTTCATGGGTCTCACCTCCTGAAGATTGATCACGATCACCGGAAAGCTATCACGCCGGCAAGGCGGGCACAACGGGCATCCAGCCGCCAGAGCGCGCACCGGCTGAGTCGCCACACGCACAGTCAGCAAGTCTTGCCGGCGCGAGGGCGATGTGCTCACCACCCGGCCGTGCCCGGGCCGCCTTTGAACGGACCAACGATCTGCGTGGTGATCCAACCGCCGTAGAAGTCACCTTCCTGGAAGGTCACCTGCTCGCCGTTGACTTGGCAGGAGTCCATGTGAGCCGGGTAGAGGGCCACTCGGGTGCTGAGCGCCCCGAAACCCCGGGTGGGTTCGGGGTAGGTCCACCCGCCACGGGGAACGACGACGCCGCCGGCAACGACGTCGAAGTAGTGCGCCTCTCCCTTGAACTCGCAGAAGCTGGTGCCCCCGACCGGGACGAGTACACCGGCAGGGAATGAGTCCAATGGCAAGTAGTAGACAGGCGGGTGACTTGTCTCCAGGACGCGCACTGCATCGGTGGTGTCGGCAATCACCTGCCCGCCAAGCCGCACGATAACCCGTTCGGATCGGGGCTCGACCCTCGGCGGCCGCGGGTAGTCCCACACCGATTCTTGGCCCGCCTTGGGTTTGATGGGCTGGGGACGCCGGAAAAGGCCGGAAGAACCGTGTGCAGGAGTCATGTCCCCATGTTGCCATTTTCTGCTGGGATCCCACCGTGAGCGTGACGCATCCGTGCGATCGCGCTTCCGCCGACCGCGAGCCGGCCGCTAGTCGCCGGCGGCTTCGCGGCCGCGGCGTACGATCAGCCGGTCGGGGCTGTGGACCACGGATGTGTCCTTGTCCTCGTAGTCGAACTGGTTGAGGAAGTAGCGCATGGCGTTGATCCGACCCCGCTTCTTGTCATTGAACTTGATGGTGATCCACGGCGCATGGTCGGTGTCGGTCCGCAGGAATGTCTCCTCCTTGGCGGCCGTGTACTCCTCCCACCGGTCCAGGGAGGCGAGATCGATGGGCGAGAGTTTCCAGCGCCGCACCGGGTCTATCTGCCGGATCGCAAAACGGGTGCGCTGCTCGTGGCGGGTCACCGAGAACCAGAACTTGGTCAGGTGGATCCCGGAGTCCACGAGCATCCGCTCGAAGAGCGGGGCCTGAACCATAAAGGTGTCGAACTCCTGCTCCGTGCAGAAGCCCATGACCCGCTCCACATTTGCCCGGTTGTACCAGGAGCGGTCGAACATCACGATCTCCCCGGCCGTGGGCAGGTGCTGGATGTAGCGCTGGAAATACCACTGGCCCAGTTCACGGTCAGAGGGTTTACTCAATGCCACTGCCCGGGCCGAGCGGGGATTCAGGTGCTCAGTGAAGCGCTTGATTGTTCCGCCCTTGCCGGCAGCATCCCGGCCCTCAAAGACGATCACGTGCCTGAGCTCCTGGTCCTGGCCCCAGTACTGGAACTTCAGCAGTTCAACCTGCAGCCGGTATTTCTCCAGCTCGTACTCTTCGCGGGACATCCGTTGCTCGTAGGGGTAGTCTTCCCGCCACGTCTGCACGGCCGAGCCGCCGGGGTGAATCAGTTCCGGATCTTCGCCTTGCCCCCCACGCACCGTGTACCCCATCTCCACCAGATGGTCGATGGCCTCACGCAGGTTTTCCCGGAGCCAGCCCTGGTCCTCGGGTGTCCACGTCCTGTCCGCCGGCGTCATCCCGGCCTCCTTCCGGCCCCCTCGAACCAGCTGCCGGACTTCCAGATGCCGGCGGTGTTCGATGCTCAACTGCGTTCATAGAATGCGACCAGCCTAAGCCGACAAGTGGAGCTCACGATAGGGACGGGCTGGGGGATACTCTGCGTCACCTGACCCGCCGGGCGGGACTACCTACCCGTGGGTGCCGGTGGGGCCGGTTCGATGCTTCGCTTCAGAAGAGCGTGATGCCGGTGAGTTCGGCGAGTTTGTCGGTGAGCTTGTCCTGGAAATCAGCGTCGGTGACCTCCGGAGCCGGCTTCCGCGGCCGGCGGTGATGCCAGTACATTCCTGAGACCTGGACGGCGGGGTCAGGGCTGACGGCGAGCCAGCCCTGGGTGTCCTGGCCCATGGCGAGGTCGTCGGGGGCGCCGGCGCCGCCCATCTTGGTGGGCACCCAGCCGGGGTCAACGGAGTTGCTGAGCACGTCGGTCCACTGCCGGGCGACGGCAGCGGAGAGCGCGGAAACGTAGAGCTTGCTCTCGGAGTAGGCCGCGCTGGCGTCCCAGCGCCGTCGGGTCCAATCGATGTCCTGGAGGTTGCTGCTGGCCGCGCGGTGCATCCCGCTGCTGAGGTAGATCAGCCGGTGCGGCCGCTCGATCAGCGCGGTGAGAATGTAGGGCGCCAGAACGTTGACGGCCAGGGTGCGGGAGTGTCCCTCCGGGGTCGCGACTCGCCCCGGCGAGAGGTAGACGCCTGCGTTATGGATGACGGCGTCCATCCGCCCGTAAGCGTTCACCTGCGCCGCCAGTTCCCGGGTTTCGGAGGCCCTGCTGAGGTCACCGATCACGATGCCGATGGCAAGCGGCGCGAGTTCATCGAGGGAGGAGGCGCGTTCCCTGGAGCGGGCGTGCAGCAGGACCTCGTCGCCGCCGTTCAGGAGCGTCCGGGCGGTGGCGAGGCCAAGTCCGTCGGTAGAGCCTGTGATGAAAATGCGAGCCATGAGGATGGTCCTTTCTTCACCGTTACCTTCCAGAAGCCGCGCATCATTCTGGTTTGATACGCCCTGGTGGAACATCAGGGGGACGTTCTTCTTGGCTTTGGGCAAGAAGGACGCGATGTTCCCTTGCACATGAACGTGGGTGCTTGCCACTTGATGGCTTCAGCTACGGACGGGCACACTCAAGAATGAACGCCCTGCGCCTTCATCTAGGCGGATTCGAGAACGTTCTTGAGATTGGTCAACTGAGCGACCTCGGCCTTCATGGTGCGGACAATCACCGGGCCCACGAGCTTCATGAGTCCCTTGGGCTCCAGGTCCAGGCTGAAACGAACAGTCGTTCCGCCCGGCGCTTCACTGAGCCGGTACGCACCGGCCGGACGGGCCGGACCGGCCACCACCTGGAAGCCCAGGAGCTTTCCGGGGTCCGCCGCGGTGATTTCGTAGTCCCCGACGATGGGCCGGCCACCGGGGCCCGAGAGAGTCTGGCTGTACACGGCACCGAGGTCCCCGGGTGTTCCACTCTTCAGTGTTATGTCCTGAACCCCGGAGCGCCATGCGCGGTTATTCAGTCCATCCGCGAGGAACGCATAGACGTCCTCCGGAGATCGGTTGATGGTGGTCTCGTTCTCGGCGTGAGCCATTGCTACCCCTACTGGTTTTAGTCCGGACGCATCCAGGCCGGTCGATCGATGTTGTCCATAGTCCGTCGTGCGCCGGTATTTAGCGGATTGCTTCTTCAGGCTCTTCAGCCATGGGGCTCAGGGTCATCCGGGTGGTGACCAGGAGAGATCCGAGCAGGGATCGGGCGGCCGCGAGCAGGACATTAACCTCAGGGCTGGCCAGTTCATAGAACAATCTGCCCTCGCGCCGTGAGGGGACAATCAGGCGCTGGCGGCGGAGAATGCTCAAATGTTGGGAGAGGTTTGACGGCTCAAGGCCCGTGTTGTCGCGCAGCCGGCTTACGGCTACTGGTCCGTCGGCGAGCATTTCCAGCAACTGGATTCGGGCAGGGTGGCCCATGGCCTTGAACAGTTCTGCCTTCACATCGGTCTGGACCGGACTTGCAGGAAGATCATCCGGCATTGGGGCCTCCCTCCTTCACATTCAACTATTCTGAACCGCGCGTCTGTGCAGACCCCGGCGACAGGAAAACTAGCACGAGCAAGACAGAAAAGTCTGTCTTGCACACCCATGATTTGGTCAGCCCGCTTACATATCGTAGCGCCGGACCGCTGCAGTGTCGTCGCCGCCGCCAGACAGGGTGGTACCTCTTGCGCAGGTGAGTTGCATAGTTCAGACTTTCATGAATTCATCAATTCGATTCGGCCGGTACGAGTGACTGGCATCGTTCGGGTGGATTCAGGCTGTTCCCGGTGACAACGGCGTCGCCGGGAACAATCGGGTCCCGGCTTCCAGGAGGGTTCTATGACAGGCATGTTCGAACTGTTCACCGATACCGACAGGTCCTACCGATTTCGACTGACGGCCCCGGACGGGACCGTCATGGCCCTCTCCAGGCCCTTTCCAGACCTGCCGGCGGCGGTGGCTGGGATCGCAGCAGTGCGGGAGTACGCCGGCATGGGGCTGGTCTCGGAAATTTCGGCGCCGCGGGATGACGCGCTGCTCCAGTCCGCGGCCGAGGGCATTCCCGTGGAACCCAGCGCGCAGAGGCGCGGAGTTCACGAGGCGCACGTGCAGGGCCGGCGCGCCCGGGCGAGACCGGCCCCTGGCGGGGCGCCCAGGTCTCCTGAAGGGCCGCCGCGCCTCCGCATCCCGTCCGCAGCGCGCTTCTTGGCCCGACTCGCAGGGACCCGGAACCAGCAGCTGATCGTGCGGTGGCGGCAGGCACTGGAGGCGCGGACTGCGCAGGTTGGGCTCAGCTCGTGCTGACCGTGTCCCGGGACAGGGCGCCCGCCGGCGGGCCGGGCAGGCAGGCCCGGCCATGACGGAGTTGAAGGCGTTGCAGGCCTATTCCAGCGCGCTGGCTACCGAGGACTGCCTCGCCGGGACCTTTCGCTACGATGTGGCCTCGGGGGAGCTGCAGTGGTCCGAGCAGATTTACCAGATCCACGGCTATCAGCGCGGCGAGGTGGTGCCCACGGTGGGTGTTCTTATGCAGCACGTGCATCCTGACGACCGGACGCCGTGCAGGGAAATCTTTGAGGATGTGTGCCGTGGCGGAGGTTTTTTCGCCAATTATCATCGTCTCTTCGACGCACGCCGGCGTGAACGGCGAGTCCTGACGGCGGGGGAGGGCGTGCTGGACAGTGACGGGAAGCTGTCGTTCGTCGACGGGTTCATCCTGGACCTCACCAGAACAGTTCAAGTTGAAACGGACCGGTCCGCCCGCGAGGCCGTCGCCGGAGCCATCGGCACCCGAGGCCTTATCGAACAGGCCAAGGGCATCCTGATGGGGATACTCCATATCGGTTCCGACGACGCCTTCGAACGGCTTTCCGCCTACAGCCAGCATCACAACATCAAGTTGGCCCACACGGCTTCGGCCATCGTCCGGCTGGCCAACAGCACGCACGAGTCAGCGACCCTCCGCAGCTTCGTCCACGCACTGGACAGTCGGTTCTCACAACGCCGGGATGGCAGCCGGGTTCTCCATCCCTAGGTGGAGGTAGGGCGCCGGAAGGGCCCTTCGCCGGCCCGCCCGGCGTCGTGCGAGCGTGTTACGCGCCGAAAGCGCCGGGGGGAAAATCCGGGGGAGACTGATAGCACACTCCGAGGCAGACCGGTCTGTACGCCTCGGTCCGGTGTAAAATTTTTTTATCATGACTGTCAACGACGCCGAGGGTCCTCCGCTGCTGCCCGCCACAGCCATGGCCGGCCGCGACGAGCCGGTGGACCGCATTCTCGCCACCGCCTACGAGTTGTTCTCCCGCCGCGGCATCCGCGGAGTAGGGGTCAATGAGCTGATCAGCAGTTCAGGGGTTTCCAAAGCAACCTTCTACCGGCACTTTCCGTCCAAGGACGCACTGGTGCTGGCCTTCCTGGAACTCCGCGACCAGGTGTGGACCGTGGACCTGATCGTGGCCGAGGCCAGCCGGCGGGGCAACACCCCCGAGGAGAGGCTTCTCGCCGTCTTTGACGTGTTCGGTGACTGGTTCCAGCGCGAGGATTTCGAGGCGTGTTCCTTCATCAACGTGCTGCTGGAAATGGGCGCCGGGCACCCGCTGGGCAAGGCGAGCATCGATTACCTCAGCCGCATCCGCGGGCATATCCAGGCACTGGCCGAGGAAGCCGGGCTGGACCGCCCCGAGGAATTTGCCCGATCCTGGCA
Source organism: Arthrobacter sp. P1_D4 (assembly GCF_056406115.1). Classification (NCBI taxonomy): domain Bacteria; kingdom Bacillati; phylum Actinomycetota; class Actinomycetes; order Micrococcales; family Micrococcaceae; genus Arthrobacter; species Arthrobacter sp. P1_D4. Next base: position 503,317 of record NZ_JBFUAU010000002.1, on the reverse strand, counting down.
CATCCTGATGAAAGGCTCCATCATTTCCGCCACCGAAGGGGACGCGCTGGCCTCCAAGCGCGCCCAGCAGATGGCGCGATGGCTCATCGAGCACCACCGGGGCCTCTAGCCGCTGCGCCCGGGGGTTCTCCGTCTTGGCTACCGGCATCTCTTTAGCCCGGCACGCGCCATAGCGCCCTGACAAACCCTTCCGAAACAGCTGCGCCATGCCCGGGCTGCGATCCGCCGCGATCCGCAAGGGTGGAGGTGTTCAGTCGCCGCGGCTTTGAAGGCACCATCGACATGGGCTTCGCCGAGCTGCCCGCGCCCGACACGCCCTTGTTCGTCCTGCTGGTCCGGCTCGACGTTCTGGGCCAGGACTGCCGGAGCCGCGTCGGGAACGCAACATTCGGCCATATCCTGCGAATTTTCTTCGTGCGCGGACTGCGGCGGCGCGGTGCCGGCCCCGTCATGCACAGTCACCGCGCGTCAGCATGACTTCACAGCGACCGTCCGATGGGGCGCGGACATGTCCCGGAATGGCCGCAGATGACGGCCTGAGTCTGCCCTGTTGCGGACTGCTTCCCAATGCGACCTCCCGGGTAGCGATTGTGCCCCGCGGCTGATTTCGTCGCCGGATTACGCACGGTTTCCTCGGGAGTCGAGGCGCCTGCGGAACGAATTCGATTCTGCTCTGATGGTGGGCACGGTCCGGTAGCCCCGGGCCGCACCATCGAATCCAGAAAGAATCCGCTATGAAAAACCGACACTTACCCGCAGGACTTTTCTCCACCTTGGGCGTTGCTGCCGCCGTGGCGGTCTCGCTGGTGGTCTCCGGTTGCGGCGGCCCTGCGAGCGCCCAGTCCCCTGCCGGAAATACCCCCGGGGCACCCGAAGTGACCGAACTCCGCTACGAGGGCTCGGCCAACAACGTGAGCCTGCCGGAGCTGGCCGAGGACCTCGGCTACCTCGGCGACGTCAAGCTGAACTGGGTGGGCAACACCATCAGCGGGCCGGCGAGCATCCAATCAGCCGCGACAGGAGCCACCGACTTCGGCGGCGCCTTCTCCGGCGCCGTGGTCAAGCTCATCGAAGCCGGCGCGCCGGTCACTGCGGTGATCAACTACTACGGCGAGGACGAGAAGACGTTCAACGGCTTCTACGTCACCCAGGACAGTCCGATCCGGACGCCGCGGGATCTGATCGGCAAGAAGATCGCCGTCAACACCCTGGGCGCCCATGCGGACGCCGTGATCAACAGCTACCTGAAGAAGAATGGACTGTCGCAGGAGGAAATCAGGCAGGTACAGCTCGTCGTCGTTCCGCCCAACGACACCGAGGAGGCCATCCGCCGCGGCCAAGTCGACGTCGGGGCGCTCGGCGGAGTGCTGCAGGATAACGCTGTCGCCACGGGCGGCCTGCGGTCCCTGTTCAGCGACTTCGAACTCTTTGGAACCTTCGCCGGCGGCCAGTACGTCCTGCGCAAGGACTTCATCGAGAAAAACCCGGAAACCACGAAGATCTTCACCACCGGTGTGGCCAAGGCCATCGAATGGGAACGCACCACCCCCCGCGACGAGGTGATCGCGCGGTTTACGAACATCATCAACAAGCGTCAGCGCTCCGAAAGCACCGCGGCGTTGAAGTACTGGAAGAGCGTCGGAGTCCCGTCCAAGGGGGCCATCAGCGACCAGGACTTCACCCGCTGGTCAGCATGGCTGAACGACACCGGCATCGTCAGCGGCGGGATCACCCCGTCCAAGTACTACACCAACGATTTCAACGGACTGCTGAACGGGGCGGCATCATGACCCGCGGTGCCGGACCGACGCCGAAAATCAGCCTCCGCAACGTCGGGAAACAGTTCACCGTCCGGCCCAGCAAGGACCAGCCCGAGGGCTCCACCCTGACGGCGCTGGAGGGCATCACCCTGGACGTCGCCGCGGGCGAGTTCATTACTCTGGTCGGGCCGAGCGGCTCCGGCAAAACCACCCTCCTGGACCTCCTCGCCGGGCTCACCCGGCCGGACGCCGGCCAGGTGCTCGTGGACGGCAAGGAGGTGACCGGGCCCGGCCGCGACCGTGCAGTCGTCTTCCAGCAGTACGCCCTTTTCCCATGGCGCACCGCGGCCGCCAACGTCGCCTTCGGCCTCGAAGGAACCGGCAGCGACGGGCGCCGCCTGAGCCGGAGGGAACGTGCCGACAAGGCCCGCCACTACCTTGAGCTCGTCGGCCTCTCCGGTTTCGAGGACCGGTATCCCCATGAGCTTTCCGGCGGCATGAAGCAGCGGGTTGCCATCGCACGGAGCCTCGCGTACGAGCCGGACGTCCTGCTCATGGATGAACCGTTCGCAGCGCTGGATGCCCAGACCCGGGAACAGCTCCAGGAGGAACTCCTGCGCATCTGGCGCTCCACGGGCAAGACCATCATCTTCATCACCCACGGCATCGACGAGGCTGTGTACCTGGGCCAGCGGGTCGCCGTGCTCAGCTCCCGACCCGGCCGGCTCAAGCAGATTGTCGACATTGACCTGGGGGAGCGGAGCGGTGACCGGGACGTCCGCTCCGACGCTGTCTTCATCGAACACCGCCACAAAGTCTGGTCGCTGCTGCACGACGAGGTCCGGAAAGCCCAGGAAGCCGGGCATGCCAAGATCCGGCCCGACGGGTCCGCGCCCGACGAGGCACCGCAGCTCAGCAAGAGACAGCCCAGCAAGGGACAGCTCAGCAAGGGAAGGGCCGCCTGATGACCGCACCAACACTGACCAAAGACCTGACTGCGCCCGCTGCAGCCGCTACCGGGCGGCCCCCACAGCCCGCCGCAACCCGACGCCTTCCCGCCGTGGCCCGTTCCGGAGCCCGCAGGGCCGGGCGCGGGATCTGGGCCTCGGGCGCAATTGTGCTGTTCCTCCTGCTCTGGGAACTGGGCCCAACCTACCTCGCCACGGCCTCGACCAGGGTCTTCCTCCCGCCGCTGCACGAGGTCCTGCGGGCACTGGGATCACTCATCGCCAAGGGCCAACTGCAGAACCATCTGGCAGCCAGCCTGACCCGCTCCGCCAGCGGCTTCGGTATCGCCGTGGTCTTCGCCGTCGCCCTTGGCCTGCTGGTCGCCTGGTACCGGTCCCTTGACCGGTTCCTCAACCCACTGCTGGAGGTCTTCCGGAACACCGCGGCCCTGGCGCTGCTCCCGGTCTTCACCCTCCTGCTGGGGATCGGGGAGACTTCCAAGATCAGCATCGTGGCTTACGCCGCGTTCTTCCCCGTGCTGCTGAACACCATCGCCGGCGTCAGGACCGTAGACCCGCTGCTCGTCCGGGCCGCCCGCTCGCTGGGACTCTCCAACTTCCGGCTGTTCCTGAAGGTCATCCTTCCCTCGGCGGTGCCGACCATTTTCACCGGAATCCGGATGGCCGGAACGTCCTCGATCCTGGTGCTCATTGCGGCGGAGATGGTCGGTGCCAAGGCGGGCCTCGGGTACCTGATCGTCAACGCCCAGTCCAGTTTCCTGATCCCGGACATGTATGCCGGAATCCTCACCGTCTCGCTGCTCGGCCTGCTGGTCAACTACCTGCTGGTCGCCGTCGAACGGCACTTCTCCCGGTGGCGGACCGCCGTCGGATCCCAGTCGAACTAACCCCCGCAGACCAAAGGAGTCCACCATGTCCATAACCACCCAAACCCGCCTCGAATTCCGGAAACTCAGCGCCCGCATCGGTGCCGAGATCCGCGGCCTGGACCTCAGCAGCGACTTCAGCGACGCCACAATCGCCCAGATCCGTGAAGCCCTGAACACGCACAAGGCCCTGGTCTTCCGGGACGCCAACGTCCGCGACGACGAAGCCCAGGTCCGCTTCGCCGCCCGCTTCGGCCCGCTCACCCAGGCCCACCCCACGGTGGCCTCCGTCGAGGGAAAACCTGCCGTCCTGCCGGTGGACAGCGAAAACGGCAGCGCGAACAACTGGCACACCGACGTCACGTTCGTCGTGAACCCGCCGCAGGCCTCCACCCTGCGCAGCATCACCTTGCCGGCCTACGGCGGGGAGACCCTGATCGCCTCGGCCGCCGGAGCCTACGCCGATCTGCCGGACGAGCTGCGGAACTTCGCCGATACCCTGTGGGCCGTCCACACCAATGATTACGACTACTCCGTGCCGAAAAACCTCGAGCACGCCAGCGCCGGTGAGCGGCGGAAGGAATTCACCCGGATCCACTTCGAGACTGCCCACCCCGTGGTCCGGGTCCACCCACTGACCGGGGAGCGCGGCCTCTTCATCGGCGGCTTCGCCCAAAGGCTGCGCATCGTGGGACTGTCCAACACCGAATCCAAGGACATCCTGCGGCTGCTCCAGGCCTACGTCACCCGCCCCGAGAACGTGGTCCGCGTCAACTGGGAACCGGACCAGCTGGTGCTGTTCGACAACCGCATCACCCAGCACTACGCCCCGGACAACTATGACGGCCAGCCCCGGCAGCTGAACCGGGTCACGGTGGCCGGCGACGTACCCAAGGGCGTCGACGGACGCAGCAGCACGTCCATCCAGGGCGATTCCTCCACCTATTCCGAGACGGTCGAACTGCGCGCCGGCGTTCCCGGAGTTCAGCTGTGAGCGGGGCACGGCAGCTGCACCTGAACGCGTTCCTCATGAGCACCGGTCACCACGAGGCCTCGTGGCGGCTGCCGGAAAGCGACAGTTTCGCGGGGACGGACGTCGCGCATTTCCAGCGGCTGGCCCGAACGGCGGAACGCGGGACGTTCGATTCGATCTTCTTCGCGGACTCACCGGTGCTTCACGGCGACGTCGGCCAGCGGCCCTACGGCACACTCGAGCCGACCGTCCTGCTCGCCGCCATCGCCGCCGTCACCGACCGCATCGGGCTGATCGCCACGGCGTCCACCACCTACAACGACCCCTACAACCTGGCCCGCCGGTTTGCCTCCGTGGACCACATCAGCGGCGGCAGGACCGGGTGGAACGTGGTCACCACCGCCGGAGACGCCGCCGCGAGGAACTTCTCCCTGCGGGACCAGCCGGCCCACGCGCTGCGGTACGAGCGGGCCGCGGAATTCCTCGACGTGGCCCGCAAGCTTTGGGACAGCTGGGAGGACGACGCCGCCCTCGGCGACAAGGAAGCCGGGACCTGGGGAGACAACACCAGGGTCCACCCGGTCAACCACGCCGGCACGTTCTTCAGCGTCCAGGGGCCGCTGGACGTGCCACGCTCCGTCCAGGGCCACCCGGTGATTGTCCAGGCCGGCTCCTCGGAGGACGGCAAGGACTTCGCCGCCCGCTACGCCGAAGCGGTGTTCACAGCCCAGCAGACGCTGCCCGACGCACAGCGCTTCTATGCCGACCTGAAACGGCGAACCGCCGCCGCCGGCCGTGACCCGGGAACGATCAAGGTGCTCCCGGGCATCGTTCCCGTCATCGGCTCCACCGAGGCCGAGGCGCGGCGGCTGGAGCAAGACCTCGACGAGCTGATCCACCCGGAGCACGCCAAAAGGCAGCTCGCCGGGGTGCTGCGGGTCCCCGCAGCATCCCTGGCCCTCGACGCCGAGCTGCCGGACGACCTGCGCTCCGAGGACGAGATCGAAGGGGCCAAGAGCAGGTACACGCTGATCGTGGACCTCGCCCGGCGGGAACGGCTGACCGTGCGCCAGCTCATCGGCAGGCTCGGCGGCGGCCGCGGCCACCGTACTTTCTCTGGCACCCCTGAGCAGGTGGCCGACGCGATCGAGGAATGGTTTGTGGCCGGGGCGGCGGACGGCTTCAACATCATGCCCCCCGTGCTTCCGTCCGGCCTGGACGCCTTCGTGGACCACGTCATCCCGATCCTGCGGGACCGCGGACTCTTCCGGCGCGCATACAGTGGACGGACGCTCCGGGAACACTACGGGCTGCCCCGGCCGGCCAACACCTTCGTCTCGGCTGCCCGCAGCAGTCCGGCGGGCCCGGACCCGGCGGGGTCCCCGGACCCCGCGCCGGTGCCGGCCGACGCGGTCGCGGGACTCCGTTCGGCCTGAAGGACTTGGTTCACATGAGGCGGCGGCGCGCGCAATGGTGTACGTTGGCTTCCCGTCAGAACTAAACACAGGAATGAGAGTCACCCCCGTGGCAACCGATTACGACGAAGTCCGATCCGACGTCAAGGAGTCGCAGGATAATTCCCTGCAGGCGCTGCAATCCGCCAACGCCCCGGATGCCCGCAGCGTTGTCCGAGAACTGGATGAAGCCGACGCTTTTGACGATGCGATCAGCCCGGGCGGGGAAATTGTCGCCGAGGAACTCGTCGTGCAGGTCATCCCGCAGGCGCAGGACGAATTCACCTGCTACTCCTGCTTCCTGGTCCGGCACCGGTCCCTTTCCGTGCCGCGCCGGACACGCGGGTCAGTACCGTCCCCGGCCGGCCCGTTTAGTCCATGCTCCGTCTGAAACGCCTTGCCGTACTCGGCCTGTTCGTATTTTTCGTCATCACCGGGTTCTTGTTTTGGGCCTTCCGGTTCTCCGGGGCGGAGACCCGCGTGGCCCTGCCCGCGCCGCCGCGGGCAGAGGCGAAACTCGAATCGCTGTCCGCCGGCATCACCTCCGCCGTGAACATCACCCGGAGCGCGGACGCCGAGTGGCTCACCCATGCCGCCGCGCAGACCGGCATCCCCGCCCGGGCCCTCCAGGCCTACGTGGCCGCGGCCAGTGCGGCCAACACATCGGCCCCGACGTGCGGGATCGGCTGGAATACGGTGGCAGCGGTGGGCTTCGTCGAATCCGGCCACGGAACGTACGGCGGCGGCAGCCTGACCGCCACAGGCCAGGCGAGCGGGCCAATTGTCGGTCCGAGCCTCAACGGCGACGGCTTCGCCGCGATCCCTGATTCGGACGCCGGCGCCCTGGACGGCGACGCCCGGTGGGACCACGCCGTCGGACCCATGCAGTTCATTCCCTCCACGTGGCAGCTCGCAGGCCGGGACGGGAACGGCGACGGAACAGCCGACCCGTTCAACATCGATGACGCCGCGCTAAGTGCCGCCTCGTACCTGTGCGCCCACGGCGGTGACCTGACCACCGCCGCCGGCTGGGCCGACGCGATCTACTCCTACAACCAGTCTGGTCCGTACGTGGACCACGTCCGCGACCGGGCCACTGCCTACGCCGCACAGTCGGGTACTCCCGGATAGCGCCACCGTGCAACTCGACTTAGTATCCGGACACCCTTGCCGACTCCCAAAGTGATTGGCAGCGGCCCGGCCGCGTTCCGGCCAGGCCCCTATGCCCGTGCCCTGGCAACCAGGTCTCCTGTCGGGCCGAGAACGAAGTCCACATCGAGGGATGCGCTGGGCCCCTCACCCATAGAGATCTTCTCGTCGAAAGACCCAAAGGTGGCCGGCAAGAAGTACCCCACGTTGTCCCAGTAATACTGGAAGACATACAGGAGGGGATCTTCGATCGTATCCAGGTCCTCCCCAAGGCGGTACACAACAACGGCCTTCCGGCGGACCTCTTGCGAATTCGAGCACCAGGGCAGAATCAGCCCTCCCGCATTAGCCATATTTCCAGGCGGAACCTGATCTGTGTCCCTTGGAATGATCCCCGAGGGATCGCCCGGGCCAAGGAGGGGATTCCACTCAGGGTCCTCGTAGAACAGGTTCACGCCCACATCGGCTGGCTGTCCCGGCAGACGAGTTCGGTTGGTGAGCCTTTCCAGGCCTGAATTCCACAGAAGTGGTCCTCTGCGGTCCTGCGCACCGTACGAAACCTTCTTCCGCGATGCGGAAGTGGACGCCAGCGCCGCGTCTTTGGCGGCCCTAGCCGCAGTTACCGTCTTTGGGCCTGGGGGCGGTTGCTCGAGATCCATCCTTACTTCTCCTGTCCAAGAGGTGACCGGAGCGCTCCCGTTGTTGACCGCAAGCGGCTCCGCCTGGGAGGGGCTCAAGGGATGCAATATGCTCCGCCGTGCAGCGGTTGTTGCGGCATGAGGGCTGGGCCCGGACGGTTATCGGCCATCTGCGGAATGACTCTCGTGTGAACTCTGCGTCCGGTGCTGGCCATGCGTCAAGGGACTATGCGAAAGGGCGGTGTTTTGTGATCGCTCGTTGTCGCATTTGCCGATGACGAGGATGCTCGCGGCGGCTCCGATGACGTCGTCGGTGAGGGTTTCGAGCTGGTTGATTTTGAGGACGCGGGTGATCTGGCACGTGGGTCCCGCGCTCCCGGGCCGGCGCCTCTGTCATCGCCAGCCTGCCGTCAGGGCAGAATGGAAGGCATGACCTCTACGACGTTCGCCCTCATCCGCCATGGCCAGACGGACTGGAATGCACAGCGCCGGCTGCAGGGATCCACCGACATTCCCCTGAACGACGTCGGCCGCGGCCAGGCTCGCGACGCCGTCGCCGTCCTGTCCGGCTATGAATGGGACGCGATCGTGTCCTCGCCGCTGAGCCGTGCCGCTGAAACCGCCGATCTCATCGCCGCCGGGCTCGGCCTCAGCGTGGCCCGGCGCGTGCCGGAGCTCGCCGAGCGCAGCTTCGGACCCGCGGAGGGCCTGCAGGACGGTCCTGAACTGGACGCACTGCGCATTCCTCATGGGTTCCGCGGAGCGGAAAGCGAGGACGAGGCCGCCGGCCGGGGGTTGGCCGCGCTTGAGGCGCTGGCCGAGGAGTTCCGTGGCCGCCGCGTCCTGGCCGTCGCCCATGGCACGCTCCTGCGCGTGAGTCTCAGCCGCGCCGTCGGCCGCACCCTGGAAAGCATCGACAACGCCGTGCTCAACCTGGCCCACCACCATGCCGTCGACGGCTGGCAGCTCGAATACTTCAACGGCGAGCGGGCCATGGCTGCCGTTTAGGGCTGCCGCTCAAGGATATGTCGGTATCGCGATGTACTGGTTGATGTTCGTTGACTGGAAGGTCGCAAAAGCCAGCGTGGTGTGGCCACCCTCCGGATCACCCACCACGACCGTTTGGTCGGAGGGATTCAGACCCAGCAATGCGTAGGAATGGTCGGAGACCAGCTCGCCGTCGGAGTTGGACGTCCCAAAGGTCACGAGGCCCTTCGCGAAATCCTGCTGCATCTGCTCAAAGCTCACTCCCGTCATGGGGCCGCCGGGGTTGCGGTCGACGCCCACTTCGCCGGTGATGGCATAGAGGGCGTTGTGCACATCATGATCCTGGGCGTTGCTGAGGTCGGTGCCATCGATGCCGCTGTAGCTGTTGCCGTTCGCGGCAGCCCACCCTTTCTCGATAATCGCGGCCCATGACACGTTTTTGCCATCGATATTTTCGATGCTGTTTTCAAAGGGCTTGCCGCGGCGGTATGGAAGATCACCGTTGACCGTGACCGTCACCGGATTGGACACCCCGTCGTACTTGCTGTGGAAAGAAATGGTGTAGGTGCCGTTGCCGTTGTCATGAACCATGTTCAAGACGGTCGCGGGGGCCCGGGAGGCCACTGTCATCAACGCTGCGAGGAAATAGCAATCGCCGGCGTCACCCTGCTTGATATTCGTCAAGTCTCCGGAGAGATCCGGGTTTCCGGAATCATCAAGCGCAAACAGAACTTGATTCGGGACCTTCTGGAAAGTCGCCCGTCCCGATACCGAAGGATTACTCACCGGGGCCCCGGACGCTCCCGGAGGCGGCGTGACCGGTGACCGGGTAGTCACGATCCACGCAATTCCAAGAATTACCATCACCGCCACCACTGAGAAAATGACGGCGGCGCGAATTTTTGCCGGCCTGGATCCTGCACGTTCCATGTTCCGAGCCCTCCCGTCCTGCGGGGTTCCAGCCCCGCAACGGCACCGCCGCGGCAACCTTCCGAGGGCTGCCGCCGTCGGGTCTCTCCCGGTTGATCAATTCATCAGCTGATCAACAGCTTGCCGCAGGCAACCAGTCTGGGGCAAGGGGCAGCGGGCGATTCACAGGTGAGCACCGGACGCTCACCGGCGTGCGCGGCCACGGTGCAGTCGTCTGTTTTCGTCGCCAAGCCGCTTATCGCCGCGGGCGGCCGAACCGCCGACGTATGCTGAATCGCACAAGCAACGGACAGGAGGCCGAGGTGGCCCAGACGACGGAAACCGGAACGACGGCGGCCGAGGTGATGGCCGAGCTGGCCGACCTCGAGGACCCGAGGATCCGGGACGTGAACGCCAAGCACGGTGACGACCACGGGGTGAACCTCGGCAAGCTGCGGGCGTTGGCCAAGCGGCTCAAGACGCAGCAGGAGCTGGCCGGTGAGCTGTGGGGGACCGGTGATACCGCGGCGCGGCTCCTGGCGCTCCTGATCTGCCGTCCGAAGGCGTTCGATCGTGATGAGTTGGACGTCATGTTGCGCCAGGCGCACACTCCCAAGGTGCAGGACTGGCTCGTCAACTATGTGGTGAAGAAGAACCCGCATGCCGAGGAACTGCGCGTGGCCTGGTTCGCCGATCCGGACCCGCTGGTGGCAAGTGCCGCCTGGGCGCTGACCACCGACCGCGTTGCGAAGAAGCCGGAGGGCCTCGACCTGCCAGGACTGCTCGACATCATCGAGGCGCAGATGAAGGACGCCCCGGACCGCCTGCAGTGGGCGATGAACCACTGCCTGGCCCAGATCGGGATTGAGCACCCCGAACACCGCGCCCGCGCGATCGGCATCGGCGAGCGCCTGGAGGTGCTCAAGGATTACCCGACGCCGCCGAACTGCACCTCTCCGTTCGCGCCGATCTGGATCGCCGAAATGGTGAACCGACAGGACGCCAACTAGGACTCAGGGCGAGGCCCTTCGCCCGTCCCCACCCTCATCGAGCCGCCGCACCAACCTGCGGATCACCCGTGACACCACGAAGGCTTGACGTGACACCACCGTGGTGTCACCATGGTGCCATGGAACTCGGACAATACGTCAACGACCTACAGCGGCAGCTAGTGGATGCCGCGGAGAACGGCTCGGAGGACACCCGCGCCGTGGCCGAGCGGCTCGCCGCCGGACTGGACGCCGCGACCCGGCTCGTGCTCCTCGACGTTCTCTCGGCTGCAGCCGGCGAGATCACCCGCGACCTCGCACCCGGATCAGTCGACATGCGGCTGCGCGGACGCGACGTCGAGTTCGTGGTGACCCAGCCGAACCCGGAATCTGACACCGACGAGCGGCCGGCCGCACCCCTCGACCTCGACGACGCCAGCACCTCGCGCACGACGCTCCGCCTGCCGGATGCCCTCAAGACGCGGGTGGACGAGGCCGCGGCTGCAGACGGCCTGTCCGTCAACACCTGGCTGGTCCGTGCGGTCGCGGCCGCTCTCCAGCCCAAGCAGCGACGATCCGCGCAGCGCACGCTGCGCACCGGCGACAACTTCGCCGGCTGGGCGCGCTAAACCGCCCACCGCACCACACGACACCCACCAACCACGCGGACCCGCGGGGTCGATCAAACACACCCAAAAGGAAGGCCCCAGCATGCCCACCTACGACACCCCCACCCCCATCGACCTCGCCATCAAACTGCAGGTCGGCGCGATCGAAATCATCGCCACTGACCGCGACGACACGGTCGTGACCGTCTCGCCGACGAACCCCGCGAAAGCGGTCGACCGGCGGGGCGCGGAAGAGACCAGGGTCGACGTCGACGGCCAGCGGCTCATCATCACCGGCCCCCGGCCCCGCATCAGCTGGATCGGCCCCACCGAGTCGGTCGATGTGAAGGTCGAGCTGCCGGCCGCGTCGCGGCTCACCGCCGAGATAGGGGTCGGCGGCGTGCGCGCCGTCGGACGCCTCGGCGCTACCCGGATCAAGAGTTCGATGGGCCGCGTCGATCTCGACTCCACCGGCGACCTGTGGCTGCGCGCCTCGCACGGCAACGCGACCCTCGGCACCGCCGAGGGCGGGATCGAGATCACGGCCGACCACGGTCAGATCCGGATCGGCAAAGTCACCGGCGACGCGATCCTCAAGGCGTCGCACGGCACCATCCTGATCGGGGAGTCCGGCGGCGACCTAGAAGCGAAGCTCTCCTACGGCGACCTCGAGATCTCGAAGGCACTCGGCTCCGTCGCGGCGAAGACCGCCTACGGCAGCATCCAGCTCGCAGAGGTCTCGAGTGGTTCCATCCAGGTCGAGAGCGGCTTCGGCCAGGTCACCATCGGCGTGCGGCCCGGCGTTCCCGCCTGGCTCGATCTGTCCTCGAAAGAGGGGCACGTCCGCAACCAGCTGGACAGCGACCGCGCTCCCGACGCGTCCGAACAGACCGTCGCAGTGCGTGCACGCACCCAGCACGGCGACATCAGCATCCAGCGCGCCCAATGACTCCGGGCCACCAACAGAAGGGAACGAAGCACATGAACACGCCAGCAATCGAAGTCCGCGGGCTGCGGAAGTCCTACGGCGCAAAGGCAGTGCTCGACGACGTCGACCTCACCGTGGACGCGGGCACCGTCACCGCGCTGCTCGGCCCGAACGGCGCCGGCAAGACGACGACCGTGCACATCCTGTCCACCCTGGTGCGGCCCGACGGCGGCACGGCACTGGTGAACGGATGCGACGTCGTGCGCAACCCCGACGGCGTCCGCGCCGCGATCGGCCTCACCGGCCAGTTCTCCGCGGTGGACAGGCTGCTCACCGGCGAGGAGAACCTGCTGCTGATGGCCCGGCTGCGCCATCTTGGAGCGAAGCGCTCGAAGACCCGGGTGGCCGAGCTGCTGGAGCAGTTCGACCTCGTCGAGGCCGCCCGCAAGCCGCTCGCCACCTACTCGGGCGGGATGCAGCGCCGCCTCGACCTCGCCATGACCCTCGTCTCGGCGCCCAGCGTCATCTTCCTGGACGAGCCCACCACGGGCCTGGACCCGCGCAGCCGCCACACCATGTGGGACATCGTCCGCAGCCTGGTCGCGGACGGCACCACCGTGCTGCTCACCACCCAGTACCTGGACGAGGCTGACGAGCTCGCGGACCGCATTGCGGTGCTCGACGGCGGCCGGCTCGTCGCCGAGGGGACGCCGGACGAGCTCAAGCGCCTGGTGCCGGGCGGACATATCCGGCTCCGGTTCGCCGATGCCGCGCGGCTCGACGCCGCCTCCCGGCTGCTCGGCGAATCCGCCCGCGACGACGCCGGGCTCTCGCTCACCGTGCCGAGCGACGGCGGTGTCGGCACGCTGCGCACCGTGCTGGACCGCCTCGACACGGCCAACCTGGAGGTCGACGACCTCAGCATCCACACCCCGGACCTCGATGACGTGTTTTTCGCGCTCACCGGCCGGGTCGAGACGAAGGGAACCGAATCATGACCACCATCGCCGCCAAGCGCCGGACGGCCCCGGGCACCGGCCAGCAATCGCACGTCATTGCCGACTCCGTGACGATGCTGCGCCGCAACCTGCTGCACATGCTGCGCTACCCGGGCCTGTCGGTGTTCACCATCGTGGGGCCGGTAGTCCTGCTGCTGTTCTTCGTGTTCGTGTTCGGCGGCACGCTCGGGGCCGGCCTGCCCGGCGCTGATCCGGCCGGCGGGCGCGAGGCGTATGTCGCCTACGTCATGCCGGGCATCCTGCTGTTGACCATCGCCGGCAGCGCAGGCGGCATCGCGACGACCGTGTCGATGGACATGACCGAGGGCATCACCGCGCGGTTCCGGACGATGGCGATCTCGCGGGCCGCGGTGCTCGCCGGGCACGTGCTCGGCAATACCATCCAGGCGATTATCGCCGTCGTGCTCGTGCTTGGCGTCGGCCTCCTGATTGGCTTCCGCCCGACCGCCGGGTTTGTCGAATGGATCTCCGCCGCAGGTCTGATCGTGCTCATCGCGTACGCGATCAGTTGGCTCGGGGTGGCCATGGGCATGCAGGCGAAGTCGGCCGAGACCGCCAGCAACCTGCCCCTCGTGCTGACCTTCCTGCCCTTCCTCAGCAGCGGCTTTGTGCCGACCGAGTCGATGCCGGAAGGGCTGCAGTGGTTCGCGCAGTACCAGCCCTTCACGCCGTTCATTGAGGCCATCCGCGGGCTGCTGCTCGGCACCCCGCTCGGCTGGAGCCCGGTGCTGGCAATCGGGTGGTGCGTCGTGCTTGTGGTCGCGGGGTACGCCTGGTCGATGGCGATCTACGAGCGCAAGTCGGTGCGCTAAGCCCAGGGTGCACCCGGTCGCTGCGGGCGGTCGCGAGCGCATCGCGGCCGCCCGTCCTGTGCCTCAGCCGAGGTGGCGTCCGGCGTCAAGGCTGCCGCGCTGGTGAGTGCCGGCTGGACCGGCGTCGTCGCACTGGCGTTGCAATGCTGGACCCCGCAAGCGTCGACGGCGCGGCGCCCGGGGAATCTGTCACGAGGGGTCAGCGCCAGCCGAGCTGCGGCGCCACATACTTCAGGATCGACTCGATGACGTGGGCGTTGTAGTCGACTCCGAGCTGGTTCGGGACCGTGAGCAGTAGGGTGTCTGCCGTGGCGATCGCCTCGTCCTCGGCCAGCTTCGCGGCCAGCTCGTCCGGGGCACCCGCGTAGGACCGGCCAAAGACCGCGCGCGTTTTCTCGTCGATGTTGCCCACCTGGTCGGAGCTGTGGCGGTCGCGGGCGAAGTATTGCCAGTCGCGCTCGTCCGTCAGTGCGAAGATGCTGCGGCTGACCGAGACGCGCGGCTCCCGCTCGTGCCCCGCCTCCTTCCAGGCCTGCCGGTAGAGCTCGATCTGCTCGGCCTGCTGGATGTGGAACGGCTTGCCGCTCTCGTCATCCTTGAGCGTGGAGCTCTGCAGGTTCATGCCGAGCTTCGCCGCCCAGATGGCCGTGGCGTTCGAGCCGGAACCCCACCAGATGCGCTCGCGCAGGCCCTCCGAGTGCGGCTCCACGCGCAGCAGGCCCGGAGGGTTCGGGAACATCGGACGCGGGTTCGGTGCCGCGAAGCCCTCGCCAGTGAGCACCTCGAGCAGACGCTCGGTGTGCCTGCGGCCCATGTCGGCGTCCGACTCGCCCTCGGCGGGGGCGAAGCCGAAGTAACGCCACCCGTCGATGACCTGCTCGGGTGAACCCCTGCTGATGCCCAGCTGCAGCCGGCCGCCCGCGATCAGGTCGGCCGCGCCAGCGTCCTCCGCCATGTAGAGCGGGTTCTCGTAGCGCATGTCGATCACGCCGGTACCGATCTCGATGCGGCTTGTCCGGGCCCCGACCGCAGCGAGCAGCGGGAACGGGGAGGCGTATTGCTGCGCGAAGTGGTGGACTCGGAAGTAGGCGCCGTCCGCACCCAGCTCCTCGGCCGCGACCGCGAGGTCGATCGCCTGCAACAGCGCGTCCGACGCGGTGCGCGTGCCGGAATCCGGGTGGTCGGTCCAATGGCCGAAGGACAGGAATCCGATGTTCTTCACACCGGAAACCAACATGGTGGCGGCGGTTCTTATTCCCCCCGGGCCCTCAGCCTCGCACCCCTCCCGCGGGCCCCTCCCGCGGCACGCCTGGCGCCCCTTAGGCGGGACCGCGGGCTCAGCCGGCCTCGTAGGGGGTCCGGAAGAGGGTGATTCCCCATTCCGGGTTGTGCAGCACGATTCCAGTCTCCCGTTGTGCAAACTGAAGCGGAGCTTGAAGGTATCGTTTCATCCGCGACTGTTCCTGCTCCCACGGGAAGTTGCACGTGCCCAGGGAACTTTCCAGTGTCCCCGGATCCGGCGTGATCGTTTCGGTGGCAATGCTGACCGAGACCGCATACGAAGCACAGGGGATGCGCACGGTCATTAACGTGCGGCCGCCAACGCTGCCGAACCGTATCGCGTAGTCGCCGGAGCTCATTCCCGGATCACGGGGCACAGAAGCCGGCGTCATGGAACCGGCTGTGAAGTACTGGCAATCCAGCGCTCCGCTGGCTACGGCGTTCTCTGCACGCTGTGGCAGGCATTCATCTAAACCCTGCCGGGGGGCAGGCGGAATCGGCGGAGCCGGGGCGAGGGTCATGCCCGGTGACAGTCCGGCGCCCGTCGACGGTGCGGCCTTGGCGGCGGGCGGTTTGGTGACGGTTTGCTCGCCGGCCGGCATGCTTTGTGGGGGAGTAGATGCGCAGGCCGCGGTTAACGCGACAACGGCGAGGCTCACTACGGATAGCAGTGTCGGCGTCGTGTGCATTCCATAACGAGCGGGTCCCCCGGGCGCGGCCATGATCCGAACCCTAGGGGTTCGGGGCTTGTCCGTGCAACAACCCCCAGGCTAGGCGACCGGGGCCGGTGAGCTTTGCTGCACGTGCTGGTCCAGGATGTCCCGGGCGGTTGTCCACGTCCGGCTCCCGTACCGGTCGTTGCTGACGTAGTTCAGGGTCGCGTCGCCGCTGAACATGCTGGCGAAGTACTGCATGCCCTGCCACGGCGGGAACGGCTTGTCAGAGGCCGGCATGAAGGCTTTGACTGCCCGGCTCATAGCAGTCAAGGAACCGACGCTGCCCGCGTAGAGGAGCCGGAATGGCGTTCCGGTCAGGTCGGACATGGTGGTTGCCAGGGTCCTTGCCGTGACCTGGTCTCCGGCGATCTGGAGGACGCGGGGAGTCCGCTGGTCGAGGGCGGCAGCGGCGGTGTAGGAGGCAGTGTCATCCTTCGTGGTGAAGTCGAGCACCTGGTCGGCGTCGGACCAGAAGAGCACACGACGCCGGGAAAAGAGGATCATGGGTGCCTGCCCGGAGAGCATGTCGGTGAAGGCGCCATTGAGGATGGAAGTGGCCCGGATTTCGGTGGCATCCAGCCGCTGTGCGAAGTCTCGGCGGAACTGCAAGTTCCGGTTGCTTCGGGGGCGGATTCCACGGTAATCGATGGAGTAATCGGAAGGGATGAAACGCGGTACGCCCACCGCGGCCGCCGCCTCCAGCAAGCGCGATTGGGCGTCGAAAATTGCGCTGTCCACGCCGTTGATCGCGGAGACTATGCAGTCAACATCCGCGCAGGCCCTTCGGAGGCCCGCGGGATCGTCGTAGCCCGCCTGGATCACTTCGACGCCTTGGGCGCGGAGCTGCGCAATGCGCTCCGTGCTGGTTCCTGGCCGTGTCAGGACCCGAACGGTGGCCCCCAGGGCGACCAAATTCTGCAGGATACGCCCGCCGAGATCGCCGGTGGCGCCGGCAAGAAGGACAGTGCCCGGAGTGGGAGTCGTCGGGATCATGGTTCGCACCTCAAGTGTCGGGCGGAAAGGGATAGTGGGCTAAACACTACCAACGGCAGGGCAGCCGCGATTCCCGGGTGTGACTCGATACATCCCCGGGCCGGACTGATCAGCGGAACCGTTGGACGTCGGTTCGCGGGCCGGCTCTACTGCCAGCGGTGGGATTCCAGCGCGCGAAACAGGGGAGCGCCGCCGCTTTTCAGATGGTCAACGGGGCGGGACCCGCCGAGTTCCCGGCAGGGTGTAACCATCCAGACCGCGAAGTAGTTGTGCGGAACCTTCAGTTCTATGGCGCGCTGGAATAGTCCGACGACGGTCGGGTGGAGGTGGCCGCCGGCGACGAATTGGAATCCCGGGCAGAACGTGCCGTCGTCGATGAAGACGCGGACGAGCTGCTGCACTACAGGGTCGGGGTCGTCCATCAGTTCGGCGAGTCGGCGGCGGACCTGTTCCAGGGCGGGCAGCGTGAATTCTGCCCTGATCCCCGCCCAGGTCTGGTCATTGATCGGCTGACGGTTCAGTGTCACCGTTGCCTAGCCGCCATCGCTGATGTCGTCCAGAAGCCACTGGACGGAGCGTGGATTCCGGCGCAGCGTGAAGGTGTGCAGCGCTGAATTCGACCCCAGCCGGGCCTCGACACGCCAGTATTCGATACCGGCCGGGTTGGCGCCGCCAGCGGCGGCCGTGCATCGGGTGCCCCGCCCGGCGTCACCGCCGATCCAGTGCCGGGATTCGGTGGCCGGATCGACAAGCCAGATCCGTCCGTCGTGCCGGATGGCAAGGGGCTTGCCTGCCGGGTCGAGCCGGACTTGAAGGTCAAGGGTTCGTGTGGGGTTTTCGGTGCTGAGGGTCATGGGGTGGTCTTTCGTGGTGCGGTGCTGCGGGGTGTGGTGGCGTTAGGCGGCTTTGACGAGGGGGAGTTCGTCCCAATGGGTGGTGTAGCGGGGGGAGAGCATGTCCCGTTTCATGGTCCAGTCCGGGCCGCCCCGAATGCCGGCGTGGCCGAGGCCGATGGAGCCGCGCCCGTATCGGCGTGTCACATCTTCCAGGAGGGTTCCGATGTGGCGTTCCTCGTGCGGGTTCTGGAACAGGGCCAGCGGTGCCTGGTTTCCGGTGGGCCGCAGGTCGGTGACCATGATGCCCGCCCGGGCGTATTTGATGCCTTCCTGGATGTGGGGCAGGAGGGCGTGGGCGGCCCGGGTGAGTAGGACGGGATCGGCGGTGGGCATTGGCAGCGGCACGCACACCGAGGGGTAGGAGGTGTCGTTCGGGTTGAAGTGCGAGGTGCCGGCGAAGGCGGTGAGGACCTTGGCCTGGAGGCCGTGTTTGGCCAGCCGTGCTGAAGCCTGCTGGCCGTAGACGGACAGGACTTGCCGCATGCCGGCGGCGGTGGTGATGGGGGTGGCGAAGGAGCGCGAGAAGATGAGCTGGTCCCGTCCGATCCGTTCTTCTTCCATCGGGATGCACGGGGTCCCCTGCAGTTCCAGGACGGTGCGCATCACGACCACGGAGAAACGGTCCCGGATCATCACCGGGTCGGCCCGGGACAGGTCAAGGATGGACTGGAGCCCTAAGGCGTTGAGGCGTTTGGTCAGCCGCGTCGCGACGCCCCAGATTTCGATCACGGACAGCCGGCCCATCAGCGCTTCCCGGTCCCCGGCGGGCACGGAGTCCCAGTGGCAGACCCCGTCGAAGGCCGGGTTGTGCTTGGCCCATTTGTTGGCGAGTTTCGCCAGGGTCTTGGTTCCGGCGATCCCGACGCAGACCGGAACCCCGACGTTGCGCCGCACGGCTGCCTTCATGGTCTGGCCCAGGATCAGCAGGTCCTCCGGCGCGCCTTTGACGCCCAGGAAGGCCTCGTCGATGCTGTAAACCTCCAACCAAGCGCTGTAGCGGCCCAGCAGTTCCATCACCCGGGCGCTGATGTCCCCGTAGAGCTCGTAGTTGCTCGAGAGGGCAACAAGTCCCCACTCCTTGGCCCGCGGGGCGAGTTTGAACCATGGTTCACCGAGGCCGATCCCGAGAGCCTTGGCTTCCGGGGACCGGGTGACGGCGCACCCGTCGTTGTTGGACAGGACGACGACGGGCCGGCCTTCGAGGGACGGGTCGAATGCCCGCTCGGCCGAGGCGTAGAAGCAGTTCACATCCACGTGCGCGATCTGCGGCATCCGCCGCATCGGGGAGGGCTTAGACATGGTGTGCCTCAAACATGGTGCAGGCAGCGGGTCGCGACGCCCCAGATGACCAGATCAGACATGGACGGAACCCGGATGTCCGGGTAGGACGGATTCTCCGCCTGCAGCACGACGCCGGCGGCCGTGATTCGCAGCCGCTTGATGGTCAATTCTCCGTCCAGGACGGCTATGACTACGGACCCGTCCTTGGGTTCCAGGGCCCGGTTGACGATCAGTTCATCCCCGTCGCTGATGCCGGCGCGTTCCATCGAGTCTCCGGAGACCCGCACGACGTACGTGCTGGTGATGTCCTTGATCAGATGCTCGTTCAGGTCAATCCGCCCATCAAAGTAGTCCTGGGCCGGCGAGGGGTACCCGGCCGCGACGGGGACCGGAGAGATCAGCACCGACAGCAACGACATGCCCGCATCTATCACGCGGGGACCGACAACAACGCCCACAACACACCCTTATTCGAATATATGTTCGATACATTCAGTGTAGCCGGACGTACCGACAAAAGTTGGACTCTGCCCATATCCCTCGGCTGCGTAAGCAGCGCGGTTTCTCCTCAACATCGCAACAACTGACTGAAGGGGTGCTTCTTATGGGACGCTCGCCGCGTCGTTTGCGGAAGATGGGGCCTGCGGGCTTGGTTGAGCGTAGGCGCTGCTATCGGCGTTTGGGCAGCGAGTTCTTGGTGACAGTTGCTCCGTCGCTACCTTAAGATCCATGCCGTCGTGACACAGCCTGCGAAGCCCGTAGCCGCAATTCCCTTAGAACAGCGGCCAGGGCACCGCCGACATCTCACCGCTCGGAGCCGGAAACCGCCCTGCCAAGCGCAACCGTGCGCAGCGCGCGGCGAGCGATGCGATTTCTTCGGCGCTGAGCAAGTCCGCCAGGTTCCGGCCCAGCCCACCGTGCAGTCCTTCGCTGACACGATCGATGCCGTCGCGTTCCTCGGCGGTCAGCGCGTCTCCCAGCCATCCCCACAGCACCGTGCGCAGCTTGTGGTCACGGTGAAAGGTGAGCCCATGGTCCACGCCGTGCCGGTGTCCGTCCGTCATGGCAAGAATGTGGTCGCCTTTGCGGTCGGCGTTGTTGACGACCATGTCGAACACCGCCATGCGTCTGAGCGCTGGCGAGTCTTCGTGAACGAGGGCGACCATCCGTCCGTTCTCATCCCGTCCCTCGAGAACATGTTTCCAGCCCGTCTCCGGCACCTGGTCCGTCGCGACCAGGTTCACGGCGCATCGGGCGGGGTCTTGCTCCTGCCAGAGCTGCACCATTCCTTCGCCCAAAGGACCATCGCGCAGCCAGGTGTGCGGCACGACGTCCCAGCCTAAGACCTGCGAGACCAGGTAGGCGGCCACCTCCCGGTGAGCCAGGGTGCCGTGGGGAAAATCCCACAGCGGACTTTCGCCTGCTATCGGCTTATAGACGACCACCACGTCGCCGATGCTGCCCAGAAATGTAGCGTTTGAAGCCGTCGTGATGCGGCCGGTGAGCGTCAGCTCGGCGGCCACTAGGTCCGGCGCTGGCATCAGACCTCGGGAAGGGTGCAGATGTGCCCGTCGGCGTCTATGGGGTAACCGCAGAGCGGGCACGTCGGACGCCCGGCGCCCACGATCTCACGGGTGCGCTTGGCGAATGCGCGGGCGGTGCCGACCGGCATTCGCACCAGCAGCATTTCGGACTCGTTAGCGCCGCCCTCATCAAGCGGTTCGTCGTTGTCATCAGCATCGACATCGGCGATGGGGTAGGCCTCTATTACGACCTGGGCCGTGGTTGGGTCCCAACCTAAGCTCATGGCGCCGGTGCGAAACTGCTCCTGAACGGCCTCGAGCTGGTCATTGTCGACAAGTTCAATGGGAGTGCTCGTGGGAACGCTGAAGGGGTTGCCCTCGACGGTGATGAGCTGGTCGAGAATTTCGTCGATCTTCTCCGCGAGCAGAGCCGACTGCTGCTTCTCCAGGGCAATACTCACGATCTGCGTCCCTGCGCGCACCTGCAGGTAGAACGTGCGCGCCCCTGGAAGGCCAATGGTGCCGACGACGATTCGATCAGGCCAGGCAAACTCGTGAACACGTGTAGGCATGTCAGTATTTTAGGCACATGAGGTTCATGGCGCCTTTTGCCCTGCACCGCCGCCCACCGGCGCATCGCCAGAGTGGATGCCGTTCGACAGCCACGACAGGTCACCCGCGTCGGTGTTGGTCGCGTAGACGCTCGGCCGACTAGCGCCGTAGCGCACGATCGATACGGAGGCGGGGCCCACGTTAATACGCTGGAACAGGTCAAGGTGCATGCCGAGCGCGTCGGCGAGGATTGACTTGATGATGTCACCGTGACTCACCGCCACCCACACGGCCCCTGGCCCGTACTCGGCTTCGAAGGCTGCATCGTGGCGTCGAATCGCTGCCACCGACCGAGCCTGCATCGCGGCCATGGATTCACCGCCGGGAAAGACGACGGCGGACGGTTGCGACTGCACAACCGGCCACAAATCCTCGGTCGCGAGATCACTGAGGGTGCGGCCCTGCCACTGGCCGTAATCGCACTCGGTGAGATCGAGATCGACCGGCGCGTACGGCGTGCCAGCCTGGCGATCGAGGATGAGCTGGGCGGTCTGCTGACAACGCTCAAGAGGGCTCGACACCACCCCGACTACGGGCACGGCCGCGAGCCGGTCTCCGGTCAGAGCCGCCTGGTCGCGCCCGATCTGATCCAGGCTGACGCCGACGGCCCGACCGGCCAGCAGTCCAGTGGCATTGGCTGTGGTGCGGCCGTGCCGCACGAGAATAACTGTCGCCATCCACCCAGCCTAACCACTCGATCGACGGCGGTGTGCACCGTACCGGGTCGCGCGCCGAACAGGCAGATAAAGCCCTGGCGGAACTCTTCAGGCGCGCCGACGCGCTCAAAGCCGCCCAGACGGAGCGCAGGCGCCCTCCCTGCGGTTGCTGATTTGAGCCGAATTGGGATGGGTTTCTTCACTGGATACCGTCAAGCATCGCAGTCAGATGGTTCGCGGTTGCTCACTTCAACCGCATGGAACCGTTGATCGGGGTGCTCCGGCATTCTGATTCCGGAGATAGCGCCGTCGATGTCATCAGCTGATGGCTGGTCCGATCCGCCGTCAGGCTTGCAGAGGAATCCCTGGGTGAACAGTGCGTCGGTGTTCACCCTGCGGATCTTGACCTCGTCGATGGTGAGGCCTGTGCGATCACCCATTGAGAGCCCCCTTCAAGCTGTGTAGGCGCAGTAATCCTCGGAGACTTGGCCCCGCTCGCGACAGAAGTGAGCTGCCTGGCTAGAACTAGATCAGGATTCTGTTCACGGGCGGCATTTTCTCAAGAAGTTATGGGCCAAGGCAACACAGTGGACACCGGCCTGAGGACAGATCCTCCGCGGTTTCCCTGGCTCTGGCCGGCCCCTGCAGTGATCGTCATCGTCGTCACGGTCATAACAGGCGTGATCAGCTACCCGTCGATGCCCGACGCGCTCGCGGTCCACCAGGGCGCGAACGGCGCGCCCAACCGGCTGGCAGCCAAGTCGGTGGGCTCCGCGTTCTCTCAGGTGTTCGTGCAAGCCGGTGTGACCGGGTTGCTAATGGGTCTCGCGGCGCCCATCTTCCACAGCCGGCCCGACCTCGACCCGGCGCGCCCGCTGGCCTCGGCGCGCTGGTACCGGCAGTACATGTCACTGGGCGTCAAAGCGCTCGTCGGGCTGGTCGCGATGATCGACGTGGGGATGCTGGGCTCGTCGCCGTTGATGTGGACCGGGACGGTCACGCAGTGGGCAGTGGGCGGGACTGGTGGTCACGCTCCCGATCCCGGCCGCCGTCGTGGTTGCCGTCGTGGTCCTGGCCAGGAACAACCGCGAGCGCGATGAGGGTGAGAAGGACACAGTGCTGACCCACCGGGACGAGGACAAGTACTGGCGCGGTGGCCTGGTCTACATCAACCTCGAAGACCACTCGCTGATGGTTCCGCGACGGTTCGGACTGGGGTGGACGCTCAACTTCGGCAATCCAAGGTCAGCGATGCTTCTGGACGGCGCCGCGGGCGCCCCAGTGTCCGGCGAGCGACCTCCGAGGGCTAAGGGTCGGCCTGTCAGCGGATTACCCGATAGCGCACGTGCGTGACGAGGCTGGTACCGCTCACGTCCGTCGGCTCAAGCTTGAGGTCCGTCACGCCGTCCAGCAACCGCTCACCCGCTCCCAAAACTATGGGCGCAATGTGGAGCCGCAGCTCGTCGATCAGCCCCGCCGAAAGGAACTGTCGGGCGGTCTGCGCTCCTCCGGCTATGGCCACGTCCTTGCCGCCAGCGGCCTTCCGCGCCTGGGCCAAAGCCGACTCGATCCCATCGGCCACGAAGTTGAACGTTGTGCCGCCCTCCATCTCCAAGGGCTCGCGGGGGTGATGGGTGAGAACGAACACAGGTGCGTGATACGGCGGTTCCTCACCCCACCATCCCCGCCACTGCTCATCCCATGCCCCTGGACCGGCGTACATGTTCCGGCCCATGATGTAGGCGCCGGCGGCGAGGATGCCTTCGAGCTCGGCTGCGTTGGACTCGGCTTCTTCGAACATCCACCTGTGGAGGAGTTCTCCACCCCGGCCCAGGGGTTCCGTCATGCTTTGGTTTGGGCCCGCAACGAATCCGTCAAGGGAAATAGTCAGATCGCATGTGACTCTGCTCATGCGCCCATCATGCCAGCACTCGGCGGGGCCCTGACATATCAAGGCGCAGGCGTGCTAGCGGATTTGGAGTTGGCGGGTCAGCCGATCCGCTCGGCCAGGGACACGATAATCCCCTCCGGACCGCGCACATAGGCCATGCGCCAGATGTGCTCGTACTGGCCGATGTTGCCGACCAGCCCGTAGCCGTCCGCGGCCAGCTGGTCGACGACCGTCTGGAGGTCGTCGACCTCGAAGGCGACGTTGCGCAGCCCCAACTCATTGGCCATCGCCGCGGGCGATCCAGGCTGGTGGTCGGGCCGGACAAAGCTCGAAAGCTCCAGCCGGGTACCTCCGTCGGGCGGCCGCAGCATGACGATCTCCGTACGGGCGTCGGGGATGCCGATCACCGTGTCGAGGAACTCGCCCTCGACGAACATCGGCGTGCCCTCGACCTCGAGACCCAGCCCGACGAAGAACGCCGTCACCTCTTTGAGATCGGCAACGGTGATACCAACATGATCGAAACGCCGTACCTGTGACATGAGATCAATCCTCCGTTGTTCATCTTGTCGATCCATCGGACTTGCGGAGCCGACGGGGATTCTCAGCACAATCATCGGCGAAATCCTTCGCCGCCGCATTCGCCGTCGTCCTCTGCGATGAAGCACTGACCGTTGATGAAGCACTGACCGTTGGGGAGGAAGCCGTCCAGGTAGCCGGGGTCCCGTTTCCACCCTGAGGGGAACATACTGGGGTGGTGAGCATCGACGCCCGGTCAGGGGCAGAGGGGAGGCGGCGGCCCGGGGCCGGCACGAGCCCGTATCCGCCGATCGCCGACTATGGGTTTTTGTCTGACTGTGAGGCCAACTGCTTGATTGCATCGAGCGGGCAGGTCGAGTGGATGTGCGTGCCACGTCACGACTCACCGAGTGTGTTCTCCACTATCCTCGACCGCGCCGCGGGTGGCTTCAAGGTGGCGCCGTACGGCGTCCGGGAGCCCACTGCGCGCCGCTATCTCCCCGGCAGCTTGATCCTGGAGACCACGTGGCAGACCAGGACGGGCTGGCTGATCGTGAGGGATGCCCTGGTGATGGGTCCGTGGCACCACACCGACGAGAGGGCCGGCCGGTACCGCCGCCCGCCGACGAACTACGAGGCCGAGCATTGCCTGCTGCGCACCGTCCGGTGCGTCAACGGTGCGGTTGAGCTGTCCGTGCTGTGCGAGCCGGTCTTCGGCTACGGCCAGCGCCGGGCACGGTGGGAGTTCTCCAGCCCCGGATACGGAGAGGCCGTGACCGTCAGTGGCAATGAGGGGGAGCCGGTGCTGCATCTGACTACCGACCGCCGGCTGGGCATCGAGGACTCCATCGCGGTCATCCGCAGCCGGATGACCGAGGGCGAGCAGGCCTTTGTCGCGCTCTCCTGGGGGTCGCTGCCCCCGCCGCGGACCTGGGAAGAAGCCACGCGCAAGCAGTGGCAGACCACTGAGTTCTGGAGGCAATGGATCACCGGGGGCGAGTTCCCCGACCACCCGTGGCGGGAGCAGCTGCAGCGCAGCGCGCTGACGTTGAAGGGCCTCACCTATGCGCCGACTGGAGCTCTGGTCGCGGCGCCCACCACCTCGCTGCCCGAGACGCCTGGGGGAGAGCGGAACTGGGACTACCGGTACACATGGGTGCGCGATTCCACGTTCGCGCTCTGGGCCCTCTACACCCTCGGCCTGGACCGGGAAGCCGACGACTTCTTCGCTTTCATCCGCGACGTCGCCGCCGAGGACGACCTGCAGATCATGTATGGCATCGACGGCGAAAGGGACCTTCCCGAGGTCACTGTTGAGGGACTCGGCGGCTACGACGGCGCCCGCCCCGTCCGGATCGGCAACGCTGCCGCCCACCAGCGCCAGCTCGACGTCTGGGGCATGATGCTGGACTCCGTCTACCTCCACGCCAAATCCCGTGACCAGCTTCCCGAGCCGCTCTGGCCCGTCCTGCTCCGCCAGGTCGAGCAAGCCGCCGCGCACTGGCGGGACCCCGACCACGGCATCTGGGAGGTCCGTGGCGACCCGAAGCACTTCACCTCCTCAAAGCTCATGTGCTGGGTCGCCCTGGATCGTGGTGCCCGGCTGGCGCGCCTGCACGGTCAGGCTGATTACGCCCGCAAGTGGGACGCCGTCGCCACGGAGATTCACGAGGACATCTGCCGCAATGGTGTCGACGACCGAGGCGTATTCGTCCAGTCCTACGGCACGATGAACCTCGATGCCTCGCTTCTCCTTGTTCCGCTCGTCCGGTTCCTGCCCATCAGCGATCCACGCGTGCGCGCCACGGTCTTGGCCATCGCCGATGAACTCACCCGGGACGGACTCGTCCTGCGCTACCGCCCCGAGCAGACCGACGACGGTCTCACCGGCGACGAAGGGACCTTCACGACCTGCTCGTTCTGGCTCGTCTCAGCCCTGGTCGAGATCGGAGAGGTGGTACGCGCCAAGGCACTGTGCGAACGTCTGCTGTCCCTTGCCAGTCCCTTAGGCCTCTACGCTGAGGAGCTGGATCCAGTGAGCGGCCGTCACCTCGGCAACTTCCCACAGGCGTTCACCCACCTGGCCCTCATCAACGCGCTCGTGCACCTCATCCGCGCCGAAGAAACCAACCGCGCGGCGCAGTTCGCCCCGGCCCACCGCACGCCCTGATACGCAGACGAAGGTCAAGGTATGGATTGCAACGACGGGCTCACGCTTCCACGGGAAGCCGCCCTGACGCGGGTCCCGGAACCGGATGTTCTGCCCCGCCGCAGCCGTGCGGAGAGGTGACCGATCCGGAGAGGCAAGGAGCAGCCCATGTGGAGTGACGTGCAGGAATCCGGGCCCTCCGTTGTTGATTGCTTCCTTGGTTTTCCTGATGCGGACATGGGTAGGTCAAAGAAACGGACCGCCGTGAGGCGGTCCGCCAAGTGTGAATGGGATGGTTACTCGGCCTTGAAGGTGAGCGAATCTTCGCCGCTCGACCAGAGCAGCTTGCCGCTTTCATACGTCATTGCAATGGGCCGCTTCAGGAATTCCTGAACCCAGAGTCGCTGGTAACCCTCAGCGCCTACACATCCCTCAGCGCCTGTCGCAATCTTCCCGGCGACGGTGAGGATGTTGCCCTTGATGACCACCGGGGCGCCCAGGGGCCCGCATGGGGTCCGCACGGTCAGCAGCAGCTCACCGTTGATGGACGTGAGCTGAGCCTTGACGGCTCCGTTCGCCGCCCACGGGAGGGCTTTACCGTTCGATGCGGCTGAGACGCTGTCGTAGGTGGTGCACGGCGCTCCGGGCAGGAATGGGGCGCACGTTTGCTGCGGCTGGGATGTGGTGGCCGGGAGGGGAGTGGGTGCACTTTTGTCAGCTTGAGCGGATGTTGAGAGGGGCGTCGGCGTGGACTGCCCGCCAGGTGGCGTCGCTGCACATGAGGTCATGAGCAGTGAAGCCAGTAGAACGGAAATTTTGAGTGGCAGATGCCGAGCACGATCCATTATTCCCCCTAGGAATGAACGCTGAACCTGACCATAGACGTAGGACCTCTGATTGTCATTAGGTTTGGGTGACCAATTTTTGGGGCCCCTTCTTGCATGGGTAAGCGGGGAGGGGGACGAATAATTGACCACGCATTAGCCGAGCAACCCAACGGCAAATATCCGCCCCCAGCCCTAGGGTGGGAGGGACAATGAAGCCATGACCACACCCCAGGCAGCATTCGCGGCCTTCATGATCGCAGCCCTCATCTCAACCGCGATCTACTTCACCGTCACCTACCGACGCACGACCAAGAGGATCGCAGACAACGCCAACACCCAGGGGGAGGCGGCAATCGCCGTCGGCACCGACCAGCCGCGAAAGCCTGGTCTGGCAGCCAAGCTGAACTACCTCCTCTTCACGGACAAGCACCCGCACTTTGACGCGCGCGACAGCCACAACCACACCGCACCTCACAACGGGAGCACCAACCCGACCTCCACGGCCGCCAATCACTGAATCAGCGGCAGCGGCGGGTCATGACGCCACCCCAGCTACTCCACCACTCGCGCGGAACGGATCGGACAAGGAACCATGGACACAACACAAGCAGTAATCACAGCCCTCATCATCACGGCATTGATCGCAACGGTCGTCTACTTCGTCGTCCGCAAGAAGGTGGGCGCCGGTAACAAGCACCCTCACTTCGAACCGCGCGCTACCCGCGACCGCGAACTGGGCAATGACGGCCGCTATTACCCGAACGCCACCCGGGTCAACGGAGGCTACAACGGCGGCGGCAGCCTCCCAGGCTGACGCCAACCCAGCTACTCGCAGCGGAAACCCCCGGAAATCACTGGATTCCCGGGGGTTTCCGCTTTGCGCACCCTCTGCATAACACTACAAAAACGCGGGGGAGTAGGACCCGAAAAGCCCATGGCGTAGGTTGAGCCCATGAACACCCGCCGCCGCCGACAGGCCACCCTGTGGACCCTGGCCATCCTGGCATCCCTCCTACTCACCGCCGCGGGCCTGGCCATGACATTCTCACTCATCCGCACCCCAGGGGAAGGCCCTGGCCACGCCCTAATCTTCGCCGGAACTGCCGCCTCGGCCGCTGCAGCCGCCTGGGCACGCCTGAGGGATCTTGGATGGCCGATAGTCCTGGCCGTCGCGGCACCGGCCCTGCTGGTCGGCTGGCCGGATGCCGTCATGCCCGACAGCTTCATTCCGCACCTCGGGGCCGTGCTAGCTCTACCGGCAGCGCTCATCGGGCTCATCATCGGGCTGGTGGCGGGCGGGCGGCCGGAGAGCGGCCACCAGGAGCAGGGTCTACCTCCCGGGGGCCATCCGGCAGGCGGGGGATGATGGCGGCATGGATGCATTACTGAGCTGGATGCGAAAGTCGCTCGAACGGTTCCGCACCCGGAAGGGGTATGTGTGGATCGTCCAGCATGACGAGTCGCCGCACGACACGATCCTTGGCGTGTTCGGCGACGAGCAAAGCGCCAGTGACTACGCCGACGTGATGGGCTTCCAATTCACCAAGGGCGTGATCTGGGGGAAGTACAAAATCGGGTCTCGGGTTGACTCCAGAGGGGAGCGGTATCACGACTGAACCAAGCCCCTTCTGTAGCGTTATACATAGTTACCTTACATAATGTTGATTATCGGCGTTTAGATCTTGTGCGGTGGGAGGCCTTGGACGGGGCCTTGAGGCGGAGGAAGCTGGTCGAAATGTTGCTCTGGGCGGCGGCATCTTCGTCACCGAGCTCTGACCTCTTTGCGGGAGGAAAGAAATCCCGAGCCGGCAGTAAGAGCCCGGTCAACGAAAGAGCGATGAAGACGACCTGGTGGATATGGTCAGTACCCGGCGGAAGCTGACCAATCAGGTGGGCGGCCCAGAACAGCGGGTAGAACCAAAGTGCGTACCACGCCCAGGGTTCGCCTCGTCGATATGGCACGAGCACGATAAGACCGCCAAAAAGTCCCAGCCCGAACGAGGCGAGACCGTTCGCCCGATACAGCCCCACGTTTGCGCCCATCGGAACCGCAGCGACAATCGCGCCGAATGCCAGGAGGCCCGCGCTGACAATTGCGAGGCAGATCCGGCCGATCAGTAAGGGCCACCTTCTATCATGCACTAGGTCAGACTAACTGCCGCAGGTGAGTGCTCGCGCTCAGTCGTTGTTTTTAGCCGTGCGGGTACGCCCGTTCACAGGTTGATGCAACTTGCGGCGTGGTGAAGTGGCGTGGCTCCGAGGCGTCACCCCAGCCTCCTGCGGGTCCACGTCAGCCAAGCTAACGCCAGGACTCGATCAGCGGCAAACAGGCAAACAGGCCATCAGGCCAATTCTTCCGCAGGGTGCCGACGGGCTTACTCCCCCGCCGGCTCTCACTTAGGCCGCTTCGCCGCAGCTTCTGGCCGGGGTGTCAAGGGTGGTAGGCTGGCCCCAAATTCACCACTTTCACCACTTTCACCTACTTTCACCCTGGAGGTCCCGGTGCGGAACCCGTTCAAGCCCACCGCAGGGGCCACGCCGCCGGACTTGATTGGGCGGGCCGGGCTCTTGGATGAATTCGAGTACGGCCTGCAGCAAGGCTCGGGAGCACCCGGGCTTTTGACCATCATCACCGGATCCAGAGGCATCGGCAAGACAGTCATGCTGAGCGCCGCGGAACGGATCGCGGGAACTCACGGCTGGGCGGTAATCTCCCGAACAGCAAACCCCGGTTTCCTCGCCGGAATCGGCGACGACATGCTCCGGCTTGTCGAGGAACTCGGAGACGGGCCCCCAACACGGAAAATCACAGCATTCTCGGCGGCAGGGTTCGGACTAACAACGCAACTCCCCCAGGAACGGAGTGCCGACTGGCGACGGACCGGGAACGAACTTCTGCGGCTGTTGGACGCCAAAGGTACAGGACTCGTTATCACCATCGACGAGATACATGCGGTGGACCGCACAGAAATTTCCCAACTGGCCGCTGAAGTGCAGCATTTCATCCGCGACGGACTGCCCATCGGCCTCATCTTCGCCGGCCTGCCATCCGCCGTCTCCGACCTCCTCAATGAAGGAGTGGCGACCTTCCTGCGACGCGCCGACAGGATCAATCTCCACGAGGCAGCCATCGCCGAAGTCACCGCGTCCTACAGCGAGCTCTTCAGTGAGGGAGGGATAGACGTCTCCCCCGGCCTCGTCAGTGAAGCCGCGGAGGCTACGGAGGGCTACCCCTTCCTTATTCAGCTTGTGGGCTACTACCTCTGGCTGGAGGCCGGAAAGGCCGACTGGAAACTGGATGAGAGCAGCGTGCACAGCGCCATCAGCGCCGCTCAACGACGAAACACACTAGTAGTCGTCGAGTCAGCGCTATCGGATATCTCGGACAAGGACCGCGAGTTCCTCGACGCCATGGCCCTTCAGGATGGATCATCGGCAGCGGGCCTGATCGGAAACATCATGACGGCCAAGCCCAACGTGGTTTCCAAGTACCGAAAGAGACTCATCGCCGCGGGCCTGATCGAGTCAGCCGGCTACGGCAGGGTGGACTTCGCAATCCCCGGACTCCGCCAATACCTCCGCGAAACAGCGTCGGCCTGATGCAGTGACGGAACGTCAGCGGAGCTCCTCGACCAGCCCGATGATGATTCCGGCGGGGCCGCGGACGTAGCACAGCCTAGGGGGCCGGGAATTCTTGCCGTTGACGAATACCGTGCGTCGACAACATCCAGGAATCGGCGGAAAGTCCGCACCGGATCATGACGGAAGAAGCTCCGGGCCGGGCTCCTTGAGGAAGCCGGCCCGGAGCTCGTAACGGGTTACTCAATGACGGCGCCCGGCCCGGAGCCCGGATCAGGCGGAAATCTTGTCCGCCATGCCGGAGTGTGCCGCGCGGGCCGCCGGCACGCCGTCGCCGTCCTGGCCGTACAGCCAGTCGTTGTACCGGAAATCGTTGTCCATCCGGCTCTTGAAGAGCAGGTTGCGCAGCGTCCGGGCCAGCCCCGAGACGTGCCAGGATTCGCCCCAGACGCGGGCGGTGCGCTGGACCCTGGCGGTGCGGCCGGCGCGGAGGCTGTTGAATTCCTTGATCGCGCCGTCCCAGGCTGCGGGGTTGACGCCGGCGGCAGTGAACACGGTGCCGTTGGTGACGTCCTGCAGCACTGCTGCGTCCTCGAGCGCCTGGCAGGCGCCCTGGGCCAGGTACTGCAGCATCGGGTGCGCGGCGTCGCCCATCAGCACCATCCGGCCGGCCACCCAGTTTTCGATCGGATCGCGGTCGTACATGGGCCAGCGCATGCTGGTGCCCAGGTTTTTCAGCGCAGCCTGGACGGCGGGTACGCAGT
Source organism: Arthrobacter sp. P1_D4 (assembly GCF_056406115.1). NCBI lineage: Bacteria > Bacillati > Actinomycetota > Actinomycetes > Micrococcales > Micrococcaceae > Arthrobacter > Arthrobacter sp. P1_D4. The sequence goes on along the minus strand of NZ_JBFUAU010000002.1, from coordinate 471,570 downwards.
CCTTGTACGCGGCCTCGAGCTCGTCGACTCCCCCGTATTGCTCCTCGCCGCGCTCAAAGGAGGCGGACTTGAAAACGGCCACGGTGTTCAGCAGCTCGCCCTTGCGCAGCGGGTACTGCACCAGGTGGCAGTCCGGTCCGAGGTAGACAATGACGTCCTCGAGGTCCGCTTTGGGTGTGTGTTCGGTTATGGGCACGGTGCCGCGGTAGGCGACGTAGGCCGAGGGGACCGGCTCGTCGCCGGCAACGAGCGGGCGCAGGGTGGACTTGAGCCCGTCGGCGCCGATGACGACGTCGGCCTCGTAGTCCACGCCGGCGGCCGTGTGGGCCACTCCCCTGCCGTTCACGGTCTCCACGCTCTCGACCATGACATCGTTGACCAGTTTCACGCCCGCCGCTTCGCAGCCCTCGAGCAGGACCCGGTGCAGGTCGCTGCGGTGGATCACCACGTAGGGCGCACCGTAGCGTTCCTCGAATTCCCCGCCGAGGCTCTGGCGCGTGAGCTCCTCGCCGGTGACGGCGTCGCGGAAGACCAGGTGCTTGGGCTGGACGCCAATCTCCAGGGCCTTGTCCAGCAGGCCCCAGCGCTTCAGGACGCGGGAGGCGTTGGGCGCCATCTGCAGCCCAGCGCCGACCTCGCCGAATTCGGGGGCCCGCTCCACGAGGGTGACGTTGGCGCCGCTTTCCCGCAGCGCGAGGGCTCCGGCCAATCCGGCCATTCCCCCTCCGATGACGAGGACATCAGTGGACAGTCCGTCGGTGGACAGGAAACTGGTTGACGGGACGTGCTCAGACATTGCTTGCTCCTGTTAGTGAAGGGGAGGTTGAGAGTTTTGATTTGAGTTTGAGCCCGACGGCGGCCAGCAGGACCGCTGCTATCGCGGCTGCACCGGCGAAGGCCAGGAAATTGGAATTGACGCCCAGTCCGGCAGCCAGCAGGAGGCCACCGATCTGGGGTGCGGCGACGGCGCCGATGCGGCCCGTCCCCAGCGCCCAGCCCAGCGCGGTCCCCCGCAGGTGCCCGGGATAGTGGCTCGCGACGGCGGCGATGATGAGGCACTGGGTGCCGTGGGTGCCGACGCCGGCGAGGACCAGCATGAGGTAGACGACCGTCACGGGCGGTCCCGTAACCAGCACCACGAGCGCGCCGGCGGCGACGGCGGCCGCGGCGATCGCCGTCGGGATCGGGCCGAACCGGGTCCCGGCCCAGGCCGTGATGACCGAGCCGGCCACCGCACCCAGGTTGAGGGCCAGGGCGAAGGTCAGGGCTGAGCCCAGGTTGTACCCGGCCAGCTGCATGAGGTTGGGCAGCCAGGTTCCCAGCCCGTACCAGGCGAACAGGGTAGCGATTGTCGCGAGGGCGAACAGCAGGCTCACCCCCAGGTAAGGGGCGCGGAGCAGGGACTTGAAGCCGATCGGCTCTTTGAGGTTGCGAGTTCGCCTGTCCTCGGCGCTGACCGGGGCCAGCGTCTCGGGCAGGTATTTCAGTCCGAGAGGCACCACGATCATCAGTGCGAGCACGGCCACGAGGAACATGGACTCCCAGCCGAAAGCAGGGATCAGTTGGATGCCGACGAGGGCGGCGATGGACCCGCCGATCGGGACGCCGGACATCATCAGGGTGGCGATGGTGGACCGCCACTTAGTGGGGACCAGTTCGGCAACGAGGGCGTTCGCCGAGGGCACCAGGCCACCGAGCCCAATGCCCGCCAAGAGCCGCAGCCCCCCGAAGACGGCTGCGTTGGGGGCGAAGGCGCAGAGGATGGTGAAAATCGAGAAGACGATGGCACAGCCCAGGATGGTGCGGCGGCGGCCCCACGAGTCGGCCATCCGGCCGGCGAAGATCGCCCCGATCATCATGCCGACGAAAGCCATGGAACCAATGGTCCCGGCGGTGGCCTTGGTCAGCCCCCAACCGGTCTCGGAGATCAGGGAGGACTGGACCGTGCCGTAGACGATCAGGTCGTAGCCATCGAAGACCACCAACAGCCAGCAGACCAGGACGGCGGCTGCCGAGCCTTTGGAGAACCGTGATGCAGGCCCACCAACGGTAGAGGGGGCAGGGGCCCCCGGCGAAGACCGTTGCGGCACTGCAACAGATTGTGTGTGATTCATGCCACTCACTGTCCTAGCCGCCGCAGGTGAACCACAATACAATTCTGATGTGCAGAACAACCCATCCGGCAGAGCGGCCCGGAAGCCCGTCCAGAAACGGCCCACCTATTCCATCGAGGCGGTGGACAACGCGCTGCAGCTCCTCCAGCTGCTCCGCGACGGCGGAGCACTCCGGCTCAAGGACGCCGCCGAGGAGCTGGGCGTGGCGCCCTCCACCGCCCACCGCCTGCTGGCGATGCTGGTCTACCGGGGTTTCGCCGTGCAGGATGAAAACCGCCGCTATGTCCCCGGCCCGGCAATGGGCGTCGGGCCGGCCGGCCTGAGCTGGACCCGGCTGCTCCGGTCACTGGCCCAGCCGCACATGGAGCTTCTCTCTGCACGGCTCAACGAGACGGTGAACCTCATGGTGCGGGTGGGGACGAAAGTGCGCTTCCTGGCGACGGTGGAAGGGAGCAATGTGCTGCGGGTTGGTGACCGGCAGGGGACGGTGATGGCCGCCAACAAAACGTCGGGAGGCAAGGCCATGCTCGCCGAACTGGAACAGCCGATGATCGACCAGCTCTTTCGCAGCAACAATGCCGAGATTGGCGGGGACACCATTGCGGCCGCGGAGTACCCGGCGTTCCTGCGCGAGCTTGACTCCGTCCGCAGCAACGGATTCGCGGCCAATTTCGAAGGCACGGAAGAGGGCGTGAGCGCGCTCGGGATGGCCCTTCACAACCGGCACGGGCACGTGGTCGGCGCACTCAGCGTCGCCACTCCGGCGACCCGCTTCCGCCGCGTGTTTGACGCCGGACTGGTCCCCGCCCTGCGGGAAACCTGCCGGCAGCTGGAGATCGATATCGCGGCCAACCCGGCCGAGCCGGACTGAGCACCGCGGCCGCCCGGTTCCGGGAATTCTGACCAGCAGAATATGTTGGGGGTCACACACCGGCATCCGTAGAGTCGAACTACGCCAAAGAACTGTTCTGACCTACCGAGGAGGCCCACGTGTCCATCAGCGCCGAGAACACGACTCACGAATCAGTGGCCGCGGGGCACACTGCTCCGGAGCCGACGCCCGAAGAAGCTGCCCAGCTCAAAGAGCTGTACCGGGATTTTGACCGCGAAAACCTGATCCCGCTGTGGACCGAGATCGCAGACCTCATGCCGATGGTCCCGACCCCCAAGGCGGTCCCCCACGTCTGGCGGTGGAGCGACCTGTACCCGCTGGCTGCCCGTGCCGGCGACCTGGTCCCGGTGGGCCGGGGCGGGGAACGCCGGGCCATTGCCCTGGCCAATCCAGGCCTGGCCGGGACGCCGTACGCCACCCCCACGCTGTGGGCGGCCATCCAGTACCTCGGCGCCCGGGAAACGGCTCCGGAGCACCGGCACTCGCAGAACGCGTTCCGCTTCGTCGTCGAGGGCGAAGGGGTCTGGACTGTGGTGAACGGGGACCCGGTGCGGATGTCCCGCGGCGATTTCCTGCTGACCCCGGGGTGGAACTTCCACGGGCACCACAACGACACCGATGAGCCGATGGCCTGGATCGACGGCCTGGACATCCCGTTCGTGCACTACGCTGACGCCGGCTTCTTCGAATTCGGCACCGAGCGCGTCACCGACGAGGCCACTCCGGACATCTCCCGCTCCGAGCGGCTCTGGGCGCACCCGGGCCTGCGCCCGCTGTCGGGCCTGGATGACACCACGAGCTCCCCCATTGCGGCCTACCGCTGGGAACATACGGACCGTGCCCTGTCCGAGCAGCTGCTGCTCGAGGACGAGGGCCACCCGGCCACTGTGTCCCAGGGCCACGCCGCCGTCCGCTACACCAACCCCACCACCGGCGGGGACGTGATGCCGACCATCCGGGCCGAATTCCACCGCTTGCGCGGCGGGGCCAGCACCGAGGCCGTCCGCGAGGTCGGTTCCAGCGTCTGGCAGGTCTTCGAAGGCTCCGGCTCCGTGGTCCTCAACGGCGAAACCAGGACCCTGGCCAAGGGCGACCTCTTCGTGGTCCCGTCCTGGCAGGAATGGTCGCTGCAGGCCGGAACCCAGTTTGATCTGTTCCGCTTCAGTGACGCCCCCATTTTTGAACGGCTGAACTTCAACCGCACCTACATCGAAGGACGCAACAAGTAATGAGACTCCTCACCCTCCGCACCTCTGTTGGAGACAAGACAGTAACTAAGGCCGTCCGCCAGGACGGCGACACCCTGACCGAGATCGACGGCTTCGCCGACGTCGGAGAACTGCTCCGCACCCAGGGCTGGGAAGCGACGGCGAAGGCGGCGAACGGCGCCACGTACCCGGCCGAGGGCGCCGACCTGGACGCCGTGGTCCCCTCCCCCGGCAAGATCATCTGCGTGGGCCACAACTACCGCAACCACATCAAGGAAATGGGCCGGGAAGTCCCCGAGTTCCCCACCCTGTTCGCCAAGTACCAGGAATCACTGATCGGCCCCAACGATGACCTGGCCCTGCCGCAGGAATCCGACGCCGTCGACTGGGAAGCCGAACTCGCCGTCGTGATCGGCAAAAAAGGCCGCCGGATCAGCGAAGCCAACGCCGCGGACCACATCGCCGGCTACGCCGTCCTGAACGATGTGTCCATGCGCGACTACCAGTTCCGCACCATCCAGTGGCTGCAGGGCAAGACCTGGGAGAAGTCCACCCCGTTCGGCCCGGCCCTGGTCACCAAGGATGAGTTCACCGCCGGCCCGCTGATGACCTCCGCGGTCGACGGCGAAGTCCAGCAGAGCACCCCGACCGGGGATCTCGTGTTCACCCCGGAGTTCCTGGTCTCCTACATTTCCACGATCATCACGCTGAACCCGGGCGACGTGATCGCGACCGGCACCCCGGGCGGGGTGGGCCACGCCCAGGACCCGAAGCGCTACCTGCAGGAAGGCCAGGTCCTGGTCACCACCATCGAGGGACTGGGCCAGCTGAAGAACCGCGTCATCAAGGAAGCCTGATGGTTGCCCGCCAGGACCAGACGACGGACCCGGAACTGCTCGCGGCGCTGCTGCAGGCCCGGCGCGGCACGGCGTTCTTCGCCCGCAAGCTCAATGAACTCAGTGACTCGGAGCTCGACGGCGATTCGCTGCTGCCGGGCTGGACCCGCCGCCACATCACGGCGCACATCGGCTACAACGCCCGGGCGATCGCCCGGCTCATCGAGTGGGCGGCCACCGGAGTGGAGACCCCGATGTACGCCTCCACTGCGGTCCGGGACCACGAGATCGACTTCGGCGCCACGCTGAGCCCGATCGCGCTCCGGCACCTCTTCGACCACTCGGCCGTGCACCTGAACGTCGAATGGCGCGACCTGCCCGGGGACGCCTGGCACCACAAAGTCCGCACCATCCAGGGCCGGGAAGTGCCCGCCACGGAAACGGTGTGGATGCGCAGCCGCGAAGTCTGGATGCACGCCGTCGACCTGGCCAACGGCGCGAGCTTCGCAGACATCCCGGCACCGGTGCTGGAACGGCTGCTGGCGGACATCACCGGCGCCTGGCACACCCGCGGCACCGACAAAGGCCTCGTGGTTAAGGTCCCCGACCGCGAGCTCACGTTCGGGGACACGGCGTCGGCGACCCCCACCGTGGTCTCCGGACCGCTGGCCGCCGTCGTCGAATGGGCCGCCGGCCGCGGCAATGGCGGCGTCACAGCTACCGGGCCCGGCACTGAAGCGAAAGACGGGACGGTTCCAGCCGCCCCGAAGTGGATTTGAGCACTGGCTCAACAGCCGTCAAAGCGGAAGGCCCCCTTGGCGAGGGGGCCTTCCGCTTTTCGTGCCTGGTTGCGTCAGCCCAGGTGCACGACTGGAGTATCGCCAGCTGATCCGGTGAACGTCTCGCGGTCGATGTTAATGAGCAGCAGGGCTACCGGGGCAATCAGGATCGCGACGCCTGCGGCCCAGAGGAACACCAAGGCATAACCTGCAGAGAGGGCCGCCAGTGTCACGCCACCGGCCGTGGCTGCTGCGGCGATGGTGCTGAACAAGGCGATGCCGAGGGAGCCTCCGATCTGCTGCGAGGCGTTGACCAACGCACTGGCCACACCGGAGTCATCCTTGTCCACGCCGAACAGGGCAAGGTTCTGCATGGGCACGAACACCATGCCCAGCCCGACGCCTAGGAGAAGCAGGGCGGGGAGCATGTTGACGAAGTAGCTGCCCTCGGCGCTGACCTGGGTGAGCCACAGCATCGCAGCCGCCATGAAGACCGGCCCCACGGCGGTCGGGATTTTGGCCCCCAGTTTCGGCAGGTTCTTCGCGACGAGCGCTGCCGTGATGATTACCGCAACCGTCATCGGCAGCGAAGCCAGCCCGGCGAGGAACGGAGCGAAGCCCAGCACGATCTGGATGTAGAAGTTGATGAACAGGATGCCGCCAATGAGGACAGCGCCGGAAAGGAACGACGCCAGGAAGGCGGCCGCGCGGTTTCGTTCGGTGGCCACGCGCAGCGGCAGGAGCGGATGCCTGACTTTGGTCTCGACCAGGACGAAGACTGCCAGGAGAACTGCACCGGCGGCAATGAAGCCCCAGGCTTCGGGGGCATCCCAGCCGTGCTCGGCGTTGGTGAAGCCGTAGACGAGGGATCCCAGGCCGAGGGCTGCCAGAATAACCCCGGGCCAGTCGTACTTGGTGGACCCCTGGGCCCTGCTGTCACTGACCAGGGACCACACGCCGAAGAGGGCGATGGCGGCAGTCGGCACATTCACGAAGAAGCACCAGCGCCAGCTCACGTGTTCGGTCAAAAACCCGCCCAGCAGGACACCGGCGGCCGCGCCGACGCCGGTGATGGAGCCGAAAATCGCAAACGCCGTGCCGCGGTCCTTTCCGCCCGGAAAGGCGACGGTCAGCAGCGCCAATGCAGCAGGGGCCAGCAGCGCAGCGAACACGCCCTGCAGCGCGCGGGCGCCGATCAGCTCCCAGGGCTGCTGCGCGATGCCGCCGACCAGGGACGCGGCGGCGAAGCCGACGGCGGCCACAAGGAACGTCCGCTTGCGGCCCCAGAAGTCTGCAATGCGTCCGCCGAGCAGCAGGAACGCGCCGAAGGCCAGCGCGTAGGCGGTGACCACCCAGGACCGCGTCGCGTCGCTGATCCCCATCTCGAGCTGGAGACGCGGCAGCGCCAGGTTCACGATCGTGCCGTCCAGCACCACCATGAACTGCGCGAGGGCGAGGAACCCCAGCGCCCACCAGCGGTTCCCTGGCCTGCTCCCTTGTCGGACGACTGCCTCTTCCAACTGTGTTGCCATACCCATGTCCCATCCTCCAAAGTAGTAATACTTATAAAAGTATAACTATCGAGAGCGACGGATCGTGACCGTGGAAGGGGGTGATGTGGGTTACCCGGGTTCGGACAGTATCGAGGCGAGGCGCTGCAGGGCCGGGAGGCTGGCGGCAATTTGCTCGCGCTCTTCAGGCAGCAGCTGGGAACTGGCCGACTCCAGCGCCCCCGCCCAGGCACCCTCGAGGAGCGCCTTGATCCGCTGGGATTCGGCCGTGGGGTGGAGGGCGACGTAGCGCTTGTCCGCGGCGTCGCGGATCCTGGTGACGAGGCCTGCGGCGACCAGCTCACGCAGCTGGACGCTGACGTTGCTGAACTGCCGGCCCAGACGGGAAGCGACTTCCGCGACGGTGATGCCGGGGTTGCTTTCGATGACGCGGAGGATTTCCAGCACGCCGTTGGACAGCGGCCGGACGCCGGTGTCATTGTGTGACTTCCGCCGGACGTCGGCGGAAATGTCGATCACGGCGACGGCCAGGGCCCGGTGGTCGACGGCCTTGTCCAGCGCTTCGCCTGCGCCAATGCTTTCCATTCCATAAGCATAGGCGTCCGTCTGCGAGGGCAGGCTTAGCCTTCGTCGCAGAGCAGGTGATACCAGTTATCGGCGAGCACCTCGAGGGCGTGTTCCCGGTTTGGTTCAAACTTCCGTCGGGTCCAGAGCGTGGCCACGTAGTCGAGCGAGGTGAAGGCAAGGGTGCCGCGAATGTGGTGCGTCTCCTCCGGGAAGCGCCCTGCCAGCTCCATTCCGCGCACGAGGTCCGAAATGACCTCCTCATGCCATCCCTCGACCAAGGCGCGCACTTCGCGATCGATGGCGGCGGCCTCCTCGAGCACGTCGAGGTACGGGCGGAAGACCGGCCAGAGCGCCGCCCGCGACTCCAGCCAGGCCAGGATGCCCGCCAGCTCGCCCGCACGCACGACGTCGACGAGCTCGGCCGCGGTCGATCCCCGGTCGGGGCCGGCCGCGCGGTCAAGTACGGCGTTGACGCGGGCCATGAAGTCCCGCATCAGGTCGCCGCGCGTGGGGTAATAGGCGTAAAAAGTCACCCGGGTGGTGCCGGCCGCAGCGGCGATCTCATCGATCGTCGTCGCGGCGTACCCCTTCTCGGTGAAGAGCTCCAGCGCCCGTTCGACGATCACGTCGCGGGTCAGCTGCTTCTGGGCTTCTCGCAACGACGACATGGATCAATCCTAACGGTGTTGTGCGGCGTCAGGTTCGAGCGGGCGCCGCCGCACGCAGCGCGGCCGGACCGGCGTCGGCGAACCGGCGCAGCTTGGGGACGGGGATCCGGTAGTTGAGCGCGGCGGCGGTGCCGGAACCGTCCGTGTTGTCCCAGCGAAGCAGCATCGAGTCCTCGGCCCCGCCGGGCTCGCAGTAGTCGGGAGGCCCGACAGCCGGCGCGAAGCCCGCCGACTTGAGCGAGAGGCCGAAGCCCTCCGTCCAGAAGTACGGCTGGAAGTCGAACTCGGGCGCCGCGTCACCCTTGAGGAGGCCGACGCCGGCGATCCTGGCCTGGTCGATGGCGCTGGTCCACAGGGGCACCCGTTCCACCCCGCGGCGGGTCGGGAAGGACGCCACATCGCCGGCGGCGACGATGTCCGGCCGGAGCCTGCCGCGGGAATCGACCCGCAGCTGTCCGTCGATGAGAAGGTTCGAGCCGGCGAGCCAGCCGATGTTCGGCGCGTCCCCGATGGCGGTGACCACCAGGTCGGCCTCCAGCGCGGTGCCGTTGGCCAGGACGACCTTTGCCCCGGCACCGTGATCGACAAGCCGGGCCTTCCCGCCGCCGACCACGCGCAGTCCGCGCCGGATGGCGGCGGCGGTGAAGATATCCGCCAGATGGTCGCCGAGCTGACGCGCCAGGGGCTTGCCGTCGGAGACGAGGGTGACCTCGCAGCCCGCGTGCACGCAACCGGACGCGACCTCCATGCCCAGCGCTCCGCCGCCGATCACGATAACGGACGGGCGCGATGCGACGCGTTCCTTGAGGAGGATCGCATCCTCGATGGTGCGCAGGGTGAGTTCCCGGTGGGAGCCGTCCCGTTGCGGTCCGGCTGCTCCCTTCTTCTGCGTCTTTTGCGCACCCGCCCCGAGTCGCTTTGCCCGGGAACCCGAAGCGATGACGAGGCCGTCATACGGCACCTCCCCTCCCCCGTCCAGGCGCACCAGCCGGGCCTCGACGTCCAGACCCGTGGCGCTGACTCCGAGCAGCTCCGTTGCCTCGTGGGTCGGCTCGGGGAGCACATGGGGTTGGAGTCCGCCGTCGCTGTTCTCGTCGGCGGTGTTGTCATCGACAGCGTGCAGCAGCGCCTTGGAGAGGGCCGGCCGGCTGTAGGGCTGGTGGCGCTCAGCGCCCACAACAGTGAGCTCGCCGTCGAAGCCGGCCGAGCGCAGTGAGTCGCAGGCCGTGAGTCCGGCGATGCCGTTGCCGACCACCACGATCTTTCGCATCGTCATGCCGCGGCCAATCGCAGTGCGGCAACCGGGCAGACCCTTACCGCTGCCTTCGCGGCGTCCAGGTCAGCCCCTTCCACGTCCGGGACGTCGAGTACCAGCTCGCCGTCATCGTCGAGGTGCATCAGCCGCGGCGCGGCTTCTTCGCAGAGGCCGTGTCCCTCGCAGCGCGGCCGGTCGAGTTGGATCCTCATGCTGCCACCACCTTGGCGACCTGGAGCGACTCGAGGCTCCGCGTGATGTTGCTCGGCTCCCGGACCTCGTCTGAGATCGTCAGCGTTTTCACCCTGCGGGCAAGCGCCTCAATGATCGCATGCGCTTCCAGTTTCGCCAGGCCCTGGCCGGCGCAGCCGTGCGGTCCGTAGCCGAAGGACAGGTGGTCGACCGGGTTCCGCATCACGTCGAAGGTGTCGGGATCCCCGTAGTGCCGCGGGTCGCGGTTGCCGGCCCCAAAGAGGATGCCCACCTGGGCACCTGCGGGAATCGTGACGCCCTCGATCTCCACGTCGCGCATTGCCTTGCGGCCCCAGATGTGAACCGGGGCCCAGTAGCGCAGCACTTCGGCGAACGCTGCGGGGACCAGGTCCGGGTTCTTCCGGACCAGTTCGAACTGCTCCGGGTGGCGGCCGAACAGCGCGATGATGTTCCCGATTGACGCTATTGTCGTATCAACGCCGGCTCCCAGGTACTGGTGGATGATGTGCCCCGCAGAGCCCTGGGGAATGTCGCCGCGTGTCTCGGCATCGAAAATACCGCGGCCGATTGAGCCGGGTGTGAGGTCTTCTGCAGTGACCGACGAGCACCAGCCGTAGAGTTCGCCGGCGATCGGGAAGCTCTCCTGGGTGCGCTGGTTCAGCGGGCCGATGACCTGCATCGCGGCCTGGCCCCAGCGCAGCATGTTGTCCTTGACGTGTCCGCTGAAGCCAATGAGGTCGGCAACGATTTCGATCGGGAAGGCCCGGGCCAGGGAATCGATGGCCTCGAAGCTGCCGCTGGCGGCGAGCTCGGCGACGAGCTTGTCCGCCTTGTCGTCGATGACGACTTTCAGGCCGCGGAGCGCCCGGGGGGTGAGGTTTTGGGACAGCGTGGCGCGGAGCTGGGTGTGGACGGGCGGGTCGGAGGCGAGGGAGGTGCCCTGCAGCGCCTCGTTCACCATGGGGTTGAAGCCGATGCTGGTGGACGAGAAGGTCTCCGGATCGCCGAGCGCGTCGCGGATGACGTCGTAGCGCGTCAGGACGTAGAGGTCGTTCTTGGGGAGGTGGACCACTGCGGCCTGCTCGCGGAGCGCGGCGTAGGTGGGGTAAGGGTCGACCAGGATGTCGTCGTCCCAGATGTCGATGACGGATTCGGTGGGTGCAGTCACAGTGTTCTCCTTGTGGATGGTAGGTGGTCAGCCCGGGGCCGGAAGCCGTCAGGCTTGGACGATCGCTTCGGCATTGGAATCAGTGGTTGTCGAGGTTTCCGTGATGGCCTCGGGCGCGGGCGCCGAGGACCGGGCAGAGATGAAGAGGGTGAGAGTGGCGGAGAGGATCGCCGCGATGCCCGCGGTGAGGTATACAGCCTGGAATCCCTGGCCCAGCGAGGTCCCTGCCACGCCCTGGATTTGCGGCTGTGCGGCGTTGAGGGCCTGGACCATACCGTCGACCGCCGGGGTGGGCGCGCCGCCGGCCAGTGCCTGGCCGGAGAACTGGGCGATGACCCCGTCCCAGCCGGCGAGGAAGCCCAGCGGCGGCACGTTCGCCAGCCCGCTGACGGCCTCTGCGGGCAGTCCCGCCCCGCCGAGGATCCCGGCAAGGGGAACCGCGAAGGCCGTGGCTCCGATGCCGAAGGCGATGGCTGAGCCTACAACGGGGCCGAGGGCGAAGCCGAGGTCGCGCAGGAGGTTCGTTGTCGCCGAAGCCATGCCGATCTGCTGGGGCGGGACGGTGTTGATGGCAACAGCGGTGACGGAACCGACGGTGAGCGCGAATCCGATACCCAACAGCAGGAGCGGCGGAATGAAGGCCGTCCAAGGGGTGCCGCCGAAGGCCTCCGGAGTGCCGAGGGCGAATGTCGAGAGCCAGAAACCGGAAACTGCCATGAGGACGAAGCCCGCGGTGAGCACCCAGCGCGGTGCTACGTGGTGGATGAGCCACCCCACCACCGGGATGAAGGCGAATGCCGGGCCCTGAATGAAGACGAACAGCACACCGACCTTCCAGGTCTCGGCCAGCGCGAGTCCACTGACGGCGACGCTGGTGCTGAAGCAGATCGCGAGGAAGGCGAACATGCCGGTGACCGCCACAATGCCGGTGATCGAGTAGGCGCTGTTCTTGAACAGCGACAGGTGAATCAGTGGCTGCGCGGTGCGTGATTCGATGACGATGAAGGAGACCAGGAGGATTCCGCCGGCGACGTAGCTTGCAATCACCTGGGCGCTGCCGAAGCCGGCATCAACCGCTGTCACCGTGGCGTAGAGGACGGCGATAAGTCCAAGCGCGAGCGTAATCTGGCCGGGGATGTCCAACTTGCGCCCCTCGGCTGCTGCGGAGTCCTTCGCCCGGAGCGCGACGAGGAGTACGAGCACGGCAATGGCGGCCGCAACCAAGTAGGCCGCCCGCCAGCCGCTGAACTCGTTCGGCGCACCCGGCGCAGCACCCGGCACTGTGAAGAATTGCGCGGTGAAGCCAGCGAGCACTGGGGAGATCACCGCGCCGAGGGACAGGAACCCAGCCCACGTGGCGATGACCTTCGCCCGTGCGCGGTGACCCGGGGTAATCGCGGCGATCATGGACAGCGAGATGGGGAACAGGATACCCGCCCCGATGCCGCCGACGGCCTGGGCGGCGATCATCATCTCGGTTGTCGGTGCCAGCGCTGCCAGGACGGAGCCGACGATGCTGACCCCGGCTCCGATGTACAGAAGCTTCTTGCGTCCGAACAGGTCACCCAGGAGGCCCCAGCTGAGCTCGAACACGACAATACCCATCAAGAACATGCCCGCGATCCAGGTCAGACCCGCGCCTGAAGTATGGAATTCCGCGGCGAACGTGCCGCTGAGGGCGCCCGGCAGCGCGTTCGTGATCTGGGCCAGTGTGACAGCGCTGTAGGCGGCCACGAACGTCGCTCGTACCGAGCCGCGGCTCGGTACCGAAATGGTCTGACTCATCGATGAAACTCCTTTGTTTCCGGTCGATTCTCCGGTGATGCGCCACGACTGGTGCCCTGCCGGAGCAAGAGCCGGCAGGCGGATGGCGGATGTGGCGCTCACCACAGTTTGATATGAATCTTTACAGGATGTCAAGAAAATGTACTTACCGTTGGTTTCATGAACGCATCGACAGCTCAGAGCCTTATACGGCTCGTATGTTTTCTTGACACCATGTAAAGAAGGGTGTGATGCTGGCTACACCGCAACGGGGCTACGGCACGGTCAGGCACCGCGGCGCCCCCGTATTCAGCACCCGATCTTCAAGGGAGAAGCCAAGTGAGTCACACCACACCCGTCGACAGCGGTAACGCGTTCCACGCCCCCACCGGGCAAACCGTCAATACCGTATTGGGCCCCGTCCCTGCCGCGGAACTGGGCGTTGTCGCGCTCCATGAGGCCTTGTTGTCAGTGGTCCCGGGCGCCCAATACGCCCCTGATATCTCCATGGACCGGGCGGAGATCTTCGAGGCCCTGGCGGCCAAGCTCGCGGACTTCCGCGAGCACGGCGGGCAGACGATCGTCGACAGCACGGGCATGTTCCACGGCCGCGACCTCAAGCTCTACGAGGCGTTGTCCCGCACCACCGGCGTCCACATCGTCGCCTCCACGGGCCTGGGCCCGGAGGAAGAACTCGGCGGATACTTCCTGACGCCGCAGACCAACCCGCCCACCCCGTGGCCGGCCGACAAGTTCGCCGATCTCTTCGGCAAGGAAGTCACGGAGGGGATGGTGGTTCCCCGGGTCGAGCGCCGCGCCGCCGCCGGCATCGTCGCGACCATTGCCGACCGCGCCGGCATGACCCCGACCGAGGAAAGCCTGTTCCGCGGCTCCGCCCGCGCCGCCAGGAACACCGGCGTCCCGGTCTCCATCCGTTTCGGCGCCGATGTCCTGCACGATCTGGACATCGTCCTGGACGAGCAGATCCGAGCCGACCGGGTACTCGTCGGCGACCTGGACCGCAAGGACGCTGCCGGATCCGCCATCGAAGTGGCCGGGAGGGGAGCCTTCGTCGGCATCGACCACGTGGGCCTGAACGACCACGCGGACTACCTCACCGACCATGACCGCGCCGAACTGGTGCTCGGGCTCGTCAAGGCAGGCCATGCCGACAGGATCATCCTCTCCGGCAACTCGATCGGCGTTGCCAAAGGTCTGCCGGAGTACAACCTGCCCTACAGCCACGTCCTGACGACGTTCGTGCCGTTCCTCAAGGCCCACGGCCTGAGCGACGAAGACGCCCGGCGCATCCTCGTGGATAACCCGCGCAACCTGCTGACCGTGCACTAAGCACGCCCCGGCCCACCCACAACAAGCTTTCGAAACCATGAGGTGAACGAATGACCAAGGTCAACACCGTGCTGGGAACCATCCCGGCCGAAGAACTGGAAATCGTGGCGGTCCACGAACACATCGGCTACGGCATGCCCGGGTCCGAACTGGACACCAAATGGTGGAAGTCGCCGGAGCAGGCTTACGAGGAAACCGTGCCGAAGCTGCGGAAGTTCCGCGAATACGGCGGCGGCACCTTCGTGGACGCCACGGGCATCTGCAACGGCCGCGACGTCGACTACTACAAGTCCCTGTCCCGGAAGACGGGCGTGCACATCGTTGCCTGCACCGGCTTCGTCGGCGGCGACACCGCCCTGCCGCACTTCTCCCGCGCGAGCGTGGACTACCTCACGAAGGTCTTCATCCACGAGATCACCGTCGGCATCGGCCACACAGGCGCCAAGGCCGGCGTCATCAAGGTCGGCGTCAGCCGCGGCGGACGCATGACGGAACTGGACAAGCGCATTTACCGGGCCGCGGCCCGCGCCGCCGTCGTCACCGGCGCTCCGGTCCTGACCCACCTGGCCATCGACCCGGAACCGGCCGTGAACATCTTCAACGAAGAGGGCCTCCCGCTGGACCGCGTGCTCTTCGGCCACGCCGACGACGGCCTCAACGCTCCGGTCACCCCGCACGATTGGATCTACGAGCAGGGCGGCCGCATCGGCTTCGACACGTTCGGCTACGACCTCGAGCTGCCGGATCCACCGTTTTGGGGCCGCAAACGTGCCGAACGCATGGAGCACTTCGTCAACCTCGTGAACAAGGGCTATGCGGACAAGCTCCTCGTCTCGGCGGACGCAAACTGCAGCCCGCTGGGCTGGCCGGGAGTGAAGGGCCACACCATCAACTACATCTTCGAGGACATGATCCCCGACATGCGCGCGGCCGGCATCGACGACGCCACGGTCAAACTCCTGCTTGAGGACAACCCGGCCGACTTCCTGTCCCTTCACGCCTGATCCCGGACAGACCACCACAACTTGCCCGTTCCGCCACACATGGCCCGGGCCCAGAAAGAGTCAAGAAAGAGATGAAACCATGAAGGCTGAAGACATCAAGAACCTCAAGATCGCCATCGTCGGCGCAGGGTACGGCGGCGCCGCGGCGGCCAAGGCCCTGAGCCTGCTCGGTGCCGACGTCAGCGTGTACGAACAGGCATCCCAGATGCGGGAGGTCGGCGCCGGCATCGGGCTGCGTCCTGCCACCATGCACCGGTTCAGCCAGTGGGGCATCTTCGACACTATCGCGAACGTAAGCTCCCCGAGCGACTACTTCGAAATCCTCACCGCCACAGGTGAGCCGATCATGAAGGACACCTGGCCTGAGTTCGGCGAGCAGAGCCAGACCCACCTCATCCACCGCGGCGACTTCATCGATGCCCTCCTGAGCGTGCTGCCGCAGGGCATGGTGCACCTTGGCCACAAGCTCGAGACCATCGAGGACAAGGGCAGCCGCTCCGTCCTGACCTTCACCAACGGCAAGACGGTCGAGGCGGACCTGGTGGTCGGCGCCGACGGCATCAAGTCAGTCGTGCGCGAGCAGCTCTTCAGCGGCAAGGGCCCGGTGTTCTCCGGCGAACACGCCTACCGCGCTGTGATCTCCGCCGACGACGCCCACGGCATGGTGGTGGACGACAACCTGCGGATGTACATGGGCAGGGGCACGAAGGTCTACCTGCTGCCGCTGCGCCACCGCAACCAGATGTCCTTCGATATCACCGCACTGTGCCCGGACAGCACCTGGGCCCCCACCATCACGAAGGATGACCTCGTGGCGACAGTGGAGGGCTTCGACGAGCGGATCGTCAACATCGCCCGCGGCCTCGACATGGACACCGTCAACATCCGCGCCGTCTACGACATCGACCCGGTCGACACATGGCACACGGACTCCGTCGTGCTCATGGGCGATGCGGCCCACTCGATGCTGCACCACCAGGGCCAGGGCGCCAACTCGGCCATCGAGGATGCCGGCGCGCTCGCCGATGCCTTGGCGGAGGCCGGCACGGTCAAGGATGCACTGGCCCTGTTCCAGGCAACCCGCAAGCCGGTAACGGACGAGCTGCAGCGCATCTCGCGTCAAGGGTGGACCGAGGACGAGGTCAATGACGTCTTCCCGGGGCAAAAGCCCACGTCCCAGAAGCCCGCCGCCGTCAACGCACCAGCAGAGTCGAAGGCCTGACCCATGACCATCCATCCCGAAATTGCCAAGATCCTCAGCACCCTGCCGGCGCCCGACGGGTCGCCGCTGAACCCCGGGGCCATGCGCGCCGGCGAGGCCGCGCAAATTCCCGCCTTGGCGGACCGTCTGCCGCTGCACTCCGTCGAGGACGCCACCGCAGTGACGCCATCGGGCGAGGTGCCCGTGCGGATCTACACGCCGGCCGGGGCCGACGCTCATGGGCTTCTGGTGTACCTCCACGGCGGGGCGTTCTTCCTCGGCAGCCTGGACACGCACGACCACGTTGCCCGGGCCCTGGCCAAGGAGACCGGTCATAAGGTCATCTCTGTCGGCTACCGCCTGGCGCCTGAGGCCGCTTTCCCTGCCGGCCTCGACGACTGCTACGGGGTGGTCCGTTGGGCCGCCGAGCAGGGTACGAGCCTGGGCTGGGACGGGAAGAACCTCGCCATCGCCGGCGACAGTTCGGGCGGCAACTTCGCCGCCGCCGTCGCCGCGAAGGCCCACGACGACGGGTTTGACCGGATCACGCATCAGGTCCTCTTCTACCCGTCCCTGGACCTGGACTTCGACGTCGACCGCTACGCCTCGCTGCGGGAGAACGCCGAAGGATTCGGGCTGGAGACGGCGGGCCTCAAGCCATTCAACTCCTTCTACCTTGAGAACGGGGCGGACCCGGCCGACCCGCTCGTCTCCCCCATCAAGCGCGATGACCTCGCAGGCCTGCCGGCGGCCCTCATCATCACCGCCGAGCACGACCCCCTGCGCGATGAGGGCGAACTTTACGGCCAGCGGCTGTCGGAGGCCGGCGTCGTGGCGACCGTCAGCCGCTACGCGGGGGCCAACCACGGCTTCGTCCAGAACTTTTCCTGGATCCCGGAATTCTACCGGGCCTTCGAGGAGGCAGGCGACTTCCTGAACGCGGGGGCCGGGCAATGACGGGGCCAGTCGCTGTTCATCCCCTGGTCTCGCCGTGGGGCCGGTTCGGACTCTACAGCTTCTTCATCGACGCTCCCGAGCCCGCCATCGTCGACACCGGGATCGCGTCTTCGCCTGCCGAAGGCATGATCCCGGCACTGGAGGCGATCGGCCGCCGGATCGAGGATGTGCGCTGGATCCTGCTGACCCACGGCCACATCGACCACCTCGGCGGTGCGCACGCCCTGTGGGAACTCACCGGACGGCGCGCGAAGGTCGTGATCCACGAGGCCGACGCGCCTCTGCTGCGCTCCCGGCGCGCGCACGTCGACCAGTACGTGGACGTGCGCCAGCAGTACATCGACAATCCGAATGCCGTCGAGGAGCAGACGAAAGCCGCGAACCACGTCATCTCCGGCGAGATGGAGCCGACCATGCTGGTTAAGGGCGGCGAGACCCTCGCCCTGGGCGGGGACGTCACCGTCTCGGTCCACCACATCCCCGGCCACACGGCCGGGTCCGTCGCCTACGTCGTGGACGGGCAGCAGTCGGTCTTCGTCGGCGACGCCGTGCAGATCCACGGAGCGGCCAACGGCTTCCCCGGCTACGAGGATCCGGCCGCCTACCGCTCAAGCCTGCAGCACCTGCTCGACGACGTCCGCCCGCAACACCTGTACCTGGGCCACCCATACCGGGGCGCTGACGGCGTGCCGTATGGCGTTGAACTGGACCGTGACGCGGCCCGGAACGCCCTGCAGGGAAGCCTGGACCTCGAGGCCCGAATCGACGACGCCGCCCGCCGGTACCTTCGCGACGGCCTCCAGGAGACGGACTCGCCATACTCGCCCTTCGCCCGCGTCGCCGCGGAACTCGGCTACGCGGGCGACCCCAGCCTCGAGCCGTCCCCGTTCTTCACGACGCTCCACGGCTACCGCACGGCCTTTGACCGCCTGACCAAAGATGAGGAGCTTCGCACCCATGGATGACCTGAAGATGTTGGATGCCGGCGGAGAGAAAATCGCCGTCCGCAAGGACCTCCGGGTCCCGATGCGGGACGGCGTCGAGCTCGCCGCGGACGCCTATCACGGTACCGGGGACAAACCGCGCCCCGCCCTCGTGGCCCTGAGCCCCTACGGCAAAGAATTGCAGGCGCTGGCCCTCACAACCCCGCCACAGCGGCGCCCCAGCCCGATGTGGGACGGCTGCATCGAGGCCGGCGACATCGCCCGCATCGTCAAAGAGGACTACGTCCACGTCATCGGCGACCTGCGCGGCTCGGGCCACTCCGGCGGCGAACATATCGGCAACTACAACGCCGGTGGCGTGTCGCTTGGCCAGGACGCCTACGACTTCATCGAGTGGGTCGCCGGGCAGCCGTGGTGCGACGGCAACGTCGGCATGGTCGGCATCTCCTATTTCGGCTCCATGCAGGTGCTGGCAGCGGCCGAGCGGCCGCCGCACCTGAAGGCGATCTTTGTCTCCGGCGGCCACTACGACTTCTACGAGACCACCTACCATGGCGGCATCATGTGGTTCATGCCGCGTGCCGCACGCGAGGGCCGCGGCGGCGACTCCGGCTGGGCGTTCACCGACAACGTCAAGTCCCGCATGATCGAGAAGTACTCCCCCGCGGAATTGAAGAAGCTCGTCGCCGCGCGCCTGGAGGATCCCGACGTGGCCGCCTGGCCGAACCTGGTCCATGTCCTGAACTACCCGAAGAACCACGAGGCCTGGTTCGACATTGTGATGAACGAGCTCGACGGGGACTGGTACGAGGAGCGCAACCCCATCACGCTGGCCCCGAACATCGACATCCCGGTCTACCTGCAGATCGACCAGGGCCGCGGCTGGACGATGGACGGCACGATTGAGCTGTTCAACGAGCTGAAGGGCCCCAAGAAGCTGGACATCGGCCCGTACCCGCCGATGCAGTCGCGTCCCTTCATCGAAGAACACGACAAGATGTTCCGGTGGTACGACTACTGGATCAAGGGCATCGACAACGGCGTCATGGACGAGCCGGCCGTGAGCGTCTTCGTGGAGGGCTCGCGTGAGCTGGTGACTGCGGAGGCGTGGCCGCCGAAGGACGTCGAGTACAGGTCCCTCTATCTGCGCCCGCGGCACAAACTGTCGACCGAGCCCGAGCTGATGGGCGCGGAGTACGCCGCCCCGGACGGCTTCTACCAGGCGCCGCTGACAGTGACCGACAAGGTGGAGATCATCAGCTGGTCCACCCCTGCCTTCGAGGAGGACACGGAGATGATCGGCACCGGTGCCGCTCACATCTTCGCCGAAATCGACCAGCCGGACACCAACTTCATCCTCCGCCTGTGGGACTACGCGCCCACCGGCGCGCGCCAGCTGATCACGAGCGGATACCTGAAGGCCTCGCACCGCGAACTTGACGACCGCAGCACCGAGGGCAACCCGCACCACCCGCACACCCGCACTGTGCCGGTGGAGCCGGGGACGATCGAGGAGTACGTCCTGCGCCTCTATCCGTTCGCGAACACCTTCAAGCCGGGCCACAAGCTCACCGCAGAGCTCTCCAACGGGGAGCCGCTGGCCGACGAGCACAACGCGCTGCTGCCGCCGGACGCCTTCCACCTGCCGGGCCAACAGGCTGCGCCCCGGCGTTGCCGGCTCACTCAGCCAGCAGGAAGCACCAGTTCTCGACCATCAGATCCAGTGAAGTATCGCGGTCCACGGTCCAGCCGAGCCGCATCCAGCGCCGGGAAAAGAACTCCAGTTCGCCGAAGGCCAGCGCGCACCGGACCCGGCGGCTGGCCGGGTCAAAACGCCCGGCGCTGTCGAGGCCCGCCTGCATGTCATCGATCGCCGTGTCGAACCACTGGTCCAAAGCCGCCTGGATGTCCGGTTCGCTGGCCGCGGCCTGGTGAGCCGCCACCACATAGGGGCGGATGTCGGCCCACTGGTCAAATTTCCGGGCCAGCCAGACCCTGATCAGCTCACGGTCCCCGGACTCCACCACCGAATGCAGCGGCGGGACATCGGCCTCCGTCAGCATCGCGTTGGACCGCTCGACGAGCGAGCGCATGAGCTGGGCTTTGGACGGAAAATGCGAATAGAAGGTTGCCCTGGTGGTGCCCACGGCAGCGGAAATGTCATCCACCGTGGTGGCGGCGAACCCTTTCTCCTCGAAAAGCTCCAGCCCCTTGTCGAGGAAAAGCCGGCGGGTCATCTGCTTTTGAGCGTCTCGAATGCTTGCCACGCCCCCAGATTAGTCCCCCGATTCACCGCATTCGTTCACTTGATGCCGTTTTCAGCCACTGAACCGACGTAGGCCGCCAGGTGCTCGCCGGTGAGGGTGGAGCGGGCGGCCACAAGGCTGCCGGGCGTGCCCTCGAAAACGATCCGGCCGCCGTCGTGCCCGGCGCCGGGACCAAGGTCGATGATCCAGTCGGCGTGCGCCATGACCGCCTGGTGGTGCTCGATGACGATGACCGATTTGCCGGAGTCGACGAGCCGGTCCAGGAGTCCCAACAGGTTCTGGACGTCGGCGAGATGCAGGCCGGTGGTGGGCTCGTCGAGGACGTAGACGTCACCCTTCTCCGCCATCTGGGTGGCGAGCTTGACGCGCTGCCGCTCGCCACCGGACAGCGTGGTGAGCGGCTGGCCCAAGGTGAGGTAGCCGAGCCCGACGTCGACGAGCCGGTCGAGGATCTTGTGGGCCGCCGGGGTGCGGGCCTCCCCTTCGCTGAAGAACACCTCGGCCTCGGTCATAGACATGGCCAGCACCTCGGAAATATTCCGGCCACCCAACGTGTACTCCAGAACTGCTGCCTGGAACCGCCGTCCCTCGCAGTCCTCGCACGTGGATTCGACGGTGGCCATGACACCGAGCTCGGTGAAGATGACACCCGCGCCGTTGCAGGTGGGGCATGCACCCTCCGAATTGGAGCTGAACAGCGCCGGCTTCACGCCGTTGGCCTTCGCGAATGCCTTGCGGATCGGCTCGAGGAGGCCCGTGTACGTCGCAGGGTTGCTGCGCCGCGAACCCTTGATGGCGCCCTGGTCGATCACCACCACACCGTCCCGGCCGTCCACCGAACCGTGGATCAGCGAGCTCTTGCCCGAACCTGCAACACCCGTGACGACGCAGAGCACGCCGAGCGGGACGTCGACGTCCACATCCTTGAGGTTGTGCGTCGAGGCGCCCCGCACCTCGAGCGTGCCGGACGGGGTGCGCACGGAGTCCTTCAACCTGGCCCGGTCGTCGAGGTGCCGCCCGGTGATGGTGTCGCTCCCCCGCAGGCCTCCCACGGTTCCCTCGAAGCACACGCTGCCGCCCGCGGTACCCGCGCCGGGGCCAAGGTCAATGACGTGGTCGGCGATGGCGATGGTCTCCGGCTTGTGCTCGACGACGAGCACGGTGTTGCCCTTGTCCCGCAGCTGCAGCAGCAGCTGGTTCATCCGTTCGATGTCATGCGGGTGCAGGCCGATCGTCGGCTCGTCAAAGACGTAGGTGATGTCTGTGAGGGACGAGCCCAGGTGCCGGATCATTTTGGTGCGCTGGGCCTCGCCGCCGGACAGGGTGCCCGCCGTCCGGTCCAGCGAGAGGTAACCCAGCCCGATTTCGGCGAACGAGTCGAGCAGGTGCTGCAGGCCTTTCAGCAGGGGTGCGACGGAAGGGGCGTCAAGCTCGCGGATCCATGCGGCGAGGTCGCTGATCTGCATCTCGCAGAGGTCCGCGATGTTCTTGCCCTGGATCTTCGCGGACCTGGCCTCCGGGCTCAGCCGGGTGCCGTCGCACTCGGGGCAGGTCTGGAACGTGATGGCGCGTTCCACGAAGGCCCGGATGTGCGGTTGCATGGCGTCGACGTCCTTGGAGAGCATCGACTTTTGGATCTTCGGGATCACGCCCTCGTAGGTCAGGTTGATGCCCTCGACCTTGATCTTGGTGGGCTCCTTGTAGAGGAGGTCGTGCATTTCCTTCTTGGTGAACTTCGCGATCGGCTTGTCCATGTCGAAGCCGGCGCCGCTGAAGATCCGGCCGTACCAGCCGTCCATGCTGTAGCCGGGGATCGTCAGGGCACCCTCGCTGAGCGACTTGCTGTCGTCGTACAACGCGGTGAGGTCGAAGTCCGAAACCGCGCCCATCCCCTCGCAGCGTGCGCACATGCCGCCAAGGTAGACCACATCGCGCACCACACTCCGCTCGACCCGGCCGCCGGCTTTCTCGGTACTCATCACCCCGCTCGCCTTGCGCGTCGGGACGTTGAAGGAAAAGGCAGTCGGTGGCCCGATGCGGGGCATGCCCAGGCGGCTGAAGAGGATCCGGAGCATGGCGTTCGCGTCGGTGGCGGTGCCGACGGTGGATCGGGGGTTGGCGCCCATCCGCTCCTGGTCAACGATGATCGCCGTCGTCAGCCCCTCAAGGTGGTCCACCTCGGGCCGTGCCAGGTTGGGCATGAAGCCCTGCACAAACGCACTGTAGGTCTCGTTGATCATCCGCTGCGACTCTGCGGCGATGGTGGCGAACACCAGCGAGCTCTTGCCCGAGCCGGACACGCCGGTGAACACCGTCAAGCGGCGCTTCGGGATCTCGACGCTGATGTCCTTGAGGTTGTTCTCCCGTGCGCCCTGCACGCGGATCAGGTCGTGGCTGTCCGCTTCATGCAGCGCGGGCGGCTGCGTGTCCGTGCTCGTGGCAATGCTCATCGTGTCTCCATCTGTTGGGCGGGGCAGCCCCACGCGTCCCCGTCGTCGTCGACTGGCTCTATCTAACCAGCTGGCGGCTGGTCCGGCGGTGGCCGGCGGCCACCTTAGATCGGCTGCTGGATGCGGATCAGGTTGCCCGCGGGATCGCGGAAGGCGCAGTCGCGCACCCCGTAGGCCTGCTCTGTCGGTTCCTGGACCACCTCGGCGCCGCTGGCCTGCAGCCGCTCGAAGGTGGCGTCGACGTCCTTGGTGGCCAGGAGGATGCGCGCATAGGTGCCCTTGGCCATCATCTCGTCGATGGTGCCGCGCTCTTCGTCGGTGACGCCGGGATCGGCGGCCGGCGGTTCCAGCACGATTGATGTGTCCGGCTGGCCGGCGGGGCCGACCGTGATCCAGCGCATCCCGCCGTAGCCGACGTCGTTGCGGACCTCGAAGCCGAGGGTGTCCCGGTAGAAGGCCAAAGCGGCGTCGGGATCGTTGTGCGGGAGGAAACTCGCGTGAATGTTGATGTCCATGGACTTCATGCTAGTTGCGGTTCGGGGGCCGGGACTTCTCGATTCCTGACCGGTCTGGTGACCTGTTTCGCGACGCACGAGGGCATCCCCGCGGTCGCCCTCGCAGCCTCGCGCCGATAGACGCTGGGCGGCACGCCAACCAGTTCGTTGAAGCGGGTGCTGAAGGTG
This sequence comes from Arthrobacter sp. P1_D4, assembly GCF_056406115.1. Lineage (NCBI taxonomy): Bacteria > Bacillati > Actinomycetota > Actinomycetes > Micrococcales > Micrococcaceae > Arthrobacter > Arthrobacter sp. P1_D4. The sequence goes on along the minus strand of NZ_JBFUAU010000002.1, from coordinate 447,739 downwards.
CCCAGCGACGAGCAGCCGACCGTAAAGCAGACCTCGGTGACACTCAGGTCGCCGCGGCGCAGCAGGGCCATCGCGCGTTCTATGCGCCGTGTCATGAGATAGCTGTACGGCGACTCGCCGTACGCCAGGCGGAACTCGCGGCTGAGGTGCCCGGCGGACATGTGGGCGCCGCGGGCGAGGGCCTCGACATCCAGCGGCTGTGCGTATTCCCGGTCCATTCGGTCGCGGACGCGGCGTAACAGCGCGAGGTCGCGCAAGCGCTGCGCCCGGTCGGGTTTGCTGGTCACAAGTGCGATCGTGCTACGTCGTGCCGGAGTTGTCCAGCCCGAAGGTGTTCCTGAATCTCCGGCCGTTCCATTGTCTTTGGCGGCAGGCTCGCTGAGAATGAACCATGACGGTCTACCTGAGGTCTCTGGAAACTGCAGTCCCGCCAACCATCCTGGTCCAGCCCGAGGCCAGGGCCGTGTTCGCCGCCCAGCCGGGCCTCACCCGGCTCGGATCCCGGCTCGTCAACACGTGCTTTGACTCCGCAGCCATCGACACCCGGCACACGGCGGTGGAGGAACTCACCGCGGACAGCCAGGCGGAAAACCCCCAGTTCTTCGACCCCGCCACCGGCTTGGTGCTCAGCCCCAGCACCAAAACCCGGAACGGCATCTTCGCCACGGAAGCGACCAAGCTTTTCATTGAAGCAGCCCAAAAAGCCCTCGATGCCTGCCCGGGCGTCGAGGCGCGGGACATCACCCACCTGATCACGGTTTCCTGCACCGGATTCTTCAATCCCGGCCCGGACTACAAGATTGTCCGGGCCGTCGGCCTGAATCCGGCTGTCCAGCGGTACCACCTTGGCTTTATGGGCTGCTATGCAGCCTTCCCGGCGCTGCGGGCGGCGAAGTCCTTTTGCGAGGCCGATCCGGAGGCAACGGTGCTGGTGGTCTGCGCCGAACTCTGTTCCCTTCACGTCCGGACCTCCAATGATCCGGACACCATCATGGGGTCGGCCTTGTTCGCCGACGGCGCTGCCGCGGCCATCATCACAGCGCGGGACATCCCCAGGGAAGCGCCCCTGCTGCGGCTGGACCACTTCGAAACCGTCCTGACGCCCGTCGGGGAGGACTCGATGGCCTGGAACATCGGCGACGAGGGCTTCGAGATGGTGCTGGGCAACTATGTCCCGCACATCATCGACGACCACATCATTGGCGCGCTGGAACCGCTGCTGTCCCGCGACGGCTCGCTGCAGGGGCTCCCCTACCGGGAGATCGAGCACTGGGGCATCCACCCGGGCGGCCGGAGCATTCTGGACAAGGTCCAGTCCCGGCTGGAGCTCAGCGACGAGCAGCTGGTCCCGGCCCGCGAAACCCTCCGGAACTTCGGCAACATGAGCAGCGCCACCGTCCTGTTCGTCCTCAAGCACATCCTCGAACTGCCGGCAGCAGACGACGCCGCGGACGACGGCTGGGCCGGCCCGGGCGCGGAACGGATCTGCTCCATGGCCTTCGGCCCGGGCCTGACGGTCGAGACGGCGCTCTTCACCCGGGTGGCTGCCCCGCGGCCCGCCGCGGATCCGCGGCAGGAGCCGGCGGCGGAACCGGCGGCGGAACCGGCGGAGCCGGCGCAGTCCGTAGCGGTACGGGTCTGAAAGCGGCCACGCTGAAACCGTTCAGCGCGAAGCGGGGCATGGAACACCTTCGGGCGGCCCTCCTGCGGGACCGCGCATCCGACGCCGTCGAGGAAATGGACCTGCCGGGCTGCGACCCCGGCCGCCTGGAGCGCACGTATGCCCAGTTTGCGCTCGTCAACCGTGCCGTCGCCGGCTGGCGCGGCATCTACCGGTCCCGGATCAGGCCCCGGCTGTCCACTGCTTCCGCTACCTCCCTGCTGGATATCGGGTGCGGCGGGGGCGACGTTTCCGTGCTGTTGGCCCGGTGGGCGGCCCGGGACGGACTGCGTCTCGAGGTCACCGCTATTGACCCGGATCCGCGGGCGATCCTGTTCGCCCGCGCCCGCCACGCGACGGCGGACGTGACGTTCCGCCAGGCGGCCAGCGCGGAGCTGCTCGAAGAGGGCAACCGGTACGACCTCGTGGTGTCCAACCATGTCCTGCACCACCTTGACGGGCTGGAAGAGTTTCTCGCCGAGTCGGCCCGGTTGTCCCGCGGCACGGTGGTCCACAACGACATCCGCCGCAGCCCCGCCGCCTACGCGCTGTTCTCTGCCGGCTCCTGGGTGCTCACCGGCTCCTACATCCGGCGGGACGGGCTGACCTCCATCCGCCGAAGCTACACCGCCGCGGAGCTGACCGCCGCCGCTCCCCCGGGCTGGACCGTCGCCCGCCACGCCCCCTTCCGGAACCTGCTGCTGCACGGCACTCCCGACGGCCTCTACCAGTCAGGGCCCGGTGCCAGTGGCTGAGGTTCTGATCATCGGTGCCGGTCCGGTGGGGCTGTTCATGGCCGCGCTGCTGCTGCAGGACGGCGTGGATGTTCAGGTCCTGGAACAGCGGGGCGCACCGGAGCCGCAGTCGCGCGCCATCGGCATCCATCCGCCGGCGCTGGCCGCGCTCGCGGGAACCGGAGTTGCCGAGGCCATGATTGCCGAGGGGGTCCAGATCCGCCGAGGTATGGCAATGGCCGGCGGAAAATGCCTCGCCCGGATGTCCTTTGCCGGCGTCTCGGACCGCTTTCCGTTCGTCCTGTCCCTGCCCCAGGCCCGTACTGAGGCGCACCTGGAACGGCGGGTCAACGAGCTCGGCGACGGCGCCCTGCACCGCGGCGTCCGCCTCACCGGACTGTCCGACGACGGCGGCCGGGTCAGCGTGGAAGCCGACTCCAAGAGTGGCACCCTGCGCTATTCGGCGCCGCTGGTCATTGCCGCCGACGGCGTGCGTTCCACGGTGCGGGCGCTGCAGGGCGCCGACGTGCGCGTGAAAGAGTACCCGGACAGTTACCTGATGGGTGACTTCGCGGACGGCACCGGGTTCGGTCCGGACGCGGCTCTGTTCCTCTCCGGCGCCGGCATCGTGGAGTCGTTCCCCTTGCCCGGCCAGCTCCGCCGCTGGGTGGTCCGGCTGGGTACCGGCGACGCCCCGGCCGGCGGACCAGCAGCCGGCGGACCAGCAGCCGGCGGACCCGCAGCCGGCGCTCCCGGCGTCGACGCCCGGTGGCTCATGGGCTGCGTGCGCGAACGGACGGGGCTCGCCATCGACGCCGGGACCAACAGCATGCTCAGCCGCTTCGGCGTCCGCACGCGCCTGGCCCCCCGGATGGTGGCCGGCCGGGTGGTGATGATCGGGGATGCGGCCCACGAGGTGAGCCCCATCGGCGGGCAGGGCATGAACCTCGGCTGGCTGGATGCGGCGGCGCTGGCACCGATCGTCTCTGCGGCCGTGCGCGGCCAGGATGTCACGGATCGCCTCCGGACCTTTGAGCGGACCCGGTTGCGGGCGGCGGCGAGAGCCGCACGCCAGGCCGAAATAAACATGGCCCTGGGCCGGCCCCTCACGGACCGTCTCCTGGCGCTGCGGAACCGTGGCATCGCAGGCGTCGCCGCAGTTCCGCCGGTGAATTCCCTGATCGCCCGCCGTTTCACGATGCACTAGGCAGCGCATTGGTACGGGTTTGCCCCGGAATAGACTGTGCGCATGGACGGACTTCCCGTGATGCGCGGCGCCGCATCGTATTGGGTGTTGCGGGCAGCCGCCGCCACGGTGCTGCTCGGCGCGGCGGCGTCATGCAGCTCCGGAACGGCCGGCGGCACCGCCTCCCCGGCAAGCGCGACGGCGTCGGCTACCCCGATCACCACAGGCCCCGTGACCGCGGAAATCAGCCAGTTCCGCGACAACTACAGCAAGCAGATCATCGAAATCCAGCTCACGAACACCACCGGCCATGCCCTGACGGTCCTCGGCGCGGAACTGACCAGCCCTCTCTTCGCGGCCCCGATCATCTGGTCCGCCCGCACCGGCGGGATCGAGCTTCCGCCCGGACAGCCCAAGAGCCTGCCGGCACCGTTGCCCGCCCCGGATTGCGGCAGCCCGGCCGGACCGGGAGCCACCTCCGGGGCTGCGGGCGACGCCCAGGTATCCCTGCGGCTGGCCACGCCGGAAGGTGCCGTGCCGGTCCCGGCCATGGCCCCGGCAACAGACCCGTTCGGCGTCCTCGCGCGGAACAATTCGGAGCTGTGCCTGGCCCGGGAAGCCTCGGCCGTCGCCACGATCGCGCTGGATCGCGAGCTCGAGGTCGCCGCGGACGGTCAGACCGCCGTCGTTCGTCTGCTGCTGCAACCGCGCGCCGCCGGCGGCGGCGGTGAACTGGTGATAGACCGGATCGAGGAAACCACGCTGCTGGCGGAGGCCTCACAAGCCCCGTGGCCCCGGTCGGTGACGGTCCGCGCCGGCGGTGCCCCGGCCCAAGTGCGCCTCGGCATCAGGCCCTCCCGCTGCGATCCCCATGCAGTGGCCGAAGACAAAGTGGGCACACTCCTTCCCCTGCAGGTCAGGGTGGCGGGCCGCGAAGGAATTGTGAAGATCGACGCTGGCAGCCAACTTCGCGCCCGCATCTACGACTTTGTTACAAAGGCGTGCGGGCGCCAGTAGTGTGGGGGCATGCCCTTTGACGCCAGGCCCACTGACTACAGCGCCGCCCGGATGAGCGAGACCGTCCAGGAGATCCTGAGCGCCGGCATCCTCCCGCCGATTGTCCAGGCCGGACACCCGGTGCTCCGGCACGTGGCGGCGCCGTACGATGGCCAGTTGACTGATGCCGACCTCGGGCACCTCATCGACCTCATGCGCAGCGTGATGCACAAGGCCCCAGGCGTGGGCCTGGCGGCCCCGCAGCTGGGGATTCCGCTGCAGATCGCTGTCCTGGAGGACCAGTTCGACGTCGATCCCGACGTCGCTGCCGTCCGCGGGCGGGAGGCGCTGCCGTTCTTTGCCATGCTGAACCCGAGCTATCGTCCCCTGGGCGCGAAGTCCGCGGCGTTCTACGAAGGCTGCCTCTCCATTGGCGGCCTGCAGGCGGCGGTCGTGCGGCCGGAATCAGTCCAGCTCGATTTCACGGCGCCGGACGGCACGAAACTCCAGCAGACTTTCTCCGGCTGGCAGGCCCGGATTGTCCAGCATGAAACCGACCACCTCCAAGGGATCCTCTTCCTGGACCGGGCCGAGCTGCGCTCCATCAGCAACAATGCCGAATACTCCGCCCGCTGGGCCCAGCCGGACATCAGCCGCGCCCGGCAGGAACTCGGGTTCCTGCCGGACCCGGCCGCGGACTAAGCCTGCGGGCCAGGGCTAGGGCCAGGGCTAGGGCTAGGGCTGCGGCGCCGGATTCGATGCGGACGGCAGGTAGCGGGCCCACCACTTCAGGATTTCATCGAACCGCTGCTTCCGGTGGTGCGGCGTGCCGGAGCGGGACAGCTCATGGTTTTCGCCGGGGAAGACCAGGAATCCGGTCTCGACCCCCTGTTGCTTGAGGGCGGTGAAGTACCGCTGGCCCTGCTCCACGGGACACCGGAGGTCCTCCTCGCTGTGGATCACCAGCGACGGCGTCCGTACGTGCTGAACGCGCGCCATGGGACTCTGGGCCGCCATTTGCTCCGCCGCCGGGCCGGTGTATCCGCCACCGAAGAACCAGCCGATGTCGGAAGAACCGGTGAAGCTCACGGGGTCAAGGAAACCACGCTCGACTATGGCGGCCCGGAAACGGTGGTCGTGGCTGATGGTCCACGCCGTCAGGTAGCCGCCGTAGGATCCGCCCATGATGCCGACATTGGCGGCGTCCAGATCCTCGAATTTCCCTACGGCCCCGTCCAGGAACGCCAGAACGTCCTGCATGTCCACGGTTCCCATCCGCTCCTTGATGGACCGGCCATGTGCCTGGCCGTAACCGGCAGAACCCCGCGGATTACACATCAGCACGGCGTAACCGGCCCCGGCATAGACCTGCGCTTCGTCGAACAACGCCACCCCGAACTGGGCAAACGGGCCGCCATGGATGTTCAGCAGCACCGGGTGCGGTCCCGGGCCCGCCGGCTTCACGAGCCAGCCATGGACCGGGTACCCGTCGGCCGAGGCCAATGTCAGTTCCTGCGGCTCGCTGATCCCCGCCACGCTCCGCAGCTGGGCGGAGAAGTCCGTCAGGCGGCGCACCTGCCCGCGCTCGAGCACGGCAACATCACCGGCCGTCGTCGAATCGCTGAAACTCACCACGAGCGTTCCGCCACCCTCCGCGGCGCCGGTCACCACCCGGTTGCCTTCCAGGAGGACGGTGTGGCCGCCCGTCGCAACGAATTCGTGCAGCTCCACGGTTCCCCGCGCATTGTTCAGCACCAGGGCGCCCGCGCCGCCGCGCAGCTCCAGCCGGCTGCCGCCGGACAGGTCCAGCGCCTCGGCATCGCTGAGCGCCGTGGCGTGTCCGCCGGCGGCAGGCATCGCATAGAGGGCGGTGTTCCTGGCCACGAAGTCCAGCCCGGATGCGCCCAGGTCCTGGGCCAGGAAGAAGAGCCACTGCCCATCGGCGGATTGGCGCACGGCGCTGATGCTCTGTCGTCCGGCGTTGGCCGGCACCACGGCCTGCGGCTGCCCTCCGGTAACAGGCAGCGCGTAGATTCCGCTGACGAGGTCAGTATCCCGCCCATCGTGCAGGGCTGCAGTGAAGTAGATGGTGCCGCCGTCGGCGCTGAAGCCGGCGCCGTTGTGGTCCGCTGGTGCGGTGGTGAGTTGTTTGGCGGCCGGCAACAGCCCGGCAGCATTCTCCGCGGGATCGGCCGCGGTGCCGCGGGCCTTCAGGGCGCGTCCGGCCGGCGCCACCTTCGGTTCGGCGTCAAGCTGCGGCACCTCGAGGATGAACAGCTGAAGCGGCTTGTCAGCGGTGTAGCCAACACCGTTCATCCGGTACTGGAAATCCGTGATCAGCCGGGCGTCCTCGCTGCCCGCACTCACGCCGTCGACGCTGCCATACCGGCCCTCGTCAGGCGTCCTGGCGCTGAAGAGAATGCTGCGGGAATCAGGCGACCACGTGAAGGAGCTGACCCCCAGTGGGGCCTCCGTCAACAGCTGGGGTTCGCCGCCGGCGGCTTCCACCACGAACAGCTGCGGCTTTCCGTCCGCTGCCGCACGCAGGAACCCAAGGGCACGGCCGTCTGGTGAAAAGTCCGGTGCCGTGTCGCGGAAGCCCCGGGTCAGCCGGCGTGGCCTCTGGTCCGGGTCGTTGAAGTCCGGGTGGGTCAGGTCCTGACCCAGGGGCACGGTCCACAGCTGGCCCACGTAGGCATCGGCATCGAAGTCCGGGCGGAGCACGGAGACCACGGCGCGGGAACCGTCGGGGTGCACGGCAGGGGCGGACACGGAATTGAGCAGCGGAAGATGTTCAGATTTCACGATTGCGAGCCTAGCCCGTGGCGCGCCCGCTGTGAAACACCTCACGTTGCGCCGGTGCGGCGAGGCGCGCCGCGGTGTGCCCGGTGCGCGGCGCCCCTGTAGCCAGTGCCCCGGCCGCGCGGCGGGCCGGGGATCCGCGCATAGGATGAAAACTATGCCCGCCGCCGATCTCCCCCTCCTGTGCCCGGTGTGCCGCCAGGGCCTCCGCTTCACTGGCGGCGCCCGCACCTTGGTGTGCGGAGCCGGCCACAGCTTTGACGCGGCCAGGCAGGGCTACTTCAACTTCCTGGTCGGCAAGGGGACGGTTTTTGAAGCCGACAGCGCAGACATGGTGGCGGCCCGCTTCGACTTCCTCTCCGCGGGGCATTACCAGCCGCTGGCCGATGCCGTGGCCGGGCTCGCCACACCGGCGCTCCGGGAAGCCCCCGCCGGCCGGCCCCTCGTGCTCGACGCCGGGACGGGCACCGGCCACTACCTCAGGGCCGTACTGGACCGGGCCGCGGACAGCGGTCCTGCCGCGGCAATCGGCCTGGACATTTCCAAGTTCGCCCTGCGCCGCGCAGCGAGGCTGAACCCCGAGGCTTTGAACGTCGTCGGGGACGTCTGGCAGCCGTTGCCGGTCGCGGAGAACGCCGTCGACGTCGTCACCGTGGTCTTTGCGCCGCGCAACGCGCCCGAGTTCGCCCGGGTTCTCCGCCCCGGCGGCCGCCTGGTCGTGGTCACACCGCGGCCCGGTCACCTGGCGGAGGTTGCCGGGCCGGCCGGGATGCTGGGGATCGAGCCGGCCAAGGACGAGCGGCTCGCCGCGTCCCTGGGCCAGCACTTCGCGCCCGTCGCAGCATCTGATCTGGACCTGGCACTGGCCCTTGGCCCGCGCGACGTCGCCAACCTGGCCTACATGGGACCGGCCGGCCACCACCTGGACCGCGCCGCACTGGCAGCCCTCGAATCCGCGCTTCCGGAGCGGACCTCCGTCTCGGCCCGCTTCCGGATCAGCGTCTTTCAACCCATCCGCTGACCATTCCCGCTCCCGCCGGTTCGCGGGTGCCGTCCGGCATGCCCCGAAAACCACCCCCGGGAGGGGAACCGGGGCGGAAGGCCAGGCCGGGGAATCGACCCGCGAAATAACGACTTGGCCACTTTGGCCATCAATTCCCTACCGCCGGTCCCAGCTATTGCCGTTCCGCTTAGGATGGAATCACAGTTACTGGGGACCTGTGCCTGCAGCTCCCGGAACTCAAGGGGGGAATTGATGTCTGAATGGCTGATCGAGAATTGGTGGGCGTTGTGGCTCACGCTCTTTCTCCTGTTTGCCGTGGTCGAGATGATCACACTCGACCTGTTCTTCATCATGCTCGGCGGCGGCGCCCTCGCCGGGCTGGTGGCGGACTTCGCCGGCGCCGATCCGTGGTTGCAGATTATCGCCTTCTGCGTGGTGTCCCTGCTCATGATCGGCTTCGTCCGGCCGGTGGCCCTCAAGCATCTCCACCGGGGACCGGCGGATCAGCGCACCAACATTGAACGCCTCATCGGCGAATCCGCCGTCGTCATGGAGGCTGTGAGCGAAAACGGCGGGCTCGTCAAGATTGGCGGGGACGTCTGGAGTGCGCGGTCCGAATCGGGAGTGCTGGCGCCCGGACAGCAGGCTGTGGTCAGTGCCATCGAAGGGGCCACCGCGATCGTGGCCCCGCAACCGGAATCCGCCGTCCAATAAGGGGCGCTGTCCGGCGGGCACTGCTGTCCGCCGGTGCGGCGCTGCCGGCGCGAGACTAAAACAAAACAACTGGGGAATAGGTGATGTATGAATATCGCAGTCGCAATTGTGCTGCTGGTACTAATTGTGTTTGTAATTATTGTGCTGGTCCGGTCGGTCCGGATCATTCCACAGGCCCGTGCCGGCGTCGTTGAACGGCTGGGTAAATACCAACGCACCCTGAATCCCGGGCTTACCCTGCTGATCCCGTTTGTGGACCGCTTGCTGCCATTGCTCGACCTGCGGGAGCAGGTGGTGTCCTTCCCGCCGCAGCCGGTCATCACCGAGGACAACCTGGTGGTCTCGATCGACACCGTGGTCTATTTCCAAGTCACGGACGCCCGGGCCGCCACCTACGAGATCGCCAACTACATCCAGGCAGTGGAACAGCTGACCACCACCACCCTGCGCAACGTGGTTGGCGGCCTCAACCTGGAGGAAGCGCTCACCTCGCGCGACCAGATCAATGGCCAGCTCCGCGGCGTCCTGGACGAGGCGACCGGTCGCTGGGGCATCCGGGTCTCCCGGGTCGAGCTCAAGGCGATCGATCCGCCCCACTCGATCCAGGACTCGATGGAAAAGCAGATGCGGGCCGAACGTGACCGCCGCGCCGCCATCCTGACGGCCGAGGGCACCAAGCAGTCCGCGATCCTCACCGCCGAAGGCCAGCGCCAATCCTCCATCCTGAAGGCCGAAGGCGACGCGAAGGCGGCCATCCTGCGTGCCGACGGCGAGGCCCAGGCCATCCAGAAGGTCTTCGACGCGATCCACAAGGGCAACCCGGACCAGAAACTGCTGGCTTACCAGTACCTCCAGACCCTCCCGAAGATTGCCGAGGGATCCTCAAACAAGCTGTGGATCATTCCCAGCGAGGTTGGCGAGGCGCTCAAAGGGATCGGCAGCGTACTGGGTGCAGGCGCGGTGCAGGAGCAGACGGCCTCAACGCCGGACGTGGCTCCGTACTCACCGCCCGCCGCAGCCGACGGCCAAGGGAACCGGCCCTGAGCCTGCTCCCGCACTGGATCGGTCGGATCGGATAGCTCCGTCCTGGCCCCCGCGGACCGGCCATTTCGGCCGGCTGCGGGGGCCAGCCGGATTAAGCCCGGACCGGTCGGGTACAGGATACGCAGTTCATGCCGCGGGGCTACTCGCTTTACCGCGCCCGCACCACTCCCGTATACTTGAATATTTGTCCGGTCAGTTCAGCCGTCCGGAACAAAAACGCTCCGCACAGCGTTGATTCCAATGACGTTCCAAAGAGTTTTGTCCACTGGTGACTGTCATCTGGCCGGGCCACACCGGGCCAGTTACGGTACAGCGCGGTGCAACCAGAAGTCCGGCGCCTGACGGTCCCCGGACAACGCAGGGCTTGACCCTGCGAACCGAATAGAGGGAGAAAAGATGAGCGATCGCAGCCTGCGGGGTATGCGCCTTGGCGCACAGAGCATGGAGACCGAATCCGGCGTCGAACCGGCTCCGCGCCAGCGGGTTGAATACCGTTGCGAGGATGGCGAGCAGGTGTTCGTGACATTCTCCTCGGAAGCCGCATCATTCGATGCGGGCCCGGCCCTTTTCCTGTTCCTGCGCGTCCATGCTCTGCGGCTCCTCTGCGCCTCCTGCGGCTGCATCGCCTGGATGCGCACAGGAGCCGGGATACTGCGTCAGCCGGGGGTGAGGACGCAGAACTCGTTGCCCTCCGAGTCGGCGAGGCAGACCCAGGGCACATCGCCTTGGCCGACGTCGGCGTCAGTGGCGCCCAGAGTCCGCAGCCGGGCCACCTCCGCCGCCTGATCATCACCCGGGTACGGCATCAGGTCGAGATGGACACGGCCCCACACGGCAGGCACGCCGGGCGTACGAAGGAACTCAAGGTACGGCCCGACACCCTTGGCCGAACGCAGCCTCGCGTGATCGTCGTCCACCTCGTGCAGGGTCCAGTCCGTCGCCCCGGCCCAGAACCCGGCCATGGCCCGTGGGTCTGCACAGCTGACCACCACCGCGGCGATCGGCCCGGTGTCCTGGTAGATCGGGCGGGGCTCCAGCACGCGGAACAGGTTGCCCTCCGGGTCGGCCAGAACCGTCCACGGCTCAGCACCCTGGCCGACGTCGGCGGGCGTCGCGCCGAGCCCCAAGAGATGCGCCACCAGCTCCGCCTGGTGGGCCGCAGAGGTGGCGGCGAGATCGAGGCGCGCCCGGTACCCCACCGTCTCGGGGTCCGGGACGCTGACGACATCGACGCAGACGGCGGCGGGGTCCGGCCAGACGAAACCCAGGGGTTCAACATTGGTCACACCGGGTCCCTCGCTGGACACACCCCAGCCGAGTGCCTCCGCCCAAAACCGGCCGAGCGTTGAGTCATCCCGAGCCTTGAAATTCACCTGAACAAGTCGCAGCGCCATACCGCCCGACCCTATACCCCGGTGATGGCCGGACCGGGAGACACGCCTTAGGCGTCCTGCCTGCTGTCCTGCTTGCCCCGGAGCTTGTTCCAGCGGGCCGTGAGTCCCCATTTGGTGACGTTGATCATGGCTTCGACGACGATGTTGCCGCTCATCTTCGAAGCGCCGAGCTCGCGCTCCACGAAGGTAATGGGCCGTTCCACGATGGTCAGGCCGAGCTTGGCCACGCGCCAGGCAAGATCCACCTGGAAGCCATAGCCTACCGAGTCGACCGCATCCAGGTTCAGCTTCTCCAGCGTGGTCCGCCGGAAGGCGCGGAAGCCGCCAGTGACGTCCTTGATCCTTACTCCGAGCATGATCCGCGCGTACGTGCTGCCGACGCGGCTGATGGCCTGGCGGTAGAGCGGCCAGTTGACCACACGGCCGCCGGGAACCCAGCGGGAGCCCATGGCGAGGTCCGCGCCCTGCTCCACGGCCTCGATCAGCTGCGGCAGCTGCTCGGGCTGGTGCGAGCCGTCAGCGTCCATCTCCACCAGGATGTCGTAGCCGGCCTCCAGGCCCCACTTGAAGCCCGCGATGTACGCCGCTCCCAGGCCGGCCTTTCCGGCGCGGTGCAGGACGTGGACCTGTCCGTCTTCTGCGGCCATGCGGTCCGCCAGCTGCCCCGTGCCGTCAGGGCTGTTGTCGTCGACAACCAGCACGTCGGAGGCGGGCACGGCTGTGCGCAGGCGACCGAGGGTCTTGGGCAACGATTCCAGCTCGTTATAGGTCGGGATGATGGTGAGGACACGCACAGCGAGGCCTTTCCTTGAAGGGAGCGGTCGGTGCGCCGAAAGTCAATGGTTCCGGATATTCAGGCGCAACTTCCCATTATAGGGAGTTGCGCGCCCGTGGGGCGCCCGCGAGGCGGCCGKGCGGCCGCCCGGGCAGGTCCACCCGCTTCGGGCCAGTTCCGGCAGGCCACGAATTGCGGCGCCGGAACCGTTTTCTGCTGCGAAGTAGACCCGCCCCCTGGGGGTGCCCGTGGTCATGACCAAGTGAAGCTCCCGCGGGTGCGGCAACCTGGGAAGGACCGGGGACTGCCGGAGTCTGCGCGGTACGCAACCCTCCGTTGCCCCTCAATGCTACGGGGGCGGGCCGATCTGTCAACCGAGCCGTGACCTGCCGTTTCGTCTGTCGGCGCAGTTCAGGGCGGGGTCGCGGGTGGAAATGTTTCCGCTCCGTCCGCTGGATGACGGGCCGGATCAGGCGCCAGGTGTTCAGGCGTGGAGGGCGCCGCTGGCATAGAGTTCCTGGCCGTCCCGTACCGTCAGGAGGCAGGCCGGATCGCTGCCGGTGTCGAGCGCCGGCAGCAGCGGGGTACGGGCGCGCGGGTCGGTGCTCCACGACTGCACGCGCCCGTCGGCCACCTGGACCATGAGCTCCTCGACCCCCCAGACCGCAAAGCTGGCCGGAGCGCCCGGCACCAGTTGCCCGGCCATGGGGTTGGGGTAGCGGGCTGCCCGCCAGCCGGCCCGCGTGTGGCCGAGGAACGCGGCGCGGGCGGAGATCTGTTCGGCGGGATTGGTGTGCTGCAGGCACGCGCGCACGCTGGACCACGGCCGGAGCGGCGTCACCGGACTGTCGCTGCCGAAGCAGATCGGCACACCGGCCGCGTAGAGGCTGCCAAAGGCATTCATTCCCAGCCGGCGGGAGCCGAGGCGCTGCTGGTACAGGCGGTCCCCGCCACCCCACAGGGCGTCGAAGACCGGCTGCGCGCTGACGCTGACCGAATAGCGGGCCAGCCGGCTGATGGCCGCGGCATCGGCGAGTTCGACGTGCTCGAACCGGTGCCCCGCGGCACGGACGCGCTGCTCCCCCACCTCAGCCGCGGCGAGGCCGAGGGCGTCGAGGGCCGCGTCCAGGCCGGCGTCGCCGATCACGTGGAAACCCGCCTGGATCCCCAGGAGGGAGCACGCCGCGAGGTGGGCGGCTGCCTCGGCCACGGAGAGGTACAGGCTGCCGCGCTCTCCGGGCGCGTCGGTGTAGTCCGCACGCAGGGCGGCAGTCCGTGAGCCGATCGAGCCGTCGATGTTCAGGTCACCGGCGAGGCCCAGTACAGGCAGGCCCAATTCGTCCAGGATGGACTGGGCATGTTCGGCGGATCCGGCGAGCTCGCCCCAGTACGGCAGGACCTCCGGCACTGCCACGCCGTCCATCCCGTTCGGTCCGCCGCCGGAGGTGCTGTTCCAGGCCACCGCGAGCCGCAGGTCCTCGATGCTTCCGATATGCGGCGCGGCCATCTCGGCGAGGGCCACGTAGCCGTTGGCCGCTGCCTCGGCGAGGGCGCGCTGCTGGTATGCGCGCAGGGCGTCCGCCGGCAGCCGGCGGGCCGCCAGGCGGGCCGCGGTGTGGGCGTCGCGTTTGACCTGGCTTCCGGCGCCGCCGTCGAGCCCGTCCAGTCCGGCCGACGCGGCCAGGGAGTTCGATACCAGGGCCGAGTGGACATCGACGCGGGACAGGTAGACCTGGCGGCCGCCGGCCGCGCGTTCGATTTCGTCCCGGGAGGGCAGGGCGGGATCGGCCCAGGTGGTCTCGTCCCAGCCGTGGCCCAGGACGGGACCGCCCGCGCTGGACGCGGAGGCGGCGGCGACGGCGTCGAGGAGTTCAGCGGAGGAGCGCACCCCGGCCAGCTGGAGGCCCTCCAGCGCGATTCCGGTTTCCGTCAGGTGGATGTGGGAGTCGACGAAGCCGGGGGCCAGGAGCGCGCCCTGCAGATCGATCACCTCCATGGAGGCATCGGCGATGGAAGTGGCGGCCTGCTCGGAACCAACCCAGGCGACGGTGTCGCCGTCGACCAGCATCGCAGTCGCAAAGGGATCGGCAGCTGTGTAGACCGAACCGTTGCGGTACAGCGTGACGTTGCGGGGGGCGGGGGCGGCCGGCGAATCGGTCATGGGGCGGGAACTCCTTGTTGCTGGGGGCCGGCCGAGGGCCGGCGGGTTCGAAAATCTGCGAGGCCGCGGTAGCGGGCCAGCGAGTGGTCCAGGGAGCGGGCCGGTCCGGCCCGCGCCCTAGGCCACGGAGGAATAGGCGACGACGCCGCGTTTGATGAGCTTGATGGCCTCCGCGCACAGCCGCGCAATCCGGGGGTCGAGGTTCGGGATGTCGGCGAGCTGGTCCAGGAGGTCGATCACCTGTTTGACCCAGCGGACAAAGTCGCCCGCGGCCAGGTCGGTGCCGCTCAGCACGTCCTGGAGGTGCCGGCCCTTGGCCCATTTGAAGATCGGCCACACAAGGCCGAGCTCGGGCTCGCCAGTGAGGGGCAGCTTGTTGGCTTCCTCGACGTCCTCCAGCGCGGACCATTCGCGCACCACGGTGTCTACCGCGGATTCCAGGGACACGCTCGGCATCTTGGGCCGCAGGCCGCGGTCCTCACGCTTGGCCTGGTAGACGAGGACACTGGCCAGCGCGGCGATCTCGGCGGCGTCGAGGTCGTTGAAGGCCCCCATCCGCAGTGACTGCGAAATCAGCAGGTCCTTTTCGCCGTAGATCCGCCGCAGGCGTTGCCCGTCCGGGCTGATGGACAGCGCGCCCGTGTCCGAGGTTTCCAGGTAGCCGTAGCCCGTCAGGACGCCGCAGACACGGTCGAACGTCTTGGCGATGGTGTTGGTCCGGCCCTGGATCTGGCGGATGAGCCCATCCGTTTCCTGGCGGAGTTTCCACCAGCGTTCGGACCACCGGGCATGGTCCTCGCGTTCGCTGCAGCCGTGGCACGGATGGGCGCGCAGTTCCCGGCGCAGCTCGGCGATCCGCTTCTCCTGGTTGGGCGCAGCGGAGGCCCGGCCGAAGTCGTCGTCGCGGCGCGGCGGCGCCGGCGGCCGATGCTCGCGGATGGCGTTGCGCACCGAGGACGCCAGGTCGCGGCGGGACTTGGGAACCTTGGCGTTGAAGGTCTTGGGAATCCTGATCCGGGTGATCGGCGACAACGGCCCTTCGACGTCGTGCAGGCCAATCCGGCGGAGCTGGTTGTCCAGCGTCATGACGGCGGGGCGGGGCTCGCGGGATTCGTGGTCGGAGCTGAGCACCACCGCGAGCCCCGGCGACTTCCCGGCCGGAACATCCACCACGTCCCCCGGAAGCAGCCTGCTCAGGGAGTCCTCGGTCAAGGACTTCCTGGCTCGGGACGTGCTCCGGGAGGCCATGGTTTCGGCATCGCCCAGGGCCCGCCGCAGCCGCGCGTATTCGGTAAAGTCGCCCAGGTGGCAGGTCATGGCCTTGCTGAACCCGGCAATGGATTCTTCCCGGCTCCTGACCTGCCGGGCCAGTCCCACCACGGATCGGTCCGCCTGGAACTGGGCAAAGGATGATTCGAGGATCTCCCGGGCGCGCGGCCGGCCGAACTGCGCCAAAAGGTTGATCGACATGTTGTACGTGGGCCGGAAGCTGGAGTTCAGCGGGTAGGTTCGCCGTGAGGCCAGGCCGGCGACGGCGGCCGGATCCGTTCCGGGCTGCCACAGCACTACGGCGTGGCCCTCGACGTCGATGCCGCGGCGGCCGGCGCGGCCCGTCAGCTGGGTGTACTCCCCCGCCGTGATGTTGACGTGGGCCTCGCCGTTGAACTTGTCGAGCTTTTCGAGCACGACGCAGCGGGCCGGCATGTTGACGCCCAGGGCGAGTGTTTCGGTGGCGAAGACGGCCTTGACCAGCCCGTCGACGAACAGCTTCTCCACAACCTCCTTGAAGGTCGGCAGCATGCCGGCGTGGTGCGCGGCGAGCCCGCGGAGCAGGCCGTCCCGCCAGCTCCAGAAGCCGAGCACATCGAGGTCATCCGAGGGGATGTCCTGGGCGGCCTCGTCGACGCGCCGGGCGATGATCTGCTGTTCGGCCTCGCTGGTCAGCCAGAGTCCGGCCGCGACGCACTGGGCCACGGCGGCATCGCAGCCGGCGCGCGAGAAGATGAATGTGATGGCCGGCAAGAGGTCCTGCCGGTCCAGGCTGGCGATGACCTGCGGCCGGCTGGCCTTCCGCACCGGGCTGCGCTGGGCGCCCTGCGGTTCGTCCCGCTGGCTGCGTTGCTGGCGGCGCTGGTTCCGGCCGCCGTGGCCGAAGCGGCCACGGAAATTCATCTGGCTCTCGGCCCGGGCCATGGACAGCAGTTCCGGGTTGACCTCGAAGCCGGCCCGCCCTGGCACTTCCGAGGTGACGGCGGCCGCCGGGCCGCCGACAACAGCATCGGCTACGGCGGATGCCTCCCCGGCAGTTGCCTCACTGGCAGTTGCCCCAACAGGCAGGGCGATCTCGTCAAAGCTCGTGTCGCCGGCAAACAGGTCCACGATCTTCCGCCCCACCATGACGTGCTGCCACAGCGGCACCGGGCGGTGCTCGGAGACGATCACATCGGTCTGCCCGCGGACGGTGTCGAGCCACGCACCGAACTCCTCGGCGTTGGAGACCGTGGCACTCAGGGACGCCACCTGGACCTCGCTGGGCAGATGGATGATGACTTCCTCCCACACAGCGCCGCGGAAGCGGTCGGCGAGGTAGTGGACTTCGTCCATGACCACGAAGCCGAGATCATCCAGGGTGTCCGAATCCGCGTAGAGCATGTTGCGGAGCACTTCGGTGGTCATGACCACCACCGGGGCGTCGCCGTTGATGCTGGTATCTCCGGTGAGCAGGCCCACCTGGGCGGCGCCGTACTTGGCGGCCAGTTCGGAGTACTTCTGGTTGCTCAGGGCTTTGATGGGGGTGGTGTAGAACGCCTTGAGCCCACGCTGGAGGGCCAGATAGATGGCGAACTCCCCCACAATCGTCTTCCCGGCGCCGGTGGGGGCGGCCACCAGCACGCCCCGGCCGGCCTGCAGGGACAGGCATGCTTCGCGCTGGAAGTCATCGAGTTCAAATTCGAGCGAGCGGATGAACCCGCCCAGATAGGTCTTGGCTTCAGCAGCCCGCTCGACGCTGGCGCGGTAACGTTCGGACGGTGATTCCGGCCCGGGGTGTGAGGACATGTTTCCAGCCTAGTGCGCGAAAGGCTAGAGATTCTCCAGCTCGGAGCTGGGGGTGGCGTGGTCGGCGGTGGCTTCGGTCTCGGCGTCGCGTTTGACGGCGCGCCGCTCGCGCCGGCGATCGTTGAGCAGGCACAGCCCGATCGCGGCGAAGAACAGCGCCAGCATGGGTCCGGCCAGGTAGAACATGCTCATGGCGTCGGCGCCGGGAGCGGCCATCGCGGCGAACAGGCAGACCAGGAAGACTGTAATCCGCCAGCTCTTGAGCAGCTGCTGGCCCTTGATGAGTCCGGCCAGGTTCAGCCCGAACAGGACCACCGGGAGGAGGAAGGCGATGCCGAAGGCGAGCAGCAGCCGCAGCACGAAGGACAGGTACACCTGGGCGCTGATGAAGTTGGAGCCGCCCGACGGCGTGAAGTCGGTCAGGACGCGGACCGCGTTGGGCAGCACGAGCCAGGCCAGCAGGACGCCGCCGACGAAGAGCGGCACGGCCGCCGCCACGAAGGACAGGGCCAGGCGGCGTTCCTTCTTATGCAGCCCCGGCACGATGAAGGCCCAGAGCTGGTAGAGCCAGACGGGGCTGGCGATAATCAGGCCCAGGAACACGGAGACCTGGATCATGAGGTCGAACGAGCTCGCGACGCCGTCGAAATTTAGCGTGGCTTGGCGGCCTTCATGTTCGTTCAGGTCGCGGATCGGCTTGATCAGCGCCGCCAGCATTGGCTGGTAGACAAGGAAACCCACTACCGTCCCAAGGACGACGGCGATTGCCGCCTTAAAGAGCCGGTTGCGCAGCTCTTTGAGGTGGTCGAGGAGCGCCATCCTCCCCTCGGGGTTCGATCGACGGCTCATGGTTACTGCCATGCGGTCTTAGGCGCGGGTCGACGGCGGAACGTCGGTTCCGTCGCCCGTGCGGCTTTCCGGTGCGCCGGTCTGCGGGTGGTTGATGACCCGTCCTTCAACCGGCTCGGAGCCATCCTTGGCATCGGTGGTGCCGTCCTTCTTCATTTCCCGGACTTCCGACTTGAAAATGCGCATCGACTGGCCCAGGCTGCGGGCCATACCCGGCAGCTTCGGCGCAGCGAACAGCACCAGTGCCAGAACGATGATGATGATGAGATGCCAGCCTTCAAGCCTCATGGGGAGAGGTCCTTTCGTTTGAATACATCCTATGTCTAACGCGTTTCGATGTCGCGCAGCGCCTGGGGTTGCCCGCGGTCCTTCTTGCGTTGGATGCGGCGCAGCCGGCGGGCGTTTTGCCGGGCGAGCTTGGATGCGTGGTAATCATGTCGCATCCGCGCGGGCGAGGCAAAAATGGCGTCGCCGGGCACCGGCCGAAGGGATTCGTCCGCGCTGCCCGGGTCACCGGCGCCGGCCGCTGTCGAACCAGCCGCTGAAACGGTGCCGGTGCCCGCTGGTGAAGGCAGGGTGGAAAAGCGGTCCGCGGCTTCACCCAATTCGGTGAGCGTCGTTGTGGCTTGCCGGAACAGCCGGAAGCCGAGCACGCCGAAGAACAACAGCGACAACGCGACAAGCGCTATCCAAATAACGATCCAGGACCACCAAGGCATGCTGATCAGTCTATCGGGCGATCTGAGAAGGCTTCGTATTGCGTCAGGGCCGCGGCGAGCCACTCCCGCGACGCGGCCGCGAGGGCCTCTGGCTGCAGGATCCGCACCATCCCGCCGTGCTGGGCCACGAACATCGGCAGCCAGTCCGTGCTGCCAAACCGGATTTCGGCGAGCATGCCGCCGCCTGGCAGAGCCGCGGTCCGCTCGGCGTAATAGTCATCAGCGAGGCCGGTGCCGCGGGGCGCGAGTTCCACGACGACCACCGTGTCGTCGTCGTTCGGGGTGAACAGTTTCACCGGAAAGCTGTCCGCCGGCTTTGCCGGCGCGGCCGCCCGCCGGCCGTTGGGCTCAAGGGCTTCGATCCTGTCCAGCCGGAAGTTGCGGAGGCCCTGGGCGGAGTGGCAGTACGCCTCGAGGTACCACGTGTTGTCCAGCGAATAGAGCCGCAGGGGGTCCACGTCGCGTTCGGACACGGCGTCGCGCTGCGCCGAGAAGTACCTCAGGTGCAGTTGCGCGCCGGATTCGAGGGCGGCGCGGGCGGTGTCGAGGATGGCGGAATCACCGGGGGCCACCTCGGGGCCGGAGAGCGCGGCCGCTTTGACGCCTTCCTCCCCCGCCGCGGCCATGAGTTTGAGCGTCACCGATTCCAGGGCGCCGCCTTCGGCGAGCTCGGGCAGGCTGTTGAGCGTCTCCAGGCCGGTCAGGAGCGCACAGGCCTCGTCCACGGTGAACCGTACGGGGCGGGTCAGGTCCAGGGCCTGGGTGATGAATACGTGGTCATCGTCCCACTGGATGTCCAGCAGATCGTCGGGGTAGCCCTCCGGCAGGCCCGAGCAGATCAGGATCCGCAGGTCGTCCTCGAGTGCCTTGCGGGTGATGCCAAACCTGGCGGCGACCTCGCTGATGTGCAGTCCCTGGTTGTGGACAAGGAACGGGACCAGTTGCAGCATCCGCTTGAGCTGGTCCTCCGAGGTTCGTTTACGGGTACGGCCGGCGCGGCCCGCCGCCGGGAAGGCGACGTCCGGCAGGGGCCTGTCGGCGAACTCGGCGGCCGCCGTGAGGCGGCGGTGGACGGCGCCGGCGAGTTCGGGGGGTGAAATCACGGTGACGCGGGGACCGTAGGAGGCCAGCTCCTCGCCCAGGGTCTCCGCATCGCGGAAGGGCACCGCGAGGCGGTCCGTCCCGGCCGGGTGCCCCGGTGTTCGGGCTTCCGGCGCTGCGGCTTCCGGCGCTGCGTCCGGAAGCGGCTGGGCGCGTTTGCGGAGGCCCAGGAGCCGCCCGTGTTCGACGTCGACCACAGCGCTCTGCACCGGCAGCTCGGCCAGGCCGGCCAGCTCCGCGCGGACGTTGAACCCGGCCGGCGGCGTGAAGCTCTCCTTCTCCAGGACGGTCACGGCGGACGTCAGGCGGGACAGGCGGAAGAACCGTTTGTCCCCCCGGCCCCGGTCGTGGCCCACGAGGTACCACTGGCCGAAGCGGCTGCCCAGGCCCCAGGGCTCCACCAGGCGTTCCTGCTCCTGGCCGGTGCTGCCGGCGAGGTAGCTGAACCGGACCGGGTGCTGGGCGTGTATCGCGGCGACCAGGTCCTCGAAGGCCTGGCCGGCGGGGCGGATGCGCGGCTGGACGCCGGTGGGGAGTTCGGCGTCGACCAGGCCGCCGGCGGCCTGCAGCTTCCGGACCGCGTCGACGGCGGCGGAGCCGAGGGCGGCGTGCTCCCAGAGCTGGGCCGCGAGGATCAGGACCGTGCACTCTTCGGGGGTGAGGCTGACGTCGGGCAGCCGGTTCGATTCCTTGCCGATCCGGTAGCGGGTGGTTGCCGGGTCGTCGGAGCCCCAGCCCGTGTCCGTCACGGCCTCGACGTCGAAGCCAAACTGGCGCAGCTCGCCTTTGTCGCGTTCGAACATGCGGCCGAAGGCGACGTCACTGCTCGTGGTGTCGTGGTAGACCTTTTCGCGCAGCTCGCTGCGGCGCAGGCCGTACTTGGTGTTGAGCAGGGCGATGAGCAGGTTCAGGAGGCGTTCTGTACGTGAGGCGGACACCCCGCAAGGGTACTAAAGCCGGTCCCGGAAAATGACGAAAGCGCGGCAACAGCCGGAAGAACTTTTCCGATTGTTACCGCGCTTCGTTCCCCGGGGGCGGGTGGGGACTAGCGGACGGCGACGAGGTCCACGACGAAGATCAGGGCCTCGTTGGGGCCGATCGCCCCGCCGGCGCCACGGGAGCCGTAGGCAAGCTCGGACGGGATCTCGAGCCGGCGGCGGCCGCCGACCTTCATGCCCAGCAGGCCCTGGTCCCAGCCCTGGATGACCTGGCCGACGCCGACCCGGAAGTCCAGCGGCGCGCCGCGGCCCCAGGAAGCGTCGAATTCTTCACCGGTGGACCAGGCGACGCCCACGTAGTGGGTGGAAACGGTGTCGCCGGCTTTGGCCTCGGCGCCGTCCCCTTCGATCAGGTCGGTGATGACCAGTTCGGTGGGGACGTCTCCTACGGGGAAGTCAATTTCCGGCTTCTCGCGGTCGAGGTTGCGCTGTCCAAATGACATGGTTGCTCCTTTGAGGTGACGTGTAGTGGTTGCAGTTGTAGCGGTGGGTTACTTGACGCCGAGGATATCGACGACGAAGACGAGGTCGCCCTTGGCGTCGCCCTGGCCCTGATCCCCGTAGGCGAGGTCCTTCGGGACGACCAGAAGGACACGGGAGCCGACCGTCTTGCCGGTCAGGCCCTGGGTCCAGCCCTTGATGACGCCGGTCAACGGGAAGGTGGCCTTCTTGCCACTCTCGAAGCTGGAGTCGAAGACCTTGCCGGTGGCGAGGGCGACGCCCACGTAGTTCACGGTAATGGTGTCGGTCTCCTTGAGGGCCTGGCCCTTGCCGGTGATGAGGTCCTGGGAGACCAACGCGGTCGGCGCCTTGACGCCGGCGACGGAGATCTCCGGGACGCCCTTGTCGTTTTCCTTGACGGTCGGCAGTCCGGCCGGCGGGGTGACGGCGTCGCCCTCAGGCTTGTCCAGGACCGGCGGAGCGTCCTTGGCGGAGAGCACCTTGACGATAAGGAGCTGGGTCGGCTTGGCCGCGGTACCCTCGGCTGCGGCCTGGCCGGGAACGGCAAGGGCGAGGTGCGAGCCGATCTTGGCGCCCACGAACGCGTTGTAGATGACGGGGCTGCTGCCCTTGAGCTCGTCGTTTAGCTCCAGCGGCTCGGGATCGTTCGGGAACGTGTCTTCGAGGGTGGAACCGTCGGTGCCGTTGAAGGCCACGATCGAAATGTTGGCGATCTGGTTGGCCTTGACCCGCTCGCCACCGCCCTCGGTGACCACCTTGACGGTGGGTTCCTTGACGTCGAGCGGCTTGGTGAAGTCGACGCCTGGGGCCTTCTTGTCACCGTTCTCAGTCAATTTGACCGAGTCCAGCTTGGCGGTCTCACCCGCGGACTGGCTGGTGGGTTCCGGAGCCGGAGGCGCTTCGCTGCCGCCGCAGGCGGTCAGCAGCAGCAGTCCGGGAAGAAGAATTGCTAGTAGTCGGCGCAATTGGAAACTTTCGTCGAGGCAGGGTGGACTCAATGCCGTTCGGTTTCCCGTGGCAAAGAAAGCGGCGGCCGCAGGGCGGCCCTACCCCAGAATAACGTGCGAAGCTGGGTATCAGCCCATCGAGTCCAGCAGCGCATCCACCCGTTCGTCCACGCTCCGGAAGGGATCCTTGCACAGAATGGTCTGGTGGGCGCGGTCGTTCAGCTTCAGATGGACCCAGTCCACGGTGTAGTCGCGGCCGAGTTCCTGGGCGCGCCGGACGAAGTCGCCGCGGAGTTTGGCGCGCGTGGTCTGCGGCGGGGCATCCACCGCGTCCTTGACCGCGGTGTCGTCCACCACCCGGCGCACGGCCCCGCGGGCCTGGAGCAGGTAGAAGAGGCCGCGGCCACGGGAAATGTCGTGGTAGGTCAGGTCCAGCTGCGCAATCCTGGGAGCGTCAAGGCCCAGCCCGTGCCGTACCCGGTAGTTGTCCATGAGCTTCTTCTTGATGGCCCAGTCCACTTCGGTATCGATCGTGCTCGTGTCGCCGCTTTCGATGGCGTCCAGCGTGCGCTCCCAGAGGTCCAGGATCAGCGGCACGTGGGGGTTGTGCGCGCCGTGTTCGGCCACGAACGCGGTCACCTTGCCCAGGTACTCGCGCTGGATTTCCAGGGCCGTGAGCTGCCGGCCGTTGGCGAGCCGGACCAGCGCCCGGCCGCTGAGGTCGTGGGAGATTTCCCGGATGCTGCGGATCGGGTTCTCCATCCGCATGTCGCGCATGATCACCCCGGCCTCGATCATCCGCAGGATCAGGTCCACCGTGCCGATCTTGAGCAGCGCCGTTGTTTCGGACATGTTGGAGTCGCCCACGATCACGTGCAGGCGCCGGTAGAACTCGGCGTCCGCGTGCGGCTCGTCCCGGGTGTTGATGATGGGCCTGGAGCGGGTGGTGGCGGAGGAGACGCCTTCCCAGATGTGGTCGGCCCGCTGGGAGAACGCGAAGGTCGCCCCGTGCGGGGTCTTGAGGATCTTGCCGGCCCCGGCGATCAACTGGCGGGTCACGAGGAACGGGATGAGGATTTCCGCGAGCCGGGAAAATTCGCCGCGCCGCGGGATGAGGTAGTTTTCGTGGCTGCCGTAGGAGTTCCCGGCCGAGTCCGTGTTGTTCTTGAACAGGTATACGGTGCCGTTGAATCCCTCCGCCGCCAGCCGTTCCTGGGCTTCGTCCACGAGGTCGCACAGGATCAGCTCCCCGGCACGGTCATGGGCTATCAGCTGGGCGAGGTCGTCGCACTCGGCGGTGGCGTATTCCGGGTGCGACCCGACGTCCAGGTAAAGGCGCGAGCCGTTGGTCAGGAAGACGTTGGAGGACCGTCCCCAGCTGACCACCTTGCGGAAGAGGTAGCGGGCTACTTCCTCCGGTGCCAGCGGCCGGGACTCCGGGCTTGAATAGGAAATTCCGAATTCGGTTTCGATGCCGAATATGCGCTTGTCCATCTCACTTCTCCTCAGCCAGCAATGCCACGATGTCCGGGTCCTCGAGCCGGCGGAACGCCCGGCGGGTGCCGCGGCCGCTTTCCGATGCCCGGTCCAGTACCGCAACTTCAAGTGCGGATACGGGCAGGGTGGTGGTTTCCTTGTCCGCCACGAGCCCGGCGAGGGCCAGCCGGATGGCGCCCGCGAAGTCGAGTTCGCCCTGCCAGCCCGCCGCGACAGCCTCGGAGACCTTGTCCGCCTGGCCACCCATCACAATAAAGCCGTGCTCGTCGGCGATGGACCCGTCAAAGGTCAGCCGGTACAGATGGTCCGCCTCCTGAGCCTGGCCGACTTCGGCCACGGCCAGTTCGACCTCGAAGGGTTTCTGTTCGGCCGTAAACACCGCGCCGAGGCTCTGTGCGTACACGCTGGCGAGGCCGCGGGCTGTGACGTCCTCGCGGTCGTAGGAATAGCCCCGGACATCGGCATATCGCACCCCGGCTTGCCGCAGGCTCTCAAACTCGTTGTACTTCCCGACGGCCGCGAACGCGATCTTGTCGTAGATCTCGCCGATCTTGTGCAGCGACGGGGACGCGTTCTCCGCCACGAGGGCGATCCCGTCCCGGCAACTGATGACCACCACCGAACGTCCGCGGGCGATGCCCTTCCGTGCGAAATCCGCACGGTCCTTCATCAGTTGTTCGGGAGATACATAGAACTGCTGGGTCATCTCAGGCCTCCCGCTGGGCGACGGTGCGGGATTCGATGACGCGGCCGGCCACGGCGGCAAGGTCGCGGTCCGGGATCCGGAAGGCGCCTGTCCGGTTCACGATGTACACCACCGGCCATAGCTGCCGGACGGGGTCCGGCCCGCCTGTGGCGGAGTCGTCGTCGGCGGCGTCGTACAGGGCCTCGACGGCGACCGCCACGGCGTCCTGCTCCGAGAGGCCGGGACGCCAGAGTTTCTTCAGCGCGCCGCGGGCGAACATCGAACCGGATCCCACCGCGTGGTGCTCCTGTTCCTCGTAGCGGCCGCCCGTGACGTCGTAGGAGAAGAGCCGGCCGAAACCTGCGGGCCGGTCGAATCCCGCGAACAGGGGCACGACGGCGAGGCCCTGCATGGCCATGGGCAGGTTGCCGCGGACCATGGCGCCGAGCCGGTTCGCTTTCCCGTCCAGGCTCAGGAGGGTGCCCTCGATCTTCTCGTAGTGTTCGAGTTCAACCTGGAACAGCCTGGTGATGTCCAGGGCGATGCCGGCGGTCCCGGCAATGCCCAGCACTGAATACTGGTCGGCGGGAAAGACCTTCTCGATGTGCCGGCTCGCGATCACGTTGCCCATGGTGGCGCGGCGGTCCCCGGCCATCAGCACTCCCCCGGCGTAGGTCATCGCCACGATCGTGGTCCCGTGCGGGGCCTGCAGCGGTGCTCCTGGCTGGCTGGCGTGCCCGCCGGCGGGCAACTGGTTGAAAGGCGCTTGGCCGAAGGGCATCAAATCGGGCCGTTCGCGCTGCAGATGCTCGGTGAATGAGGACGTCGCGTTGGCTGCTACTCGGTTGGCTGTTGTTTCCTGCACTAACGCTCTCCCTCAACGTGGTGGATCAACGACTCTTCCGGCCCTTAGCCCCTCCCGCCGCCCTCATCCGGCGGCCGGCGGCGCTCCTACTGGCCGCCCTTTTGGACGAATGCGCGCACGAATTCCTCGGCGTTGGACTCCAGCACGCCGTCGATCTCATCGAGGAGATCATCGACGCCCTGGGTGGCTGCCGACGCCTGGGCGTCCGCCGGGGCCGGCGGCGCGGCGGGGACGTCCTCGTCAACCTCGGTGTCCCGCGACTGCGGCTGCTGCTGCTCCTGGCCTGCCATTGTTTTCTCCTTCATGTCCGTCCCTTTTCTCCTAAGGGACATCCTGTAGCAATAGTGCCACGCCCGGGGCGCCCGCGGGGGGCTTTGTTTTCAGGAACCGGGGCTGAGTCCGAGCAGTTCTGCCAGGAACGTCCCGGCCTCCCGGTGCCGGGCAAACAGGCCGCCGGTGAGGGCTTCGGTCCCGCGCAGAGGCTCGCGGGTTGGGACCCGCTGGAGCCTGCCGCGGCCGGGGACATCGAAGATCACCGAGTCCCAGCTGGCCCCCGCGAGGTCTGCACCGAACCTGCTGACGCAGCGCCCGCGGAAGTACGCCCGCGTGTCCGACGGCGGTTCGGTCACCGCACGGGCGATCGCGGCGTCGTCGACGATCCGGCGCATCCGGTCGCGGGCCAGCAGCCGGTAGTAGAGCCCTTTTTCGGGGCGGATATCGGCCCACTGCAGGTCCACGAGGCCCAGCCGTGCGTTGTCCCAGCCCAGGCCGTCACGCTGGCGGTAGCCCTCGAGGAGGGACAGTTTGGCGAGCCACTCGACTGAGGATGCTGCCGCCGCCCGGTCACCGCCGAGTTCGCTCAGCGTGGCGGACCACCGCTCCAGGACCTCGTGGGTGTGGCCGTCACCGTCCACGGCGTCCGCGACGCCGGTGTCCTGCGCGTGCTTGGAGGCGGCCTCGAAATAGATCCACTGGAGGTCCAGGGCGCTGATCCGCCGGCCGTCGCCCAGGCGTAGCAGCCCGGTGAGCGAGGTGTCGTGGCTGACGGCCTGAAGCGCGGCGACGGGCTCATGGACTTCGATCCGCGGCGCCAGCCCGGCCTCGATCAGGCTCAGGACCATCGCGGTGGTGCCGAACTTGAGGAAGTTGGAGGCCTGGCTAAGGTTGGCGTCGCCGATGATGACGTGCAGCCTGCGGTATTTGTCCGCGGTGGCGTGGGGCTCGTCCCGGGTGTTGATGATGGGGCGGCGGATGGTGGTTTCCAGGCCCACTTCGGTTTCGAAGAAGTCAGCGCGTTGGCTGATCTGGTAGCCGGCCCGGGCGCTGTCCTGCCCGAGGCCCACCCGCCCGGCACCGCAAATGATCTGCCGGGTGACGAAAAACGGCGTGAGGCCGCGCACGATTTCGCCGAAGGGCACCGAGCGGGGCATCAGGTAGTTCTCGTGCGAGCCGTAGGAGACCGATTTGTTGTCCGTGTTGTTCTTGTACAGGTTGATCGGCGGCAGTTCGGGATCCGCGGCGAGGCGCCGGACCGCGGCCAGTGCCACGAGGTCGCCGGCGGCGTCCCACGTGACGGCGGCGCGGGGGTTGGTCACTTCGGGGCTGGAATACTCCGGATGGGCGTGGTCCACATACAACCGTGCGCCGTTGCCCAGCACCATGTTCATCAGCAGCGTGCCGGACTCGTCCTCGCCGTCGGCCTCGAGTTCCTGCCGCCCGTAGGCGAGGGCGATCGCCTCGGCGTCGAGAACGGGAGGTTGGTCGGTGAGTTGTTCCGGGTCCGCGCTGCTGCGCTCCAAGGTCCAGCCGCGGGCGTCGTGCAGCGGTTCCTCGTCCGTGTAGTCCCACCGGGTCTCGGCGCCGCCGGCGGCGCGCTGCCGGGTCACCTGGGCATACGCCTGAATGACCCGGGCTGACATCATCGTGGCGTTGGCTCCCGGGGCCGAGGGCGCGTGGATGCCGTATTCGGTCTCCGATCCCATGACCCGCATCGCCCCGCCGACCGGCAGCCCGCCCGCAGTGTCGGCGGGCTTGCCGGGGACAACAGCCGTCACAGGTACTGGCCTGTGCTGGGCATCGTCTCGATGGACTTCCCGGGCTCCTGGCCGGCCTTGCCCTGGACGATGGTGCGGATGTACGTGATGCGCTCGCCCTTCTTGCCGGAGATGCGTGCCCAATCGTCCGGGTTGGTGGTGTTGGGCATGTCCTCGTGTTCACGGAACTCGTCCACGACCGCCCGGAGCAGGTGGTCGATCCGCAGGCCCTTCTGGCCGATGGTCAACAGGTCCTTGATGGCGTACTTCTTGGCCCGGTCCACGACGTTCTGCACCACGGCGCCGGAGTTGAAGTCCTTGAAGTAGAGCATTTCGGTGTCGCCGTTGGCGTAGGTGACCTCGAGGTATTCGTTGGACTTCTCGGTGGAGTACATCGCCTCGACGGTGCGTTGGACCATGGCGTCCACGGTCGCCTGCACGTCGCCGTTGTGCTCGCCGAGGTCGGACTCGTGGAAGGGCAGGTCCGTGGTGATGTACTTGTTGAAGATGTCGGCCGCGGCCTCGGCGTCGGGGCGCTGGATCTTCACCTTCACGTCCAGGCGGCCCGGGCGCAGGATCGCCGGATCGATCATGTCTTCCCGGTTCGAGGCGCCGATCACGATCACGTTGTCCAGCCGTTCGACGCCGTCGATCTCGCTGAGCAGCTGCGGGACGATGGTGGTTTCGACGTCGGAGGAAATGCCGGTGCCACGGGTGCGGAACAGCGAGTCCATTTCGTCGAAGAACACCACCACCGGGCTGCCCTCGGACGCCTTTTCCCGGGCGCGCGCGAAGATCAGGCGGATGTGGCGTTCGGTCTCGCCGACGTACTTATCGAGCAGCTCGGGTCCCTTGATGTTCAGGAAGTAGCTCTTCATGTCCGTCTTGCCGGCGCGCTCGGCGGCCCGGGCGGCCAGCGAGTTGGCCACGGCCTTCGCGATCAGGGTCTTGCCGCAGCCGGGCGGGCCGTACAGCAGGATGCCCTTGGGCGCCTTGAGCCCGTGCTCCCGGTACAGGTCCGGGTGCAGGAAGGGCAGTTCGACGGCGTCGCGGATCTGTTCGATCTGCGGGCCCAGTCCGCCGATGTCCTGGTAGGTGATGTCCGGGACTTCCTCGAGCACGAGGTTCTCCACCTCGGAGCGCGGGATCTTTTCCAGCGCGTACCCGGTCCGGGAATCAATCGAGAGCGCGTCGCCTACCCGGAGCCGCTGGGCGAGCAGGGCGCCGGAGAGCCGGATGACCCGCTCCTCGTCGGCGCGGCCCACCACCAGGGCACGGTCGGGCCCCAGCATTTCCTTGAGCGTGACCAGGTCCCCGGCCCGCTCGTAGCCGAGTCCGGCGACCACCATCAGGGCCTCGTTGAGCAGGACTTCCTGCCCGACGGCGAGCTGGCTGATGTTGACCAGCGGGCTGATTCCCACGCGCATCTTGCGGCCGGCGTTGAAGATGTCCACGGATTCCTCCGTGGCCGCCTGGCCGCTGTTCCCGGCCGTCGGCTGCCGTTTCGGGTTGAGCTGGAGGATGGTGCCGAAGCTGTACGGCGGCTGTCCCTCCTGGTCGAGGGCGTTTTTCAGCCGCAGGATCTCGGCCTTGGCCGTTTCCAGCATGCTGACCAGTTTGGAGTTGTTCTGCGTCGCGGCGGCGAGCTGGCGGTCAATGTGGCGGAGCTTGTCCCGGAGGATGTTGACCTGCCGCTCGGCGACGGACAGTTCATTGGTGGCATACCGGTCACCCTCGCCGTCTGCGGCGCGGGCCGCATCCGTGCGGGCGGCAGCATCCGCTGCGTCCTCGGCCGGTGTGCGGCCCGGGTCAGTATTCGGAGTCTCCATCGTGCATCAGCCCCTTCCTGCTCTTCTGTTAAGACCATAGCCCTAAGAAGGCGGGTGCCGCTGGAGACATCCGAAATATGCTGCCTAGTTCGTTATCTCCGGGGCGTCGACGACGTTCGTTCCGGCGATTGCGTCGCGGGCGGCGCGGCGCAGCTTTTTGTCCGAGACCGCACGCTCGCCTACGGCGCCCGGGGTCCAGGCGTTGACGTCGTCTTCGTTAAAGTCGGTCTTGGAGGGGCGGCGCTTTACCGAAATTCCCGTGACGCCGTCGGCGAGGCGGCGGGTTACCAGCAGGAAGCCCGTGTGGGCGACCATGCGGTGGTCCGGGCGGACGGCCAGGCCTTCGAGATGCCAGCCGCGGACCATGGATTCCCACGCGTCGGGTTCGGTGAAGCGTCCGTCCGCGCGGATGGCTTCGGCTGTCCGCGAAAGCTGCGTCACAGTCGCGACATAATTGATCCATACGCCGCCGGGGGCCAGGACGGTGGCGACGGCGTCGAGGCACTCCCACGGCGCGAGCATGTCCAGGACCACGCGGTCCACGGAGCCTGGTTCCTCGGTGCGCACCACTTCCTCCTGGAAGTCGCCAAGGGAGATCTTCCAGGCCGGGTGCGGTCCGCCGAAGATGGTCTCGACGTTGCCGCGGGCGATGTCCGCGAACTCCTGGCGGCGTTCGAAGGAATGCAGGTAGCCGTTGTCCCCCACCGCGCGCAGCAGGGAGATGGACAGGGCGCCCGAGCCGACGCCGGCTTCGACGACGCGTGCGCCCGGGAAGATGTCCGCCATGGTCACGATCTGGCCGGCGTCCTTCGGGTAGACCACGGCCGCGCCGCGGGGCATCGAGAGCACGAAGTCCGAGAGCAGCGGACGCAGGGTCTGGTACTGCTGTCCGACGTTGTTGACCACGACTGAGCCGTCGGGCTTGCCGATGATCTCGTCATGGTTCAGGAAGCCCCGGTGGGTGTGGAAAGCCCCGCCGACTTCGAGGGTGATCGTGTTCATGCGGCCACGCTCGTCCGTGAGCTGGACGCGTTCGCCTTCACGGAAGGGTCCGCGGCGGCGCGCCGCGCCGGTGGCACCATTCGCGCCGGCGGGACTGCTGGCCCCGGCGGTGGGAGTGTCAGTGCCTGCGGCGGCGGTGGTGTTGGCAGTGTTAGTGCCTGCGGCGGCGGTGGTGTTGGCAGTGTTAGTGCCTGCGGCGGTGTCGCTGCTCATGAAGATGTTCCTCGCTCCTGTAAAGCTGTGTGGCCGCGGACATGCCGGCGGGCACCGGTCCTTGCGCGTGGGGGCCGGAAATTCACGACCGCCCAGTAACTCTACCGGTTCTGCCCCTGGTTCTGGCGTTCGTTCCGGTACTTGCCCGTTATGGCCCGGACGACGGCGGACTGGCGCAGCAGCCCGGTGACGGCGCCCTCGCGGTTCACCACCGCGTACTCCTGGCCCTCGAGCTGGGCCAGGTACTGGACGAGCTCCTGGCCCTTGGACCATTCGGGGACATAGGCGCCCGCGCCAAGGGGGTAGGAGACCGCGGTCAGGGCGGTCGCTGCGGCCAGTCCGGCAGGCACGCTGGCGGCGGCGCCGGCGTCGACGATGGCCACGGGACGGCCGTCCCGGTCGCACAGCACCACGGCGGGCTTTCCGCCCGGCGCCCGGTCCAGGAGGTCCGCGACCGTCGCGGTTTCCGGAAGGCCGAGGGCGGGTTCGGCGAGGGCCGCGGCGTCGACGAGGTGCAGCCGGCCCCGCAGGCGGGCCTGCTGTATCGAGGCAGACGCCCCCATCCACAGGAAGCTGCCCACCAGCGCGGTGATGAGGGTGAAGGAAATATCCGGCCGCGCGCCGCTGACCAGCGGCAGGACAATGAACCACAGGGCGAGGGCGATCACGATGATGCGGCCGGCCCAGCCTGCCGCAATTGTGCCCTTCTCCTGGCTGCCGGTGGCTTTCCACACGGCGGATTCGACCAGCCGGCCGCCGTCCAGCGGAAGGCCGGGAAGGACGTTGAAGATGCCGATCAGCAGGTTGGCCCAGACGAAGATGTTGGCCAGGATGTCGGCCACGCCGTTCAGGTCGCCGTAGGCAAGCGGGAGCCAGCCTGCGCCGGCAAGGACGAAGTTCGCGGCCGGGCCGGCCATCGCCACCAGGACGGAGCGGCCGGGTGAGGCCGTGAAGCTCTGGAACTGGGTGTGGCCGCCCCAGAGATTGAGGACAATTTTCTCCGTGGGCCAGTGGAACAGCTTCGCGGTCAGCGCATGCGCGAGTTCATGGGCCAGCACGGAAATCAGGAGCAGCAGCGCGTAGGCGAAGGCGACGAAGAAGGCGGTGACGCCGAGCCGCGGATTGTTGCTCTGCAGGACCGGCCCGTAGGCGATCACCGTGAAGGCCGCGATGATGAACCAGGAATACGCCAGAAATACCGGAATGCCGGCGATCCGGCCCAGCGGAATCCCTTCCCGGCGGTTAGCCGGAGTCTTTCCGCGCTGCCCCTGGCTGCCGGTGTCAGCCACGGGAGTGGCCCGCGGTCGAGAGCGTGGTCGAGACTGTGGTCGAGACCGCGCTTAAGCCGCCGGTTGGGTCCGCGGCGGCGCCGAAGGTGCCACCGGAGGTGGCGTCGGGGAAGTCGTGCCGCAGGGCCACGAGTTCCTCCAGGTCAGCGACTGTCCGGCCTTCCAGGGTGTTCCAGGTGGCGCGGCGGGGATCGTGCGGGAGGGGCAGGATGTGCGGGATGGCGACCGTGACGACGCCGGAGGCCACGGCAGCGGCGACACCCGGCACGGAATCTTCCAGGGCCACGCAGTGGTGCAGGCCGAGCTCGGGATCCTGCTGCTGCAGGAGCTCGACGGCCGTGAGGTAAGCCTCCGGGTGCGGCTTGCCCTGGGTCACAGTGTCTCCCGTGACCAGGAACTCGAAGTAGGGCTCGGGCAGGCTCGCAACGATCTCCCGGGCCAGCGGGGCCTCGGACATGGTGACGAGGGCGCAACGGACGCCGGCGTTGTAGAGTTCGTCGAGCAGTTCGCGGGCCCCGGGGCGCCAGGGAATGGAACTCCGAACCTGGCTGATCACGTGGCCCGTGAGGGTGTCGATGATCTCGCGCCGTTCCAGGGCCACGCCGGCTTCCTGCAGGATTCCCGCGGAAAACATCAGGGACTGTCCCACGAGCTGCATGGCCTGTTCGTGGGACCATTGTCCGCCGTGGGCTTCGACGAGTGCGTGTTCGGCTGCGATCCAGTAGGGCTCGGTGTCGACAATAGTGCCATCCATGTCCCAGAGCGCTGCTTTAAGGAGGGGCCGGGAAGCTGAGGATCGCATGCCTTCCAGTCTACGGGGAAGCCCGCGGCCGGGCGCCCGCGCTACGCCTACGGCGAATTCCACGCGCCCGACCGTGGGATTCCGGGCGGAAATTGCGGTTCCTTGGCGCGCGATTGCCTGCGCTCGGCGGGTTCTTGGACGTAGGGTGATGGCATGAACAGCTTCGAGGCAGACCCCACCGAACCAGGCGCCGTCTCCGAGCCGGAGCGGCTGCTGCAGCCAGTCCCCGAGGGCCGGCGCATCACCGTCATGCTCGCGGCCTTCGAAGGCTGGAACGACGCCGGAGAGGCCGCCAGCGATGCCCTGCGCTACCTGAACAAGCTCTGGGGCGGCAAGAAGGTCGGGGCGATCGACGCCGACGAGTACTACGACTTCCAGTTCACCCGGCCCACGATCCGGCGGACAGCGGCCGGTGAGCGGAAGATCAAGTGGCCGTCCACGCGGATCTTCAAGGCCAGCGTCCCCGACTCGAACGTGGACGTCATCTTCGTCCAGGGCACCGAGCCGTCCTACAAGTGGCGTGCCTACACCGCGGAACTGCTGGTGCACGCCGAGGCCCTGCATGTCGACTACGTCATCCTGGTCGGTGCGCTGCTGGCTGACGTGCCGCACAGCCGGCCCATTCCGGTCAGCACCTCCACGGACGACGCCGCACTGCGTGAGCGGATGGACCTGGAGGCCTCGCAGTACGAGGGCCCGGTAGGGATTGTGGGCGTGCTCGGCGAGGTGGCCCTGCTGGCCGGGCTCCCGACCGTGTCGCTCTGGGCGGCCGTGCCGCACTATGTAGCCCAGGCCCCGTCGCCGAAGGCTCAGCTGGCTCTGCTGCACCGGGTCGAGGAGCTGCTCCAGGTCCCGCTGGACACCACGGAACTCGTGGAGGAGGCCGACGCGTGGGAACGCGGCGTGGACGAGCTCGCTACAGAGGATCCGGAAATTGCGGCGTATGTGCGCCAGCTCGAGGAGGCCAAGGACACCGCCGACCTCCCGGAGGCCAGCGGCGAATCGATAGCCCGAGAATTTGAGCGCTACCTCAAGCGCCGGGGCAAGGACAAGCCCTAGCCCGCGTCCCGCTTTCCCCGGACCAGAGTCTTATGACCCTGACGGCGGGCGCCTGTCGCGGCGAGAGTTGGACCTGGCCGCGACGCCGGCCAACACCGAGTGGAGGGCACACCATGACAGATCACAACTACATCTTGTTCGTGTCGTCGTACGCCGACGAGGGCTCGGCGGCAGAGGATTTCCAGGCGATCAAGGGCATGGACGACGCGGCCGTCGCGGCTGCCGTCGTCCTGTCGCGAGACTCCTCGGGCAAGACCGAGGTCAAGGAGCACGGCGGCGGACTGGTCGCCGGCGGCACGAAGGCCGGCGCAGTCGGCGGCCTGGTGGTCGGACTGTTCGCTCCGCCACTGCTGCTGTCCGGCGTGATCGGTGCCGGGATCGGCGCTGGTGTGGGTGCCATCAGGAAGCGGCATGAGGAAAAGTCCATCGGCGTCAACGCGGAGGAGTTTCTGCCGCCGGGCTCCTCGGCGATCGTTGCCATCGTCGATGACCTCTACCTCGACCGCGTCGACAAGGCGATCAGCAAGGCCACCAAAAAGGTCAGCAAGGCTGTCGAAAGTGGTGACTACGACGCCGTCGTCAAAGCCGTGAACGAGGGCGACGAGAAAATCATCGAGGCCGCTTCGTCCTGACCGGCCGACGCTCCCACCGTGGAGACGGCAGCTGGGTTTTGGGATCTTCTCCGGCCGGGGCCGATCGAAATCCGGTTAGAGTTCGACGCCGAGCAGGGCGTCGACCGCGTCGCTGACCAGCGCGGCGTCCGTGGCCGAGGCCTCCCCCGGGGCGGCCAGGGCGGCCTTGGCCCAGGCATCGACAGCGGCGAGTGCGCCGGGCGCGTTCAGGTCGTTGGCGAGTTCGGTCCGCAACCCGCCAAGCAGGGCTGCGGCGGAGCCTTCCGGCGCCACGGCGAGGGCCTCGCGCCACGTGCGGAGCCGGTCTTTGGCCTCGGCGAATCCGGCGGCGGTCCAGGACCAGTCCGTGCGGTAGTGGTGGGCCAGGATCGCGAGGCGGATCGCGGCAGGTTCTTCCCCGTCAGCCCGGAGCCTGGAAACCAGGACAAGATTGCCCTTGGACTTGCTCATCTTTTCCCCGTCGAGGCCCACCATGCCCGCGTGCGCGAAGTGGCGGGCCAGCGGCACGCCCGCCAGCGAGTACGCGTGGCCGGCGCCCATTTCGTGGTGGGGGAAAATAAGGTCCGAGCCGCCGCCCTGAACGGTAAACGGCCTGGGCAGGTACTCCTGGGCGATCACGGTGCATTCGACGTGCCAGCCGGGCCGGCCCTCCCCCAGCTCGCCACCGGGCCAGCTGGGCTCGCCTTCGCGGGCAACCCGCCAGAGCAGCGGATCCAGCGCCTGGCGCTTCCCGGCCCGGCCAGGGTCGCCGCCGCGTTCGGCGAAGAGTTCCAGCATTTCGGCGTCGGAGAGTCCGGAAATGGATCCCAGGGTCCAGGCGTCGACGTCGTCCGTCGAGTGCTTCCCGGCGGCTTCGACGTCGTAGTAGACGTCGCCGTCGGGCTCGCCGCCGGTGCCGGGGACGCGGTACGCGAGTCCGTTGCGCAGCAGGCGTTCGATGGCGGGAACGATCAGGGGAACGGCCTCGACGGCACCGATGTAGTGGTCCGGGGCGAGGACATTCAGGGCCTCCATGTCGGTCTGGAACAGCTCGATTTGGCTCGCGGCGAGGTCGCGCCAGTCGACGCCGGTGGCCGTGGCGCGCTCCAGGAGGGGATCGTCGACGTCGGTCACGTTCTGGACGTAGGCGACGTGCTGGCCGCCGTCCCGCCACGCGCGGTTGAGGAGGTCGAAGGCGACATAGCTGGCCGCGTGGCCCATGTGCGTGGCGTCATAAGGGGTGATGCCGCAGACATACATGGACTGCTCACCCGTGGCCTCCAGGGTGACAATTCCGCCCTTGGCGGTATCGAAGAGGCTCAGGGCGGGCATGCTGCCGGGGAGCTGGGCAACAGGGCGGGAGGTCCAGGATTTCACAGACCAAGCCTAGTGCTAGGCGCTGATGACATTGAAACCGAGCAGCAGGAACAGCGACATTCCCAGGATGATCCGGTACCAGACGAAGAGCCGGTAGCCGCGGGTGGAGACGTATTTCAGGAACCAGCCGATGATGACGTAACCCACAATGAAAGCGATCACGGTGGCCAGGGCAGTTTCCGGGAGCCCGTACGGGCCGGTGATGCCTTCCTTGGAGACCACCTTGTACAGCTGGTACAGGCCGCTGCCGAACACGGCGGGGATGGCCAGCAGGAAGGAGTAGCGGGCCGCCGCCTCACGGGTGTAGCCCATCAGGAGCCCGGCGCTGATCGTGCCGCCGGAGCGGGACACACCGGGGAACAGCGCCAGGGCCTGCGCCAGTCCGTAAAAGAGGCCATGTTTGTAGGTCAGCTGCGTCAGTTCACGGTCCTGCCGGCCGATGGTGTCGGCAACCGCGAGGACCATGCCGAAGATAATCAGCATGGTCGCGACGCCCCACAGGCTGCGGAGTACCGATTCGATCTGGTCCTGGAACAGCAGGCCCAGGACGATGATCGGGATGCTGCCCAGGATCACCAGCCAGCCCATGCGCGCATCCGGGTCCTGCCGGGAGACTTTGCCGGTCAGCGAACCGGACCAGGCACGGATGATCCGCAGGATGTCGCGCCAGAAATAGACGATCACCGCCGTCTCGGTGCCCAGCTGCGTGATGGCCGTGAAGGCGGCGCCGGGATCGGACGCTTCCGGGAGGAAGGCGCCGACAATCCGCAGATGGGCGCTCGAGGAAATCGGGAGGAACTCGGTCAGCCCCTGTACCAGGCCCAGCAGAGCCGCTTGTATCCAGTTCACGTTTATAGACCCTACGTTACGAAGCAGCCCGACCCCGTAAGCTAGCTGACATGCAGCAGCGTTATGTCGGCAACAGTGGGTTGCGCGTGTCCGCCCTATCCCTCGGCACCATGTCCTGGGCCAGGGAAACCGAGGAACAGGATGCCGCCGCCCTGGTGCGCACCTTCGTCGATGCCGGCGGAACCCTGATCGATACGGCGGCGTCCTACGCCGACGGGCAGGCCGAGGCGATGCTCGGCGGAATACTGGGCGACGTCGTGGCGCGCTCCGAAGTGGTGATCTCCACGAAGGCCGGACTGACGACGGCGGACGGTCGCCGCAGCGTCGACACATCCCGCAACGGCATGCTCTCCGGGCTGGACGCGAGCCTGGCCCGGATGGGAACCGATTACGTGGATCTCTGGTTCGCGCACGCCTGGGATCCGAATGTTCCGCTGGAGGAAACCCTGTCAGCGCTGGACCACGCGGTGCGGTCCGGCCGGGCGCGTTACGCCGGCGTCTCCAATTTCAACGGCTGGCAGACTGCAAAGGCCGCCGCAATCGCGGGCTTCCCCCTCGTGGCCAACCAGTCCGAATACTCGCTCCTGCAACGCAACGCGGAGATTGAGCTCATTCCGGCCATCGAGGACGCGGGGCTGGGCCTGATGGCCTGGGCTCCGATGGGACGCGGCGTCCTGAGCGGCAAATACCGCGGCCACATCCCGGCTGATTCCCGGGCCGCCAACCAGCGGTTGGCGACGTACGTGGAACCCTATCTCGAGGGACCGGCGTCCAGCGTGGTGGAAGCCGTCGCCATGGCGGCGAAGGGGCTCGGCCGGACTGCCCTGGATGTGTCGCTGAGCTGGCTGTTGTCCCAACAGGGGGTGGCAACCGCCGTCGTCGGCCCCCGGACACCGGTTCAGCTCAAGGAGATCCTGGATTCGGCGCTCGCGCCGCTGCCGCCGGAGATCGCGCAGGCGCTCGAAGACGTGTCCGACCCCGGCTGAGGCCGCGGAGATCCGCAGGTCCCCCTAGTTCTCGGAATTCTCGAGGATCTCGAGGTCCTCTTCGTCGTCGACATCATCTTCGTCGCCGTCTTCGTCGCCGTCGATCACTTCAAGGGGCGTCACTTCCCCATACGCCTCATACAGGGCATCGTCGTAGACTTCAAAGGCATCGGCAACGGCGAAGAACGCCGCCTCGACCGCGGGATCCCCGTCACTTCTGCGGGCGGAGGCCGCCGCCAGGTGTTCTTCCAGTGCAGAGGTCAGGGACTGAAGCGCGACACGCGGATCGATGCTCATGACTTCACGTTAGTCGGAAAAAGACGAAAATGGAGAGCAATGAAAGAACATTTTCTGAGCAGCTCGGTCCGGCGGGAACGGGACTATGTCAAGCAGTACGAGTACCTCGTTCTGACGGTCGGTCCTGAGGATTCGCTCCCCGAGGCCCGCCGCCGGCTCGTGGAGCATTCCGAGTACGGCAAATGGGAACTGGAACGCAGCCGCCTCTACGTGGGCGGCGGGCGGCGTTTCTGGCTGCGCCGCAAAGTCATCCAGGTCCAGCGCACCGTCTAGGCCGCACACGGATCCCGGCCGCGCATCGGCCCCGGATGGGCAGCCGCGAACGCCGCGGGGAGTCCTGGGCGCCCTCTAGGGTGTCTCCAGCGGGCCCAACCAGGCGTTCGCCACGGTATTGTGCGCCGATTCGTCATCTGATGGGTGGAACATGCCGGCGAGCACGTCCCGGTACAGCCGCTCGAGCTCGGAGCCGCGGAAGTAGCTGGAGCCGCCGGATACCCGGATGGCGAGGTCCACCACGGTGCGGGCCGTCTCCGTGGCCCGGACTTTGAGCCCCACGAGCCGGGGGAACCATTGGCTGCCGTGGTCCGCGAGGCCGTCGACGTCGGCCGCTACGGAGGACAGCTGCGGGTAGAGCGCATCCATGGCCATCGCCGCTTCCGCCACCTTCCAGCGGATGTCCGGGTCCTGGGCGTAGCTGCGGCCGCCGTTCTTGAACGATGTCCGGCGCTGCACGGCTTCCACCCCGAGCGTGAGGGCCCGTTCGCCGATTCCGGTGTACACCGCGGCGAGGAGGGTCTCGAAGCAGGCGAAGATCGCGAAGATCAGGGGGTCGGCGTTCGGGCCCACCGGCAGTTTCCGGAAAATCCGTTCGGCCGGGACGACGGCGCCCTCCAGGAGGGTCGTGTTGGACTGGCTGGCCCGCATGCCGAGAGTGTCCCAGTCGGGCAAAATCTCGTAGCCGGGGGTATCCCGGGTGATGAACCCGTGGACCAGTTCCCCGGCGCCGTCCGCGGCGTTGGCGTCCTTCCCGAAGATGCCCAGCCGTGTCCACGCCGGTGACAGGCTGGTGAAGATCTTGCGGCCCGTGAAGCTGTAGCCGCCGCCGGGCAGCGGGACGGCCTCCGTGCGGGAATCGAACAGCACGGAGTCGTTGCCTGCCTCCGAATTGCCGAAGGCGAAGACCTCACCCTGGGCCGCTTCCTGAAGGATGAAATCCAACGAGGAGTCACCGCGGGCGGCAAGGACGTGGGCGACGCCGGTCCACACCAGGTGCATGTTGACGGCCAGGGCCGTGGCCGGCGCCGCGGTCGCCAGCCTGCGTTGCAGCTGCGCCGCTTCCGCCAGCCCGAGTCCGAGCCCGCCGTCGATCACCGGGACGAAAATTTTCAGGTAGCCGGCCGCCGTGAGATCCGCGAGGTCCTCGTGGAAGAAGGCGTTGTCGCGGTCGTAGCCGGCGGCGCGGCCGCGGATCCGTTCCAGCAGCGGCCCGCTCAGGATGTCCTCGGGCGTCATGGCAGGCAGTGTCCGCTCAGTAGTTGGTGAGCAGGGTGTCCAGCACCCGTGCGCCGAATTTCAGGGAATCCGCCGGGACCCGCTCATCGACGCCGTGGAACATGCCGGTGAAGTCGAGCTCGTCCGGCAGCATCAACGGGGCGAAGCCGTAGCCGGTGATGCCGAGCCGGCTCAGGGACTTGTTGTCGGTCCCGCCGGAGAGCGTGTACGGCAGCACCTTGGCGCCCGGATCCTCGGAATGCAGGGCATCGATCATCGAATCGACGAGGTTGCCGGCGAACGGCACCTCCAGCGAGACGTCGTTGTGCACGTAGCTGATGTCCACTCCGGTGCCGGCGAGTTCGCGCACGATTTCCAGCACCTGCTGTTCCTGCCCGGGCAGGGTCCGGCAGTCGATGAGGGCCTCGGCCGATTCCGGAATGACGTTGTGCTTGTAGCCGCCTTTGAGCAGGGTGGGGTTGGTGGTGTTCTGCAGTGTGGCGCCAACAAAGCGGGCCACCGTACCGAGTTCCTTCAGGATCTTCTCCGGGTCATCGGGATCGAATTCGACCCCGGTGAGTTCGGTGACGCCGTCGAGGAACTGCCGGGTGGTCGGCGTGAGCTCGATCGGCCAGTTGTAGGCACCAATCCGGGAGACCGCTCCGGCAAGCCTGGTCACGGCGTTGTCGGTGTTGATCTGGGAGCCGTGGCCCGCGCGGCCGTGGGCCACCAGGCGGAGCCAGGAGAGGCCCTTTTCCGCCGTCTGGAGCAGATAGGTGCGCTGGCCGCCGATGGTGGCGGAGAAGCCGCCGACTTCGGAGATCGCCTCCGTGGCGCCCTCAAAGAGTTCGGGCCGCTTCTCGACGGCGTAGCGGGCGCCGTAGGTGCCGCCGGCTTCCTCGTCGGCGAAGAACGCGAAGATGAGGTCGCGCTTGGGTTTGCGTCCCGTGCGGGCGAAGTTGCGCAGCACGGACAGGATCATGGCGTCCATGTCTTTCATGTCCACGGCGCCGCGTCCCCAGATCAGGCCGTCCTTCAGTTCGGCGCCGAAGGGGTCAACCGACCACTGTTCGCGCAGGGCCGGGACGACGTCCAGGTGGCCGTGGACCACCAGGGCGCTGGCGGAGGGGTCCTCCCCCGCCAGCCGGGTGACTACGCTGGCTCGGCCGGGCGCTGCTTCGAAAATTTCGGCGTCCAGCCCGACTTCTGCCATGAGCCCGGCGGTGTATTCGGCGGCCGCGCGTTCACCGGGGCCGGAGCCGTCGCCGTAGTTGGACGTGTCGATCCGGATCAGCTCCTGGCAGATCCTGACGACCTCATCCTCTGGCCTGGTTTCGGTCCGGTTGTCGGTCATAGCGGCTCCTCGTGGCGGGTGGCTCAATTGCTTGCTTCAGCCTACCCACACCACCCCCGCGGACCCCGATTATTTGTTTCCGGAAAAGTCGTGCTAGAGTCTTTCTCGCTGCTTCCGAGAAAAGCAAAACGCTGAAAGGCGAAACGAACTCGGAATTACCACCTGCGCGGGTGGCGGAATGGCAGACGCGCTAGCTTGAGGTGCTAGTCCTCGAAAGGGGGTGGGGGTTCAAGTCCCCCTCCGCGCACAAGGGAAAACCCCTGGAATCCACGGATTCCAGGGGTTTTTTTCTGCTTCCCCGCAGACGGGCTACGGCTTCGCCCGCGCTGCCGCTGAATACCAATACCCGCCACCCCGGCCAGTAGCCCACCCGACGTGCCCACCAAAGGATGGCCGCACAACGTTCTCGCCTCGTGGCCGCCGGCGTAGAGTCTGCGCAAGAGACTTGCAAGCGGATCGAGGGATGACAAATGACAGTTAAAGGCTGGAACCCGCTGGTGCTTTTGCCCGTCGCGTTCATCGTCGTCTTCATGGTTTGGGCAGCTCGACGCGCCCGAGGCCGGACGTCCAAGGACTAACGACCCGCAGACCGGGGAGCGCATCGTCTCCCGCGGCGGCCGCCGCCGTCGACAGGAACACTCTGACCTCACCCCGCGGCCGGGCCACCAAAAGACCGCATCCCTGCCGGCCCCCCAAAAGCTCCTGCAGGAATGCGGCCGTCGTGGCGTCAGCCGGAGCGCGGCTCCCCTGACGGGCAACCCTTAGGCTGCGTGCCTCCACTATGGAGGCGGTACCGGAGGCGTGGCCCGGTACCCCTCCGGTGCAGAAATAGACATGTCCAATTCTGTTTTCAGAGGGTAATGCAAAATTATTGGACATGTCCAATCGGATGATATCGTCTTCTGGATCCACCCTTCGACCGCAGAAAAGGAGCCGCGCGATGAACGACGCGTCAGTCGATTCCGGGCCGGGCGCGGCACTCGCAAGGAAGCTGAACCTTCTCCTTGATTCCTCGGAAGCCGCCGGGAAGAAGATCACCTTCAACGACGTCAGCGCCGCCATGAAGACGGCGGGCACCCCGATCTCCCGCGCCCGCTGGCACTACATGCGCACCGGGTCCGGGCCCGAGGTGAAGAAGACCGAGCTCCTGCAGAACCTCGCAACGTTTTTCGGCGTGAACCGCGACTACCTGCTGCACGACCAGGACGAGCTGCCCCAGAAAGTCGAAGCCCAGCTCGACCTCCTGGCCAGCATGCGGGCCAACAAGGTCCGCAATTTCGCTGCCCGGCAGCTCGGCGGCCTGTCACCCGAGACGCTCCTTCAGATCCGGGACCTCATCGACGAGCAGCTGGCGGAGACGAACGTCACTTCTTCCGACACGCCGGGCGCCGGAAAGGCCCCTGAACAGGGCTGATACGCTCCTCCTTGGAGTCGGAGGGACTCCGGCCCCTTATCGGACCATCCCAAGGACCAGCTCCATGGATTACAGCGACGCCCGAGCGCGGGCCCGGACCGCGGAAGAAGGCCTGCGGCTGCAGGAACCGGTCTCCATGAGTTCCATCCAGACCCACCTTGAGACCGCGAGCGG
Organism: Arthrobacter sp. P1_D4; assembly: GCF_056406115.1. NCBI lineage: Bacteria > Bacillati > Actinomycetota > Actinomycetes > Micrococcales > Micrococcaceae > Arthrobacter > Arthrobacter sp. P1_D4. Next base: position 405,310 of record NZ_JBFUAU010000002.1, on the reverse strand, counting down.
GCGTCCGATTGTCATCAAGCCGATCGACAACACCCCCACCGACAAGGTCTGTGGCCTGTGGTTCGGCCTGGACGGCCTGGACCTCATCCTCCACGCCAAGGCGGCGTCAGAGGTGCACCGCCAGCAGATCGTCCTGCACGAGTTCGCCCACATGATCCTCCGGCACGAGCAGGAAGTCCTCTCGCACGACTACGCCCAGGTCTTCTTCCCGGACCTCGACCCGGAGCGCGTCGTCTCGGCCCTGAAACGCACCGATTTCGCCGACGAGCTCGAGGTAACGGCCGAACTCCTTGCCGACCGGCTTGCCTCCCGCATCCGCCGCTCCTACCGGCAGCCGGACGCGGAGCCGGGCAACTTCGGGGCGGTCTTCGGATGATGCAGTTCCTGATGGCCGCGGCGCTGTTCCTGTTGGCCGGTGCCCGCATTCCCGCCCTGCTTCGCAGCCGGAGCGACCTGGTGTTCACCTGTGCCGTGTACGGAGGCGTGGGCTCTTTGCTCATGTCCCCGGTTGTCTACGTCCCCGTCGATACGGCCCTGGGCGGCATGAACCTGGTCAAACTGGTCCTGAACTCCCTGATGATTGTCTCTCTCTGGTATCTGCGCCTCGCCGCATACGCCGCCATCGCCCCGGAAGCCGGCGGCCGCCGGTCCTGGTGGACGCGCACACTTCCGTTGACGCTCACGCTGAGCCTGCAGACCGCGTTCTTCCTCCTCACAGGACCCACCGTCACGACCCCCGCCTGGGGCATCTACGAGGACCGTTTCCCGGCTCTCCTGTTCTCACTGATGCTCACCCTCTTCATCTGTTCGATGAGCGCGGAAATTGCCGTGATCTGCTTCCGCTACGTCCCGCGGATGAGCCGCCCGTTCCGCGTCGGTTTCTCCATGCTGGGTGCCGGCTGCATCATGGGCTTCCTGGTGATGGCCGAGATGTGTCTGTCCCTCTTGGCCCGGCACCTGACATTCCTGGCCGTACTGGTCAGGCCTGACTTCCCCTACCATCAGCTGGAACTGGTCGCGACCGTCCTGGCCGGCGCCGGACTCACGATCCCGGCGGTTGCCGGCAGGGCTGCCCGCAAAAACCTGCACCGCCGGAACACCGAAACCCTCGCACGCGTCGAGGCCATCTGGTCCAAGGCGCTGCAGAGCACGTCGCTTGACCGGACCCTTGAGGCCGACCCCCAGGCGCCGGTACAGGACAGGCTGCACCGGATGGTTGTCGAAATCCGGGACGCTGAACTCGCTGCGGGCACTTCGGCGACCTTCCTGACCGCGGAGGAGCGCAGCTACCTGCTCTGCGTTGAAGCAAAGCTCCATAACTCCCCTGCCCCGGCATAGCCTGCGACAGCTACGGAAAGCCCCCATGCAACTCCTCACGCACCCGACCCGCCGAACACGCCCGAGCGGTACGGACATGTACGGGATCTACCGGAACATGGTCCTCTTCGATTTCAAGACTGAAATCCATTCGGGCTTCTTCGTCGCCTACTACCGCAACTTCGCCATCCCCTCCACAGCAAGGACCCTGGCGGCGACCGGGGAGATGAAATCCCGGCCGATGAAGCGCTCCTACGACACCGGCATCGTCCTCCACGAGATCATCGCCAACGGGTTCGAGCACGAACGCAGCCAGGCCATGATCAACCTGCTCCGCCGGGTCCACAAGGGGGTGCCCGGTACCCCGGACGACTTCGTCTACGTCCTCATGACCTTGCTTGTCCTGCCGCTGCGCTGGACCGAACGTCACGGCTGGCGCCGGCTGACGGAGCTGGAGAAGCGGGCCGCCACGGATTTCTACGCCGAACTGGGCCGGCAGATGGGGCTCGAGGGCATCCCGGCCACCTTCGCGGAGGCGGAGCGGTTCCTGGACGAATACGAGGACCGGAACATGGGCCCGAGCCCCGAGGGCTCGATGCTGTTCAACGCGACCGTCGCGGCCTTCGCCAGCCGTATCCCCGCCCTGCTTCGCCGGTTCACCCCGACCATCCTGGCGCTGATGATGGACAAAACCCAGGTCGCTGTGGCCCTGGGCCTGAAACCTGCCCCGGCAGTGCTGCGCGTGCCGTTCAATGCGGTGCTGCGGTTCCGCTCCCTCAAGGCCAGGCTGCGTCCGTTGCCGACGGAGCCCATATTTGTGCCGGGAAAGATGAACGTCGTGGCATACCCGGACGGATACACCCTGGACCAGATCGGCCCGTGGGGGAAATCAGCCAACGTCTGAGGCCCGGGTACCGGGTGTGAGAGCAGATACGGGTCGCAGGACACGGAGAGCCCCGCCGGAATCTGAACTGCTCAAATCCCGGCGGGGCTGATTGTTGTGGTCAGAGTGCGCTCTGCCTAACCCACGTGGATGGCGGGCCGGAGTGCCTGGTCGGGCTCTGTCTCGCGGAGGATTTCGCGCACCAGCGGCGCGGTGTCGCCCTCACCCAGGAACAGGTACCGCATGAGGTGGCCGACGGGGTTGCCCTCGGACCACTCGAAATAGCACTGGGGCTTCGTGCCGGTCGAGTCGCGCATGGCCAGCAGGACCGCCGCGATCGCGTTCGGCACGGCCGGGGACTTCACCCGCAGGACCCGGTAGCCCTCCACTTCGATGCCTTCGACCCGGAGCGTGTGGCTGAACGCCGAAGGATCGGAGATTTCCACTTCCAGGAAGATGACATCCGCCGGGCCCGGGACGGGATTCAGCCCGCGCTGTTCGTACTCTTTGTCCGCGTACTCAGCCTTGTCACCGGCCTGGCGTTTGTTGGCGATGACGTTCAGTTGCCCGTCGAAGGCAATCGAATCGGTGATGAACTGCCGGGCCGCCTCGTCGAACTCGATGGTTTCCAGCCGCAGTTCGGTGGTGCGCTGGACCCGGGAGATGAGCGAGACGACGATGATGCCGGCGATGAAGAAAGCCGAGATCGCAATGCCGTCGGGCTTTTCGATGACATTGGCGGCCAGCGCGTACAGCAGGACCAGGGTCAGCGCACCGAAGCCGATGGTGCCGGCGCGGCTGTGCCGGCGGATCGCGGAGACTGTCACGGCGACGGCTCCGGAAACCATCATGGCCAGGATGCCGGTGGCGTAGGCACCTGCCTGGGCGTTGACGTCGGCGTTGAAGGCGATGGTGATGCCGACGCTCAGCACGGTGTAGACGATCACGACCGGGCGGACGGCCCGGCCCCATTCCGGCGCCATGCCGTAGGCCGGCAGGTACCGGGGCACGATGTTGATGAGCCCGGCCATGGCGGAGGCTCCGGCGAACCAGAGGATCAGGGCGCTGGAAATGTCGTATACGGTGCCGAACCCGGCGCCGAACAGGTCGTGGGCGAGGAACGCCAGGGCGCGGCCGTTGGCCTGTCCGCCCTCCTCGAACTCCTTGGCCGGGATCATGACCGTGGTGAGGAAGCTGGTGGACATCAGGTAGACGCTCATGATGGCCGCCGCCGTGGTGAGCAGCTTGCGGGTGTTCCTGACCCGGGACGCCATGACCTGCTCGGGGCTGTCGCCGGTGGCCTTGATCAGCGGCATCATCGAGACGCCGGTCTCGAACCCGGACAGGCCCAGGACCAGCAGGGGGAAGGCGATGACGGCCGGGCCGATCAGGTCCATGGGGCCGCCGCCGGCGCTGGCGAGCAGCCGGTCGGTCCAGCCGGCGATCAGGGACGGATCGGAGAAGACGTGCATGAACCCGGCGGCGACGACGACGGCGTTCAGGAGCAGGTAGACGGCCACAAGCGGAATGGCGACGCCCACGGCCTCATTGAAGCCGAGCAGGAACACCCCGCCCAGGATCAGCAGCAGGATCACCGTGATGATCACGGCACTGCCTTTCAATCCCGCCGGGACGATCGGGTTCTCGAGCAGGTGCACCGTCGCGTCGGCTCCGGAGAGGGTGATGGTGATGATCCACGAGGTCGCCACGAACCCGAGCAGCAGCAGCACGAAGAACTTGCCGCGCCAGAACGGAAGCAGCTTCTCCAGCATGGCAACCGAGCCCTGCCCGTGCGGGCTCTCCTGCGCGACCCGGCGGTACATGGGCAGCATGCCCAGCAGGGTCAGGGCCACAATGAGCAGGGTGGCCAGCGGCGACAGGGCACCGGCGGCCAGGGCGGCGATACCGGGAAGGTAGGACAGGGTTGAGAAATAGTCGACGCCGGTCAGGCACATGACTTTCCACCAGGCGTTGGGCTTGTGATCTTCCTCGGCTTCGGGGCCGGCGGGTGCGACCTGGTTGGCCAGTAGCCAGCGGACCAGGGGCTTGCGGTCCGGGCGGTCGGCCTGCTTCAGGTCAACTTGCGCCGGGACGGCGTGGTCAGAAGTGGTCTGCATCGGATCTTTCTGTTGGTGGCCGGGCGTGTGCCGGGCAGGAGCAAGTCCTGGGAACCGGTCAATTGTAGTGCCGGGCCCCCTTTGCGGCGGCCAGCTGCAGGCCGCGTCCGGAACGGCGAGCCTACCGCGGCTCCGGTCCGGGCAGCTCCGGTCCGGACATCTCAGGTCCGGCCAGCTCCGGACCGGGCGGCTCAAGTCCGGGCAGCGGGTCCTTGCCGGTCCATGTCTTCACGACCGTCCACGTGACGGCGGTGATCGGCACGGCCAGCAGCGCGCCGACAATGCCGGCCAGTATGGTGCCGGCAGCCAGGACGAGCAGTATCGCCAGGCCGTGGATGCTGAGGACCCTGCCCATCAGGACCGGCTGCAGGAAGTGGTGTTCGAGCTGGTTCACGCCGATGACCACGGCCACAACAATGAGCGCCTGGACCAGTCCGTTGGAGACCAGCGCGACGACAATGGCGAGGGTGCCAGCGACGGTAGCGCCGACGATCGGGATGAATCCGCCGATGAAGATGAACACTCCCAGCGGCAGGGCCAGCGGCACTCCCATGATGGCGAGGGTGATCCCGACGACGAGACCGTCAACCGCGGCCACCATGGCCGTGCCGCGGACATACCCGCCCAGGACGACGGTACTGCGATCCGCCGCCAGCCGTGCCTTGGCGCGCTGGTCGGCCGGCAGCATGCCAATGAGAAAGGCCCGGATTTCGGGCCCGTCCTTGAGGAAGAAGAACAGGGTGACGGCCATCAGCACCGCGCCGGTGAAGATTTCCACCGCGGTGCGGGCACCGGTGAGGGCTTCTGCACTGAACGTGCTCGAGGTGAAGAACTCCCGCACCGAGTCCATGACGGCGGTGATCTGTTGGTCGCTGACAGGGACAGGTCCGTGGTTCAGGAATGAGTGCAGTTGTTCGACTCCCGCAGCGGCCCGGGCCGTGAGCTCGCCCCACTGGTTGGAGACCAGAATGACGATGCCGGCGATGACGCTGCCGAAAACGGCGAGAATGGCCACGAACGAGGCAACCACCGCGAGGGCGCGCGGCCACGCGTGCCCGGTGAGCCAGCGGACCAGCGGGGAGATCGCTGCGGCCAGGATAACGGCGATGAGGACGGGGATGATGACGAGCGGGATGCGGCTGGCGGCCCAGATGATCGCCCATGCGAGGGCGGACACGGCGAGGACCTGCACGGAGCGGATGCTGGCGCGGCCCAGTCCGTCCGACCAGATGGCCGGCATTGCGCTGCGGGGTTCGATCATAGGGGTTCTCCCGGCGTTCGGACGCGGTGGCTAGGCCCAGCGCAGGGGTTTCGGCCTGGACTGTTGCCACGCATAGTAGAACCGCAAGCGGGCTTCGTTGCCGCGCTGCTGCTCAAGGGCGTGCAGGCGCCCGAAGGTAAATCCGGCGCCGGGGCCAGCCGCGGCCTGCCCCGCCAGCACCAGTAGGGTTTCCCGGGTGACGACGCTGTCCTGGAAGTCTCCGAGGATCTCCTGGATGCCCTCCGCGGCCCGGGCAACGTTCGTTGCTTGAGTGCCGAAAATGGGGGCAGCCGCCTCTGCGGCATAGCGCAGCCGCTTCGCAGCCTTCCGAACTTCATGCAATGCGGCATCTTGCGGTGTCCCGCCTGCGCCGCCGTCAAGGGACCGGACCGCCGCCTTGAGGCGTTTTCGTTCCGCGGAGACGAGCCGTCCAACCGTCCCCGGCGCATCGTTGCCTGCCCCGCCGCTCAGCGGAGGTACCGCAAGGAAGGCATCGAGGGCATCGAGGAGGCGGAAGTAGCGGGTGCTGTCCAGCGCGGCCAGGCCGGTGGCAAGGCCCTGTTGCTGGACGGTGCCGAGGTGCTCCTGGATCTGCTGCGCGACTGGTCCGATTAACAGCTCCGGAGGTTCGGCACTGATCATGTCCTTTAGCCGGGCACGGATGACCTCGGCGTCCCGGGCCTGGCCCACGTTGCCGGCGAGCCACTGGAGCTCGCCCCTAAGAAACCTGGCCGACGTCGTATCTGTGAGCGTTCGAAAGGTTGCCAGTGCCGACCGCAACCGGCGGGCGGCCACCCGGAATTGATGCACGGCATCGGGCGCATTGACCCGTACGCGAGGATCATTCAGCTTCACGGCGCGTACCTGTTGGGATACGTACGAGAGCATGACGTCCGAGGCCGGACCGTCCCGGCTCGGCTTTGGAGCCGTGGCCGGATTCTCCGGATAGTCCGGTCCGAGCGCCCGGGCGAGCTTGGACGGGTGCGTGGCGATGGTGACTCCCTCTGCGGCGCACAGAGCGTCAGCGTCCTGGAGCAGCCGACGGGGGCCGTCGGCGAGTTCCAGTTCCCATTCCCGCCACCGCGACGGTCCCGCGCAGGTTAGCAGGGATTGGGCCTCGACACGGTCGTCACTGAAGTTGGCAAGGACTGCGCCGTCGGCGGCGTATAACGGCGTCAACCTCCGGCTGGTCCGGATGTGTGCAACCGGAATCAGCGCGTGGCAGCGGCTGTGGACGAGGACCAGCTGCCGCAAATTTTCCGGCACGGCATCCTGATCGCCGCCAAGCGGCTCCTGTATAGCCCGGCGCTCCCCCACGGCGACCGGCAGTTTGAGGTGCCATCCTGGATCCGGACCGGCGGACCGCCGGCACAGGGTGATCCGTTGCCTGGCCAATGACAGTGCTTTGGTATCAAAGTAGACGGCGTCCAGCATTTCGTTGACGGGCTGCCCGGCGCGATCCACCCCTGGGATTGATGCCAGTGGCGGGAGGGCGTCGGATTCCGAAGGGCTGTACTTGCGTTCCACCTCGATCGCGTCGGCGGCCATGCTTCATTTTAGGAACTCCTGCACGCGCCGGGCGTGTGCCCAAAGGCCCCTATCGGAGGAGATTGTCACGGGAACCGGGTGCTGGGGACGGGTGGCCGCCCAGTTCAGGCCACGGCCCCGCGGAAGGCGCACAGACGCGGCGGTATGAGGCTGGAAAAATGACTTGCCCGGGCATGCGGCGGCGAGTAACTTTCGGAGCAGTGGGCCGGCGGACCGCTGGCCCCCTGCGAGAGGACCGCCATGCCAACCATAATCGGCCACCACGATGTCAAGGACAAGGATCACTGGCTTGCCTCGCCGAAGCGCGAAGAGGTGTTCGGCCCACTGGGGATCACCAACATTCGTACGTTCGTCAACCCCCAGAACCCGACGCAAGTCGCAGTGATGATGGATGTCCCTGACGTGGATGCCCTCATGGCCGCGATGCAAAATGACGTAATGGGCGAGGCGATGGCCTACGACGGCGTACTGCCCGAGACCCTGGTCATCCTGGTCGAGGCCAAGCCCTAGCTTCACCCGGGCGGACACCGCCGGCGGTGCAGGCGGATGTGGCGAAGCTCCGGTCAAATAGCGGTTGACCGGAGCTTCGGGTCCATTATGGGCAGTGGTTCCTGTGTATTGGCCGGGAATAGGCTGACCGCTAGTGGTTCAGCAATTCGCCCATGAGGGGCGCATTGCGGACATCGTCGGTCAGGGGGCTCAGCCCCCACACGTCCTCGATGGTGTGCAGCAAGGAATAGTGCGAGTAGGCGGCGTTGGATGTGAAGTGCTTCCGCGCTGCCGGGCCGGCAAAAACCGTAGCCACCCGGTTGTCGTCTTTGCTGCCTTCATCCCACGTGAGCACCAGCAGGGAGTTCTGCGTCGTGAAGGCCGGGGATCCCAGGATCCTGGGCACTTCGCGGGCGAGCCAGTCGTCTCCGGTGCCGATGGAGCAGTCGTGGGTGTCGTGGCACATGTCCGGGCTGATGAAAGCGTAGTCCGGCAGGGTCGACGGCGACTGCAGGTCCTGCCCCAGCCGGTCATACGGAACAACATGGTCCGAGCAGGAGGCCACGTCGTCCGTCACGGCAGGGTAATACATGAACGGATTATGCTTCACCGCATACCGGCGGGAGTCATGCGCGGCGCAGGGCGCGGGCATGCCCTCGGCGTACATTTTCCAGGTCCGTCCGGATTGGGTGATCTCATCGGCGATCGAACGCACATCGGCGGTGCACGAGTCCGGTTTGCAGTCGCTGGTGATCCCCGCGCTCGTTCCGCTCGTGAGGGCGAGATAGTTGGGCAGGCTCGGGTGGGTGATGGCCCGGTAGTTGGCGGCCACCGAGAATTCCGCCGCAAGCTTGTTGAAGTAGCCCGCTTCGCTGGCGCCCATGATCTGCGAGGCCGCCTTGTTCTCCTGGACGATGACCACAATGTGCGCGATTCCGCTGCTGGCCTGCCCGCCCGGGGCGGGGTGCGGGGCCGGCTGCGCGAAATACGGGGATGGTGGTGGGGCCGCGGCGGTCGGGTTCTGGCCGGGGGACGCGGGCGGCGATTCGGTCCCCGCCGGCCCGGCAGGCAGGGACCCGGCCGGTGGGGACTCGGCAGATGGCGACTGAGAAGGCGGGCCGGCCTGGAAGGGGTGCACCGACGTGCACCCCGCCAGCAGCATCGCCAGCGCCCATCCGCCGGCCAGGGAGAGTCGGCCGATCCGCGTCATCGGTCCATGCTAGCGGCCGGTATTGGTGCGGCCAATGCTGTCTGCATTCCCGGCCTCAGGCCAGGCTCAGGTCAAGAAACTGCCCGCACCCGGTCCAGGGCCCGGCTCCCCCGTGTCCGGTCACCCTCCGGGATGCATCGCGCCGCGGACGGTGCCCAGCAGGGACAGGAACCGCTCGTTGTCCGGCAGGTCATCGATCAGCACCACACCCTCGGGAGCGGCCAGCGGAATGCGCCAGTTCGGGTATTCGGTGCTGGTGCCCGGCTGGTTCTGGGTCCGGGTCTCCCCCACGGCGTCGACCAGCGCCACCCCCAGCAGCGCTGACGGGGCCAGCGCCGTGTAGGCGTACAGCGCCTCCACCGTGGTCCGGACGTCCGTGCCGTTTTCTGCCAGCAGGCCGCGTGCCCGGACCCGGGCCAGCACGGCCTCCTGCTCGGCCGCGGCCTCGGCGCGTTCTTCCGCCACGGGCCGCCGCAACAGCCCGAGCGATTCGCGCAAGGTGACGTGTTCACCGGCGAGGTAGCCCGCCGTCGGGGGGAGATCGTGGGTGTTGACGCTGGTCAGGCACTGCTCGCGGTAGTGCTCCGGCGGAATCGGGCCATCGGCGTCGTGTTCGAACCAGAGAATCGACGTGCCGAATATTCCCCGCTCGGCCAGGTAGCCCCGGACCCACGGCTCGAAGACCCCCAGGTCTTCGCCAATCACGATCGCCCCGGCCCGTTGCGCCTCGAGGGCAAGGATGCCGATGAGCGCCTCGTGGTCGTAGTGCACATAGGTGCCGCTCTCCGGTCCCCCGCCCTCGGGGATCCACCACAACCGGAACAGGCCGAGGATATGGTCCACCCGGATGCCGCCGGCGTGCCGCAGCACGGTGCGGAGCATGTCCCGGTAGGCGGCATAGCCGGATTCGGCGAGCCGGCCCGGATGCCATGGCGGCTGCGACCAGTTCTGGCCCAGCTGGTTGAACATGTCCGGGGGCGCACCAACGCTCACGCCCCGGGCAAGAACGCCGGAGAGGGTCCAGGCGTCGGCACCGCCGGGTTTTACCCCGACAGCGAGGTCATGGATGACTCCGATCCCCATCCCCGACTGGCGTGCCGAACGCTGGGCCGCCTCGAGCTGCTGGTCGCAGAGCCACTGCAGCCAGCAGTGGAATTCGATCCGGGCTGCCAGCCTCGGCCGCTGCTCGACACAGTACGGCGACGCCGGGGATGCAGCCGCTCCGGCCCATTCCGGTGCCGACGGCGGCAGCTCTTCGGCGAGCGCAGACCACAGCGCAAAGTCCTCGAGCCCCTGCCCCTGCTCGGCGCAGAAGTCGGCGAACTGCCGGGTGCGCGCCGGCCCGCGGCGGACCGCAAACACGTGTTCCAGCGCCGAGAGCTTTGCCGCGTAACTGGCGTTGCGGTCCAGGAGGTCCCGGGAACGGTTGGCCGCCTGCTGGCCTTCGGCCAGGCGTGCCACCTCGGCCCGGCCGGCTGCGTCCAGGTAACCGTTTTCCGGGATTTCCTCCACCCGCAGGTAGAGCGGGTTGAAGAAGCGCCGTGTGGTGGGCAGGTACGGGGAGTCCTCGACCGGCGGCACTGGTTCGGCGGCATGCAGCGGATTGACGAGCACAAAGCCGGCCCCCTGCTCCCCGGCAACCTCGGCGAGGTCCCCGAGATCGGCGAAGTCGCCAATCCCCCAGGACCGGGAGGACCGCACGGAGTACAGCTGGGCCGTCAGTCCCCAGGTGCGGCGTTCCTTGAGCAGGGCCGAGGCCCGGAGCCGGCCGGGCGTAACTACCAGCGGACACTGCGCCGCCGTGCCCGCGGCGTCGGCTCTCAACGTGTGCCAGCCGAGACCGAGGCTGCCGGGTATGGCGAACGTGGCACGTCCCGTGAGGACGCCGTCGACGTCGACCGGCTGGTCCCAGTTCTCCCGCTGGGCGGCCTCATAGCTGCTGCCGTCTTCGGCGTCGATCCAGACGCGGACTTCGCTTCCGTGCGGGACGTGGACGTCGACGCGGGACTCCTGTCCCTCCCTCACTACAAGGACCGGGGGCAGGATGCGCCGCCAGGGTGCCAGCCGGGACTTGGCCAGGGAGCGTTGCTGCTCCTGGGGCCCGTTGGCGGGGACCCCGAGGGCCGACAGCACGTCCTGCAGGGTCCCGGCGGCCACGGAACGCTGCACTCCGTCCCAGCCCCAGTAGCTGGTGTCGACGCCATAGGCTGCGGCGAGTTCGCGCAGGAGCGTGTCGGCCGTATCAGTGTCCCCGGTCTGCCCGGGACTTCCGGGGGCCGCGGCGTTGCCGGCGTCTGCAGGATGATTGGGGTTTGGACGGTCCTCGGGGTTTGCGGGGGTCTCGGGGTGCGTCTGGTCCACCATGCGCCCACTCTAGACGCTGCCCCTACCGCCCGCCGCCCCTTCCGTGGATGTGGGAGTCATCTACCAGTTCGTTGAGTCCTTGGCTGGCTCCCGGCGCGGACGGCTCCTTCGGCCCGTTTAGGCGCCGCTACAGCGGCCGCGCTAGCCTTGAAGCCTATGGTTGACGTCGAACGGTTCCGGATCCTCCTGCGCGAGGAACGTGACCGGAAGCTTGCCCTCCTGCCCGCCCTCCGCCGGGACATCACCTCGGTCAATGCCGCCCGCCTCGACTCCAACGTCGACGACGAACACGACCCCGAGGGCACGACGATCGCCTTCGAACTATCTCAGGCCTCCGCGCTCCTGGAACAGAGCAGGGCTTCCCTGCTGCAGATCGATGCCGCCCTTGCGCGGATGGACGAGGGCACCTACGGAATCTGCGCTGTATGCGCCACCCCGGTCCCCGAGGACCGGCTGGAGGCCAGGCCCTGGACCGCGTACTGCATCGCGCATGCCTCGGGCAAGGCATGACTCCGCCCGGCCTGCTGGGGGAACCGAACCTCGCCCTGACATGGTGGGAGCGGATCGTTGCCGGATTCACCCACGCCCCCAGCCCGCACGTGAGCAGTATTGAGCTCTTCGCGGTGATCCTGCTGGCAGTGGCCGTCTCGCTGCCGCGCCTGTCCTGGCGCTACTTTGGCCTGCTCGCCACCGTGACCCACGAACTCGGCCACGCGTTTGCCGCCCTCACCACCGGCCGGCGGCTCGGCGGCATCCGGCTGGGCCTGGACCACTCCGGCACCACCACGACGTACAGCAGGAGCCGCCTCTCCGCCGCCTGGTCGACGTTCTGGGGCTACCCCGTGCCCGCCGTCGTCGGGGCGGCGATGGTCTGGTGCGGTTTCAACGGCTGGGGGCCGGCCGCGATGTCGGTGGGCACGCTCATCCTCCTGGCGTCCTTCCTGTTCCTCCGCAACGGCGTGGGCCTCCTCATCACGGCCGCCGCCGTACTGGCCGCGGCGCTCCTGGTGCTGTTCGTGCCGCCGGTGTTCAACGGCCACGTGATGATCGTGCTGGGCCTGGCGCTGCTGGTCGCTGCCGTCAGGGACCTCGGCAAACTGGCCAACGTCCATTTGCGGCACCGGGACAGGCTCCCGACGTCGGACGCGTACCTGCTGGCCAGGGCCACCTCCATCCCCGCCGCGGTGTGGATTGCCCTCTTCGCCGTGGTTGTGGCCGGGGCATGGTGGTTTGCCTGGCAGCCGATGGCCCCTGTGTTCGCGGCCGCGTTCGGGCCGTTCCCTTCCCGGCCTTAGGCTGGGACCATGAGCCTGAGTACCCACACCGACGATCCGGGATTCAGCACCAAGGGCGCGTATGTGACCGGCGGCGAGGAATTCACCCGGGATACCAACTACATTGAGGACCGGATCACCCGGGACGGTGCCACGGGCGCCCACGGCGAGCCCGGCTGGCCCGTGGAACCTGGCCGCTACCGCCTCATCGCTGCGCGCGCCTGCCCGTGGGCCAACCGCACGGTGATCGTGCGCCGGCTCCTCGGCCTGGAGGCGGTCATCTCGCTCGGCCAGCCCGGCCCCGCCCATGACGCCAGGTCCTGGACGTTCGATCTCGACCCGGACGGCAGGGATCCCGTCCTCGGAATCGAACGCATCCAGGACGCCTACTTCCGCCGCTTCCCCGACTACCCCCGCGGGATTACCGTCCCGGCAATCGTGGACGTCCCCAGCGGGCAGGTAGTCACCAACAATTTCCCCCAGATCACGCTCGACTTTTCCACGGAGTGGACCCAGTACCACCGCGCCGGCGCGCCGGAGCTGTACCCGGAGCACCTCAGGGAAGAAATCGACGCCGTCAACAGGCGTGTCTTCACCGAGGTGAACAACGGCGTCTACCGCTGCGGCTTTGCCGGTTCCCAGGAGGCCTACAACGCTGCCTACGATCGGCTCTGGACGGCCCTGGACTGGCTCGAGGAACGCCTGGCGGGCCAGCGGTACCTGGTGGGCGACACGATCACGGAGGCCGACGTCCGCCTGTTCACCACACTGGCCCGCTTCGACGCCGTGTACCACGGCCATTTCAAATGCAACCGGCAAAAGCTCAGCGAGATGCCGGTCCTGTGGGCCTACGCGCGCGACTTGTTCCAGACGCCAGGGTTCGGCGACACCACCGACTTTGTGCAGATCAAGCAGCACTACTACATCGTGCATGAGGACATCAATCCCACCGGAGTGGTCCCGCGCGGACCGGAACTGGGCAACTGGCTCTCGGAGCACGGCCGCGAATCCCTCGGCGGCCGGCCGTTCGGCGACGGAACGCCGCCCGGACCGGTTCGGGCCGGCGAAGAGGTCGCCCCGGGACACGGCGCAGCCTGATGCCGACAGCGGCCGGTGCGGCTCGCTTTGCCGCGCCCGGATTTGCGGGTGTGCGTGAGCTCTTCGACTCTTTCCTTTCCGAGGATCCGGGCTACAGCGCGCAGCTGTCGGCCTACCACCACGGCACCAAGGTGCTGGACCTCTGCGGCGGACCGGGATTCGTCCCCGGCGACATCACGGGCACCTACTCCTGTTCCAAGGGAGTCGCCGCCTTCGTCATCGCCCTCCTCGTCCAGGACGGCCGGCTCGACCTTGACCGGACCGTCGCGTCCTACTGGCCTGAGTTCGGCGTCCACGGCAAGGACCGGCTCACGGTGCGGCAGGCCCTATCCCATCAGGCGGGGCTGCCCGGCGTCGCCGGCGGGTTTCCCCTGGCGGAGTTCGCCACCCCGGCCGCGGCGCGGCGTCTCGCGGCCTCGGCGCCGTTGTGGCGCCCGGGCACGGCCTTCGGCTACCACGCCCTGACCATAGGGATCCTGATGGAGGAGCTCTGCCGCCGCGTCACGGGGATGACGCTGCAGGGGCTCTACGACGAACGCATCCGCCGCCCGTGGGGCATCGACTTCTTCCTGGGCCTGCCCGAGGGCCAGGAACCCCGGTACCGCGAGGTGCTCTACGACCCTGACCCGGCCCAGCCGTGGCTGGACCCGCTCAGCCTCGACGGGCTGAACAGCAACGCGCCGGTCAGCACCATCATGGAACTGCCCAACCACCGCTTGGTGCGCGCCTCGGGTATGAGCAGCGCAGGTGGTGTGGGGTCAGCCGAGGGGCTGGCCAGGCTCTACGCCGCCGCCACCACCGGAGTGGACGGCGTTCCCGCTTTCCTGAACCCCGCCACCATCGAGCTCATGGCCGCTGAGCAGGTCTGGGGACTGGACCGGTGCTCCGGGCAGGACAACGCCTTTGCCGTCGTGTTCATGAAACCCCAGCCTGGGCGGAACTTCGGCAGCCAGCTGGCCTTCGGGCACGAGGGAGCGAACGCGGCCCTCGGCGTCGCGGATCCCGGCTACGGCCTCGGGTTCGGGTATGTGCCCCGCCGCAGCGAGGAAGGCCGGACCGAGGGGCGGGCCCAGCGGCTGTCCGCGGCGGTGCGGCGGGCCGCCCACGCGGCGTCCTGACCGGCCCCGTTTCGGCTTGGGCGGCCCGCTCCGGGGTTCGTCCAGTTGTCGCACGAGCCTCCCGGCCATAGGGTGAGCCGAATGGCCATTCCAGAAAAGCAAGCCGGCAACCCGCCCTCCCTGCTGCGCCGATGGACCCGCACCGCGGGCAGCGCTGTCGCCGCGGCGGTGCTGTGGCCCCGGCTGCAGCTGGCCCTGAAAGCCGGGCTGGCCGCGGGCGTCGCCTTCGCGATCGCACCCTTCATGCCGGGCTCAGCGGCCGACTATCCGTACTACGCCCCGCTGGGCGCCTTGGTGGCCATGTACGAGAACGTTGCCGGCTCCATGCGGCAGGGCGTCCAGACGCTCGTCGGACTGGCGATCGGGGTGGGCCTTGCGTTCATGCTGTTCAGCCTCGGCTCGCCGTCGCCGTGGACGGTCGCGGTGGTCATGGGACTGGGCGTTATCCTCGCCGGCCTGCCCAAGATCGGTTCGGGCCGGGACTGGATCCCGACGGCGGCGCTCCTGGTGCTGTTGGTCGGCGGCCATAATCCGGACACGTTCTCCTTCGGATACCTGTTCCAGATGGGCGTCGGCGTCACGGTGGGCATCGTCGTGAACCTGCTGGTCTTCCCGCCGCTGCACTTCCGGGCGGCAGAGCTAAGTATCGCGGAACTGCGCCAGGCCCTCGCCCAGCAACTCTGGGACATGGGCAAGGCGCTGAAGGAAAGCTGGCCGCCGGAGCATGTTGACTGGTCCCGCCGCTCGGAAGCGCTCGCAGCCCACGCCCGCTCCGTGCGGCTCGCCGTCGAAAAAGCCGACGCCAGCCGCCAGGCAAATCCCCGACGCCACCTGCATCCGCGCGACCTGAACCTCGACTACCGGAACCTGCGGGATCTCGAGCGCCTGACCTTCCACGTCCAGGACGTGACCCAAGTGCTCTCGGATGTCATCTGGGCCGAGGACACCCCCTTTGTGGTGCCCGACGAATACGCAGTGCCCCTCGGGGACGCCATGGCTTCCGTCGGCGACGTGCTGCGGGCTCTGGAAGAGGAACAGCCCGAACGCCAGACCGAGCTGGCGGCTGCCGCCGATGCGGCGATCAGCGAACTGGCCGCCCGGATTGGCTCCGAGCAGCACAGCACGGACGCCCCGAGCGCGGTCGAATCCATCCTCTTGAGCCTGCACCGCATGCTGCGCGTGGCCACGCCCGGGCGGCCGGAGGCCAAACCGGCCACGGCGCCGGCAGACTAGGAAATACTCTCCGTCTGCCGGCGGGGCGGCCCGGTCTGACCCGGTCGGTCTGTCTGTCCTGCCCGGCTGTGGCAGCGCCGGCTATGGCAGCGCCGCGACAGAGCCGCTGAAGTGCCGGCGCCCGGACAGCGGGTTCCATGCCACGTAGTCCGAGCGCTCCCACCCGCCGCCGTCCGCCTGCACGGTGCTGATGTCGAGCGCCACGCGGGCCGGCAGGAACACGGGGGCCTCGAAGGCCACCTCCCAGGTGAACGAATCCCCTCGGACGGCACCGACGTCGGCCAGCGCCCGGGACGCCAGGTACATGCCGTGGGCAAGGGACCGCCGCTGCCCGAGGGCCTTGGCGGTCAGGACGCTCAGGTGGATGGGGTTGAAGTCCCCGGACACAGCCGCGTAGGCACGCCCGGTATCGACGCCCAGCTGCCACAGGGCCGTGGGATCCGGCACGGAGAATGGCGGCGGCGGCACGGCCACCGAGGCCTTGTCGATCCCCGGAAGGAACACCCCCTTGGCCAGGTAGGTCGAGACCCCACGCCAGCGGACTTCATCTTGGCCGGCGGCACGGACCTCGGCCACGACATCGAGCTGGGTGCCCGCCCGGTGGCCGCGGAGGTTCTCC
The DNA here is from genome assembly GCF_056406115.1 of Arthrobacter sp. P1_D4. NCBI lineage: Bacteria > Bacillati > Actinomycetota > Actinomycetes > Micrococcales > Micrococcaceae > Arthrobacter > Arthrobacter sp. P1_D4. The sequence goes on along the minus strand of NZ_JBFUAU010000002.1, from coordinate 388,779 downwards.
ACCCGGGCCCGGATATCCAGGGCCTCGGTGAACAGGACCGGCGCGGACTGCACCACGGTGTTCGTCAGATGGATCATGCCCAGCAGGGGCAGCGGAAAATCGTCCCGGTTCATCACGCTCATGGCCAGCGGAAACGCCAGGGCATGGATGAAGCCGGCGGGGAGGACATCGCTCGCGCTCTCGCCGATCAGGTGCTGGAAGGCCGTCAGGTTGGCGACGTCGGCCTTCACGCCACGGACCTCGTGGGTGTAGGCCGGCAGTTCGGTGCCGCCGTGGGTGCCCAGGACCCGGCGCCGTGCCGCGGCGGCCGCTGCGTTGACGTAGAGCTTGGACAGTGCGGGCATCTCGCCCAGGATGACGGTCTGGGGTCCGCTCATGCGCCGACCAGGTTCTGCCCGCAGACGCGCAGCACCTCCCCGGAAATCCCACCCGCGGCGTCGCTGGCCAGGAACGCGATGGCCTCGGCGACGTCGCCCGGCCGGCCGCCCTGCTGCAGGGAGTTGAGCCGGCGCGCCACTTCGCGGGTGGCGAACGGGATCCTGGCGGTCATCTCCGTTTCAATGAAGCCGGGCGCAACGGCGTTGATGGACCCGCCGCGTTCGCCGATCAGCGCCGCCGTGGCGCGGACCATGCCTATCACGCCGGCCTTGGACGCGGCATAGTTGGTCTGGCCGCGGTTCCCGGCGATCCCGCTGGTGGAGGCCACGGACACGATCCTGGGCGAGTCGCGGAAGTGCTCCGAGGCCAGCAGGGCCTCATTGATCCGCAGCTGCGCGGCGATGTTGACCGCGAGCACGGAGTTCCAGCGGCCGGCGTCCATGTTGGCCAGGAGCTTGTCCCGGGTGATCCCTGCGTTGTGGATCATGATGTCCAGCCGGCCATGCCGTGCCGCGGCGTGGTCGATGATCCGCTGGCCGGCGTCGTCGCGGCTGATATCCAGCTGCAGGGCCGTCCCATGGACCTCGTTGGCCACTGCCGCCAGATGCTCTCCCGCCGCCGGAATGTCCACGAGGATGAGTGTGGCGCCGTCGCGGTAGAGGGTGCGGGCAATTGCGGCCCCGATGCCGCGCGCTGCGCCGGTCACCACGGCCACCTTGCCGGCCAGCGGCTTCTCGACGTCGTCGGGCAGCTGGCCGGCGCCGGAGCTGACGGTCAGGAACTGCCCGTCTACGAACGCCGAGCGGCCCGAGAGGAAGAACCTCAGCGCCCCCAGTGCTGCCGGGCTCGTGGTCCGGGCGCCGTCGGCGAGCAGGATGCCGTTGCCGGTGGCGCCGGCACGGAGTTCCTTGGCCAAAGACCGCAGGAGACCGTCCACGCCCTGCCTGGCAGCCGCCGTTGCCGGTTCCGTGGCCGAGCCCGCCGTGCGGGACATAGTGATGACGCGGGCGTTCGGGGCGAGGTCACGCAGCGACGCGGCGGCGGTGAGGACCGGCTTCTCAAGATCGCCGGGGTGGGCCAGCTCGTCCAGCACCAGGATGATGGCGCCGAGCTTCTCCTTGGGTATCGCGTGTCGACGGACATCGAGGTTCCAGTCCAGCAGGGTGGCGGCGAGCTCGTCGGCGCCGCCGGTTGATCCCTGAACCAGGACCGGTCCGTCGATGAGGGGGCGGCCGGGCTCGTGCCGCCGGAGGACCACTGGCTGCGGGAGGCCGAGCCGCTTGGCGAGGTCTTTGCCGATTCCGTGGCTGACCAGCCGGGTGTACTTGTCGCTCATCCGGTTCTCCCTAGAGTGCTTCGAGGATTGCGACGACGCCCTGGCCGCCGGCGGCGCAAATGGACACGAGGCCGCGGGCCGGACGCCCGTTGACGTCTCCCTTTTCGTGCAGCATTTTGGCCAGCGAGGCCACGATCCTGCCGCCCGTGGCCGCAAACGGGTGTCCGGCGGCCAGCGAGGAGCCGTTGACGTTCAACTTGGCCCGGTCGATGCTGCCGAAGGCGCCGTCCAGGCCCAGGCGGGTGCGGCCGAATTCGTCGTCCTCCCACGCCGCGAGGGTACTGAGCACCGTGCCGGCGAAAGCCTCGTGGATCTCGAAGAAGTCGATGTCCGCGAGGCTGAGATTGTGGCGTGCGAGAAGCCGCGGAACCGCGAAGGCCGGGGCCATGAGCAGCCCGTCCTTGCCGTGGACAAAGTCGACGGCGGCAGCCTCGCCGTCGATCACCGCGGCGAGCTTGGGGAGGTCGTGGGCGTCGGCCCATTCCTCGGACGCCAGCAGAACGGTGGAGGCGCCATCGGTCAGCGGGGTGGAATTGCCGGCCGTCATGGTCGCCTCGGCGCCCAGGTTCTTGCCGAAAACGGGCTTGAGGGTGGCCAGTTTCTCCGGGCTCGTGTCGGCGCGCAGGTTGGAGTCGCGGCTCAGTCCCCGGTAGGGGGTCAGGAGGTCATCGAAGAAGCCTGCGTCGTAGGCCGCGGCCAGGTTCCGGTGGCTGTTGAAGGCCAGTTCGTCCTGGGCCTCGCGGGTGATCTTCCACTGCGCCGTGGTCAGCGCCTGGTGCTCGCCCATCGACAGGCCGGTGCGCGGCTCCCCCGTGTTCGGGGCATCGGGCGCCAGATCCTTGGGGCGGAGCCGGCTGAGGACCTGCAGTTTCCGGGACATCGTCTTGGCGCGGTTGAGGTCAAGGAGCACCTCGCGGAGTCCCTCGCTGACGGCGATGGGGGCGTCAGAGGCCGAGTCGACGCCGCCGGCGATCGCGGAATCGATCTGGCCCAGCTTGATCTTGTTCGCCAGGCCAAGCACCGTTTCCAGGCCGGTGGCGCAGGCCTGCTGGAGGTCATACGCCGGGGTCTCGGCGGAGAGTGCCGAGCCGAGCACCGCTTCGCGGGTGAGGTTGAAATCCCGGGAGTGCTTGAGGACCGCCCCCGCAGCCACTTCCCCGATCCGCTCGTCCTGCAGGCCGAAGCGGGCGATCAGGCCATCAAGGGCGGCCGTGAGCATGTCCTGGTTGGAGGACTTCGTGTACGCGCCTCCGGTCCGGGCGAACGGGATGCGGTTGCCGCCCACGACCACGGCCTTGCGGAGTTGTGCCGGGCCTGCGCCGGCGTGCTGTGTCTTCCCGGCGGCGGATGCGGCGGCTGGCTGGGGGCGGGGCACTGACTGTCCGTTGACGGACATGGGCTGTCTCCTTCGATCAAAGCGATTACCGATACCCAGCGTACCTGATACGCTGGGTATCGTGAACATCCCCAAAGCCACCGTGCCCGCCGGGCAGGCCGCCGTCGACGGCCGCGCTTCCCGCTGGCAGTCCCACCGCGAGGAACGGCGGCGGGAGCTGATCAAGTCGGCCCGGAAAGCGGTGCATGCCCTCGGCAGCGATGCGTCCATGGAGGACATTGCCGCAGCCGCGGGAACGTCGAAGTCCGTGTTTTACCGCTATTTCGGCGACAAAGCCGGACTCCAGCAGGCCGTGGGCGAGGTGGTCCTGAGCCAGATGCAGCGGCGCATCCAGGAGGCGGCCCAGAGCGCCCAGACGCCCCGCGAAGGCCTGTTCGCCATGGTGTCCGCGTACCTCCAAATGGCCGAGACCAGCCCGAATGTCTACACGTTCGTCACGCGCCATACTTCCGGCGAGGCCGAAACGGCCGGCCCGTCCATGTCCACGGCGGGAGCCTTGAGCCACTTCTTCGCCGCCATCAGCGACATGATTGCCCGGCCGATGCGCAGCCATCTGGGCGGCGGCCAGGACAAGGAAGCCGTGATCGGCTACTGGCCCAACGCCGCGATCGGCCTGGTCCGGAATGCCGGCGAACAGTGGCTCGCCAGCCCGCCCGGACCGGCCAAGCCCGGCCAGGAGGCCATGGCGCGGCAGATCACGGACTGGCTCTGCTTCGGCATCGCCCCGGAGCTGCAGGCACCTCGTCCCGAAGAAGAAGCAGCACAAACGGAATCAACAGACCCGGCAGGCCAGGGCGCGCCGTAGCAGCGGCACACCGGCCCCCGCCCGCGACCTTAACTGTCAGCACTAAAGATTGTCAGAACCACAGAAGGAAACGACATGACTGAACTAGCCGACCGCACCACCGGCAACGCACCCCGCCGCCGGCCGCAACCACAACAGCCGGCGGCAACCACGGCAGCCGGCCGTTCCGGCCAGCCCGGTTCCCCTGGGGCGCCCGCCGTCGACGTCGCGGCCCTTGGCGAACAGCTGCTCGGCAAGTGGGCCGCCATCCGGCTGAAGTCCAGGGGCCTCGCCGGCCGCCCGGAACTGCACAAGATCGAGGGCCAGACCCACACAGAACACCGCCAACGCGTCTTCGGGCAGCTCAGGATCCTGGTGGACAATGGCGCCGTCCACCGCGCATTTCCGGAGTCCGTGGGCGGCTCCGATGACCACGGCGGCAACGTGGCCGGCTTCCAGGAACTGGTCATCGCCGACCCGTCGCTGCAGATCAAGGCCGGCGTGCAGTGGGGCCTGTTCGGCTCCGCAGTGAACCACCTCGGCACCGCGGAACACCACGAGAAATGGCTGCCCGGCATCATGAGCCTGGAGATCCCAGGCTGCTTCGCCATGACCGAGACCGGGCACGGCTCGGACGTGGCCAGCATTGCCACCACCGCCACCTACGACCCCGCCGCCGGAGAGTTCGTGGTCCACACACCGTTCCGGGCAGCGTGGAAGGACTACATCGGCAACGCCGCCACCGATGGCCTGGCCGCCGTCGTGTTCGCCCAACTGGTGACAAAGGGCGTCAACCACGGCGTGCACGCGTTCTACATGGACCTCCGGGACCCCGGGACCAAGGAGTTCCTGCCGGGCATCGGGGGCGAGGACGATGGTGTCAAGGGCGGCCTGAACGGCATCGACAACGGCCGGCTGCACTTCACGAACGTCCGGATCCCCCGCACCAACCTCCTGAACCGCTACGGCGACGTCGACCCCGAGGGCAACTACACGTCCCCCATCGCCAGCCCGGGCCGCCGCTTCTTCACCATGCTCGGCACGCTGGTCCAGGGCCGGGTCTCCCTCGACGGCGCCGCCGTGACGGCGTCGAAGCTGGCCCTGAAAACCGCCATCCAGTACGCCACCGAACGCCGGCAGTTCAATGCCTCCTCGCAGACCGACGAGGAAGTGCTGCTGGACTACCAGCGGCACCAGCGCCGGCTCTTCACCCGGCTGGCCACCACGTACGCCGCCAGCTTCGCCAGCGAGCAGCTGCTGCAGAAATTCGACGACGTCTTCTCCGGCCGCCACGACACCGACCAGGACCGCCAGGACCTCGAAACCCTGGCCGCGGCCCTGAAGCCGCTGAGCACCTGGCACGCCCTGGATACGCTGCAGGAATGCCGCGAGGCCTGCGGTGGTGCGGGATTCCTGATCGAGAACCGGTTCGCCTCCCTCCGCGCCGACCTCGACGTGTACGCCACGTTCGAAGGCGACAACACGGTCCTGCTGCAGCTGGTCGCCAAGCGCCTGCTGGCGGACTACGCCAAGGAATTCCGCACCGTCAACGTCGGCGTGCTGGCCCGCTATGTCGTGGGCCAGGCCACCGGTGCTGCGATCCACCGCACCGGACTGCGCGGCGTCGCCCAGTTCGTGGCCGACACCGGATCAGTGCAGAAGGCAGCGCTGGCGATCAAGGACGAAGCAAGCCAGCGGACTCTGCTCACGGACCGCGTCCAGACCATGGTCGCGGAGGTGGCCACGGCCCTCAAGGGCGCGAACAAGCTCCCGCAGCAGCAGGGCGCCGCCTTGTTCAACGCCCACCAGCACGAACTCATCGAAGCCGCCCAGGCCCATGCGGAACTGCTGCAGTGGGAGGCCTTTACCGAGGCCCTCGGCAAGGTGACAGACCCGGGCACGCACAAAGTCCTGACGTGGCTGCGCGATCTCTTCGGCCTGTCCCTGATCGAGAAGAACCTGTCCTGGTACCTCATGAACGGCAGGCTGTCGATGCAGCGCGGACGCACTGTGGGCGAATACATCAACCGCCTGCTCGTGAAGATCCGCCCGCATGCCCTGGACCTGGTGGACGCGTTCGGGTATGGCCCGGAGCACCTCCGCGCTGAGATCTCCACCGGCGCGGAGAAGGTCCGCCAGGACGAGGCCCGGGACTACTTCCGCAAGCAGCGGGCCAGCGGCCAGGCGCCCCTGGACGAAAAGATCCTGCTTGCCCGCGCCGTTCACGGCACAAAAGCTCACGGCACCAAGGCCCAGGGCACCAAAGCCCGCAGCTGACCCAGCCGAAATGCGACGACGGCGCCGCCCCCTCAGCCGGGGCGGCGCCATCGTCGAAGTGCAGTGACACTGAAATGCAGTGACGCTGTGGTGCTGTTCCGTCGCGGGGTCAGGAGCCCTGCTGGAGCACCGCGCGGTAGACCTCGAGCGTGGTCTCCGTGATGGATTCCCAGGAGAAGTGCTCCTCGGCCCTGCGCCGGCCGGCTTCGCCCATGGCGCGCGCCCGGGCAGGATCAGACACCACTTCGATGAGGGCCTCGGCAAAGTCGGTGACGAACTTCTCCGGGTCCAGAGGGATTCCCGTGCCGTCCGTGACCTGCTCGATCGGAACAAGCAGTCCGGTCTTGCCGTGCTCGACGACCTCCGGGATACCGCCGGTGGCGCTGGCCACCACAGCGGCACCGCACGCCATCGCCTCAAGGTTGACGATGCCCAGCGGTTCGTAGATGGACGGGCACGCGAACGCCGTCGCGTGGCTGAGCACCTGGATGACCTCGTTGCGGGGCAGCATCCGCTCGATCAGGATCACGCCGCTGCGCTGGCTCTGCAGCTCCTCGATCAGGCGTGCCGTCTCGGCCGCCAGTTCCGGGGTGTCCGCGGCACCGAGGCACAGCACCAGCTGGACGTCGGCCGGGAGCTTGGCGGCGGCCCGCAACAGGTACGGCACGCCCTTCTGCCGGGTGTTCCGGCCCACAAAAACAACGCTGGGGCGCTCCGGATCGATTCCGAGCGGACGGATGATGTCATCAGCCTCGTCCCGGTTCCACTGGCTGACGTCAATGCCGTTGTGGACCACCTTGACCTTGGTCGGGTCAACGTCCGGATAGCTGCGCAGGATGTCCTGGCGCATGCCTTCCGAGACGGCGATGATGGCGGCGGCGGCCTCGTAGGCGGTCTTTTCCACCCAGGAGGACACCGCGTAGCCGCCACCAAGCTGCTCGGCCTTCCACGGGCGCAGCGGCTCCAGGCTGTGCGCGCTCAGTACATGCGGGATGCCGTGAAGCAGCGACGCGATGTGTCCGGCCATGTTGGCGTACCAGGTGTGGGAGTGGACCAGGTCCGCGCCGGCGATGTCCGGAACGATCCTCAGGTCCACCCCGAGGGTCTGGATGGCGGCGTTTGCGGAGCCCAGGTCTTCGGGCACGGAATACGACGTGACAGTCGCTCCGTGGTACCCGGGCTCGCGGGGCGCGCCGAAGGCACGCACCTGAAGGTCCACGCGTTGGGCCAGCACTCGGCTGAGCTCGGCCACATGGACACCGGCGCCGCCATAAATTTCCGGCGGGAATTCTTTGGTCACAATATCTATTCGCACATGCACCAAGGTAGTCGTTACGGTGGAACTGATCTAGTGTGAAGACGTTCGGGCATGCCGGACTGTATTGGGGAGTAACGAAGGCGTTCAGGAGCTATCACCATGCCGCATCAAAAGAGAGTTTTGGCAATTGTCCTCGCAGGTGGCGAGGGAAACCGGCTCATGCCGTTGACGGCGGACCGGGCCAAGCCTGGTGTCCCGTTTGCCGGAAGCTACCGGCTCATTGACTTTGCCCTTTCAAATCTTGTGAATTCCCGCTATCTGCAAATTGTGGTGTTGACGCAATACAAGTCCCACAGCCTTGACCGGCACATTTCCGAAACGTGGCGGATGTCCACCCAGCTGGGCAACTATGTGGCCTCGGTTCCGGCTCAGCAGCGCGTCGGCAAGAGCTGGTTCCTCGGCAGCGCCAACGCCATTTATCAGTCGCTGAATCTCATTCACGACGCCAACCCCGACATCGTGGTCGTGGTCGGCGCAGACCACGTCTACCGGATGGACTTCTCCCAGATGGTGGAGCAGCACGTCGCGAGCGGGGCCAAGGCCACGGTCGCCGCGGTCCGCCAGCCGCTGCACATGGCGGACCAGTTCGGCGTGATCGAAACCGATGCGGACAACCCGGAGAAGATTGCCGCGTTCGTGGAGAAGCCGTCGTCAACACCGGGCCTCGCGGCCGACCCCAGCCAGTTCCTGGCCTCCATGGGCAACTACGTCTTCGACGCCGATGCCCTTATCGAAGCCCTCCACGTTGACGCCGAGCGCCTCGATACCAAGCACGACATGGGCGGGGACATCATCCCGTACTTCGTCAACCAGGGCGAGGCCGGCGTCTACGACTTCACCCTTAACGACATTCCGGGCTCCACCGAACGGGACCGCACCTACTGGCGCGACGTCGGCACCATCGATTCTTTCTACGACGCCCACATGGACCTGATCTCCCCTGTTCCGGTCTTCAACCTCTACAACTCCGAGTGGCCGATCTACACCCGCCAGACCATCTCCCCGCCGGCCAAGTTTGTCCGCGGGAAGTCCAACACCGTGGGCACGGCACTGGATTCCATCGTGGCCAGCGGCGTCGTCGTCTCCGGCGGCATCGTGGAAGGCTCCGTGCTCTCCAACGACGTCTACGTCGGCACCTCGAGCCGGGTCCTGGACTCGGTCCTGATGGACAAGGTCAACGTCGGCGAAGGCGCAGTCATCAAACGCGCCATCATCGACAAGAACGTCAAGGTGCCGGCCGGGGCCGCGATCGGACTCGACCCCGAACTGGACCGCGCCCGCGGCTTCAAGGTCACGGACTCCGGAATCACGGTCCTGTCCAAGGGCCAGCACGTCCCGGACCCCAGCGATGCGGAACGGGCGCTCTCCGCGGCCAACCTGCGCCTGGTGCCCGACGCCGTCCGCACCGCCACTGAGAACTGGCCCGAACTGCGCGACTCCGTGGACAAGGTGGCCGACGTCCAGGCCGCCGCTGTGGGCGCGGACGCACCGGTCAAGCAATCACCCACGGCATAGGCAGGCGGGGGCCCGGCAGGCACGTCCGGCCGGGCTCCCCGCACCCTGTAAAATTAGGGCAATGAGCTCCCCCGATCTGTCCTCCGACTTTCCCTCTGCCGAGCCTGGTCTTGCCGATCTTGGTCTCGCCGAGCTGACCCCGGAGGAAATCCAGGCCTGCCTGAAGGTACTGAACACGATCCACGCCTATGACGAGGAGCACCCGGACTACGTCTCAGTGCGCCGCGCCACCGGGAAAATGTTCAAGGCCGTCAAGCGCCACCGGCGGGTCAGCAAGCGTGATGAGATCGCCGAGGCGGACCGCGCCGTGATCGCACAGACGGCGACGGCGGCCCCCGACAGGATCGACGACGAGACGCGCGGCAACAAGCTCGCCACGTCCGCCACCGGGGAAATCGCCGGCCACCTGATCAGGTCCCGGCCGTGCTACATCTGCAAGCAGCACTACACCCAGGTGGATGCCTTCTACCACCAGCTGTGCCCCGAGTGCGCCCTGTTCAGCCACAGCAAGCGCGACGCCCGCACCGATCTGACCGGCCGCAGGGCCTTGCTGACCGGCGGCCGGGCGAAGATCGGCATGTACATCGCGCTCCGGCTCCTCCGGGACGGCGCGCACACCACCATCACCACCCGGTTCCCGAAGGACGCCGCCCGCCGCTTCGCTGCGATGGAGGACAGCGCCGACTGGCTGCACCGGCTCCGGATCGTGGGCATCGACCTCCGCGACCCGTCCCAGGTGATGGCCCTGACGGATTCCCTGGATGCCGCAGGACCGCTGGACATCATCATCAACAACGCGGCCCAGACGGTGCGGCGCTCCGGCAACGCCTACAAGCCGCTCGTGGACGCCGAGGACGAGCCGCTGCCCGCCGCCCTTCAGGCTGCCAATGGGGGCCCGGAGCTCGTCACGTTCGGCCACGCCCACGACAAGCACCCGCTTGCCCTCGCCAGCAGCGTGCTCGACCATCCAGTGCTGGCCGGTGACGCGATCACGTCCCTGGCCCTGTCCACCGGGTCGGCGTCGCTGGAGCGGATTGCCTCCGGCACCGCGATCGATGCGGGCGGACTGGTCCCGGACCTCGCCAGCATCAACAGCTGGACCCAGGTGCTGGACGAGGTGGACCCGCTGGAGATGCTCGAAGTGCAGTTGTGCAACGTGACGGCTCCGTTCCTGCTGGTCAGCCGGCTGCGTGGCGCCATGAAACGCTCCACCGCGCGGCGGAAGTACATCGTCAATGTCAGTGCCATGGAAGGCCAGTTCTCCCGCGCCTACAAGGGCCCCGGACACCCGCACACGAACATGGCCAAGGCTGCGCTGAACATGATGACGCGAACGAGCGCCCAGGAAATGCTCGACGCCGACGGCATCCTCATGACGGCCGTGGACACCGGCTGGATCACGGACGAGCGCCCGCATTACACCAAAGTCCGCCTCATGGAAGAGGGCTTCCACGCGCCCCTGGACCTAGTTGACGGCGCCGCCCGCGTGTACGACCCCATCGTGATGGGCGAATCCGGCGAGGACCAGTACGGTGTGTTCCTCAAGGACTACAAGCCCAGTCCCTGGTGACCCCCAGTCCCTGGTGACCGGCGCCGGCGGGCCGCGGCATCCGTCACATACGTGTCCGCCGCGGGACCTATGGCCCTAATGGGGGTTACGGGGCGGCCCGTATCGTGGTTCGACATGGACTCAACCACGCCCTCTCCGGATTACTCGCTGACCATGGACCAGTGCTGGGCGCTGCTCGATACCGAAGTCGTGGGGCGCGTGGCGCTGATCGTAGACAACCATCCGGAGATCTTCCCGGTAAATTTCGTCCTCGAACGGCGGGCGATTGCCTTCCGCACCGCCGGCGGCACGAAGCTGTGGGGCGCGATCACAGGCAAGCCGGTTGCATTCGAGATCGACGGCTACGACGCCCGCGACGAGACGGCCTGGAGCGTGATGGCGCGCGGGGAAGCCGAGGTCATCGAGAGCCAGGAGGAGAAGGACGAAATTGACTCCCTGCTCCTGGAGCCCTGGCAGCCCGGCGAGAAGGCCTACTACGTGCGTGTGGCTCCCAAAGCCCTGACTGGACGACGCTTCAAGGTCAACCGGCCCGATGTGTGGACCACCCGGCTCTCGGATCCGCGCCGGGCCACGTTCGAATAGAATCCTCCGGCAGGATTGCGGCGTCAGCCGTGTTCTGGCGAGTGGACCACCAGCACCGGGCAATGCGCATGTGCCACACAGGCGGAACTCACCGATCCGAGCAACAGCCCACCGAATCCGCCGTGGCCGCGGCGGCCCAGCACGAGCATGTCCGCGGCTTTGCTCTCCTCGATCAGCACGCGGCGGGGGTGCCCCTGGATGAGGCGGGCCTCGACGTTGTCCGGGGTGTCCGGGCCGAAGGCCTTCGCCACCGCCTCGGCCAGGATTTCGCCGGCCCGGACATCGAAGTCGTCGATGCCGACGGCGACATAGCCGTCGTACACCGGCGGGTAGTCCCAGCACGCCAGCGCGACCACCTTGGCGGCCAGGGGCACCGCGAGGCCCTGCGCATGCCGCAGCGCGGACACCGAAGCGTCCGAGCCGTCAACGCCTACCACGATCGTGCGGACGTCCCTGACTTCGTTCATCGCCATCCTTGCCTCGTACCGGCCGAGTTCCCGCGCCAGATGGCGACGCTCCCATAATTGCCTTCGCCCGGCCAGGCGCCTAGGGCCAAAAGGCATGCACGCACCCCGGCCGGCGGGCGACCCGGAAACGCTCCGGGCAACGGGCCGGAGGCGGCCTGTTGGGCACTATGACCCTTGTCCGCGCCGCCCCGGTGCACAAGAATGGCAGAGGCTGGGGTCAGCAGATGAAATACAGCATCTCGTTACAAGAATCAGCGTGTTACTAAGAGCATCGAGCGGCCCCGCAAGCGGCCGGACGGGAGAATCATGATTGCCTGGGCAGACGCAGGTCTCACTGCACCTGATGGCGGGCAGGCGGTGATCCGAGTCTTTATCCTTGATGACCACGAACTTGTCAGGCGCGGGCTGCAGGAGCTTCTCGAAGGCGAGGGGTTTGCCGTCGTCGGCAGTTCCGGATCCGCGGTGGAGGCGACCCGGCGGATTCCCGCACTGCATCCTGATGTCTGTGTGCTGGACGCCCGCCTGCCGGACGGGACCGGCATCGAGGTCTGCCGGGACGTGAGGTCGGTGGACCCGTCCTTGAACTGCATCATCCTGACGAGCTTCGACGACGAACAGGCCCTGCGCGGCGCCGTCCTGGCCGGGGCAAGCGGATACGTGCTGAAGGAGATCGGCGGCACGGACCTGATCGGCGCCCTGCGGCGGGCAGCAGCGGGCGAGTCCCTCTTCGAGGAAGGCGTGGCCGCCGGCGTCGTGGACAGCCTGGTGGAGGCCGAAGAGGTCGACCCGCGCACGTCCTCCCTCACGCCCCAGGAACGCAAGGTCCTGGAGCTGGTGGGCGGCGGACTGACCAACCGGCAGATTGCCGCCGAAATGTTCCTGGCGGAAAAGACCGTCAAGAACTATGTGTCGTCCCTGCTGGCCAAGCTTGGATTCGAACGCCGCACGCAGGCCGCCGTCTTCATCGCCAGCCCGGCATTTCCGGCGGCCGCCGTCGGGAGAACCGGCGAAGTAATCCGGCCCCGCAGCGTCGGGTAGGCTCCGCGGAAACCGGACCTTCGGGCGTGCTGGCTAAAGCGGCACCGACCATTCCAGGCTGGTACCGGAGTCGGGCGCGCTCGTGATGGTGCATTCGCCGTCGAGCATGCGCGCCCGGTCCTCGAGGTTGCTTAGCCCGTTGCGTTTTGAGGGTTGGGCGAATCCGGCGCCGTTGTCGCTGATCACCACCGTCACCCGGCCCCTGACGACCGCAACCGAGACCGAGATTGTATCCGCCCCGGAGTGCCGGATGGCGTTGCTGAGCCCCTCGGAAACCACGGCCACGACATTGTCGGCCTTGTCAGGTGTCACGGCATCCACGGGTCCCGTAATGGTCAGGCGCGGCGGGAACGGCATGGACTTCGACGAACTGCGCGTGACACGACGGATCCGGCCGCTCAGCAGTTCGATCTCGCCTGTGTTGCTCTTGAGCGAGTAGATGGTGTCGCGCAGACTGCGGATCGCCTCGTCGAGTTCGCCGGTGATGTTGCGGATGCGCTCCAGCGCCAGATCCTCCTTGGTGAAACGGGTCAGGCTCTGCACGCTCAGCCCGGCGGCGAACAGCCGTTGAATGACGAGGTCATGCAGGTCCCGGGCGATCCTGTCGCGGTCGGTGAAGACCAGAAGCTCCTCGCGCAGCCGGTGCACCCGGGCCAGTTCCAAGGCGAGGGCCACGTGGGAGCCGAAGACGGCCCCCATTTCGATGTCGGTCCGGGCGTAGCGCACCGACTCCTTGTCCCGTGCCAGCAGCAGGAGGCCATGGTGGGCACCCTGGGTACTCAGCGCCACTGCCAGCAGCGGGCCGGTGACTGCGCCGTCGACCTCCCCCAACACTTCGGATGCGTCGTCGAACAGCACCGGCTCGCCGCCTTCGAGGACACCTTCCAGGAGCTCTGAGTCCAGATGCAGTGACCGCCCCGAAAACGCGGTGCCACGCTCACCGGCAACGCCGATCACCACGTGGGCCACGCCATTGGCGGCGGGTGCCACCAGCAGGGCGAGTGAGGACGCTGACTCCTGGAGCGCCCGGCCGGCTATCGGGTCCAGGCCGCCCGAGGTGTAGTCGCGGTCCGTGCTCAGCATCAGCCCGGAGACGTCCATGCAGGCCTCCAGCCAGCGTGCCCGGCGGCGGGCGTCGTCGTAGAGCCGGGCATTTTCGATGGCGACGCCGGCCGCCGCCGCCAAGGCGACGGCCAGGGCCTCGTCTTCGGCGGAAAAGTCCTCCCCGCCTTCTTTTTCGGTGAGGTAGAGGTTGCCGAACACCACGTCCCGGACGCGGACCGGGACACCAAGGAAGGACTGCATGGGAGGGTGGTGCGCGGGGAATCCGTAGGCCTCGGGGTGCTTGCTCAGTTCATGTAGCCGGAGCGGCAACGGGTCCGTAATAAGGAGGCCAAGGACTCCGTGGCCGGTCGGCAGCGGACCGATTTGCCGTGCCAGATTGCCATCGATGCCCACAGTGATGAAGTGGCTTAACGCGTGGTCATCACCGATGACGCCAAGGGCGCCGAACCGGGCATGCAACAACCGGCACGCTGATTCGACCACGCGCTCCAGGACAGCATCCAGGCTCAGGTCCTCGGCCAGGGCGACGACGGCTTCCAGCAGGCCGGCCATGCGTTCCTTGGATTGAAGCAGCTCTTCCGCCCGTGCGCCGAACCCCTTCAGTAGCTCCTCAACTACGGGATTTGGCTCGGACACGGTATGGCCTGAGCCCTCACCCGTTGAATGCATGTCATTGCCCCCAGTTCGCTCCGGCCAATGTAGACGCTGACGGCCCTCTGCCAGAATAGCGCGAACGACTCAGGAAAGCCTCAGAACTCGGAGATTAACCCGGCGGCTGGGTCCATTTGCCCTAGCCGCCGTCAGCCCGGCCGCGTACGCTCGCCGGCATGAGCACTGAATCGAGCCCGGGCCGTCACGAGCCAAAGGACCAGACCCACGCTGTCGAAGACCTCGACCACCACGAATGCTGGCGGCTGTTGCGCAGCGTCTCCGTCGGCAGGCTGGCGGTCTGGGTGGACGACCACCCCGATATCTTCCCGATCAACTACAAAGTGGACCACGGCACGCTGGTGTTCCGGACCGCGGAGGGCACCAAGCTGCAGGCGGCCACCGGCGGCACGCCTGTGGCGCTGGAGGCCGACGGCATCAACGCGGACACGGGAGTCGCCTGGAGCGTCGTCATCAAGGGCCAGGCCGCGCCGGTGCAGAACCCCCAGGAAGTCATGGACACCGTGGGTCTGTTGCTGTTCCCGTGGCAGGCCGGAAAGAAGGAACATTTCGTCCGGATTACGCCGGAGACCGTCACGGGCCGGCGGTTCAAGGTGGTGCCGCCCCAGACCTGGTGGACGCCGTTGGACGACGCCACGCGCTCCGGCCTCGAATAACCCGCGTCCCCCAAAAAAACACCTCTTGCGCTATCAGATCGGGCTGCCCTGAGGGCTTGTGAGGGCTTCAGGGCAGCCCGATCTGACAGCGCAACGCGGGGGCGCGGCGTGCGGTCAGGCGACGCGGGTGATCTCCACGCTGACGCTGAGGGCCGATCCCCCGCCGCCGGACAGGATGCCCTTGAGCGGCGGCACGTCGCGGTAGTCGCGGCCCCGGGCCACGGTGACGTGGAAGTCCCCCGCGGGTTTGTGGTTGGTCGGGTCCCAGCTGCGCCATTCGCCGTCCCACCACTCGAGCCACGCATGCGACTGGCCGGCGACCGTCTCGCCGAGCTCCGCCGTCGAACGCGGGTGAAGGTAACCGGACACGTAGCGGGCCGGGATACCGCAGCTGCGCAGTGACCCGATGGCGAGGTGTGCCAGGTCCTGGCAGACGCCCTGCCGCTGGTTCCAGGCCTGTTCGGCGTTGGTGGTGACGCCGGTGGAGCCCTTCATGTAGGTCATTTCACCGCGCATCCAGGCAAAGACCGCCATGGCGGCCTCGTGCGGCGATTTCCCCTCGACGACGCCGGGAATGATGGCGAGCACCTCGGAGCCGGGACCTGTGAGCTGGGACTGGGGAATCCAGTCGCTGAACTGGTTTAGGCGTTCCGGTGCGGCCAGGACGTCCCAGCCGACGATGTCGGCCTCGGTTGCGATCTTCTCGACCCGGTGCACCTCGACGGTGGTGGTGGACAGCACCTCGAGGTGCTCGTGCGGCATCTGCATGTCGAAGGCGGTCACCCGGGTGCCCCAGTAGTCGCGGTAGCTGCTCAGGGCCGCCTGCGAGGGGGAAACCTTCATGGAGGATTCCAGTACCACCTGCTGCGGGTCCGTCAGCGGGGTCATCCGGGCCTCGTTGTAGGACAGGGTGACGCGTTTGTTGTACTTGTAGGCCGTCTTGTGGACGATGTTCAGCCGGGTCATGAAACTTCTCCCACCCAGGCCAGTTCGTCTGCCTGATTGAAGTACTTACGGGAAATGGCGTCCGAGGCCTGCGACACGGCCTTTTGCACACGCTCCATGTGCTCCGGCAGCTCCGACATGAGGTCATCGGTGCGGTGGAACTCCAGGAAGGTGCGGGCCTGCCCGACGATCCGGCGGGCGTCGTTGATGAAGCCGACGCGCTGGGCCGAGGGGTCGAGCTTCGCCAGGCACTCGTCGGCGTCGCGCAGCGCGTAGACGATGGACCGCGGGAACAGCCGGTCCAGCAGCAGGAATTCGGCCGCGTGCTGGTCCCCGAACGCCGCCCGGCGGGTCCGCAGGAAGGATTCGTAGGCCCCGGCGCAGCGGAGCATGTTCACCCAGGACATGCCGGCCGAGAGGACATCGCGGGTGGACAGCATGCGCGCGGTCATGTCCGCACGCTCCAGCGACCGGCCCAGGACCAGGAACTGCCAGCTCTCGTCGTGGCTGACGGTGGTGTCGGCGAGGCCGCTGACCATGGCGGTGCGCTCCAGGACCCAGTTGCAGAACCGGTAGGTGCCCACCACGTCCTTGCGGTGCTGGTTGAGCCCGTAGTAGGTCGTGTTGAGGCTTTCCCAGAGCCCGGAGGAGACGGTCTCGCGGGCGCGGCGGGCGTTTTCCCGGGCGGCTCCGAGGGAACCGGCAATGGAGGTGGCACTCTGCTTGTCGTAGGCGAGGGCGTTGAGCAGTTCGGGCAGGCCGAAATCGTCACTTTGCGCGCGGGCACCCATGACGGCGAGGAGTTCCTGCGCCACGCTGCGCTGTTCCTCCATGGGCAGATGGTTGAGCCGTTCGAGGTGGACGTCGAGGATCCGGGCGGTGCCGTCGGCCCGTTCCACGTAGCGGCCGATCCAAAACAGTGACTCGGCAATACGGCTAAGCATTCGCGGTTACCTCCTGCGCGTCAGAAATCTGCTGCTGCTGTTGCTGCTCTTTCTGGCTGTCGCGCCAGTTGCTCTCCACCGGCCAGACCGAAACCCGCTCGCGGACTGCGATGGAGGGCCGCGGGATCACTTCGACGGGGACCTGCGGGGAGTCGGCCAGGACCCAGGTGTCCTTGGAACCGCCGCCCTGGCTGGAATTGACGATCAGCGAGCCCTCCTTGAGCGCCACACGGGTCAGTCCGCCGGGGAGAACCCAGACGTCCTCGCCGTCATTGACGGCGAAGGGGCGCAGGTCCACGTGCCGGGGGCCGAACTTGTCGCCGCTGAGCGTCGGCACCGTGGACAGCTGCAGGACTGGCTGGGCGATCCATCCGCGGGGGTCGGCGATGATCCGCTTGCGCAGGGCGTCGAGTTCGTCCCCGGACGCGTCCGGGCCGATCACGAGGCCCTTGCCGCCCGAGCCGTCCACCGGTTTGACCACGAGCTCGTCCAGGCGGTCCAGTACGTGTTCCCGGGCCTCCTTCTCTTCGAGCCGGAAGGTGTCCACGTTGGCGATCACGGGCTCTTCGTTGAGGTAGTACCGGATGAGGTCGGGCACGTAGCTGTAGACCAGCTTGTCATCGGCGACGCCGTTGCCCACGGCGTTGGCGATCGTGACGCCGCCGGCGCGGGCGGCGTTGACCAGGCCGGGGCAGCCGAGCATGGAATCGGCACGGAACTGCAGCGGGTCCAGGAATTCGTCGTCGATGCGTTTGTAGATGACATCCACGCGCTGCTCGCCCGCCGTGGTGCGCATGTAGACCCGGTTGCCGCGGCAGATGAGGTCGCGGCCCTCGACGAGTTCGACACCCATGAGTCCGGCGAGCAGGGTGTGCTCGAAGTAGGCGCTGTTGAACACGCCGGGGGTCAGGACCACCACGGTGGGATCGTCGACGCCGGAGGGTGCCGTCTTCCGCAGGGCGGACAGGAGCCGGCGGGGGTACTCCTCGACCGGACGGATGAGCTGCTGGCCGAAAGCCTCCGGCAGGCCCTTGGCCATGGCCCGGCGGTTCTCGAGGACGTAGCTGACGCCCGAGGGCACGCGCACGTTGTCCTCCAGGACCCGGAACGTGCCCTCGGCGTCGCGGACGACGTCGATTCCGGAAATGTGGACCCGGACGCCGCCGGCCGGCTCAAAGCCGTGCACCTGGCGGTGGAAGTGCGCGCTCGTCGTGACGAGCTGGCGCGGGATGACGCCGTCGGAGACCACGGTCATCTTGTCGTAGACGTCATTGAGGAAGGCTTCAAGGGCGCGGACGCGCTGGGCCACACCGCGTTCCAGGACGCTCCACTCATCGGCGGGGATCACGCGGGGGACGATGTCCAGGGGGAAGGGCCGTTCCTCACCCGCGAAGTCGAAGGTCACGCCGCGGTCCAGGAAGGTCCGGGCCATGGAATCGGCGCGGGCGCTGACGTCAGCCAACGAGAGTTCGCGCAAAGCCAGGGCCACCTGCCCGTAGGATCTCCGGGCCTGCTGGCCGGGGGCAAACATCTCGTCGTAGGCGCCGGTGCGGCCGGCGGCCTCGGAGTATTCCTGGAATAGGTCAGACATGGTCACTAGCCAACCACTTTTTTGTTCTGAAATCATTTCGGCGGCCCGCGGCGCGGCGCTCAGTGCTGGCCGCGCAGTCCGGGCCGCCTGCCGGGACGGCCGCGGTTACGGCTTTTCCGGCCGGGTACGGCAATGTAGGGGCGTGCCCCTGAAGAGATCCGCCACCGCCTCAGCCCTGAGAGAGGCCGCGCCAGGCCTGGCCGGCGCCGCGGCGGCCGTCGCCGTCGCCGTCGCCGCCCACCTGCTCCTTCCCGCGCTGCCGGCGATGACAATGGCCGTGCTCCTCGGGCTGCTGGCGGCCAACCTGCCGGGCGTGTCTGGCTGGACCGCCGGGCCGGCGCGGCCCGGGCTGGACTTCGCCGGCAAGCACCTCATGCGGGCCGGGATCGTGCTGCTGGGCCTGAAAGTCAGCCTCGGCGATGTCCTGGGCCTGGGCTGGGCCGCGCTGCTGCTCGTGACCGCCGTGGTGCTGGCCGCTTTCGCCGGGACGTACGGGATCAGCAGGCTCTTCCGGCTGCCGCCCCGCGTGGCGCTGCTGGTGGCCACGGGATTCGCCATCTGCGGGGCGTCAGCGATCGGGGCGATGGCCGCCGTGCGCAGAATCCGGCAGGAGGAAACCGTGCTGCCGGTGGCGCTCGTGACCTTGTGCGGCACGCTGGCGATCGGTGTGCTGCCGTTGCTCGCGCGGCCGCTGGGCCTGGGTCCGGAGATCTTCGGGGCGTGGACCGGCGCCTCCGTGCACGACGTCGGGCAGGTGGTCGCCACCGCCCAGACCGCCGGTACCGCGGCGCTGGCCGTCGCCGTCGTCGTCAAACTCACCCGGGTGATCCTGCTGGCGCCGATGGTCGCCGCCGCGGGCTTCCATCACCGGCTGGGCACCGCAGCCGACGGCGCCAAGCGCCCCCCGGTGGTCCCGCTGTTCGTCATCGGATTCGTGGCCCTGGCGGGCCTGCGCACCACCGGGTGGCTCTCCCCCGCGGCCCTGGACGCGGCCGCCACCGTCCAGGACCTGCTGCTCGGCATGGCGCTCTTCGGGCTGGGCTCCGCCGTCCGGGTGGGCCAGCTGCTGCACACCGGCGCACGCGCGCTGCTGGCCGCGCTGGCGTCCTGGCTGCTGATCGCCCTGCTCGGGCTGGCGGCCGCCTTCCTGATGTTCCCGCCGGCGTGACCGGGCACACACGCTCCCGTGATTAGATAGCGGGGTGTCAAACCAGAATCTGAGCCGCGACGAGGCCGCGGACCGCGCCGCCCTCATCACCACTCACAGCTATGATGTCTCCCTTGACGTCCGGCAGGCGGCCGACCCGAACGTCGCCGGCTACACGAGCCGCAGCATCATCTCCTTCTCGGCCAGCGAACCCGGGGCGACGACCTTCGTGGATTTCATCGCCGGCAGCGTGCACAGCGTCTTCCTCAACGGCAAGGGACTCGCCGTCGCCGACGTCGTGGACGGTTCCCGGATCCGGCTCGAGAACCTGCAGCCGGAGAACCAGGTCACCATCACGGGAACGGCCCTGTACAGCACCTCCGGTGAGGGCATGCACCGCTTCGTCGATCCCGCCGACGGCCAGTGCTACCTCTACACGCAGTATGAACCCGCCGACGCCCGCTGGGTGTTCGCGAACTTCGAACAGCCGGACCTGAAGGCCGAGTTCACCTTCCACGTCATGGCCCCTTCCGACTGGCAGGTGTCCTCCAACGGCGCCGAGGTGCTGCGCACCCAACTGACGAGTGATCCCGCCACGAGCCGCTGGGACTTCGCGCCCACCAAGGCGATGTCCACCTACATCACCACCGTCCTCGCCGGACCGTACTTCAAGGCCGAGGACGCCTGGCGCGGCACGCTCGCCGACGGCACCGTTCTGGACGTACCGCTGGCGCTCTACTGCCGCGCCTCCATGGCCGCATCCTTCGACACCGACGCCCTGTTCCGCCTCACCAGGAACGGGCTGTCCTTCTTCAACGAACTCTTTGATTTCCCCTACCCGTGGGGCAAATACGAGCAGGCGTTCGTCCCCGAGTACAACCTCGGCGCCATGGAAAACCCGGGCCTGGTGACCTTCACCGAAAGCTACGTCTTCACCTCCCGGGCCGCCGATTCGCAGTACCAGGCCCGCGCCAACACGCTCCTGCACGAGATGGCGCACATGTGGTTCGGGGACCTCGTCACCATGAAGTGGTGGGATGATTTGTGGCTCAAGGAATCCTTCGCGGATTACATGGGCACCCTCGGCGTGGACCGGACCACGGACTGGGACACGGCCTGGGTGAACTTCGCCAACAACCGCAAGGCGTGGGCGTACGTCCAGGACCAGCTGCCCACCACCCACCCGATCGTCGCCGATATCCCGGACCTGGAAGCCGCGAAGCAGAACTTTGACGGCATCACCTACGCCAAGGGCGCTTCGGTGCTTAAGCAGCTGGTGGCCTACGTCGGGTTCGAGGCCTTCATCGCCGGGTCCCGCCAGTACTTCCGGGACCACGCCTACGGCAACACCACTCTCGCCGAACTGCTGGCCGCCCTGAGCGCGGCGTCCGGCCGCGACCTCAGCGAATGGGCCCGCCAATGGCTCCAGACCTCCGGCATCTCCACCCTGTCCAGCGAGATCACCGAATCCACCGAAGTCAGCAGCGCGCTCAGCTCCGTCACCGTCCTGCAGGATGCCGTGGATCCCACCACCGGCCGGCAGGAGCCCCGCCCGCACCGGCTGCGGATCGGCCTCTACGATTTCGACGACGCCGGCGCCCTGGTCCGCACGGACAGTGTCGAGACCGATGTGCGCGGCGCCCGGACCGACGTGACCGCGCTGGCCGGCAAACCGCGGCCTGCGCTGCTGCTGGTCAATGACGAGGACCTCAGCTACGCCAAGGTCCGGCTGGACCCGCATTCCGAGGCCACTGTCCGCGGCTCCCTGGACAAGCTGGAGGACCCCATGGCGCGGGCGCTGTGCTGGACGGCGCTGTGGGACTCGGCCCGGGATGCCGTCACACCGGCCGCACTCTATGTCGACGCCGTCGAGCGCTTCGGGCCCGCGGAGCCGGGCATCGGCGTCCTCCTCAACGTGCTGGGCAACGCCTCGACGGCGGTGGAACGGTACGTGCCCCGGGGCCAGCGCGATGCCGTGCGCCACGGCTTCCTCACCACAGCCGCCGAACAGCTGCAGGCGGCAGCCCCGGGTTCCGACCAGCAATTGGCCTGGGCCCGGACCCTTGCCGCAACCAGCCGCTACGACGCCGGCCGGCTGGACCTGCTCCGGGGCATCCTGGACGGCAGCACGGTAATCGAAGGCCTCGCCGTGGACGCCGAACTGCGCTGGAATCTCTGGCATGCCCTGGCGGCCAACGGCCAGGCCTCGCAGGAGCAGCTCGACCAGGAACTCGCCCGGGACAACACGGCGGCAGGCAAGTCCGGGCACGCCACGGCCCTCGCCGCGCGCCCCGAGGCAGCCGTCAAGGCGGCCGCCTGGGAGGCCGCCGTCCACGGCACCGGCCTGTCCAACCAGCTCCTCGGCGCCACGATTGCCGGGTTCAACACCGGCGCGGCCTCCCTGCTGGCCGGGTTCATCGACCCGTACTTCGAATCCCTCGAGGACGTCTGGGCGGACCGGAGCATCGAGATCGCCAGCCGGATTGTCCGCGGCTTCTACCCCGCGGTACAGGACCTGGACGGCGAAACGGCCGAAACCCACGCCGTGATCGTCCGCACCGACCAGTGGCTGGCCGCCCACACTGATGCGCCGCGTGCCCTGCGCCGGATCATCATCGAACAGCGCAGCCAGCTGCACCGTTCCCTCAGGGCGCAGGCTCTGACGGCACCGGCCCAGGCACCATCGACCGCTCCGTAACGGCCCTTTTGACGGCCGAAAACGGCAGCTATAGAGCAATCGATGGGGTAGACCGGGCCGCTATGGAACTGGCCGTTAGGGGACCCGGTGCAGCCACTCCGCGGTGCCAAACTTGGTCTCCACGCGGCGGCGGGCGGCCTCCAGCTCGGCGTCGGTGAGGACGGACGGGGTCGCGCCGTAGCGTTCGGCGAAGACGTCCATCATCGCCGCAACGATTTCGGCGCGGGCCAGGCCGGTCTGGCGGCGGAGCGGATCCACGCGCTTCTTGGCGCTCCTGGTGCCCTTGTCGGACAGTTTCTCCTTGCCGATCCGCAGCACCTCCACCATCTTGTCGGCGTCGATGTCGTAGCTCATGGTGACATGGTGCAGCATGCCGCCGTTGGCGAGCCGCTTCTGCGCGGCGCCGCCGATCTTGCCGTGCTCGGTGGCGATGTCATTGAGCGGCACGTAGAAGGCGCTGATGCCGACCTTTTCCAGGGCCGCCATCACCCAGGCGTCGAGGAAGCGGTAGGAGTCCGCAAAGCTGATCCCGTCCACGAGGGTCTGCGGGAGGTACAGCGAGTAGGTGATGCAGTTCCCGGCCTCCATGAACATCGCTCCCCCGCCGCTGATCCGCCGGACCACGCTGATGCCGTGCCGGGCCACGCCCTCGGGGTGGAGTTCGTTGCGGACGGACTGGAAGCTGCCGATCACCACGGAGGGCTCCTCCCAGTCCCAGAACCGCAGGGTGGGATTGCGCCGCCCGGCGCCGACTTCCTCGGTGAGGACCTCATCCAGGGCGACGTTGACGTGGGTGGGGAGGACGGACGGGGCGATGATGTTCCAGTGGTGGTCCGCCCAGCCGGTGGCCTTCGCCAGGGCGCGGCGGACGGTGACGGCGACGGCGTCGGCAGAAAAACCGAACAGCACGGTGCCTTCGGGCAGCGCCTCCGTCACGGCGTCCGCGATGTCCGCGGCGCTCGTCTCGACGGGCAACCCGGTGAGCGCCCGGTTGATCTCCGGCAGCGCCTCGTCGGGTTCGAGGAAGAAGTCCCCGCTCAGCGAGACGTGGGCCAGGACGCCGTTGACGACGTCGAAGTCGGCGACCACGAGCTTGCCGCCCGGGACCTTGTACTCGCCGTGGTGACGGCCGCCGCCGTCGTCGTCGGGGCTGGGAGCGGTGGCCGCAGGATGGGATGTCATG
This sequence comes from Arthrobacter sp. P1_D4, assembly GCF_056406115.1. NCBI lineage: Bacteria > Bacillati > Actinomycetota > Actinomycetes > Micrococcales > Micrococcaceae > Arthrobacter > Arthrobacter sp. P1_D4. The sequence goes on along the minus strand of NZ_JBFUAU010000002.1, from coordinate 365,220 downwards.
ACCTCCATCCTGCCGCATGCGCCCGGGAACCCGGGTCACCCGGTCAGCCGGAACGGCAGCAGAGACGCAGAAAGCCCGCACCGTTGCCGGTGCGGGCTTTCCATAAGACCTTGGGGAAGAAAGTTACTTCTTGCCGCCGAAGCCCTTGAAGCGAGCGTTGAAGCGCTCGACGCGGCCTGCGGAGTCCATGATGCGCTGCTTGCCCGTGTAGAACGGGTGGGACTCAGAGGAGATTTCGACGTCGATGACCGGGTAGGTGTTGCCGTCTTCCCACTCGATGGTCTTCGAAGAAGACACGGTGGACTTGGTCAGGAACTTGACGCCGGAAGCCAGGTCGTTGAAAACAACAGCTTCGTACTTCGGGTGAGTATTAGACTTCATAATTGGACCTTTGTTCGCACAACTGGATTTTGCCAGTTGCCAGGTATGAGTGGGATGGCCGGCGGAAAGCACCGGACGGCCAGCTATCAATGATAGCCGATCCCCGGACCGCTGACGAACAGCATTGGCGCACGTCAGCGCGGCGCGGCCGCCGCACGATGCAGGGCGCCTCAGTCCTTCGGGCGGAGCTCCCAGAACGCCACCGCCGACGCCGCGGCGACGTTGAGCGAATCGACGCCCGGGCGCATCGGGATTCTCACGGCGAGGTCGACGGCGGCCAGGGTTCCTTCGCTCATGCCCGCGCCTTCCGTCCCAAGCACCAGGGCCAGCCGCTCCGGGCGGCGCGCCGCGAGCACGTCGAGGTCCACCGCGTCCTCCGTGAGCTCCATGGCCGCCACGGTGAAGCCTTGCTCCTGCAGCGCGGCCAAGCCTTCCGACCAGTCCTCCAGCCGGGCCCACGGCACCTGGAACACGGTGCCCATGCTGACCCGCACGCTGCGGCGGTAGAGCGGATCCCCGCAGCGCGGCGAGACCAGGACGGCGTCCACGCCCAGGGCCGCGGCCGAGCGGAAAATGGCCCCGACGTTCGTGTGGTCCACGATGTCCTCCAGCACCGCAACCCGGCGGGCTCCGGCGAGCAGGTCCGCCAGCGGCACCGGGGCGGGCCGGTGCATGGCGGCCATGGCGCCGCGGTGCAGGTGGAAGCCGGTGATTTGCTCCAGCAGAGCCGCGGGGCCGATGTAGGCCGGCACCTCCGGGTACTGCTCGAAGACATCGGCGAGGTCCCCGGCCCACTTCTCGGCCAGGAAGAAGGACCGCGGCCGGTGCCCTGCGGCCAGGGCCCGGCGCAGGACGCGGGAGGACTCGGCGATGTACAGCCCCTCCGCGGGTTCCCGGATTTTGCGCAGGTGCACGTCCGTGAGCTGCGTGTAGTCCGCAACCCGCGGGTCGTCGGCGGATTCAAGAAAGTGAAAGGTCACGGGCAGGTCATTCCTGGGAGGCTGTTGGAAGGGCTATTTGAACAGGTTGGCGATCATGAACCCCAGCGCCACCAGGCCCAGGGTGAAGATGACCCCGCGCAGGACCGCCGGGGAGAGCCGGCGCCCCACCCTGGAGCCAATCACGCCGCCGATCAGGGAGCTCACGGCGATCAGCCCGACCACACCCCAGTCGATCCGGTCGAAGGCGAACAGGAGGTAGGAGGCGGCGGCCACCACGTTCACGCCCAGGACCAGGAAGTTCTTCATCGCGTTGGCGTTCTGGATGGTCCCGGTCATGAACACGCCCAGGATGCCGACTAACAGGATGCCCTGGGCCGCCACGAAGTAGCCGCCGTAGACGCCGGCGAGATACACCAGCACCACGAGCAGCACACTGTGGCGGCGGTCCCGGATCGCGTGCTCGGGGTTCTCCTCGCGGTTCCTCACCCACCGCTGCAACCGCGGCTGGAAGACCACCATCAGCAGGGCCAGCACGATCAGGACGGGGGCGGCGTAGTAGAAGACTTTCTCGGGCAGGTGCAACAGCAGATAGGCGCCGGTGACGGCACCCAGCAGCGAGGCCGGCAGAAGCCGGAGCAGCTGCTTGCCGCGGCCCTCGAGTTCTTTCCGGTAGCCCCAGGCGCCGGTGGCGTTGCCGGCCACGAGCCCCATGGCGTTGCTGATGGAGGCCGTGACGGGGGCGTAGCCCAAGGCGATCAGCACCGGGAACGTGACCAGGGTGCCGGATCCGACGACGCTGTTGATGGTGCCCGCCCACAGGCCGGCGAAGAATATGAGGGCACTATTGAAGAGCTCCACGCGCGGTCAGTGGCCCCGTCAGCGGCTGGCGGTCGCGGTGTACCGGCCCGCGTTGACGCTGACGTCCAACGGCAGGCCGAACGTTTCACTCAGGTTTTCCGCCGTGAGGACCTCCGGCAACGGGCCGGAAGCCACGACGCCGCCGTCGCGCATGAGCATCGCATGCGTGAAGCCCGGCGGCACTTCTTCGAGGTGGTGGGTGACCAGGACGATCGCCGGGGCGGCGTCGTCGCGGGCGAGTTCGCTCAGGCGCTGGACCAGGTCCTCGCGGCCGCCGAGGTCGAGCCCCGCGGCCGGCTCGTCCAGGAGCAGGAGCTCGGGATCGGTCATGAGGGCGCGGGCAATCTGGACGCGCTTGCGCTCCCCCTCGGAAAGCGAGGCGAAGGGGCGGTTGAGCAGTGGGCCCATCCCCCACTCGTTCAGCAGCCCGAAGGCGCGCCGCTCGTCGTCCTTCTCGTAGCCCTCGCGCCAGCGGCCGGTCACGCCGTACGCGGCGGTGACCACCACGTTGAGGACCTTCTCGTGCTCGGGGATCTGGCTGGCCAGCGCAGCGGAGGACAGCCCGATCCGGGGGCGGAGCTCGAAGACGTCGACGGCGCCGAGGACTTCCTCGAGGATGCCGGCCATTCCGGAGGTCGGGTGGATGCGGGCCGCGGCCAGCTGGAGGAGTGTGGTCTTACCGGCACCGTTGGGGCCCAGGATCACCCAGCGTTCGCCCTCTTTGACCTGCCAGTCGACCTTGTCCAGGAGCGTCTTCGCCCCACGTACAACACTGACCCCGGCCATTTCAAGAACATCACTCATAGGAGTAGACACTAGGACAAAAAAGCGGGCGACTGATAACCGGCGCCGCGCCCTGCCGTGGAGCGTCACGCGGCGCCTGCCCGGGCGCAACGAATTCGGGCCGCCCGCGGCCCGCTCGCTAGGATTGAGGCCATGAGTTCGAACGTGACCGCAGTGAGCTACGGCCTGAAACTGTCCCTTCCCGACATCCAGCGGCTGCGTTCGCTCCTGACGGCCGCCGGGCTGGGCGTCGGGGCGGAAACCCGGACCGGCGACGCCCGCTTCGAGGTGTACGCCGTCGACTGCGCCCTGGACAGCGTGCAGGGCGCCTCGCTGGACGCCTCCCGGGGCGCCTCCCAGGCCGGCGGAGCGGACAGCCGCCAAGACGCCGGACGGGACGGACGGACTGCCGGCGCCGCCACCGCCGCCGCGGTTGCGGAAGCCCGTCTGGACAGTGCGCGCCGTGCGCTGGCGGCCGCCGGCATCGAGGGCGTCGACACGGCGCTGGTTCCGGCAGCACTGCGCAGCGCGCCCCGGAAGTTCCTCATCATGGACGTGGACTCCACCCTCATCCAGCAGGAAGTGATCGAGCTCCTGGCCGCCTACGCCGGCAAACGCGAGGAAGTAACGGCGGTGACCGAGGCGGCCATGCGCGGCGAGCTGGACTTCGCCCAGAGCCTGCACGCCCGGGTGGCGGTCCTCGCGGGGCTGCCCGCGGACGTCGTCGAGTCTGTCCGCGCCGAGGTCAGGCTGACCGAGGGCGCCGCCGAGCTGGTGGCGGCTTTCCAGGCCGCCGGCCATGCCGTGGCGGTCGTGTCCGGCGGCTTCAACCAGATCCTCCGGCCGATCGCCCAAGACCTGGGGCTGCACTACTGGATCGCGAACGAACTCGAAATCGTCGACGGCGCCTTGACCGGCAAGGTGCTCGGCGACGTGATCGACCGGGCGGCCAAGGAGAAGTACCTGCGCGAATGGGCTGCGGCCGAGGGCATCCCGATGGAACACACGATCGCCGTGGGCGACGGCGCGAACGACCTCGACATGCTGGGCGCCGCCGGGATCGGCATAGCCTTCAACGCGAAGCCGGCCGTCCGCGCTGCCGCGGACGCCGCCGTCAACCTTCCCTATCTCGACGCCGTGCGGTACATCGCCGGAGTCTGATGCATTAACCGGGAAGGCACGTCCCGGCAATGTTTAGTCAAAACATTCCCGGGACGTGCCTTCTAGACGCGCCATCCCGGCGCGCGTGGCGGGCTGCGCCTAGCTGGAGCTCTTATCCGCTGCCTGGTCTGCGGTCTTACCGAAATAATCCGCACCGCCGACGTATTCCGTGTGGCCGGTTTCGACGTCGGCCGAGGCCATCTTGGCGACCTCCGCGGCAAACTCCTTGACCGAGTACAGCTTGCCGGCTTCTGCGCGGCGTGCCTCGATGGCGCCGGGGTTGGAGCGGTCAAGCAGGGTGGCCGTGACGGTGCCCTCGATCATGTCGCCGGAGACGACCACGAGCGTGATCCCCTTCTCGGCCAGGTTCGGGACCAGTGCCCGGAGTGCGTCCTCGCCGGCACGCTTGCTGCGGGCCACGGGCTCGTACTCGGGCATGGTGGGCACCGTGTCGATGAAGTGGGCCTGGTGGCTGGTCACGAAGACCACGCGCGAGCCGTGGGGCATGAGCGCGACGGCGGCGTTGAGCATGTTCACCTGGGCGTCGCGGTTCAGCTTCAGCGCGTAGCCCTCTTCCATGCCGGTCTCCATGCCGCCGGAGGCGTTGAGGACCAGGAGGTCGAGCGAGCCGAAGTTCTCCATCGCGGCGCTGGCGAGAGCCTGGACGCCTTCCTGGGTGGTGAGGTCCGCCCCGATGGCCGCGGCACGGCCGCCGTCGGCTTCGATCTCGGCGACAACTTTGTTGGCGCGCGGCGCCTTCTGGCGGTAGTTGACGACGACGGCCGCACCCTCGGCGGCGAGGATTTTGGCCACTTCGGCGCCGATTCCGCGCGACGAACCGGTCACGATCGCAGTCTTGTTCTCCAGCAGTCCCATACGAGCTCCTTTGTTCCAAACGTCCAAATACTGTGGGTCTGCAATCCATCATGCCAGCGGACCGCGCCATTACAGTTGTTCAGCATCCACAAAGAAGCCCCGGCGGCGTAGTTCCGTCGTCACGTGGCTTGGACGTGCCGGGACTGGGTCAGCCGCGGTCGATCCGGATCTTCGTCGTCGCTTCACCGGTCACAACCTTGGGCGCCGGTGCGCGGACTTCCAGGACGCCGTCCTTGTACGTGGCGGTGATGTCTTCTTCCCTCACCCCCGCGGGCAGCGCAATGCTCCGGGCGGCACGGCCGTAGCGGAACTCCGAGCGGTAACCGTCCTTGCTCTGGTGCTCGGACGACTCCCGCCGCTCCACCGCAATATTCAGCACACCCTCGCCGACCGAGACGTCGACGTCCCGGTCCGGGTCGATCCCCGGCGCTTCCGCCCGCACCACCAGGGTGGTGCCCTCCTGGAACTGTTCGATCTTGATCCCTGGCGCTATGGACAGATCACCGTCAAGGAAGCGGCGGACCGGTTCCAGCATGTCCGAGGGCGTCCATTTGCTGAGATCACTCATGATTTCCTCCTGAGTCCACGCCCCTGCCGCGGCATGGTCAGGGGCTGTGAGCCCATTACACTCTCCAGGAGCCCCGGAGCCAAGGGCAAAAAGGCCCGGCGCGGAACCCGGCACGGTTCCCGGCGGAATCCGCCGTCGTCCGCTGTGCTCCGCAGGTGTCCTGCGTCGTCCTGCCGCGTAGGGGCTAGTGGCCCATTCCGAGGCCGCCGTCGACCGGAATGACCGCACCGGAAATGTAGGACGCCTCGTCGCTGGCGATCCAGCGCACGACGTTGGCGACTTCGGAGGCCTCGGCGAAGCGGCCGGCGGGGACCTTGGTCAGGTAGTCCTTCTGCGTGGCCTCGGGCAGCTCGGCCGTCATGTCGGTGTTGATGAAGCCGGGCGCGACCACATTCGCGGTGATCCCGCGTGCGCCGAGTTCGCGGGTGAGCGACCGGGCGATGCCCACCAGGCCTGCCTTGGAGGCAGAGTAGTTGATCTGGCCCGGCGCGCCATAGAGGCCGGAGACGGAGGAAATCAGCACCACGCGGCCCTTGCGCGCCCGGATCATGCCCTTGGATGCCCGCTTGATCACCCGGAAGGCGCCCGTGAGGTTCGTGTCGATCACCGAGGTGAAGTCGTCTTCGCTCATCCGCATCAGGAGCGTGTCCTTGGTGATGCCGGCATTGGCCACAAGGACTTCCACCGGGCCGTGGGCGGCTTCGACTTCCGCGAACGCGGCGTCCACCGACGCTTCGTCCGTGACGTCCGCCTTGACGCCGAGGATGCCTTCGGGCAGGGACGATTCGCTGCGGAAGGTAACGGCCACCTTGTCGCCGTTGGCCAGGAAGGACTCGGCGATGGCCAGGCCGATCCCGCGGTTTCCGCCGGTGATCAGAACGCTGCGGCCAGTGGTGGATGTGTCAGTCATATGGGGCTCCGGGTTTCTGCGGCAGGGAGGGCCGCGCTGGGGGCTGGAATTTTCCTGCCTCCGATCTTAGCGCCCGGTGCGCTTCCGTTTGGGCGGCTCCGCCGATGGTGAGAGAATCGAAGTAAGCCTTGGGAGCGTGATCTGACAGCCGTGACACTCAAAAACCGACCCGGTGCGCATGTGCCCGGGAGGCCGGACTCCGAGTCCGGCGGTACCGAGGTGCACAGCATCACCGACGCCGCTGCTGCGCACTCGGACGAGATGCACCAGCGGATGGTGAAGTATGCCATCGCCATGGGCATCCGCATGGTCTGCCTGATCCTGATTTTTGTCGTGGATGGCTGGTTCAAACTCCTTCCGATTGCCGGCGCCGTCTTCCTGCCCTGGGTGGCGGTGGTGATCGCCAACGGCAGCGACAAGGCGGAAATCCACAGTGACTCGCTCCTGGACTATGCTCCGCTCGCAGAGCTGGACGCACCGGACACCGCAGGCCCCGCCGGGCAGGATCCAAACGGGCAGGATCCGAGCGACGGCGCAGACGGTTCAGGGACGCTGCTGCAGGGGGAGCTGATCGAAGATGAGAACGACGACGACCACGGACGGGCAGCTTCATGAATCTCTTTGACCTGGCCGGGACCGGTGGGGACACGGCCGCGGCCCCGGGCACCGTCTGCTCGCGGAAAGCCTGCCGCGCGGCGGCGGAATGGCAGCTGCTGTGGAACAATCCCAAGATCCACACCCCGGAGCGGCGCAAGATCTGGCTGGCGTGCGGGGAGCACCGCGCCTGGCTTGAGGACTACCTCCAGACGCGCGGACTATGGAAAGAGACTGTGGTCCTCGGCGCAGGGTCCGTCCCCCTCCCGGCAGTGACCGCCCCTCTCGACCCGTCAGGCAGGATCGGCTGAATGTACCGCTTTCTCTTCTCCAGTAAATGGCTGGGGTACTTGTTGCTGGCCGTGATCTTTGCTGCCGGCTGCGTCGGGCTGGGCCGGTGGCAGATGGACCGCCGCGCCGAGACCCTGGCCGAAATCAACCGGGTGGTCTCCAACTACTCGGCCACCCCCGTGCCGTTCGCCGATGTCCGGGACCAGTTCAGCCGGCTGAATCCGGAGCGGGAGTGGACCCAGGTGGAACTGAAGGGCAGCTACGACGCCGCCGGACAGCGCATCGTCCGCAACCGCCCGCTCAACGGCCAGCCCGGCTACGAGGTGGTGGTTCCCTTCAAGCTCCAGTCCGGCGAAACCGTGGTGATCGACCGTGGCTGGCTGCCCATCGGCAACAACACCCCGGGACGGCCCGACTCAGTGCCTGCCCCGCCGCAGGGGCCGGTGACGGTGGTTGCCCGCCTCAAGCCGGCCGAGCCCGAGCTGCAGCGCGGCGCCCCTGACGGACAGCTGGCCTCGATCGACCTCTCCGCCTATTCCGCGCAGCTGGGCTATCCGCTGCTGACGGGCGCCTACGGACAGCTGGCCTCCGAGTCGCCGTCGGTGCAGGACATGCCGTTCCCGTTCCCCAAGCCGACCACTGATGAAGGCACCCACCTGTCCTACTCTCTGCAGTGGTTCGCGTTCGGCGTGCTGATGTTCGTCGGGTTCGGCTACGCGGCCAGGCAGCAGGCCCGCAACGCCGCGATCGACGCGGAGGACGCCGAAGCCGAGGCCGCCGAGGGCGTGTTCCTGCACTCCAGCGGCCCGGTGGCCCGCCGTCGTCCTGCCCCGCGGAAGCGCAAGAACGCGACGGCGGAAGAAGAGGAAGACGCCATCCTCGACGCCCAGGGGTTCTGAGCGATGAGCCCTGACGCTTTTCCCGGCCCGGTGGCCAACGTCAAGCGTGCCCTCACCGCCCTGGGCGCCCAGGACACCGTGACGGTGTTCGATGCGAAGGTGCCGACGGCGGCAGCGGCCGCCGCCGCGCTGGGCTGCGATGTCGCGGCGATCACCAACAGCCTGGTGTTCGAGCTCGAGGGCACCCCGCTGCTCATCCTGGCAAGCGGCGCGGCCAAGGTGGACGTCCGCAAGGTCGCGGACCGGCTGGGCACGGGCAAGATCCGCCGCGCTTCCCCCGAGTTCGTCCTGGCCCACACCGGCCAGGAGGTCGGCGGCGTCGCCCCGGTAGGCCACCCGGAGAAGATCCGGACCCTGCTGGATGAGTCGTTGTCGGCCCACCGCGTGCTCTGGGCGGGGGCAGGGGACCACAACTCGATGTTCTCCATCAGCTACGCGGACCTGCACCGGATCACGGGCGCGGAAGAGATGCCGGTCCGCTGACCCGGCTGTGGGTCGGTTGGGTGGCTTACGCCAGCGTGATGAGGTCCAGGTAGTCTTCGTTCCAGTGGTCCTCGATGCCGTCGGGAAGCAGGACGACACGCTCCGGGTTGAGCGCCTCGACGGCGCCCTCATCGTGGCTCACGAGGACGACGGCGCCGGTGTAGTTGCTCAGGGCCCCGAGGATTTCGGCGCGGCTGGCGGGGTCCAGGTTGTTGGTGGGCTCGTCGAGGAGCAGCACGTTCGCGCTCGAGGCCACGATGGTGGCCAGCGCCAGCCGGGTCTTCTCGCCGCCGGAGAGCACACCGGCGGGCTTGTCGACGTCGTCGCCGGAGAACAGGAACGAGCCCAGGATGTTGCGGACTTCCGCGTCGTTCATGTCCGGGGCGGAGGAGCGCATGTTCTGCAGGACGCTGCGGTCCACGTCGAGCGTCTCGTGCTCCTGCGCGTAGTAGCCCACCTTCAGGCCGTGGCCCGCAACGACTTCGCCGGTGTCCGGCTTGTCGACGCCGGCCAGCATCCGCAACAGCGTGGTCTTGCCCGCGCCGTTGAGGCCCAGGATGACCACCTTGGACCCGCGGTCAATGGCAAGGTCGACATCGGTGAAGATCTCCAGCGAGCCGTAGGACTTGCTGAGGCCGTCCGCGGTGAGCGGGGTCTTGCCGCAGGGCGACGGGTCCGGGAAGCGCAGGGCTGCCACCTTGTCGTGCGCGCGCACTGCCTCGAGGCCGCCGAGCAGGCGCTCGGCACGCTTGGCCATATTCTGGGCGGCGACGGCCTTGGTGGCCTTGGCGCGCATCTTGTTGGCCTGGTCGATGAGGACCTGGGCCTTCTTCTCCGCGTTGGCCCGCTCACGCTTGCGGGCGCGCTCGTCCGTTTCGCGCTGGTTGAGGTAGCGCTTCCAGTCCATGTTGTAGAAGTCGATCTGGGCGCGGTTGGGATCGAGGAGGAAGACCTTGTTGACGGTCGCTTCGAGCAGTTCGGTGTCGTGGCTGATGACAATCAGCCCGCCCTGGTGGTTCTTGAGGAACTCACGGAGCCAGGAGATGGAATCGGCGTCGAGGTGGTTGGTGGGCTCATCGAGGAGCATGGTTTCGGCGTCCGAGTACAGGATGCGCGCAAGCTCCACGCGGCGCCGCTGTCCACCGGACAGGGTCTTGAGCGGCTGGTTCAGCAGCCGGTCCGGCAGGGCGAGGTTCGAGCAGATTGCTGCCGCCTCGGCTTCGGCGGCATAGCCGCCGGCGGCCAGGAATTCGGATTCCAGCCGGTCATAGCGGTTCATCGCCTTGCGCTGGACCGCGGGGTCCTCGCTGGCCATCTCTTCGTGCGCCAGGCGGAGCTTGCCGACGGCAATGTCCAGGCCGCGGACGGACAGGATCCGGTCCCGCGCGAGCTGCTCCATGTCCGGGGTGCGCGGATCCTGCGGCAGGTAGCCGATTTCGCCGGTGCGGGTTACCTTGCCGGCGGCGGGCAGGCCCTCGCCCGCGAGCACCCGGGTCAGCGTTGTCTTGCCTGCACCGTTACGGCCGACCAGACCGATCTTGTCTCCCTTGTCGATCCGGAAGCTCACCTGGTCCATGAGGAGGCGGGCGCCGGCGCGCAGTTCGAGATCCTGGACGGTAATCAATGCAGCTAAGGCCTTTCACAACAGGGAATGCCGCGGCACGACGGGTGGAGTCTGGGCGGGGCCGGGGCAGGGCGATGCGAGAGCACGGCCTCCACAAGTCTACCGGCACTGCCCCGGCTCCATGACATGGGTACCTGTGGCAGTGGCCGGCCGCCGTCGCCATGCTGGTCCCGCCTGCTGGCGGTGTTCGTTGGCGGCGTCCTCCAGCTTCCGGGCCGCCGGTTAGTGGGGCGCCTACAAAATACAGCCCCCGCCGCGACCGTACAGTCGATATCACAATCCATATTTCCGCCGCAGCACCCCGACAGGAACATCATGACGCAAACCCACCGTCCCGCCGCAGCCAGGACCCCGCGCCGCCGGGACCGCTGGAATGCCACCGACCTTGGCCTCATCGCCGTCTTCGCCGCCCTTGTGGCCGCTTCTGCCCTGATCGCCGCCATCCCCGTCGGCGGGCTCGGCGTGCCCATCACGCTGCAGACCCTTGCCGTCATGCTCACGGGGCTGGCGCTGGGCCCGGGCCGGGCCTTCGCCGCCGTCGGCCTCTACCTGCTTCTGGGCTTCGCGGGCCTGCCGATCTTCAGCGGCGGCCGCAGCGGCCTGGGCGTGCTCGCCGGCCCCTCCGCCGGCTACATCATCGGATTCCTGCTGGCCGCCACGGCGGTCGGCTGGCTGACCGTCGTCGTGCTCAAGTGGACCGCCAACCGCACCGGCAAGCTGCGCGCCATCCTCCTGTTCGCCGCCGCCATGGTGAGCAGCATCATCTTCATCCACGGCCTGGGCATCCTGGGCATGATGGTCAACGCCAAGCTGGACTTCTCCAAAGCCTTCCTGGCCGATCTCGCGTTCTACCCGGGCGACATCATCAAGAACGTCCTGGCCGTCAGCATCGCGTTGGCCCTGCACAAGGCCTTCCCGGACCTGCTGCTGCGCCGCATCCGGACGGTGGACACCCGCCCGTGAGCATCATCGTCCTGGACCGTGTTTCGGTGCGGGTTCCGGTTGATGGCCGCCCCGCTCCCAAGACGCTGCTCCAGGAGCTTTCGCTCGACCTCACGGAACGGCGGATTGGGGTTATCGGGGCCAACGGCTCGGGCAAGTCCACCCTCCTGCGGCTCCTGAACGGGCTCGTGGCACCCAGCGACGGCACCGTGCGGGTCGACGGTGCCGATACGGTCCGGGCCGTCCGGGAGGTCCGCCGCCGGGTGGGCTTTGTCTTCACCGATCCGCTCTCCCAGCTCGTCATGCCCACCGGACGCGAGGATGTGGAACTGTCCCTGCGCCGCTCCATCCGTAACGCCCCTGAGCGCCGGGCCCATGCGGAGTCGGTGCTGGAACGGTTCGGCCTCCTCCCGCTGGCGGACCAGAGCATCTACGAGCTCTCCGGCGGCGAACGCCAGCTCCTGGCGCTGGCCGCGGTCCTGGCCGTTAATCCGGAGGTGCTGGTCCTGGACGAGCCGTCCACGCTGCTGGACCTGCGCAACCGCGAACTCCTGCGGCGCACGCTCGCCGGGCTTCGCCAGCAGGTGATCCTGTCCACCCACGACCTCGAGCTGGCCCTGGACATGGACCGCGTCCTGGTGGTGGATGCCGGGAAGGTGGTGTTCGACGGCGAGCCGGCGGCCGCCGTCGCCCGTTACCGTGCCCTGAGCGCGGCGGCCCTGGAGCACGCCGTGCCGGAGCAGCCGTGGCGGGAGCAGGCGTGAGCGGCCACGGCTTCCTGCTGGCGGCGTATGTGCCGGGCTCGTCCCTGGTCCACCGCGCGCCGCTGTGGCTTAAGTTCCTGCTGGTCGTGGGGTGCGGGATGACGTCGTTCCTGATCGCAGACTGGGCCGTGTCCGCCGCTATGCTGGTGCTGCTCTGCGGACTGTTCCTGCTCAGCGGGGCCGGCCCGGCCCGGCTGTTCCGCGCGGTGCGTCCGGTCCTTCCGGTGCTCGTGGCGATCGGGCTTTTCCAGTGGTGGCAGCTGGGCGCACCGACCGCCGCCCGGATCGTGCTCAACGTCCTGGTCTGCGTCGTCGCTGCGTCCATCCTGACCGCCACCACTCCTGTGCAGGCACTCCTGGACGGCGTGGCGTCGCTTGCGCGGCCGTTCCGGCGCTTCGGTGCGGACCCGGAACGCTTCGCCCTGACCATCGCCATCATGCTCCGCAGCATCCCGTTCGTTGCCGGGGCCTACACGGACGTGCGCGACTCGGCCCGGGCGCGCGGACTCGAACGCAACCCGCGGGCCCTGGTGTTGCCCGTCTTCATCAGCACGGTGGCCTTTGCCCGGCAGACCGGCGAAGCCCTCGCCGCCCGTGGGCTGGGCGAGCCGGAGGACCCGGAGGATTAGCCCAGGTTGGACGGGCCGGGGCCCCTGTTCAGCTGGTTGGTGGACATGCCCTCCCCTAGCCGCGGCCAGTGGACATATGGCCCCAATGCCCACACGCGGGGCCCAAGAATGGACATGTCCCGCTTAGGTGGCCCGCGGAGTGGCCGCCCGCAGGTTCGGAAAATGGACATGCCCTCCCCTGGCAGTCCGCAGGCCGGCAATTGGCCGCTTCAGACGCCCCCGACTTAGCGGGCGGCCTCGCGGTTCCTTGTCCTCCCGTAGCCTGTGCGCTTCCTGACGGACACAGTCCGCAGTTGCGCCCGCAGCGTCAAAGTGCTGCTCCGGCTGACCACGATCACCGAGCACAAGCCGGTGAGCAGCACGATGGAGCCGCCGGCGGCCACCGACCAGCGCGCGCCGAATTCAGTGCCGATCCATCCCATCAGGGGCGCCCCGACGGCGGTCCCGCCCTGCAGGACCGCCAGGTACAGCGCCAGCACACGCCCCCGGAACTGCGGTTCCACCGAGAGCTGGATACTCGTATTGCAGCTGTTCAGGAAGGTCATTGATGCAAGGCCAACCGGAACCAGGACGGCTGCGTAGAGCCAAAACGAAGGGGTCACGCTGCCCACGAGCGTGAAAAACCCCAGGCCAAGGGCGCCGCCGAGCAGGAAGCGCAGCCGGGGCCGGGACCTGCGGGCTGCCAGCAACGCGCCAGCCAAAGTCCCCACAGCCATGATGGAGCCCAAGAGCCCGAACTCCCCCGGCCCCATCCCGAATTCTGCGGTGGACATCAGTGCGTTGGTGATGGCGAAATTCATGCCGAATGCTCCCAGGATCCCGACCATGACAAGTATGAGCACCAGATCCGGGCGCCGCCATACGTACCCCAAGCCCTCCGCGACCGGATGCTTGCCATTGCCTGCCGGCACCGCCGCGAACAACCCGGACGGACGTATGCGCCATAGGGAGACGATGACCGCGGCGAAGCTGGCTGCGTTGAGCAGGAAAACGGGTCCCGTGCCCACCCAGGCAATGAGCACACCGGCAATGGCGGGTCCAGTGAGCCGGGCGGTGTTGAACGAGGCGGAGTTGAGCGCCACGGCATTTGAAATGTTGTTCTGCCCCACAAGTTCGGAGACGAAGGCCTGGCGCGCAGGTCCGTCTATTGCGCTGGCCACCCCAAGGCAGAGGGCCGCCACATATACCTGCCACAACTGCGCCGAACCGGTCAGGACCAGGAGCCCGACCAGCAGTCCGCACAGGCCCATGGCCGTCTGCGTCCACTTGAGGACCACGAGTTTGCGGTACCTGTCCGCAAGCACGCCCGCGTACGGGCCAAGGAGCAGCATCGGAAGGAACTGCAGTCCCGTTGTGATGCCGACGGCGGTACCGGAATGGTCGGTCAATACTGTCAGTACCAGCCAGTCCTGCGCCACCCTCTGCATCCATGTGCCGATGTTGGATACCAGGGCCCCGCCCGCCCACATCCGGTAGTTGCGGTTCCCCAGGGCCCGGAACATGACACTCATCTGGCGCTCAACTCCTGCATGATGCGGGCGGCGCGGCTCAGCGTCAGACGGTCCTCATCACTCAGAGTCGCGACGCGCTGCGCCAGCCACGCTGTCCGCTGGCTGCGGGCCTCATTCAGGACGGCCTCACCGGCCGGAGTAATCCAGACGAGCACCTGACGGCCGTCCTCGGGATGGGCTGACCGCGACACGAAGCCCTGATCGGTCAGCGCGTTGACTATCCGGGTCATCGACGGCGCCTGAACATGCTCCCGCTCGGCCAGCTCGCGAAGGGTTTGGGAGCCGCTGCGAAGATGTGCCAGGACTGTGTACTGTCCCGGCGTAAGAACGTCACCGCTTGCCTCGATGCGGAGCCGGCGCGACGTGCGCATAACGGCGGTCCGAAGCTCGATCGCCAAAATGTCAGGCCGGATGCTGTCTCCTGCGTGACGGGAATCGCGGGTGGTGGTCATAACGCCTCCAAGACCTGCACGGCAGCAATAGTTAGCTGCGCTAATTAGCATTGCTAACTACTATTCTACCGGTCCATCCACGAAATTGCATGGCCGCCGGCGAGCAGGCCCAAGGCCGCCCTGACGGCCCATTTCCCTCGTGGTTCAGTGTGCGGCGGGCAGGCCCGGTGCCGCGCCGGTCCGCACCGTCGCGCTGGGTCACGTCACTGCCGTGGCGTTCGCAGGTGACCCGGTGCCGCCGGTGATGTTCAGCGGTTTGATGCTGACGAAGGCGTCCCAGGTTCCGGCCTTCTTCATGTGTCGGCTGAGGGGTCCCAGTTTCCAGAGTTCGCCGAGCGGCATGCCGAGTTTGGCCAGGAGCTGTTGGTGCATCATGCCGTGGTCGTTGGGCGCCGATAACAGAAAGGGGCTTTCGGGAATGACGGGCAGGCATTCGAGGGCGAAGTTGTCGGCGGCAATCAGCGCGAGGCGGTGGTCCCAGGCCCAGGCGACGAATTCCTGTGATTGGGCGATGCCGGTGGCGCGGCGGCTCTCCCGGGTCTGTTGCTTGTCTGCCATGGCCAGGGCCAGGAACCATTCACACCATCCGGTGTGGAGCATGAGGATGTCGCCGGGCTGGATGGTGAGGGATTGGGCCTGGATGGCTGCCTGGATCAGGTCAAGCCCGAGGGGCTCACCTGCTGCGTGGTCAATGGGAGTGCCTTCGCCGGTGCAGTAGCCGTCGAGGTCGACGAGCACTCCCCTGCCGACGATGGGTTTGTCAGCCCATTCCTGGATGCCGAGGTCCGGGGTGCCTTCCGTAATCCGGTCATCGGGGGTGCCGTTGTAGAAGCCGATGTCGTCTGCCCGGCGGTGCCGGAGCCCGTCGACCTGCGTGGATCCCTGGAGGTAATACCCGTCCAGGTAGTCGTCCCGGTGGGCCGGGTGGGAGGAGTAGATTGTGTGACGAGGGGCGCTGCGCTTGAGTGACATTCCGGGATCGAAGGCATCGGCCGGGTAGTCCAGGCCGAAGACCACGCCGGTCCTGATGCAGTTCCTGGCCTCCAGGGTCGTGTCCTGCGTGATGAAGGACGGCGTTCCGCGGTCAGGTTGGGGAAACAGCCCCCACGACGTCCCGGATAGCGCGCCCTGCCGTTCGAGAAGTTCGGCGAAGGACGGGTAGGTTCCGGATTCCCTGGTGTCGGTCATCGCGTCGCTGCCTTCTGGGGAGTCTGTTCTTTGTTCTCGTATCGCTTGTAGTTGAGGAAGAACCCGGCGATCGCACAGATCGATGCCGCAAGGCACATCGGGGGCTTGACGGATTCGTTGAAGAATACGAGCCATTCGCTCTGGCCGGCGGCAAGGGCGATGGCCTGGCCCGTCACGAACAGGACTCCGCCGGCGAGGAGGGCGGCGAGGCTCAGGGCGAAGATGACTTCGATGGCTCGTCTGATCTTGTGCATGTCGCGGTTCCTTTAGATCGGCAGGATGCCGAGGATGATGAGCACGCCGATGCCCAGCAGGGGCAGGGCGTAGTGGGTGAGCAGTCGGGCGAAGGTTTTGATCGGGTCCACGTCCGCGATACCGCAGGCGACATACAGCGGCGCGCCTCCGGGGGGAACGGCGGCTTCGCAGGATGAGAAGACGAGCACGGCGACGGCGGCGGTGGTCGCCGGAACACCGGCGCTAACGAGTGTGGCGACACCGACGGTTCCGACGGCGGCCATGGTGGCCGTGGCGGAGAGGGGCGCGGCGACGGCGATGACGATCAACCCGATGAGGATGGCGAGGAGCCACAGGGGCAGGTTCATCCGGTTGAGCAGTGCCGTCATTTGCTGGGGCAGGCCGGTGGCGGCGAGGGCGTTGGCGCCGGCGAAGGCAAAGACGACAGTGATGCCGACGATCCCGAACCTCGGGGCGGACTCCTGCAGCAGGCTCCACCAGCCCCGGCCGCTGCGTGGGAGGTTTTTTCGGCCGAGGACGGCGCCGGTGATGATCAGGACCACCGGGATCCAGACGATGACGCTCAGGGACTTGGTGATGTCTCCGCCGGTCCAGTCCGACAGTGCGGTGGCGATGAAGGCGGAGGTGATGATCAGTGGGATGGCCACCACGACGAACAAAAGCAGGGTGGCCCAGCCGCGGCCGAACGCCGCCCGGACCGGCAACCGGTGCGCGGCATCCAAGGGTGTCATCCCGCTCTTGCGGATCAGCAGCCAGGTGACGATCAGCCGGTGCAGGAAGCACCACAGCCCGCCGATGAACAACGGAAGCACGAGTTCATTGACGTTCAGCAGGGGCCCGACTGTGGCGGAGCCGACCAGGACGAACATCGAGGCGCTGAACGGGAAAGTGATGCCCATTCCGGCGTTTCCCGCCACGAGGGTCGCGGCCGCGGGCTTGTCGAGCCGGGACTTTTCCATCCACGGGATGGTCACGGAACCCACGGTCGCGGCGATCGCCGCCTGGTTGTGGACCACACCGCCGAGGCCTGCCGACGCCACGGTGGACACCCAGGCGGGGCCTCCCTTGCTACCGCCGATCAGTGAGTTCAACAGGTCGATGAGCCGGTCCAGCACTCCGGTCTTGTCCAGCAGGTACCCCACGAAGACGAACGCCATGGTGGCGTAGACGATTTCATCAGTCACCGCCGTGTAAAGGGAGGACCAGCCGATCTGCGCCGCTGTGACCCCCGTGAAAGGCAGGACGACCAGGAATCCGAGGATCATGGCCTCTCCAACGCTGCGCTTGAGAAGGGTCGTCCACAGCAGGATGACGGCCAGATAGGCTGCCAGGGCCCAGATGCCGATCATGCTGCTGCTCCTGACGGGGTAGTGCTGGTTTGCGGATGGTTCATCATTGATTCCTGTAAACGATTCTGCCTGAGGTCGGGGTCAGCGCAAGGCCGGCGCCGCCTGTGCTGATTTCTCGGCGATGCGCGTAAGTGCCGCAGCGGAGGCTGTGGTCATTTCGGCGGGGACTCCGAGGTCGGTGAGGTAGCCGGCAGTGTCCTGCATCTCCTTGGAACGGCGCAGGGCGTGCTTGGCGGTGCCGGTGAGGAACCTGTCGATGACGGCCTGGCCGTCCCCCGCCAGTTGCCTGGCGATCTGACTCCTGATCCAATCTTCCAGTCCCGCGGCCCGTCCCGCCGTGACGGCTTCGACCACCACGGAGGCCAGGCCTTTCATCAAGACGCTGCGGAGCAGTTTGTGGGCCATCGCGGCCCCGGGCTCGCCGTCGGCGATTTCGACCTCGGCACCGAGCGGCGCCAGAAGATCGGCAACGGCCCGGGACCCCGGGCCACTGACCATCAGCGGGGTCTTCTCGCCCAGCGCGGCTACGGGCCCGAGGATGGCGACGTCAACGAAGAGTGCCGGACTGGGCAACTGCCCAAGTTCCCGCATGACGTGCGGTGAGGACGAGGTGAAGTCGGCATAGCAGCTGCCCTCCGGCAAGACGGGCAGGCATTCCTGGGCCACATTGCGGGCTGCGGCTGCTCCGGTGAGGACCAGGACAACGTCTGCGCCAAGGCACGCCTCGGCCGCGGTTGCTGCCCTGGTGACGCCGGCCGGGGTGGATGGTGCGACGGGATCAAATCCTGTGACGCTGTGGCCTGCCGCAATGAGTGCAGTCGCGTAGGTGGCTCCGGCTTCGCCGAGGCCGATGATGGTGCACGCGGTCATAGTTTTCTGTCTTTCTTGCTTTAGTGTCGGTCGGCGATGATGGCGGCCCGGCGGGTGGTTTCGTCGTCGAAGACTGCTTCGGCGGCTTCGGCGACAGCAATTGCCTGTTCCCTGGGGATGACGACGACGCCGTCGGAGTCGCCGATGATGATGTCCCCGGGCAGGACGGGGATCCCGCCGAAGGAGATGGGCGTGCCGAGACGGGAGGGCCCGTTCTTGTACGGTCCGGCCGGGGTGATGGCGCGGGCAAAGACGGGCATGCCGATCTCGCGGAGGGCTTCGGCGTCGCGGGCTGCCCCGTCCAGGGCGAAGCCGGCGAGGCCAAGATTGATGGCCCGTTCGCCGATGAGCTCGCCCAACAGTGCCCGGGATTCGTCTCCGCCGCCGGAGACGACGATCACGTCCCCGGCGCGGGCGAGCTGCAGTGCGCGGTGGATGCCCTGGTTGTCCCCGGGGCGTGTCCAGACGGTGAAGGCTGGTCCGGCGAGGCGGGCGCCGGGCCAGATTGCCTGAATGGCTGAGTCCGCGATTCCGAGGCGGTCCATGGCGTCGCCGATGTTGGCGGCGGGAAGTTTGGCAAGGCGGCCTATCAGGTCCCGGTCGGGGCGGACGAAGTTTGCGTCGATGTCCTCAAGGACTGGAGTTGTCATGGTGGATTCTTCCGTGGGTGGCGGCTGGTGGTTGGACTAGTCTTTTTTCTGGACCAGCGGGAGGACCTTCTTGAAGTCCTCTTCCTGTCCGGCCCAGAACTTCTCGTAGTCGGTGCCGGAGAGGTAGCTGGTCTGCAGGCCCAGGGCGCTCATCTTTTCCTTGACGGCAGGATCCTCGATGGCCTTTTGGAGGGCGGCTTCGAGCTTCTTGGCGACGGCGTCCGGCAGCCCGGCCGGTGCGGAGTAACCGCGGACGGTGCCGGCTTCCACCTCGTAGCCGGATTCCTGGAAGGTGGGAACGTCCGGCAGCGAGGGTGAGCGTTCGGCGGTCATGATGCCCAGGACCCGGGCCTTGCCCTGCTTGGTCAGGTCGGTCACGTCACTGACGTTGGCAACGAGGACGTCCACGTGCCGGCCAAGGAACGCGGTGGTGGCCTGGGAGGCGCCTTCGGAGAAGTGCACGGGGGCGAATTCGGAGCCGGTGGTTTCCTGGATCTGGGCCAGGGCGAAGTGTTCGCCGGTCTGCAGTCCGGTGGTGCTGGCGGTCATGGATTTCGGGTTTGCCTTGGCGGCGTCGAGGAGTTCCTTCAGCGTCTTGTACGGGCTGTCCGGCTGGACGGCAATGACGGCGGGGTCGATGACCTGCCGGCCGAGGGGCTGGAAGCTGGCGCGGGTGTATTTGGCGCCGCGGGCCGGGTCCAACGGTGAAACGACCACTGACGGCGAGCCGGTCGCGCCGATGGTGTACCCGTCGGGCTTGGCGCTGGTCAGTGCCGTGTAGCCGATCTGTCCGCCGGCGCCGGGCTTGTTGATGACCTCGACGTTGGTGCCGAGTTCCTTCTCCAGGATCGGCTGAACGAGGCGGGCTGCGGTGTCCACGGCTCCGCCGGAGGAGAAGGCGACAATCAGGTCGATGGACTTGCCCTTCTTGGGGAAGTCCTCCCCTGAGGTGTTGGAGGCGCTGGCGTTGGCGCCGCAGCCGGTGAGGGCGATGAGTGCTGCTGCTGCGAAGGCTGCGGTGATTTTATTGCGTGACAAGGGTCTTCTCCTTTGAAGAAATGCGTTGGTGGCTGTTGGGTGTTTGGACGGTGGATTAGGAGGGTCAGGCTTCGGGGTCCTCGGTGAGTGCCTTGGGTTTGCGGAACTTGAGCAGCGGGCTGCAGATGATCAGCACGCCAAGGCCGATCAGCACCGCGGAGATGGGGCGGTTGACGAACACGCTGAAGTCACCTTGGGAGATTTCCAGGGATTCGCGGAGTGATCGCTCCATCAGCGGGCCCAGCACCAGTGTGAGGACCATCGGTGCCAACGGGATGTCCAGGTTCCGCAGGGCCAGGCCGAGGAGACCGAACCCGATCATGACGAAGACGTCGAACACGCTGAAGTTGATGGTGTAGGCGCCGATGACCATGAACAGCAGGATCAGGGCGGTCAGGATCGGCGTGGGGACGCGCAGAATGGAGGTCCAGAGGCCGACCAGGGGGACGTTGAGCAGCAGCAGCAGCACGTTTCCGATGAAGAGGCTGGCGATGATGGCCCAGGCGATGTCGGAGTGTTCGGTGAAGAGGCTGGGTCCGGGAGTCAGGCCCTGCTGCAGGAACGCGCCCATCAGCACGGCGATGGTCGGGGATGCCGGGATGCCGAGGGTAAAGAGCGGGATCAGGGCGGCATTGGCGTGGGCGTTGTTGGCTGTTTCCGGACCGGCCACGCCTTCTACTGCACCCTTGCCGAGTTGATTGCGGAAGCGCGAAAACTTCTTTTCCGCGGCATAGGACAGCAGGGACGACACCGATCCGGTCATGCCGGGAATGAGGCCGAGTCCGAAACCGACTCCCGTGCCCCGGGCCATGGCGGGGGCGCTGCGGCGCCATTCCGTCCGGGTGGGGAGCAGTGAGCGGAGTCCGGGGGCATGAACCAACGGAGTCTCCGCGTTCTTGCGGTGGGACAGGATTTCGGAGAGCCCGAAGACGCCGACAATGACGGCCACGAAACTAACGCCGTCCAGGAGCCGGTCCATCCCGAAGGTGAAGCGCGGGGCACCCGCAACGGGGTCGATGCCGACCATGGAGATCAGCAGGCCCAGGGCTCCGGAGATCAGGGCCTTGACCATGGATTTGCCAGCCAGGGCGACCAGCAGGGAGATGCCGACGACCATGAGGGCGAAGAACTCCGGCGGACCGACGAGCAGGCCCAGTTCGCCAAGGGGCTTAGCAGCAGCGACCAGTCCGATGGTGGCGATGGTTCCGCCGACGAAGGAACCCACTGCGGCCAGGGTCAGCGCCGCACCGGCCCTGCCGACCTTGGTCATCGCGTAACCGTCGATGGTGGTGATCGCCGACGACGCCTCACCCGGAGTGTTCAAAAGAACGCTGGTGATGGTTCCGCCGTACTGGGTGCCGTAGAAAATGGCACACAGCATGATGATCGAACCGGTGGGGTCCAGGTTCAAAGTGAGCGGGATGAGCAGGGCTACACCGGCCACCGGGCCAACTCCGGGAAGGACCCCAATGATGGTGCCCAGCAGGCAGCCCAGGAAGGCGAAGATCAGATTTTGCCAGGTCATGGCGGCTGCGAAGCCGCCGAGCAGTTCGTTGAGTGTGTCCACGTCTAGAGTCCGATCAGTTCAGCGGAGCGAATGCCGAGACGGGGAGTGCGACGTTCAACCCGTAGTTGAAGGCATAGAACGCACCGACGCTTCCGGCAAGGGCGATGATCAGGGAGGACACCCACGTCCGGCGGCCCCGCAGTTTCAGGTGATAGAGCAGGAACAGGAACATGCTCAACTGAAAGCCCAGCAAATCCATGACGGACGCCAGGAGCACAAGGCTGACCACGACCGCGATCACCAGACCCCTGTCGATCCCCTCGGCCCTCTCGCTCGGCCGGCGCAGCTCCTGGACCAGCCAGAGCGCCGACATCGCGACCAGCACCCCTCCCATGGCGAACGGGAACAGGCCGGGACCTGGCCCCAACGACGTCCACAGGCCGAGGCCGACCGAACTGGCCAGAACATAGACGCCGACGGCGGCGAACGTGCCGATGCCCGCAAGCACCGACGGAGCGACGCGGATGGCGCGCTCGGGTTTAGTCAGTAGTGACTCCGTTGTCATCGTTTCCTTCTTACGTTGCGATATTCTATTTCATAGAATGAAAGAACATTTCGTCTGAAGAAATAGTGACAGGAGACACAAACGCTGTCA
The DNA here is from genome assembly GCF_056406115.1 of Arthrobacter sp. P1_D4. NCBI lineage: Bacteria > Bacillati > Actinomycetota > Actinomycetes > Micrococcales > Micrococcaceae > Arthrobacter > Arthrobacter sp. P1_D4. Next base: position 343,041 of record NZ_JBFUAU010000002.1, on the reverse strand, counting down.
AGCGCAGTGCAGTTACATAGAATGAAACAATGACAGTGACTTCGACACATTCGGCCGGCTCCGCTGAAGAGGGCGGCCCCAAGGCCGGGAACATGCGCTCCCTGTCCAGGTCGATGGAGGTTTTCGCCGAACTCCAGCGTGCGGAGCGGCCCCAGCGCCTCAGTGACCTGGCCAGGACCTGCGGCATGAGCCTGCCGACGACGTTGCGGATCCTGCGGGTCCTTCAGGATTTCGGCATGGTCAGCCAGACGGACAAGTCCTACCGGATCGGCCCCGCGGTCCTGCCCGCGGCCCGGAGCTACTTGGAGAACGACCCCCTCGTGGTTGCCGCGCGGCCGATCCTCCAACAGGTGGCCTCCCAGACGGGACTCACGGCCTCGCTGTACACCAGGCTGGGCTTTGAAAGGATCCTCGTCGCACGTGTCGACGGCGACTCGCCCCTCCGCTATGACCTGCCGTTGGGTAAGCGTCTCCCCCTCACCGTCGGAGCGGCCGGGAAGATCCTGCTGGCCACCGTTTCCGATACGGAACTCGGGCAAGTGGTAGCCGCGGCCGTCGCATCCGGCCATGAGGAGAGTACATTTACTGCCGACGAGCTCCGCGCACGCCTGCCTGAGCCCGGCGTCGATTACGCGTATTCGGCTGATGAGCGTGCTACCGGCGTGCTGTCGGTCGCTGTCGCTGTGCCGAACGGAACCCGACGCCCCAGTGAGTCCATGGCACTAACCAGCCCCGTTGAGTCAGCCACCGAAGCCGGCCTCGAGGCCGGCGTTCCTGAACTCCGGCGCGCCGCCGGCCGACTCTCAGAACTCTTGGAAGGGTCGGTCTACTAGGCGGGGCCTCACCGCCGCCACGTGCCTGCTCCTCGTGCCCAACAATGGGCATGTCCCTTCCCGAGGCCACGGCAGAGGGACATGCCCTCCCCTGCGCGCCGCCAGTGGACATGTGGCCCATATGTCCGTTCCTCGAGCCCAGGCATGGACATGCCCCCCGCGATGGCTCTGCGCGGTCAAAAATGGGCATGTCCCCCCAATGGGCTAGTCGAAGCGCGCGTACCCCAGCAGCGCGGCCGTGCCCATGCCGCCTGCGATGCTGATCATTGCCAAGGCAAGCTGCCCCGGCTCCGGGGACCTGCGGGCCTGTGCGAGCAGCCGGGTGACCAGTACCGCGCCCGAGGCTCCATAGGCGTGACCGAGGGCCAGGGCGCCGCCGTCGAGGTTGGCCCGGTCCGGGTCGATTCCCAGCTGGTCAAAGCACGCGAGCGTCTGGGCCGCGAAGGCCTCGTTGAATTCCACCAGGCCCACGTCCGCGGCACTCAGTCCGTGCGCCGCCAGGAGCCGTTGGGCCGCCGCGGCCGCGCCGATGCCCAGCAGCTGCGGCGCCACTCCGGCAGTGTCGGTTCCCAGGACGAGCAGCCCGTCGGCGGCGCCCAGCTGCCGGGCCCGCTCCATGGACGTGACAACGACGGCGGCGGCACCGTCGGCGTCGAAGCAGGAGTTACCGGCCGTGACCGTGCCGCCGCTGGCAAAAACGGGCGGAAAACGGGCCATCAGGGCCGGGCCAAGACTCGGCCTCGGCCCGTCGTCGGCTGCCGCGGACTCGCCGGAGCCGGCGGCGAGGGGCACGATTTCGGCGTCGAACGTCCCGGCGGCCGCGGCTGCCAGGGCACGTTGGTGGCTGCGGAGCGCGAAAGCGTCCTGGCGTTCCCGGCTGATGCCGAAGCGGGCGGCGACGTTTTCGGCCGCCACCCCCATGTCGGGGTCGCCGAAGCTCAGTGGAGCGAACTGGGCCCGGCTGTAAAAGTCCGGGCTGCCGTCGTCGTTGCGGTGGGCGCGGAGCGGAGCCGTGCTGATGCTCTCGACGCCGCCCGCGAGGTACAGGCCGCCGCCGCCCGCCGCGACCAGCCGGGAGGCCAGGACGATCGCGTCCAGACCGGAGCCGCATTGCCGGTCCACGGTGACGCCGGGGACGGTGACCGGCAGGCCTGCCTCCAGCGCGGCGAGCCGGGCCACGTTTCCGCCGCCGCCCACGGCGTTGCCGATCACGACGTCGGTCACGGATTCCCCGGTGCCGTCGCCGGCATCGGCGAGCAGGCTGCGGAGCACCGGAGCCAGGAGTTCGTGGGCGCGGAGCTTCTTCAGTGCCCCGTTGGCGCGGCACAGCGGCGTCCGGCGCGCGGCGATGATGACCGGCTGCCTGTCCTCAGGCAGCAGCCCCGGGAAAGACAGCCCGGGAACAGACCGCCGGGGGAACGACGTTCCGCGGAGCGGCTGCCCGGGTGCTGCCGGCCCGCTGCCCGCGCGCGGCTCAGCCAAGACGCCGGATCCTGGGATCGTTCCGCGCCACCCAGTCCAGCAGCAGCTGCCGGCTGATTTTGCCGCGGTCCGTCAGGGGCAGCTCCGTCAGCACGAAGTACTCCAGGGGGCGCTTGTTCCGGGCCAGCACATCGTCGATCCCGGACCGCAGCTGGGTGGCGGTGACCGCTCCGTGCGAGGGCACGACGCCGGCCACGACGCGCTGGCCGCGAAGATCGTCAAGCATGCCGGCCGCCACGGCCGCCGCGACGCCCGGGACGGAGGCCAGCGCCATCTCAACCTCATGCGGGTAGACGTTGGTGCCGGCGGTGATGATCATGTCGGAGCGGCGGCCCAGCATGTGCAGGGTCCCGTCGGAGAGGTAGCCCTGGTCCCCCACGGTGTACCAGCCGTCGAAACAGCGCAGCGCCTGGCCGTCGTCACCCCACAGGTAGCCGTTGCTGACCATGCCGCTGCGGACGCAGATGTTGCCGTCGCTGCCGTCCTGGAGTTCGGCGCCGTCGTCGTCGAGGATGCGGATTTCGACGCCGGGAAAGGGCTTTCCGATGCCGGTCCCGCCAGGCTCGACGGGCTCGCCCGGACGCAACCCGGCGCCCGAGACGAAGCTAAGCTCGGAGGCGCCGTAGTACTCGAAAATGGTCGCGTTGGGGGCCCAGCGCCGGGCCGCCTCCAGCGTCCGGGCGTCCAGCTTGGAACCGGCGCAGATGATGCTGCGGATGCCGGAGGCATCGACACCGCCGGCCAGGCCCCGCTCGCTGAGCAGCCGGAGCATGGTGGGCACCAGGACCAGGCGGGTGATGCCGTCGTGGCTGACGGCCGCGTGGGCGGCGCCGACATCGAAGTGGTCCAGGCTGTGGAACTCGGCGCCGGCGTACAGGCATTCGGCGAGGGCATAGAGGTTTAGGCTTGCCGCGAGCGGTCCGGGAGCCAGGGACTTGTCGTCCTGCGTCAGTGCGAAGAATTCAATGGAGGCCTCGAAGGATTCCTGCCAGGACCGCCGCGAGCGGGTGAACGCTTTGGGCACCGAGGTGGTGCCGGACGTCAGACCGACCAGGAACGAGGTCTCCGGCGGCCCGTCGGCGAGCCCGGTCCCCGGCCCGGGAACTGCACGCGCCGGACGCGTTTCCGACCCGGCGATGCAGGCGGTGATGCCGTCCTGGAGTTGCTGGGGCCAGGCCGGGTCCAACACGGCGCACTGCCGCTCACCAGCGACGGCCGCGGCGAACGCTACGGCGAAGTGGGTTGAATTTTGTTCGGACAGCACGGTGATGGCCGGTGCCGAGGGCACCAGGGCCGCCGCTTTGTCCCGCAGGCCGGACCAGCTGAGGTGGTCTCCGGCCACGACGACGGCTGTCTCGTCGGGACGGTCATCGGCCCAGCGCTGGAGTCTGTCGAGAAAAGGCATCGAACCAACTTTAGCGTTGCCGGGCGCCGCGGCTGCGTGTGCGGGATATTGTGACTCCATGAGCTTTAACGACAACGCCCCGCTGGACCCGTCACAAGTCCAGGACCGTCGCGGGATGGGCCGCGGCCCGATGATCGGCGGCGGGATCGGCGGCGGCATCATCCTCCTGCTGGCAGCCCTCTTTGGCATCAATCCCCAGCTTCTCGAGGGTCTGGCCGGCACCGTCCAGGAGCCCCAGACGCAGAGCCAGGGCTCTGCCCCCGCCTGCCAGACCGGCGCCGACGCCGACGCCCGCCTCGACTGCAGGATCACCGGAACGGTCAACAGTCTGAACGCCTTCTGGCCGGCCTACCTGGCCCAGTACAACACTAAGTACCCGCGGCCGAAGGCGGTGATCTTCACCGGCGGAACCAACACCGGCTGCGGCGCCGCCACCTCGGACGTGGGGCCGTTCTACTGCCCCGTCGACACCACGGCATACTTCGATCCCGGCTTCTTCCAGGAGCTGGTGGACCGGTTTGGCTCCTCCGGCGGCCCCCTGGCGCAGGAATATGTGGTGGCCCACGAATTCGGCCACCACGTCCAGAACCTGCTTGGCGACCTCGACCGGGCGCAACAGGATCCGCAGGGACCCGGTTCCGGGGGTGTCCGGGTTGAGCTCCAGGCCGACTGTTACGCGGGGCTGTGGGCCCACTATGCAACAACGCAGGCGGATCCCAAGACCGGCCAGCCCTATCTCGACCCCTTCACTGACCAGGACGTGAAGGACGCCCTGTCGGCGGCCTCGGCCGTCGGTGATGACCGTATCCAGAAGGCCGCCACGGGCCGCGTCTCACCGGAGGCATGGACCCACGGGTCAAGTGCCCAGCGGCAGAAGTGGTTCTACCAGGGGTACACCACCGGGGACATCAACAAGTGCGACACATTCGCGGTGGCAACGCCTTAGCCCCAGCCCCCCTGGTCCCAGCCCTCTGGTCCCGACTCTCTGGCCTACACCCGAGGCCTCACCCGCGCGGCCGGCGCCGGACCGGGACCTCGACATAGCTGAGGAATCCGGCGTGGCCCAGGTGCCGGTGCTTAGCGTGCCACACGGGCCGGTACTGGTGCCCGAAGGGGTCGGTCACCAGGACCGAGTCCAGGCGGTCGTTTCCGGCCAGGAGGCGGTCGACGTCGGCCAGCGCATTGCGCCGCGTCGCCAGACCGTCGATGTCCAGGCTCCAAAGCCCCAGCTCAGCATCGGTTCCGCGTTCCAGCTGCAGCGTCTCGAACAGTCCGGCCACGAGCCCGGCGAGCCCGACGGGGTCGACCCGCTGCAGCCGGTGGGACTCGGGATGCACATCGCGCGCCTCGGCGAGGGCCTGGCGCAGCCAGTGGAACTCCACCGATCCCAGGGGCGGTCCCATGCGCAGGTGGCGGTTCTCGTCCAGCTCCAGGCGGAACGTGGCGGCGCTGCGGTCCATGATGCACGGAGCTTCGCCGACATATTCGAAGTCGGCCAGCAGGGCTTCCCGGGAGCTGTAGTAGGAGAACTCGCCGCTGTCCTCGACAACCACGAAGTCCTTGCCGGCATCGGAGGGCCGCGGCTGTGGCGTGGCGCCTCAATGAGGTGGGGCCGCCGTCGTTCACGCCCGGGCCATGCCGGCCCGGACGTGCGGTAAAGCTGTGGTGCGGATCTAGATGTTGAAGCCCAGGGCGCGCATCTGGTCGCGGCCGTCCTCGGTGATCCGTTCCGGACCCCATGGCGGCATCCACACCCAGTTGAGCCGCCAATCGTCGACGATCCCGTCCAGGGCCTTGCCGACCTGCTCCTCGATCACGTCGGTGAGCGGGCATGCGGCGGTGGTGAGCGTCATGTCGATCAGCAGGGCGCCGTCGTCGTCGGAGTATTTCAGACCGTAGAGCAGGCCCAGATCGACGATGTTCACCCCGAGTTCCGGGTCGATCACATCCTTGAGCGCCTCTTCGACATCCTCGAGGCCCGTTCGGGCCACATTGAGTTCGGTCATTGCGGAGTCCTAACTACGCCTGGGCTGCAGCCGAGGCGGCAGCGATGGTGGCCGCCCCTGCGCCGGTGGCGTAGCGGTCGTAGCCTTCGTCTTCGAGGCGGTCGGCGAGCTCCGGGCCGCCCTCTTCCACAACCTGGCCATCGACGAACACGTGCACGAAGTCCGGCTTGATGTAGCGCAGGATCCGGGTGTAGTGCGTGATGAGCAGGGTGCCCATGTTGCCTTCGCCGTGGGCGCGGTTGACGCCCTCGGAGACAACCTTGAGCGCGTCGACGTCCAGGCCGGAGTCGGTCTCGTCGAGGATGGCGAACTTCGGCTTGAAGAGCTCGAGCTGGAGGATCTCGACGCGCTTCTTCTCGCCGCCGGAAAAGCCTTCGTTGACGTTGCGCTGGGTGAAGTCGGCGTCGATGCGCAGCTGCGCCATGGCGGCCTTGACGTCCTTGGTCCACGTGCGCAGCTTGGGGGCTTCGCCGTCGATCGCTGTCTTGGCGGTGCGCAGGAAGTTGGTCATGCTCACGCCCGGGACCTCGACGGGGTACTGCATGGCCAGGAACAGGCCGGCGCGGGCGCGCTCGTCGACGCTCATGGCGAGGACGTCTTCACCGTCGAGGGTGATCGTGCCGGAGGTGACGTTGTAGCGCGGGTGCCCGGCGATGGTGGACGCCAGCGTGGACTTGCCGGAGCCGTTGGGGCCCATGATGGCGTGCGTCTCGCCGGTCCTGATGGTCAGGCTGACGCCCTTCAGGATTTCCTTGGTGCCCTGCTCGGTGTCAATGCTGACGTGCAGGTCCTTGATCTCAAGAGTCGACATGTGTCTTGTTCTCCTCTGCACCGTGCCCTCGGCACTGTGCGTTTTCTTGGCGATAAGTTTTCTTGTGCGGGATGCCGGCTGCAGGCAGCTAGCTGAAGGTGGGAGCCTCGGCGCCGTTCAGGACGTTGGTGAAGTCCACGTAGACCTCGTCATCCAGGACGGTCACGGCAAACACGGGAACGGGATCATAGGCCGGCAGCTGGAGTGGCTCGCCGCTGCGCAGGTCGAACTGGGAGCCGTGGCCCCAGCACTCGATCTTGCAGCCTTCGACTTCTCCTTCGGAGAGGGAGATGTCCGCGTGCGAGCAGGTGTCGCCGATGGCGTGGATCTCCCCCATCGAGTCCTTCACGATCGCCACCGGGTAGTCGTCGATCAGGATCCGCAGCGCCTGCTTGAGTTGGATCTCGCTGGCGTTGCAGACTAGCTCGCCCTTTGGCTGTTCAGTCATTGATGTCGTCCGTGTTCTCTGGTGCTGCGCACTAGTGGTTGGTCGCCGCGAGTTCGCGCTCGACGGCTTCCGTGAGGCGCTCTTCGATGGCCGGAACATTGATCTTCTGGATGATCTCGTTCAGGAACCCGCGGACCACCAGGCGGCGGGCCACCTCTTCCGGGATGCCACGGGCCATCAGGTAGAACAGGTGCTGATCATCGAATCGTCCGGTGGCGCTGGCGTGGCCGGCGCCGGCGATCAGGCCGGTCTCAATCTCAAGGTTCGGCACGGAATCGGCGCGGGCACCGTCGGTCAGGACCAGGTTGCGGTTGGCCTCGTAGGTGTCGGTGCCTTCTGCTTCCTTGCGGATCAGAACGTCACCGACCCACACGGTGTGCGCGTTGCGGCCCTGCAGGGCGCCCTTGTACAGGACGTTGGACTTGCAGTTGGCCACGGCGTGGTCCACGAACAGGCGCTGCTCGAGGTGCTGGCCGGCGTCGGCGAAGTACAGGCCGAACAGTTCCACTTCGGCGCCCGGGGCGGTGAAGCGTGCCGAGGGCGTGACGCGCACGAGGTCGCCGCCGAGGCTGACCACAATGTGCTTGAACTTCGCGTCGCGGCCGAGCTTCGCCTGCTGGGAGGAAGCGTGGACGGCGTCGTCGTTCCATTCCTGGAGCGAGATGACGGTCAGCTGCGCGCCCTCCTCAACGAGGATTTCGATGTTTTCCGAGACGACGGCGGTGCCCTGGTGGTCCAGGACGACGACGGACTTGGAGAACCGTTCCGCGACGATCACGACGTGCTGTGCGGAAGCTTCGGTGCCCTGGCCGGTCAGCAGCACGCTGACCTCGCCCTCCACCTCGACCTCGGACGGGACCGTGATGACAGTGGCCTCGGCGAAGTTCTCCCAGGCGTTCGCGGAGACGCGGTCCTCGGGGATGGCGGCGGAGCCGATCCGGCGGTCGTCACGGCCGACGGTCTCGACCCGGACGCTGTCCGGAGCGGTGACGCTCACGGCCGGCGCCGCACCGGTGAGGACCTGGGTGTGCAGGCCGCGGAGGCGCTTGAGCGGGGTGAAGCGCCAGTCCTCCTCCATGCCGGTCAGCGGTTTGAAGTCCGCCAGCTTGTAGGAGGTCAGGCGGCCGGCGCGTGAGCTGTCCGGTACGCCGACACCGCCGCCGTGCGAGTGACGCTTGACGGCCTCGCCGGCCAGCGGCGCCTTGGACTCCGCGGCGTTCAGCGGTGAGAGGCTTTCGCCTTCCTCTGTGAAGCCGTTGATGAACGGCTGGGCTGAGGGCGCGCCGATGCGGGCCTTTTCAGTAGTGATGTCAGTCATTAACCGACCGATCCTTCCATCTGCAGTTCAATCAGTCGGTTCAGCTCGAGGGCGTATTCCATCGGCAGTTCGCGGGCAATCGGCTCGATGAAGCCGCGGACGATCATCGCCATGGCCTCGTCTTCGCGCATGCCGCGGGACATCAGGTAAAACAACTGCTCCTCGCTGACCCGCGAGACCGTGGCCTCGTGGCCCATCGTGACGTCGTCCTCGCGGATGTCAATGTACGGGTAGGTATCCGACCGGCTGATGGTGTCCACCAGGAGGGCGTCGCAGCGGACCGTGTTGGCCGAGTGCTTGGCGCCTTCGCGGACCTGGACCAGGCCGCGGTAGGCAGCACGGCCGCCGCCGCGGGCCACGGACTTGGAGATGATCGAGCTCTTGGTGTTGGGCGCGATGTGGACCATCTTGGAGCCGGTGTCCTGGTGCTGGCCTTCGCCGGCGAACGCGATGGACAGGGTCTCGCCCTTGGCGCCTTCGCCCACGAGGTAGACGGCCGGGTACTTCATGGTGACCTTGGAGCCGATGTTGCCATCGATCCACTCCATGGTGGCGCCCTCTTCGCAGATGGCGCGCTTGGTCACCAGGTTGTACACGTTGGTGGACCAGTTCTGGATGGTCGTGTAGCGGACGCGGGCGCCCTTCTTCACGATGATTTCCACGACGGCGGAGTGCAGCGAGTCCGAGGTGTAGATCGGCGCGGTGCAGCCTTCGATGTAGTGGACGTAGGAGTCCTCGTCGGCGATGATCAGCGTGCGCTCGAACTGGCCCATGTTTTCCGTGTTGATGCGGAAGTAGGCCTGCAGCGGGATGTCCACGTGGACGCCCTTGGGCACGTACACGAAGGAACCGCCGGACCAGACGGCCGTGTTCAGCGACGCGAACTTGTTATCGCCCACCGGGATGATGGTGCCGAAGTACTCCTGGAAGATCTCCGGGTGCTCGCGCAGCGCGGTGTCGGTGTCCAGGAAGATGACGCCCTGGGCTTCCAGGTCCTCGCGGATCTGGTGGTAGACCACTTCAGACTCGTACTGGGCGGCGACGCCGGAGACGAGGCGGCTGCGCTCGGCTTCCGGGATGCCCAGCTTCTCGTAGGTGTTCCGGATGTCCTCGGGCAGGTCTTCCCAGGTGGCGGCCTGCTTCTCGGTGGAGCGCACGAAGTACTTGATGTTGTCGAAGTCGATGCCGGACAGGTCCGCGCCCCAGGTGGGCATGGGCTTGCGGTCGAAGTACTTCAGGCCCTTGAGCCGGAGGTCGAGCATCCATTCCGGCTCGTTCTTCTTGGCCGAAATATCGCGAACAACGTCTTCGTCGATGCCGCGGCGGGCGTTGGCCCCGACGTCGTTCTTGTCGGCCCAGCCGTACTCATAGGTGCCAATTCCGTGGAGCTCGGGATTCTTTTCCAGAATCTCCGAAATCACAGTAGAGCCAGCAACCTTCTTCTCTGATAGTTGGTCCGTCATCACGGCCTTTCTTGGAGATGGTTGGATACTTCGTCCGGGTTGACCGGTGCGGCGGGACTGGGAGTCCCGACGGCGGCCGGACGGCCCGTAGGTATGTGGGTGGTGCAGACGTGCCCGCCGCGCGCCAGGGTGGACAGCCGGCGCACATCGACGCCGACCAGCCGGGAGAACACGTCGGTCTCCACGTCGCAGAACACGGGGAACTGGGCAGCCAGGTGCTGGATGGGGCAGTGCCCCTGGCAGAGCTGGACGCTGGAGAGCGCCGCCGGGAGCGGGGCCTTGGCTTCGATCGACTGCGCCGAGGCGACGAACCCGTCGCGGCTCAGCGCCGCGGAGAGAGCCTGGGCGCGGGCCGTGATGTCCGGTCCTGCCTGCTCGATCTCCGGCGCGTAGCGGCGCTCCATGTCGGCGAACCGCTCGACGGCGAACTGCCGCACTGCCTCGGGGCCGGCCGCCTCGCCGAGCCGGCGCAGCGCCACGGAGGCGATGTCGAGGTAGTCGTTGCCCAGGTTCGACTGGCCCTGGGAGCTCAGGACGTAGCGGCGGGCGGGCCGTCCGGCGCCGGCACCGGCGCGGGCAACCCGCTTGACCTCAATCACGCCGGTGCGCGCGAGGTGGTCCAGGTGGCGGCGCACGGCGGCCGGAGTGAAGCCCAGGAGGTCGCCAAGTTCGGCTGCGCTGATGGGTCCGTGTTCCAGCACCGCGTTCAGGACGCGGTCGCGCGTGCGCTCTTCGGCGTCGTGCGTGTGGGTGCCGGCCGCCGCGGTAACGGCGTCCGGAACGGCAGCCACGTGTGCCCGGGCAGGCCTGACGCGCGCGGCGCCGCGCCCGGACGGGACTGCGGACGCAGCGGCTCCGGACACAGCGGCTCCGGACACCGTAGTTCCGGACACAGGGGCGCTCATGGAATACACAACACAATCATGTCGTAATTTAGTCCGGCATTCCAGTAAGGCATGGCTTGCCTGCGGGACCGCCCCGCCGGGGGGCCGACGTACTACATCGCGTAGAATGCTGTGGTGCGATCTCCCGAATCCCCCGTATTGACCATCAGCGGGCTTGTCAAGGATGTTGGTCCACTGCCCACCCTCGACGGCAAGATGCTGCGCGTGGTCAGCGGCCTTTCCCTCATCGCCGAACGCGGCCAAGTCACGGCCCTGCTCGGCGCCAATGGCGCGGGCAAGACCACCACCATCGAATGCGCCCAGGGGCTGCAAAAGCGCACCGCCGGCGCCATCAGCCTACTCGGCCACGATCCGGATTCGGCCGGCGCGGGCCTCCGTGCCCGGGTGGGCGTGATGCTGCAGGACGGCGGCCTGCCGCCGTCGGCCCGGCCCATCCCCCTGCTGCGGCACATCGCCGGCATGTACCAGGACCCGTGGCCGGTGGATGAACTCATCGGCCGCCTGGGCATCGACTCCTTCAGCCGCACCAACGTGCGGCGCCTGTCCGGCGGCCAGAAACAGCGCCTCGCCCTGGCCGCGGCGCTGGTCGGCAATCCGGAGGTCCTGTTCCTCGACGAGCCCAGCGCGGGCCTCGACCCGCAGTCCCGCCAAATGGTCTTCGATCTCATCTCCGAACTGCGGAACAGCGGCATGGGCATCATCCTGACGACGCACCTGATGGACGACGCCCAGCGGCTGGCGGACTACGTCTACATCATCGACGCCGGCCGCAACGTCGCCGAGGGCACCGTCGCCCAGCTCCTGCGCCACCAGCTCCCGGCCGGCGACGCATCGCAGCACATCCGCACCTTGTTGTTCGAAACCGAACCCGGCCTGGACTTCGCCGGCGTGCTGCCCGACGGCGTCGACGTCACCGAGGCGCGGGCCGGCAGTTACGCCGTGACCGGAGCCCTGACCCCCGCCGACCTCGCCGCGATCACCGCGTGGTGGGCCCAGCGCGGGATCATGCCCAGCTCCCTGAGCCTTGAAGCGCGCAGCCTCGAGGACGTCTTCCTGGACATCTCCGGAAGGGAGATCCGATGACCCGCGTAACTGGTGGCGCCCCGCTGGAGAGCGCACGCCGTGCCGGCGCGCCCCCCGCCGCACATGGCAGCGCCCCCGCGTCCCTGCTGCGCCGCATCCTGCTGCAGGGGCAGTACGAGACAGTCACCATGCTCAGGAACGGCGAGCAGCTGATCCTCGCGATAGTGCTGCCGCTGCTGGCCATGGTCGGCCTGACCGTGACTCCCCTGCTGGACGGACTCGGTTCGAGCCGCATCAATGTCGCCGTCCCCGGCATCCTGGCACTGTGCGCCATGTCCACAGCCTTCACCGGGCAGGGCATCTCCACCGGCTTCGACCGCCGCTACGGCGTCCTGCGCTTTCTTTCCACGACACCCCTGGGCCGCACCGGCCTGATTGCGGGGAAGGTCCTGGCCGTCCTGGCGGTGCTGTTCCTGCAGGTGCTCATCGTGACCGCCGTGGCCCTGCTGCTGGGCTGGCAGCCCAATCCCGCGGGCTGGCTGCCCGGGCTGGCCATCCTGGTGCTCGGCGCCGCCGCTTTCACGGCACTCGGGCTGCTGGTCGCCGGGACAGTGCGGCCGGAGGCGACCCTGGCCATCACCAACCTGCTCTGGATCCTGCTTGGCGCGCTGGGCGGAATCGTGATTCCGGCCGAACGGATCCCGGCGCTGGCCCAGGCCGTGGTGCATTTCCTCCCCTCCGGCGCGCTGGGCCAGGCGCTGAGGGATGCTTTCCTGTACGGCAGCGTCAATGGTGCCGCCGTTCTTGTCCTGCTGCTCTGGACGGCGATCGCCGGCGGCGCAGCAACCCGTTGGTTTAAGTGGAATTGAGAAAACTGTGAGCACGGCGTCACGAACTCCCCGGATTGTCTCCGGAATCACCTCCCGGCTGCCGGTCCGCGTCGATAAGACGGTCAGGCGGCTGGCCGTGCTGTCCCTCATTGGCCAGATCGTCCTGGTGGTGACCGGCGGCGCCGTCCGCCTGACGGCCTCGGGCCTTGGCTGTCCCACGTGGCCGCGCTGCACGGAGGGATCCCTGGCGACCACCCCGGAAATGGGGATCCACGGAATCATCGAATTCGGCAACCGGCTCCTGACGTTTGCGCTGGCGGCCGTCGCCGTGATGATGCTGGTCTATCTGTGGAACCTCCGCAAGGAGCGCCGCGACCTCTTCCTGCTGGCCCTCGGCCTGCTCGCAAGCATCCCGGCCCAGGCCGTCATCGGCGGCATAACGGTGCTGACCCAGCTGAACCCGTGGGTCGTGGGCCTGCACTTCCTCGTGTCCATGGCCCTCGTGGTCCTCGCGACCCTTCTGGTGAACCGGGCCTACGACCGCACGGGCAAGGCCCGGACCGTGCAGCTTCCCGCCCTGCCGGGCGTTGCCCGCCCGGTGATGACCGCCGTCGCGGTCCTCTCGGCCGTCGCGGTCTGCCTCGGTGTGGTAGTGACCGGCGCCGGTCCGCATGCCGGGGACGCGAACGCCCCGCGCAACGACCTCGACTGGGACCTGTTCGCGCACATCCACGCCGTGCCCGCCTACCTGGTGACCGCCGGCGCGCTGTTCGCGTTGGTCCTGGTGGTCCGCGGCCGGATTCAGGGGCCGTTCCGCTCCTCGGTGTTCATGCTCCTGGGCGTCACGGTGCTGCAGGCCACAATCGGCTTCACGCAGTACTACAACGGCATCCCGGCGCTGCTCGTCGGCGCTCACATGCTGGCGGCGGCGCTGCTGATGAGCGCGGCGACCAACGCCGCAGACCTCGCCCGCTACAGCCCGGTGGATTAACCCGGTGGACTAACCAGCCGCAGCACCCTGAACAAAAGCATCGCGGGGTCGCTTACGGCCCTTCCGGCACGCCCGGACGGGCCGTAAGTGGCCCCGCGTTTGCTGTCTGTTGCTGTCTGGGCACTCGTACGGGCGCTGCGGCAACAATGACCAGTACCGCATTCACCTCCCGGGGGCTGGCCTTGACGGGATTTCCGGGTGGACTATGGGATGGCATGGACATGGATCGTCGCGGCCGTGGGTTTTCCTCGTTCGTTCCCGTGACGCTGACCGGAAGGCCTTCTCTGATGCAAGCGACAGAACCGACCGTGCCTCCTTCACCCTCAGCCCGCCAGCGCGCGGCGAGCCTCAAAGAACGCGTGTACATCATCTTCACGAGCCTGGCCGTGGTGCTGGCGCTTCGGAGTCACGCGGACGAGACCACGCCGCTGGCAGCGGCGGCGACGCTCAGCATCGTGGTGATCGGCTCCCTGCTGGGGATTTTCGTCGCCGACCTCCTGAGCCACCTGACTGTTCATTCGAAGCTCCCCACCGGCGACGAGCTGCACCACATGATCACGGTCAGCGCGGGCGGCCTCGGCGTCCTGGTCACCCCGCTGCTCCTCCTCACGGCAGCCGGCCTTGGTCTGTGGTCGACGGCCGTTGCCCTCGGGTGGGCAGTCGCTGTTCTGGTTGTCTCGCTCGGCATCGTCGGGTTCCTCGCGATCCGCCGCCTCGAGATCCCGCTCCGTCACAAGGCCGCCATCATGTTCGCCGAAGTCGTGTTAAGCCTGCTGGTAATCGGGCTGGAGCTGGTGGCCCACAATCTCTAAAGAAGCCTTAAGGCGTCCCCCTCGACGCCAGGTTACTGGCCAGTCACTTGTCCAAACGGGAAAGATTTCGGAATACTGGATGCTGTGGCCCCTTTTCGGGCCCGCCCTTTAGCTGGGCAGCCGCAGAGCCGGGCAGCCACAGAGCTGGCGTCAGGTTTCGTCCAGCCAGGGCGGGAATACTGGATAGGGCGCAGAACTGGCGCCGCAATCGCATCCATGGATAGACGGACGGCGCGGTTTTGCCTTGATGCAGCTGGAATCGGAACCGGCCAGACAGAGGCACCGGAGGATATGTGGCGTTACTAGTCCGCGAAAGGCCCGCACAGACGGTCCAACATACTGCAAAGCGCCCGCGGCTGGACGGCCTGGACGTTCTTCGCGGTGCCGCCGTGGGCGCGGTCCTGCTCGGACATTCCTGGCCCGGCATATTCCAGGGCGCCGGCATCGTGGGTGTCATTGCCTTCTTCGTGTTGAGCGGTTACCTGATCACCAACGTGCTGGTCGGCGATATCGAACGGCACCGAAAAATTCGTTACGGACGCTTCTATGCGCACAGGGCCTTCCGGCTGGTGCCGGCACTGGTCTCTCTCCTGGGCGTATACGCGATCGTCGAATTGGCCACCGACGTCCTCGGTGACCGGTCCAAGGGAATCGTGGGCTACACGGTCCTAGCCGGTCTTGGCTACCTCAAAGACCTCCCCCTGCCGTTCGACGTCAGCATGGCGATCGGACCGCTCTGGACGCTGGCGGTGGAAGAACAGTTCTACCTGATCTGGCCCGCGCTGCTGGTGCTCGCGCTGCGGCGCAACCGCCAGGGACGGCTGATTGGCTGGTCCGCCGCCGTCGCGCTGTTCCTCATGTCGGCCAGTGTGCTGGCAATGGTGACCCTGGCCCCGCAACTTCACTCGCTGGTCTACGCGCTGCCGACCACGTGGGGCCTGGGCCTGATCATCGGTTCGGCCCTGCGGTTGTACAGGGTCCATGTGTTCAACTGGTTCACCGGCCGCTGGCTCAGGCGTGCGGCCCTGCTCGGTTCCGTCACCGTCCTGGCCGCGCTGATCTACTTCCCGAAGGCCAACGAAACGCCGGCCTTCATGTTCATTGGCGGCCCGCTGGCCATGGCCGCCGCGGCCGTCCTGGTCGCACTGGCCGCCTCCCGAACCGCAGTGATGCCGAAGTGGACGCGCCCGGTGCAGCTGCTGGGCACCGTCTCCTACGCCGCGTACCTCTGGAACTACGCCGTCATTCTCTGGCTCAACGGCGGCTCCACGGCCGATCTGCCGCCGCTCATTGCGGTGTCGGCCATCGTGGTGACCCTGGTCATTGCGGTCATCAGCTGGCACACCGTCGAACGGCTCGGGCGGATCGCGCGGACCCGCTTCGACCAGCACTATTCTGCGCGCTACCATCCGGACCGGCAGCAGGCCGTCAGCGCCGCTTCCCGGCACGGTTAGTCGGCACGGTTAGTCGCCAGAGTTCAGTTGGCACACTTCAGTCGGCAGAGTTCAGTCGGCACCCTTCAGTCGCTGCGCGGGTCGTTCTCCAGCGTGCAGGCGTCGGTGTTAGCCCCGCAGACGATCACCGCGACGCGTTCCCCTTCGGCGGGTGTGTAAGCCCCTGACGTGAGCGCCGCGAACGCAGCCGCAGCCCCGTATTCGGCGGGGATCCGGTAATCGCTCCACAATTGTGACCGTGCGGCGACGATGGCGGCGTCGTCCACCAGCACAGAGGCCGGCGGGACGCGTGAGGCGATGCTGAAGGCGATCCCACCCACGCGCCTGGCCCCGAGGGAATCCGCGGCGACGCCCGAAACCGCCACATCGACCGGGCGGCCGGCGTCGAGGGCCGCGTGCAGCGTGGGGATGGTGAAGGGCTCGACCGCGACGATGCGGGCCCGGCCCTCGGCAGCTGCCGCCACGCCCGCATAGAGTCCGCCGCCGCCGACGGCGACGACGATCGTGTCGATGCCGGGCTCGTCCTCAAGCATTTCCTCGGCCAGGGTGCCCGCGCCTGCCGCGATTTCCAGCTGGTCGTACGCATGGCAGAACAGGGCGCCGGTATCTTCCACGTAGTGCATTGCGGCCGCGAACGCCTCCGCGTACTCGGCGCCGACCTGCCGGACCGTGGCGTTGTACGCGAGGAGACGCTCGACCTTTACCCGCGGGGCGTTCTCCGGGACGAACACCGTCGCCGGCACACCGAGGGCCGCGGCGGCGTACGCGTTCGCCAAACCCGCGTTGCCGCCTGACGCCGCCACCACGCCGACGGCCGGGTCCAGCTCCCCGCGCTCCCGGGCGGCGAGCTGGCGGTTGAAGGCGCCGCGGGCCTTGAAGACGCCCGTGTGCTGCAGGAACTCACATTTGAACCACAGCGGGGCGGCAGCGGTACCCCCGCGGAGCAACGGTGTGCGCCGCACGTGGCCACTGATGCGGTTCTGCGCCTGAAGTACGTCGCTGCGGTTGATCACGGGCTCCCCCTGGGGTTGTGTCGCTTGGCCGGTTCGTAAGGATACCCCGGGACCGAAAAGGACCGTCCCCCTGATACAGCTGACGCTCCCCCACCAGTGGTGAGGGAGCGTCAGGCAGATGAACGGGGGAATCAGCCGCCCATGACGGCCGAGCCGACGAACGGGTCGACGGCCAGGGCAATGAAGAGCAGGGTCAGGTAGCTGATGGAGCCGTGGAAGACCTTCATGGCTCCCTTGTTGGAAACGTCGCCGGCCTGGGCGCGGTTGTACAGGGCGTGCGACTCGTACAGGAACCAGGCACCGGCGCCGACGGCGGTCACCGTGTAGACCCAGCCGGCACCACCGGCCGGGATCATCAGCAGCGAACACGCCACCATGGCCCAGGCGTAGAGGACCACCTGCACCGACACCACCTTCGCACCGGCGATGGCGCCCAGCATCGGCACGTTGGCGTTGCGGTAGTCCTCGCCGTAGCGCATCGACAGCGGCCAATAGTGCGGCGGGGTCCAGAGGAAAATCACCATGAACAGCACGACGGCGGGCCACTCGACGGTGTCGGTGACGGCGGCCCAGGCGATCAGGACCGGGAAGCACCCGGCGGCGCCGCCCCAAACAATGTTCTGGGCCGTGCGCCGCTTCAGGATCATGGTGTAGATGACCACGTAGAAGACGATGGCGCCGAGCCCGAGCCACGCGGCGAGCGGGTTGGCCCCGAACCAGAGGATGGCGATCGCCGCCGCGCCCAGCAGCCAGGAGAAGATGAGGGCTTCGCGGGGTGTGACCTCACCGGTGACCAGGGGCCGGTTCTCCGTGCGGTGCATGAGCTTGTCGATGTCGCGGTCGATGTAACAGTTGAAGGCGCCGGCGGAACCTGCCGCGAACGCGCCGCCCACCAGCGTCGCGAGGATCAGGCCGATCGACGGGAAGCCGCGTTCGGCATAGATCATGGTGGGCAGCGTGCTGACGAGCAGGAGCTCGATCACGCGGGGTTTCGTGAGCGCCAGGTAGGCCTTGGCTTTGCGGCCGAAGCCCATTCTTCCCGAGGCCGGGGAGGCGTTCAGCGGCGTATTAGTTGTGCTCACGGTGGCAGTCACTCTGTTCTGTCTGGCTGTGCAGTTCTGTCTGGCTGGGCAGCCCCGGGTGGATTTCGCAACGCACTGTGCTGCAGACCGGGCTCCGCGCTCGGCGCACACCCGTGTCCTTGCCCCAGTCGAAGGCCACCACCCATCATACCGTGGAGCTCCGGGCCGGACGGCCGCCGAACGCCGCGCCATGATTCCGGCGCGTTAACGCCGGCTCACCGGCGCCGCGGCGGACGGTGATTCATATAAGCGAAATCAGGTCCAATTGGTGAGATATACGCTGACCACAAAGTGGAATGGGACTAGGCTGTCATTAGATCAGCGCACACGGGCACGCATTTAGGCACTTGCCGGAACACGCGGCTCTGCATCTGCGTCTGAATGATAGATCAACGTTTCGATGGTGAACGGCTGGTACGAACCGCAGCGGGCACCGAACTGTGCCCGGGCGGGAAAAGAACGTACCGCCGGCCGTCAGCACAGAGAGGGGCCCGGTTTTCGTGCCACATTTGGAAGAGCAAGAACTGTCATGGACTGACTTGGACCAGCGCGCGGTGGACACCGTCCGGGTGCTGGCCGCGGATGCGGTGGAGAAGGTCGGAAACGGCCACCCGGGGACGGCGATGAGCCTGGCTCCGGCCGCTTATTTGTTGTTCCAGAAGCTGATGCGCCACGACCCGGCGAATCCGGACTGGCTGGGCCGCGACCGGTTCGTCCTGTCCCCCGGGCACACGTCCCTGACCCTGTACATCCAGCTGTTCCTCTCCGGCTACGGCCTGGAACTGAAGGACCTGGAGGCGCTGCGGACCTGGGGCTCGCTGACCCCGGGCCACCCGGAGTACAAGCACACCAAGGGCGTGGAGATCACCACCGGCCCGCTGGGCCAGGGCCTGGCGTCCGCGGTCGGCTTCGCCTATTCCCAGCGCCGGATGCGCGGCCTGTTCGACGCCGACGCTCCCGCCGGCACGAGCCCGTTCGACCACACCGTCTGGGTGATCGCCTCCGACGGCGACCTGCAGGAAGGCGTCACCTCCGAGGCGTCCTCACTCGCCGGTCACCAGGAACTGGGCAACCTCGTGGTGATCTACGACGAGAACCACATCTCGATCGAGGACGACACGGATGTGGCGTTCACCGAGGACGTCCTGGCCCGCTACGAGGCCTACGGCTGGCACACCCAGCGGGTCGACTGGACCCGGACCGGCGAATACGTCGAAGACGTCCAGGAATTGCACGCCGCACTGCTCGCCGCGAAGGCCGAAACCGGCAAGCCCTCCATCATCTCCCTGCGGACCATCATCGGGTACCCGGCGCCGAAGAAGCAGAACACCGGCAAGATCCACGGCTCCGCCCTCGGCGCTGAGGAAGTCGCAGCCCTGAAGAAGGTCCTGGGCTTCGACCCGGAACGCGCCTTCCAGGTCGACGAGGACGTCCTGGCCCACGCCCGTGCCGTGCAGGACCGCGGCGCGGCCGCCCGCGCCGACTGGCAGGCCTCGTTCGAGGCGTGGCAGGCCGGCAACCCCGAGTCCGCTGCACTGCTGGAACGCGTCGAAGCGAAGAAGCTCCCGGGCGACTTCGAAGCGGCCCTGCCGGTCTTCGAAGCCGGCAAGGACGTCTCCACCCGGGCCGCCTCCGGGAAGGTCCTGAACGCGATCGGCCCGGTCATGCCCGAACTCTGGGGCGGCTCCGCCGACCTCGCGGAGTCGAACAACACCACGATCGAGGGCTCGCCCTCATTCATCCCGACGTCCCGGTCCACCGCGGCGTGGAAGGGCAACCCCTACGGCCGGGTCCTGCACTTCGGCATCCGCGAGCACGCCGCGGCGTCGATCGTGAACGGCATCTCCCTGCACGGGCGCACCCGGGCTTTCTCCGGAACCTTCCTGATCTTCTCCGACTACCAGCGCCCCGCGATCCGGCTCGGCGCCCTCATGGGCGTCCCGTCGCTGTATGTCTGGACGCACGACTCGATCGGTCTGGGCGAGGACGGCCCCACGCACCAGCCCGTTGAGCAGCTCGCTTCCCTCCGCGCCATCCCGGGCCTGGACGTCGTCCGTCCGGGAGATGCAAACGAGGTCGCCGCGGCCTGGAAGGCCATGCTGGAAAACCACGAAAACCCCGCCGGCATCGTCCTGACCCGGCAGAACATCCCCACCTACGCCCGCGGCACCGGCGTCGCCGACGGCGACACCTTCGGCTCCACCGCCGGCGTCGAGAAGGGCGGCTACGTCCTTGCCGAGGCGTCGGAGGACGGCTCCACCGCCGAAGCCCAGGTCATCCTGATCGGCACCGGCTCCGAGGTCCAGCTCGCCGTCAACGCCCGCGAAGCGCTGCAGGCGGAGGGCATCCCCACCCGTGTGGTGTCCATGCCCTGCGTGGAATGGTTCAACAAGCAGGACGCCGCCTACCGCGACGCCGTGCTGCCCCCGGCCGTGAAGGCACGCGTCTCGGTCGAAGCCGGACTGGCCCTGGGCTGGAAGGAATTCGTCGGCGACGCCGGCCGTTCCATCTCCCTGGAGCACTTCGGCGCGTCCGCGGACTACAAGCGCCTCTTCCAGGAATTCGGCATCACGGCAGAAGCAGTCGCCGCCGCCGCGAAGGAATCCCTCGCCGGCCTCACCAACTGATCCACCACCACGGTTCCGGGGGACGCTGTGCCCCCGGAACCCATGATTTCCAGGAGTTATGAAATGACTACCCCCACCCAGCAGCTCTCCGACGCCGGCGTCTCGATCTGGCTCGACGACCTCTCCCGCGGCCGCCTGCAGACAGGCACCCTGCGCAAGCTGATCGAAGAGAAGAACGTCGTTGGTGTCACCACCAACCCGTCGATCTTCCACGCCGCCATCACCGCCGGCCACGACTACGACGCCGTGATCGCCGCCCAGGCCGCCGCCGGCGCCACCGTCGAAGAGACCGTCTTCGAAATCACGACCACCGACGTCGCCGACGCCTGCGACCTGTTCGCCCCGGTCGCCGCGGCCACCAAGGGCGTCGACGGCCGCGTCTCCATCGAGGTCGACCCCCGCCTGGCCTGGGACACCGCCGGCACCATCGCCGAAGCGAAGCACCTGTACAAGAAGGTCAACAAGGACAACGTCCTGATCAAGATCCCGGCCACCCTCGAAGGCCTCGAGGCGATCACCGCCACCCTGGCCGAGGGCATCAGCGTCAACGTGACCCTGATCTTCTCGCTGGAACGCTACCGCGCCGTGATCAACGCTTTCCAGTCCGGGCTCGAGCAGGCCAAGGACAACGGCCACGACCTGTCCACGATCCACTCGGTCGCGTCCTTCTTCGTCTCCCGCGTCGATGCCGAAATCGACAAGCGCCTCAACGCCATCGGCACCGAGGAAGCCAAGGCACTCAAGGGCAAGGCCGGCCTGGCCAACGCGCGTCTGGCCTACCAGGTCTACGAGGAGCTTTTCTCCACCGAACGCTGGGCACTGCTGGCCGAGGCCGGCGCCCTGCCGCAGCGCCCCCTGTGGGCCTCCACCGGCGTGAAGGACCCGGCCTACCCGGACACGCTCTACGTCACCGAACTCGTTGCCCCCGGCGTCGTCAACACCATGCCGGAGAAGACGCTCGACGCGACGTTCGACCACGGCACCGTCACGGGCGACACCGTCACCCGCGGCTACGACGACGCCAACGCCACGCTGAACTCCCTCGACGCGCTGGGGATTTCCTACAACGACGTCGTCGCCCTGCTCGAATCCGAAGGCCTGGACAAGTTCGTGGCCAGCTGGAAGGAACTGCTGGGCGACGTCGAAGGCGCCCTGGCCTCTGCACGGAAGGCTTCCTAACCCACCATGAGCACACTCAGCTACGACGCCACCGGCGCAGCCCACCAGGCACATGAGCAGCACCTCCCGGCACTGCTGGGAGACCGCATTGCCACCCGGATCTTCGCGAAGGACCACACCCTGTGGGGTCCGGAAGCAGAGCAGGAATCCGCTGTCCGGCTGGGCTGGGTCGAGGCGGCTTCCGTCTCCCAGCCGCTGGTCGGCGACATTCTCGAACTCCGCGACGCGCTGAAGGCCGAGGGCGTAACGCGGATCGTCCTCTGCGGGATGGGCGGTTCTTCGCTGGCGCCTGAAGTCATTGCGGGCACCGCTGGCGTCGAGCTGACTGTTCTGGACAGCACCGACCCCGAACAGGTCAGTGCCGCGGTGGCGGACCGGCTGGACGAAACCGCGATCGTGGTTTCGTCCAAGTCCGGCTCCACTGTGGAAACGGATTCGCAGCGCCGGATCTTCGAGCAGGCGTTCACCGATGCCGGGATCGATGCGAAGAGCCGCATCATCATCGTCACCGACCCGGGGTCGCCGCTGGACAAGGCGTCCCGGGAGGCGGGCTACCGCGCCGTCTTCAATGCAGATCCGAACGTCGGCGGCCGTTTCTCGGCCCTGACCGCCTTCGGGCTGGTCCCGTGCGGGCTGGCCGGCGTCGACATCCAGGCTTTCCTGGATGAGGCCGAAGAAGCCGCCGAGATCCTCAATGAGGACTCGGAGGACAACATCGGCCTCGCTCTCGGCACCGCCCTGGGCGGCACCAGCCCGCTGCGCAACAAGATCGTCATCGCGGAGGACGGATCCGGGATCGTGGGCTTCGCCGACTGGGCCGAGCAGCTCATCGCCGAATCCACGGGCAAGCTCGGCACAGGCGTGCTGCCGGTCGTCGCCGGTCCTGCCTCCCCGGAAGCCACTCTGGGCGCCCCCGATGTCCTGGTCATCAGGCTCGTCGCGGCGGATGCCGACGTGCAGCTCGGCGAGAACGAGGTCGCCATCGCCGGCGGCCTGGCCACGCAGATGATGGTGTGGGAATTCGCCACCGCCGTGGCCGGCCGCCTGCTCGGCATCAACCCGTTCGACCAGCCGGACGTCGAGGCAGCGAAGATCGCCGCCCGCGGCCTGCTGGACGCACAGCCCGCACCGACGCCGGCGAATTTCACCGACGGCGCGATCGAGGTCCGCGGCGGGGAATGGCTCGGTGACGCCGGCACCGCGGCTGAGGCTGTCAGCGCCCTGCTCAGCGAACTCGGCCCGGACAACTACCTCAGCGTCCAGGCCTATTTCGACCGGCTGGCCTATGCCAGCTTCGAAGGCGTCCGGGACGAACTGGCCGCGGTCAGCGGACGCCCGGTCACCTTTGGCTGGGGCCCGCGGTTCCTGCACTCCACCGGCCAGTTCCACAAGGGCGGACCCGCGATCGGCGTTTTCCTGCAGGTCACGGCCGCATCCGCGGCTGACCTGGCCATCCCGGACCGGCCGTTCACGTTCGGCGAGCTGATCTCGGCGCAGGCCGCGGGCGATGCCCAGGTCCTGTCCGAGCACGGCCGTCCCGTCCTCCGGCTGCACCTGGCCGACCGCGCCGCGGGTGTGAAGCAGCTCCAGGAGCTCGTCACCTCCCTTGCCGGCCAGGCAGTATCCTCCACTGAAAGCTAAGGCACCCACGCAACCATGCCAGAAACCTACATCGGCGGCAGGAACACGGCCGGCCGGGGGCGCAATCCGCTCCGGGACCCCCGTGACCGCCGTCTGAACCGTATTGCCGGACCGGCGTCGCTGGTCCTGTTCGGGGTGACCGGGGACCTCGCCCGCAAGAAGCTCATGCCCGCCGTGTATGACCTTGCCAACCGCGGGCTGTTGCCGCCGAGCTTCGCGCTGGTGGGCTTTGCCCGCCGCGAGTGGGAGAACGAGGACTTCGCCGCGGAGGTCAAGGAGTCCGTCAAGGCGTACGCCCGCACCCCGTTCGACGAAACGGTCTGGAAGCAGCTCTCCGAGGGCATCCGCTTCGTGCAGGGCGAGTTCGACGACGACGAGGCATTCAAGCGGCTCTCCGACACGATCGATGAGCTCGACGAACAGCGCGGGACGCGGGGAAACCACGCGTTCTACCTCTCGATCCCGCCGAAGGCCTTCGAGCAGGTCTGCCGTCAGCTCTCCAAGCACGGCCTGGCCCAGGCCGCGGGCGACAACTGGCGCCGCGTGGTGATCGAAAAGCCGTTCGGACACGACCTCGAGTCGGCCCGGCAGCTCAACGACATCGTCGAGTCGGTGTTCCCGCCGGACGCGGTGTTCCGGATCGACCACTACCTGGGCAAGGAGACGGTGCAGAACATCCTGGCACTGCGCTTCGCCAACCAGCTCTTCGAGCCGCTCTGGAACGCCAACTATGTGGACCACGTCCAGATCACCATGGCCGAGGACATCGGGACCGGAGGCCGGGCAGGCTACTACGACGGCGTGGGCGCGGCCCGCGACGTCATCCAGAACCACCTGCTGCAGCTGCTGGCCCTGACGGCGATGGAAGAACCGATCTCCTTCAACGCGGACGACCTGCGTGCCGAGAAGGAAAAGGTCCTCGCCGCCGTCCGGCTCCCCGAGGACCTCTCCTCCCACTCCGCCCGCGGGCAGTTCACCGGCGGCTGGCAGGGCGGCGAGGAAGTCCTCGGGTACCTGGAGGAGGAGGGCATCCCGGCCGATTCCAAGACCGAGACGTTCGCCGCGATCCGGGTGGACATCAACACCCGCCGCTGGTCCGGCGCGCCGTTCTACCTGCGCGCCGGCAAGCGGCTGGGGCGCCGGGTGACGGAGATCGCCGTCGTGTTCAAGCGCGCACCAAACCTGCTCTTCACTGACCACGGCGAGGACGACTTCGGCCAGAACGCCGTGGTGATCCGGGTCCAGCCTGACGAGGGCGCCACGATCCGGTTCGGTTCCAAGGTCCCGGGCACCCAGATGGAGGTCCGCGACGTCACCATGGACTTCGGCTACGGCCACTCCTTCACCGAGTCCAGCCCCGAAGCCTATGAACGCCTGATCCTGGATGTGCTCCTGGGCGAGCCGCCGCTGTTCCCCCGGCACCAGGAAGTTGAGCTGTCCTGGAAGATCCTGGATCCCTTCGAGGAATACTGGGCCGGCCTGGACGAACAGCCCCAGCCCTACGCTCCCGGAAGCTGGGGCCCTGCCTCGGCCGATGAGCTCCTTGCCCGCGACGGACGAACCTGGAGAAGGCCATGATCGTAGATCTTCCCGACACCACCACCTCCAAGATTTCCAAGAAGATCATGGCCCTGCGCGAGCAGGGCGGCGTGATCGCCCTGGGCCGCGTCCTGACCCTCGTGGTCGTCACCCGCTCCGGGCTGGAAGAGGAGGCCATCGAGGCCGCCAACGAGGCCAGCCGGGAACACCCGTGCCGGATCATCGTCCTCGCCGACGCCGGGGCCTCGGCCCCGACCCGGCTGGACGCCCAGATCCGCGTCGGCGGCGACGCCGGCGCCTCCGAGGTGATCCTGCTGCGCGGCTACGGCGAACTGGCAGAGGAAAGCGAATCCCTCGTCGCGGCCCTGCTGCTCCCGGACGCCCCGATCGTGGCCTGGTGGCCGCACGGCGCGCCCAGGAACGCGTGCCAGACCTCGGTCGGGGGCATCGCGCACCGCCGGATCACCGACTCGGCCAACGAAGCGGACCCGGTCGCGGCGCTGGAGAACATCCGCCGCACGTACAAGGCCGGCGACACGGACCTGGCTTGGACCCGGCTGACCAACTGGCGCATCCAGCTGGCCGCGGTCCTGGACCAGGTGGACGACTCGCCGGTCACGGCCGTGGCCGTCGAGGGCGCCTCGGACTCCCCCAGCACCGTGCTTCTCGCAGCCTGGCTCACCCTGGCCCTGGACGTGCCCGTGACGATCGTGGCGGATCCGGCCGGAACCGGCATCCGGCGCGTCCGGCTGACCCGGCCCGGCGGCGACATCCAGCTCTTCCGGCCCGGGCTCACCATAGCCGAACTGACCCAGCCCGGCCAGCCCGCCCAGCGGATCTCACTGCCCCGCCGCAGCCTCAAGGACTGCCTGGCCGAAGAACTCCGACGCCTCGACCCGGACGAAGTCTTCGGTGAAGTGATTACTATGGGACTGCCGCGTACCAATCTAAGGAGTGTCCGTCCCAGTGAGCGCTGACCCGAGAGTAAGCATCCATCCTGACTCGACCGTTCTGATGGCGGCGATCGCAGCCCGCCTGATTACCAAGCTGGTGGATATCCAGGACCGGCACGGCGAGGCCACGGTGGTGCTTACCGGGGGAACGATGGGCATCGGCTCGCTCAAGGCAGTGGCCGAATCGCCCGCGGCGCGGGCCGTTGACTGGTCCAAGGTGAACTTCTGGTGGGGTGACGAGCGCTTCATGGCGGCCGGCGACGCCGAGCGCAACGCCCGCCAGGCCCAGGACGCCCTCCTGTCCCACATCGATGTTGATCCGGCGCGCGTCCATGTGCCCGGTTCCACCGATGACTTCGACAGCCCGGACGACGCCGCGGCCGACTATGCCCGCCGGCTCGCCGAGGCGGCGGCCGCCGAGCACGCCGCTGACATGTCCGACGACAGGCCGGAACAGCCTGCGCGGCTCCCCCGCCTGGACATCGTCCTCCTCGGTGTGGGGCCGGACGCGCACGTCGCCTCGCTCTTCCCGGAGCAGGCCGGTATCCGGGAGAAGGAATTGACCGTCGTGGGCGTCCGCAACTCCCCCAAGCCGCCGCCGGCGCGGGTGTCGCTGACGTTGCCGGCGATCAACACGGCATCCGAGGTGTGGATGGTGGTGGCCGGTGACGACAAGGCCGGCGCCGTAGGGCTCGCCCTGGCCGGCGCCAATCCCGTGCAGGTGCCCGCCGCGGGGCCGCGCGGCCGCCGGGAAACGCTGTGGCTGATTGACGAGGACGCGGCCTCACGGGTCCCGGAGCAGCTCGTCCGGAAGGGTCCGTCCGGAGCGTAGACGTTCCAGCGCTCCAGCCAGCACGTCTTCGGCGTCCTGGCTGGAGCGCCGTTCTTTAACGTATTCCAGATGCGTCTTGAAGCCCTCTGTTGGCGTTTCCTCCAGGGCAAACTTTGATTCGTCGCGGGTTGCGGTGCCGCCGCAGCGCCGGCAGTCCCAAACTCCGGGGATCTGTTCCTCCGGCAGCTGTGCGAACACGAGCGAGGTTTCATGGCCCTTGGCGCACCGGAAAGCTACACGAATACGGGGCTGGCGTACGCCGGCCCCGTTCAGTGGTTCATGGCGGGGAGTGGCCCCCTCGGTGGCGCCCACACGGATTCCTTTGAATCCGGAAGCAGAATGCAGCATCGGGAACTCCTGGCTACGTAGCTGGTGGAAGTGCAAGACGACAGCCACAGTGTAGTTCGTGAGTTCCCGATGCCGGGAGGGCCATAAGGACCCCATATGAAGTTTTCGAAACGGGCGTCCTAGGAATCGGCGCCTGTGCTGAACCGCATGAGCAGCCCGAGGGCGATGATCACCACGCCCCAGGTGATTCCCAGGATGACCGTGAACCGGTTGAGGTTCCGTTCCGCGACGCCGGAGGAGCTCAGGCCCGAGCTCATGCCGCCGCCGAACATGTCGGACAGGCCGCCTCCGCGTCCCTTATGGAGCAGGATGAGCAACGTCAGCAGGAGGCTGGTGATGCCCAGGAGGACCTGCAGAATGACATGAAGAACGTCCACGACGGCCTTTCAGAAGGATTGGATTGCGGGGGTCAGGCTGTGTCCGGACTAATCCGTCAACAGGTGACTCTCGAACCTGACAATATTAGCAAACTCGGCAGCGTACAGGCTGGCACCGCCGACCAGCAAGCCGTCGACGTCGCGCTCCTTCAGGATCGAGGCCGCGTTGTTGGCCTTGACCGAGCCGCCGTACAGCAGGCGGGTCTTGGCGGCGACGTCTGCTCCGAAGAGGGTGGACAGTTCGGCACGGATGGCGGCGCACATTTCCTGCGCGTCCTCCGGGCCCGCGACCTCGCCGGTGCCGATGGCCCACACGGGCTCGTAGGCAACTACGAGTTCGGCGGCCTGCTCCGGGGTGAGGCCTTCGACGCAGGCGCGCAGCTGGGCGAGGGTGTGGTCCACGTGGGTGCCGGCCTGCCGGATCTCCAGGCCTTCACCGACGCAGAGGACCGGGGTGATGCCGTGCCGGAAGGCGGCTTTGGTCTTGGCGTTGAGCACGGCGTCGGACTCGTTGTGGATGGTGCGGCGTTCGCTGTGGCCGACCAGGACGTAGCTGCAGGCAAGCTTGGCGAGGAACTGGCCGGAAATGTCGCCCGTGTAGGCGCCGGAGTCGAACTGGGAAAGGTCCTGGCCACCATAGACGACGGCGAGTTCGTCGCCCTGGACCAGGGTCTGGACGCCGCGGAGATCCGTGAACGGCGGGAAGACGGCGACCTCCACCCGGCTGTAGTCGTGCTTGGCGTCGGACAGGGTCCACGCGAGCTTCTGCAGGAGGGTGATGCCCTGGACGTGGTCCATGTTCATCTTCCAGTTGCCGGCGATGAAGGGCTTGCGGTCGAATTTACCGTTGGTTGACGTGGTCACGTGATCTCCAGGAGTTCTTGGTGTGTGGGAGCAGCCGGCAGGGCGCCCGGTTCCCTGCGGAGGGCGCCCTGCCGGCTCAAATGCCGGTGCTTTTAGCGGTCAGTGCTTCTAACGGTCCAGGACGCTCAGGCCGGGGAGTTCCTTGCCTTCAAGGTACTCCAGACTTGCGCCGCCGCCGGTGGAAATGTGGCCGAACGCCTCATCGGCGAAGCCGAGTGTCCGGACCGCTGCCGCCGAGTCGCCGCCGCCAACCACGGTGAACGCGTCCGTCTCGGTCAGGGCCTGGGCGATGGCCCGGGTACCGCCGGCGAAGGCCGCGAATTCGAACACGCCCATGGGCCCGTTCCAGAACACCGTCCGGGCGCCCTTGATCCGTTCCGCGAACGCCGCTGCCGAGACCGGCCCGATGTCCAGCCCGATGCCCTGGGCTCCGAAGCTGCCCGACTCGATGGCGTCGGCCGCAACGGTCTCGTGCTCGGCGTCGGCGGCGAACTTGCCCGCCACCACAACATCGGTGGGCACGACGAACTCGGTACCGGCGTCGGCGGCGCGCTTCAGGTAGTCCTGGACGACCGGGATCTGGTCCTCTTCGAGCAGGCTGCCCGCGACCTTGTGACCCGCGGCGGCGAGGAAGGTGAACAGCATGCCGCCGCCCACCAGGATCGTGTCCGCCTTGCCCAGGAGGTTGTCGATCACAGCGAGCTTGTCGGAGACCTTGGAACCGCCGAGGACAACGACGTAGGGCCGCTGGGTGTCCGTGGTGAGCTTGCGCAACACCTCGACCTCCGTGCGGACAAGGTCGCCCTGGTAGGACGGCAGCCGCGTTGCGACGTCGTACACGCTGGCGTGCTTGCGGTGCACCGCACCGAAGGCATCATCGACGAAGGCGCCGTTGTCGCCGGTGAGGGCGACCAGCTCGTCCGCGAAGGCGCCGCGCTCGGCGTCGTCCTTGGAGGTCTCCCGCGCGTCGAAGCGCACGTTTTCCAGAACCAGCACTTCGCCGTCCTGCAGCGCCGCGGAGAGCTCCTTGGCCGACTCGCCGACGGTGTCGGCGGCAAGTGAGACCTTGAACCCGGCAAGCTCTGCCAGCCGTGCGGCTGCGGGCTTGAGGGAGTACTTCTCCTCCGGGGCGCCCTTGGGGCGGCCGAGGTGTGCTGTGACCAGCACGCGGGCACCGGCGTCCGTGAGCTTCGCCAGCACTGGCAGGGAGGCCTTGATGCGGCCGTCGTCAGTCACTGTAGAGCCGTCGAGCGGCACGTTCAGGTCACTTCTGACCAGAACGTACCGCCCGCGGACACCATCAGCGATCAGTTCGTTGAGGGTGTGAAATGTCATGAGTCTTACCCTAGCCCAGCTTGGACGCTACAAGCTCCGTGAGGTCCACGAGGCGGTTGGAGTAACCCCACTCGTTGTCATACCAGGACACAACCTTGACCTGGTCGCCGATCACCTTGGTCAGGCCGGAATCGAAGATGGACGATGCCGGGTCGCCGACGATGTCGGAGGAGACGATCGGCTCGTCGGTGTAGGTCAGCAGGCCCCTGAGCTCCTCGGTCTCCGATGCTGCCTTGAGGGCGGCGTTGACTTCGGCGACCGTGGTCTCGCGGGAAACCGTGACGGTCAGGTCCGTGGCGGAGCCGGTGGGAACGGGCACGCGGATGGCGTAGCCGTCGAGCTTGCCCTTGAGCTCCGGCAGGACCAGGCCGATTGCCTTGGCGGCACCGGTGGAGGTGGGCACCATGTTGATGGCGGCGGCGCGGGCGCGGCGGAGGTCCTTGTGCGGGCCGTCCTGCAGGTTCTGGTCGGCGGTGTAGGCGTGGATGGTGGTCATCAGGCCACGCTCGATGCCGAAGGCGTCATTGATGACCTTGGCCAGCGGGCCGAGGCAGTTGGTGGTGCAGGAGGCGTTGGAGATGATGTGGTGCGTGGCGTTGTCGTACAAGCCGTCATTGACGCCCATCACGATCGTGATGTCCTCATCCGACGCGGGGGCGGAGATCAGGACCTTCTTGGCGCCGGCGTCGATGTGCTTCTGCGCATCGGCGGCCTTCGTGAAGAAGCCGGTGGACTCGATGACGATGTCGACGCCGAGCTCGCCCCAGGGCAGCTTCGCGGGGTCACGTTCGGCGAGGACCTTGATGATGTTGCCGTCGACGACGATGTTGCCGTCCTTGACCTCGATGGTTTCGGCCAGGCGGCCGCCCACGGAGTCGTACTTGAAGAGGTGAGCGAGGGCTTCCGGGCTGGTGAGGTCGTTGACCGCAACGATCTCAAGGTCTGCGCCCTGTGCGAGGGCGGCGCGGAAGTAGTTGCGGCCGATACGGCCAAAGCCGTTGATGCCAATACGGGTCGTCACGTTTTCAGTCTCCTTGGTGCTCTTGCGAGCACGACTAGTTGAGAAGGCGTTCAAGCCAACTAACAGATCCCGCACGCCATTGGGCAGAGATAATTACCAGATCGGAGGGCGACCAGCCACATTGCTGAAGGCTAACCGCCTTCCGTGATCCATCTTACGTTTAACCGGGACTGCCCCCGCAAGTGCAGGGGCAGTCCGTCCACATTTCGGGCCGAAGGGCCCGTAATGTGAGGTTTGTTACAAACACAAGTCGATTCCGTCACCCTGTGCAGGGTATAGGGACCTGCCTAGAGGGTGATGAGACCCGTCGCGTTCTTGCGCGCGGCGTCGAAGCGCTTGGCGACGTCGGCCCAGTTCACGATGTTCCAGAAGGCCTTGACGTAGTCAGCCTTGACGTTGACGTAGTCCAGGTAGAAGGCGTGCTCCCACATGTCCAGCATCAGCAGCGGGGTGGTGCCGAGTGCGACGTTGCCCTGCTGATCGTAGAGCTGCTCGATGACCAGGTTGCCGCCGATGGGCTCGTAGGCCAGGAAGCCCCAGCCGGAGCCCTGCAGGCCCAATGCCGCGGCGCTGAACTGCGCACGGAACGCGTCGAACGAGCCGAAGGCGTCGTCAATGGCCGCCGCGAGCTCGCCCTCGGGCTTGTCGCCACCGTCCGGTGAGAGGTTCTTCCAGAAGACGGAGTGGTTGATGTGCCCGCCGGTGTGGAACGCGAGGTCCTTGGAGAGGCGGTTGATGTTGGCGAAGTCGCCCTTTTCGCGCGCCTCGGCCAGCTGGGCCAGAGCGTTGTTGGCGCCGGCCACATAGGCGGCGTGGTGCTTGCTGTGGTGCAGCTCCATGATCCTCGCGGAGATGTGCGGTTCCAGCGCTGCGTAGTCATAGTCGAGCTCGGGCAGTACGTACTCGGTCACAAATTCCTCCAATGTCGTGGACGGGTTGTCCGGTTCGGTAACTCTTTCGATCGTGCATCCGGATGCGGGGCATCCGGAAAATTGCGGTGGGTCCAACCGCGACAACCAGCCGCGGCTCCCGGATATTTCATTCCCCGGGATATTCCTGCTGTTGATTCTAGGGGCGGGCTAGTCGTCGAGCATTTCCGGCGTCACATTGGCTTCCGTGCCCGGGATGCCGAGGTCCTGGGCCCGTTTGTCCGCCATGGCCAGCAGCCGGCGGATCCGGCCGGCGATGGCGTCCTTGGTCATGACGGGGTCGGCGAGCCGGCCCAGCTCGTCCAGGCTGGCCTGTTTGTGCGCGACCCGGAGCTCACCGGCATACTTCAGGTGGTCCGGGACGTCGTCGCCCAGGATTTCCAGGGCGCGGTCCACCCGGGCACCGGCGGCCACGGCGGCCTGCGCGGAACGGCGCAGGTTCGCGTCATCGAAGTTGGCGAGCCGGTTGGCCGTGGCGCGGACTTCCTTGCGCATGCGGCGTTCTTCCCAGACCATCAGCGCGTCGTGGGCACCCATGCGCGTCAGCAGCGCGGCGATCGTGTCGCCGTCGCGGATCACCACGCGGTCCACTCCCCTGACCTCGCGGGCCTTGGCCTGAATACCCAGGCGGCGGGCGGCGCCGACGAGGGCCAGGGCCGATTCGGGGCCGGGGCAGGTGACTTCCATGGCCGAGGAGCGGCCGGGCTCGGTGAGCGAGCCGTGGACCAGGAACGCACCGCGCCAGACAGCTTCGGCGTCCGCGGCGGAGCCGTTCACCACTACCGACGGAAGGCCGCGCACGGGCCGCCCCCGCGCGTCCAGGAGTCCGGTCTGGCGGGCGAGGGCCTCACCGTCGCGCACCACCCGCACCACGTAGCGGCTGCCGCGGCGCAGGCCGCCGCCGGAGACGACGATGATCTCGCTCTGGTGGCCGTACACCTCGGCGATGGCGGCGCGCAGCCGCCGGGCGGTCGATGCGAGGTCGACTTCGGCCTCGATCACAATCCGGCCCGAGATGATGTGCAGCCCGCCGGCGAAGCGGAGCATCGCCGATACCTCGGCCTTGCGGACTGAGGACTTCTTGATATCCAGACGGGAAAGTTCTTCCTTGACTGATGCTGTCAGTGCCATGGCACCTTTCCTAACTATTCCCGAAAATATCGTGATACGCCGTCGCCAGCCGCAACGGATCGTGGACCGGACGGCGACCAGACGCCCCCACTTTACCCAAGACCACCTCGGCACCGAGCATTCCTGCCGCCGCCTCGAAGTCGGGCAGGTTCTGCACCGACGCCGGGTCGGCCAGGATGACGTCGATCGTGAACTCCGGCGCATATTCGCGCAGCACCCGGAGGTGGTCGGCGGCGGACATGCCGGCCGTCTCCTTGGTATCTGTGGCCAGGTTCATGGTCAGGCACCGGCGGGCAGCCGTGTTGGCGAGGGCCTCGCGCATTTCGGGCAGCAACAGGTGCGGCAGCACGGACGTGTACCAGGAGCCCGGCCCGAGGATCACCCAGTCGGCCAGCTCGATCGCCGTCAGTGCCTCGGTGCAGGCCGGAGCGTTCTCAGGCAAGAGCCGGACGTGCTCCAGGGACCCTGCCACCGCGCACTTGGCCTGGCCGGTGAGCGTCTGCAGTGCCGTGGCGCCGTCCGGGGCGGTGACCCGGACCTGGCCCTCGATGGTCAGCGGGACGCTGGACATCGGCAGGACTTCGCCGCGCGCGCCGAGCAGGGCGCCGGCCCACTTCAGGCCTGCGACGGTGTCGCCCAGGAGCTCCCAGAGCGTGACGATCAGGAGGTTGCCCATCGCGTGCTCATCGAGGGAGCCGCCGCGGCCTTTGCCGGGGGCGAAGCGGTGCTGCATGACGTCGCGCCACGTGCGGCCCCAGTCGGTGTCGTCGCACAGCGCGGACAGGGCCATCCGGAGATCACCGGGCGGAAGGACGCCGTACTCTTCGCGGAGCCGGCCGGAGGATCCGCCGTCGTCCGCGACCGTGACGACCGCGGTGAGTTCGGAGGTCAGCAGGCGCAGGGCCGACAGCGAAGCGGAGAGGCCGTGGCCGCCGCCGAGCGCGACGACGGACGGGCCTTTGTCCTGCTGGCTGGCGAAGGCCGCGCTGGCGGGCGGGACAAGGGGCAGCGGGCCGGTCAGCAGCGCCATTACTCGCGGCCCAGGTCCCGGTGCGTCGTGGTCACCGTGACGCGCGGATACTGCGCCAGCCTCCGGGAGAGCTCGACGGCGACCGCCACGGAGCGGTGCTTGCCGCCGGTGCAGCCCACGGCGATGGTGGCGTAGTGCTTGTTCTCCCGCCGGTACCCGTCCAGGACAGGTTCAAGGGCCAGGACGTAGCGTTCCACGAAGTCGCTGACGCCCTGGGCCTCCAGCACATAGTCGCTGACGTCCTTGTCCAGTCCGGTGTGCGGGCGCAGCTGCGGCACCCAGTGCGGGTTGGGGATGAAGCGGGCATCGGCCACGAAGTTGGCATCCACCGGCAGCCCGTACTTAAAGCCAAAGCTCATGACGTTCAGCCGCAGCGCCACCGGCCCGGTCTCGCTGAAGAGCTCGGTGATGGCGGTGGCGAGGCCATGGACGTTGAGGGAGGACGTGTCCAGGACGATGTCGGCGGTGTCCTTCAATTCACGGACCAGCTCGCGCTCGGCGGCGATGCCGTCCAGGATCCGGCCGCCGCCCTGGAGCGGGTGGGGCCTGCGGCCCTGCTCAAAGCGGCGCACCAGGACGTCGTCGTTGGCGTCGAGGAACAGCACGCGGAAGCTCACGCCGGTGGCTTCCAGGGCGCGGAGCGCCGCGCGCATGTCGACGAACAGTTCCTTGCTCCGGACGTCCATCACGACGGCGAGCTTGGACATGGAGTGCGGCGTCCGGGACACCAGTTCGGCGAGCGTGCCGAGCATCTGCGGCGGCAGGTTTTCCACGACATACCAGCCATGGTCCTCAAGGGCGTCCGAGGCGGTGCTGCGGCCGGCTCCCGACATTCCGGTCACCACGAGCAGTTCAGCCTCGACGGGTTTGACGGGTGTCATGCCGTCCGCATCCGTCTCGGATCCTGCCGTCGACTCTGCCATCAGTGAAGCCCCATCTCTGCCTGTGCGATTTGCTGTTTGTCAGGTTTGCGCGCCGGCCGCGGTGATGCCGCTGCCGTGCCGTACCCAAGTCTTTACCCTAGCTAAGTTTGGCGGCACTAGCTAAGCGTCGAGGATTTCGCCGGTGGTCATGTTGACGGCAGGAACCGGGGCGGCTTCCTCGACGCCGCCGCCAGCGAAGTGCCGGACGATCGCGGCGGCGAGGGAGGGGCCAATCCCCTTGGCGCCGGTGAGTTCGTCCTGCGTCGCGGCTTTGATCCCCTTGACGGAGCCGAACTCCGCCAGGAGGGCCTTGCGCTTGGATTCGCCCAGCCCGGGCACGCTGTCCAGGGCGGAGGCCGTCATGGCCTTGCCGCGCTTTTGCCGGTGGAAGGTGATGGCGAAGCGGTGGGCCTCATCGCGGATCCGCTGCAGCAGATACAGGCCGGCCGAGGCGCGTGGCAGGATCACCGGGAAATCGCTGTCCGGCAGCCACACCTCTTCGAGCCGTTTGGCCAGGCCGACCACATACACGTCCTCGATGCCGAGCTCTTCCAGCGCCCTTGCGGCGGCATTGACCTGCGGTTTGCCGCCGTCGACGACGACGAGGTTGGGCGGGTAGGCGAATTTGCTCCGCGGTGTTGGCGTCGTGGAGTCCGCGACCGCCGCGGCGGTTGCCGCGTCCAGAGCGGCCTGGTGCGCCGGTTTGGCCGCGGCCGCCGCCTGCTCGTCTTTTTCTTGAAGATAGTGCCGGAACCGCCGGGTCAGCACATCATGCATGGCCGCCGTGTCGTCAGTGGCCGCGGCGCCGGTCACGGCGAACTTCCGGTAGTCGGACTTTTTCGGCAGGCCGTCCTCGACCACCACCATGGAGCCGACCACGTTGGTGCCCTGAACGTGTGAGATGTCGAAGCACTCGATCCTCAGCAGCGCCACAGGAAGCTCGAGCGCTTCCTGGATTTCCTGCAGGGCCTGGGAGCGCATGGTGAGGTCGCCGGCGCGCCGGGACTTGTGAAGTTTGAGGGCGTGCTCGGCGTTTTCACGGACCGTGGACAGGAGGGCGGCCTTGTCTCCGCGCTGGGGCACGCGGATGTCCACCCGGGCCCCGCGCAGGCCGCTGAGCCATTGCGCGAGCTCCGGGGCGTTGCTGGGCTCGACAGGCACCAGCACTTCCCGGGGCAACCTGCCCTGGAGCCCGGCTTCCTCGCCGTAGACCTGCTGGAGCAGGTGTTCGACCAGTTCCGGGGTGGTGGAGTCCTCGACTTTTTCCACCACCCAGCCGCGTTGGCCACGGATCCGTCCGCCCCGGACGTGGAAGACCTGCACGGCGGCCTCGAGCTCGTCTTCGTGCAGGGCGAAGACGTCGGCGTCCGTGCCCTCGGCCAGGACGACGGCGTTACGTTCGAAGACCTTCTTCAGCGCCACGATGTCGTCCCGCAGCCGGGCCGCGCGTTCGTAGTCGAGCTCGGCGACTGCCGCGGCCATCTCCCGTTCCAGCCGGTTGACGAAGGGCTTGGCTTCGCCGCCCATGAACGTGCAGAAATCCTCGGCCAGGGCGCGGTGGTCGGCGGCGGAGATCCGGCCGACGCACGGCGCGGAACATTTGTCGATGTAGCCGAGCAGGCAGGGCCGGCCGCTGGCTTCGGCGCGCTTCAGCACCCCGGCGCTGCAGCTGCGGACCGGGAACACGCGCAGCAGGGTGTCCATGGTGTCCCGGATCGCGCCGGCGGTATACGGGCCGAAGTACCGGGTCCCCTTGCGCCGGTCGCCGCGCAGCACCTGGACGCGCGGGTACTTCTCCCCCATCGTCACGGCGAGGTACGGGTAGCTTTTGTCGTCCCTGAACATCACGTTGAAGCGGGGCGTGAATTCCTTGATCCAGGTGTATTCCAGCTGCAGCGACTCGAGTTCGCTGCCCACCACGGTCCATTCAACGCTGCTGGCCGTGTGGACCATCGCATAGGTTTTGGGCATGAGCCCGGCGGGATTGGCGAAATAGGTGTTCAGCCGGGCACGGAGGTTCTTGGCCTTACCGACGTAGATGACCCGGCCGTGCGGATCGCGGAAGCGGTACACGCCCGGATTGGTCGGAATTTCACCCGTCTGGGGTCGGTAACTCACTGGATCTGCCACACATCAAGTCTACTGAGCCGCCGGCGGTGCCGTTGCACGTGCACCGCAGCATGCCCGGCGGGCGCCGGGAGCAGGCGCGCTATTCGGCCGACTTGCTCTGGTTGTAGCTGGTGGAGCGTTCCTGGCCGCTCAGGTCCGCGATTGCGTCCATGATGCGGTCCGTGACCTGGCGGCGGGCCGGCAGGGAATGGTCCGGTCCGGTCTTCTCGAAGTACAGCGGCTCGCCGACCTTCATGGTGAAGTGCTGCGGTTTGACGGACTTGCTGTCCGCGGGCTGCAGGTGTTCGGTGCCGATCAGGCCCACCGGGATTACGGGCGCGCCGGTGGTCAGGGCCAGCCAGCCGACGCCGGTGCGGCCGCGGTACAGGATGCCGTCGCGGGAGCGGGTGCCTTCTGGATAGATTCCCACGCCCTTGCCGGAGTCGAGGATGTCCAGCAGCGTCTTCAGCGCCTGGACGCTCGCCGCCTGCTCGCCGCGTTCCACCGGAATGGAGCCCACAGCCTCGAAGAAGGACTTCATGGCTTTGCCTTTGATGCCGCCGGTGGTGAAGTACTCAGCCTTCGCGAAGAAGGCCACGGGCCGCGGCATGAGCGCCTGGACGATCACGCTGTCCAGGAACGAGAGGTGGTTCGGTGCCACGATGAACGGTCCGTCCTTGGGCACGTTTTCCAGGCCGATGACCGTGGGACGGCACGTGGTGGTTACCAGCCCCCGCGTGGTCCAGCGGATTGCGTCAAACATTGCCATCGGTGTGCACCTCGTTCAGGGCTGTGGTCCCCGGGCGTTCGGAGAGCCGGTTGATCGTCGCGTGAAGCGCCTCGGTGTTGTGCACGATCTCGACGGCACCGGCCGCGTGCAGTTCGCCGTCGGGCGCAAACCCCCAGCCTACGCCGATGCAGGCCAGTCCGTTCGCAGCGGCCCCGGCGACGTCCTGCGCCCGGTCCCCCACCATCACGGCCCGGCCGGCGGCCGCAGGGTCCGCGGCAGCGAGGTCCGAGAGCGCGGCGGCGACGATGCCGGCCTTGCCTTCGGGAACAGAGCCTGCGGGAACGGAGCCGTCGGGCACCGAGCCCGCTCCCGGGCTGGCGGCCTCGTCGGCGGCGGAGCCCCGGATGCTGTGGAAGAGTCCGGCGATGCCGTGGTGCGCCAGGACAGTGCGGGCAAGCCCTTCCGGCTTCTGGGTCGCGACGGCGATGGGCCGCCCCGCGGCGACGAAGTCCTCGAGGAGGCCGCGGATTCCCGGGTACAGCCTGCTCTGCGCTATTCCTGTGGATGCGTAGTGCGCCCGGTAGATGCGGATGGCGTCTTCCAGCTGTGCGGCCGGAACGCCGGCGATTTCCGTCAGGGAATGGCTGAGCTTGGGCCCAATCATGGCGTCCATCCGGGACTTGTCCGGAACCGGCAGGCCAAGCTCGATGAGGGCCGCGGCGATACCGTCGGTAATACCCCCGGCGGGATCGACAAGAGTGCCGTCAAGGTCGAAGATCACGGGCACTGTTGTATGCGTCACCGGCTTAGTTTCTCACGAGTGTGCTGTTGCCAGAAATTCGCATGCTCCTACGGGAATACATCGGGAATACATCACGCGATACATCAGCGGATACATCCGGTGAAAACCCTGTGGGGCGGGGACGCGCGCGGCGGAAGCTTACCTGCCCCGCCGCACGGTCCCTGGCGGCCGGTGTTCAGGCGAGGAGCTCGGCGAGGAACGCGGCCGTGTGGCTCTCGCTCGACTTGGCCACCTGCTCGGGGGTGCCGGAGGCGACCACACGGCCGCCACCGGACCCGCCGTCGGGGCCAAGGTCCACGATCCAGTCGGCGCTCTTGATGACGTCGAGGTTGTGTTCGATCGTGATCACCGTGTTGCCCTTCTCCACGAGGCCCTGGAGCACCATGAGGAGCTTGCGGATGTCCTCGAAGTGCAGGCCCGTGGTGGGCTCGTCCAGGACGTAGACGCTGCGGCCGTTGGAACGTTTCTGGAGCTCGGCTGCGAGCTTCACGCGCTGGGCCTCGCCGCCGGAGAGCGTGGTGGCGGGCTGGCCCAGCCGGACGTAGCCAAGGCCGACGTCGACGAGCGTGTTGAGGTGCCGTGCGATCGGCGAGAAGGCCGCGAAGAACTCGGCCCCTTCCTCGATGGGCATGTTCAGCACGTCCGCGATGGTCTTGCCCTTGTAGTGGACCTCCAGGGTTTCGCGGTTATACCGGGCGCCGTGGCAGACCTCGCAGGGGACGTAGACGTCCGGCAGGAAGTTCATCTCGATCTTCAGGGTGCCGTCGCCGGAGCAGGCCTCGCAGCGGCCGCCCTTGACGTTGAATGAGAACCGGCCCGGCAGGTAGCCGCGGACCTTGGCCTCGGTGGTTTCGGCGAAGAGCTTTCGGATGTTGTCGAACACGCCGGTGTACGTGGCCGGGTTCGAGCGCGGGGTGCGGCCGATGGGGCTCTGGTCGACGTGCACCACCTTGTCCAGGTGTTCGAGGCCCTGGACGGACTTGTGCCTGCCGGCCACCTGCTTGGCGCCGTTGAGCTTGTTGGCCAGGACCTTGTAGAGGATCTCGTTGACCAGGGTGGACTTGCCCGAGCCGCTGACGCCGGTGACGGCGGTGAAGAGGCCCAGCGGGAAACTGGCGTCGATGTTCAGGAGGTTGTTCTCCTTCGCCCCGACCACCTTGAGCTCGCGCTTCTTGTCGTATTTGCGCCGCTTCTTCGGGATCTCGATTTTCCGCCGGCCGGAGAGGTAGTCGCCGGTGAGCGAGTCCGTGTTTTCCAGCAGCTCCTGGTAGGACCCGGAATGGACCACCATGCCGCCGTGCTCGCCGGC
Organism: Arthrobacter sp. P1_D4; assembly: GCF_056406115.1. Taxonomy (NCBI): domain Bacteria; kingdom Bacillati; phylum Actinomycetota; class Actinomycetes; order Micrococcales; family Micrococcaceae; genus Arthrobacter; species Arthrobacter sp. P1_D4. Next base: position 303,486 of record NZ_JBFUAU010000002.1, on the reverse strand, counting down.
GCCCGGTCCGATGTCCACCACCCAGTCGGCCTCGTGGATGGTGTCCTCGTCATGCTCCACGACGATCAGGGTGTTGCCGAGGTCCCGGAGCCGGGTGAGTGTCTCGATCAGGCGGCGGTTGTCCCGCTGGTGCAGGCCGATCGAGGGCTCGTCGAGGACGTACAGCACGCCCACGAGGCCGGAGCCGATCTGGGTGGCCAGACGGATGCGCTGGGCTTCGCCGCCGGACAGGGTGCCGGAGGGCCGCTCCAGGTTCAGGTACTCGAGTCCGACGTCGAGGAGGAAGGTCAGGCGGGCCTGGATTTCCTTGAGGACCTGGTGGGCGATCTGGGCCTCGCGGCCGGTGAGGACGAGGTTTTCGAGGAAGCCGGCGCATTCCCGCATGGGCAGCGCGGCGACCTCGGCGATTGACTTGCCGTTGATCAGCACCGAGAGCGACGCAGGGTTCAGCCGGGCACCGTTGCAGGCCGGGCACGGGACCTGGCGCATGTATTCCTCGTAGCGGTCGCGCGCATAGTCGGAATCGGTCTCGCCATGCTTGCGGTGGACGTACTGCACGACGCCCTCAAAGCCGGTGCTGTACTTGCGTTCACGGCCGAAGCGGTTGCGGTATTGCACCACCACCTTGTGGTCCTTGCCGTGCAGGACGGTCTGCCGGACGTCGGTGTCGAGCTTCTCCCACGCCGTCGTCATGGAGAAGCCGAGTTCCTCGGCCAGGCCGGCCAGCAGCCGGTTCCAGTACTCCGTGGTGGCGGTGCCCAGGGACCACGGCGCAATGGCCCCCTCGGAGAGCGAGAGCTCGGGGTTGGGGATGAGGAGTTCCTCGTCGACCTCCAGCTTGGTGCCGATGCCGCTGCACGCGCTGCAGGCGCCGAAAGGGTTGTTGAATGAGAAGGAGCGGGGCTCGATCTCATCGATCGCCAGGGGGTGCTCGTTGGGGCAAGCCAGGTGTTCTGAGAACGCCCTGATCCGCTCGGGATCGTCTGCTTCGAGGTCGACGAATTCGGCCAATATGCGGCCCTCCGCCAGTCCGAGGGCGGTTTCGACCGAGTCGGTCAGGCGCTGGCTGATGCCTTCCTTGACGACGAGGCGGTCCACCACCACTTCGATGGTGTGCTTGAACTGCTTGCCCAGCTTCGGCGGATCACTCAGGTGGACGAGCTCGCCGTCCACCCGGGCCCGCGAGTAGCCCTTGGCGGTGAGTTCCTTGAAGAGGTCCACGAATTCGCCCTTGCGGCCGCGGACCACGGGTGCCAGCACCTGGAAGCGGGTGCCGTCCGGGAGTTCGAGCAGCTGGTCGACGATCTGCTGCGGGGTCTGCTTGGTCACGGGCTCCCCGCAGACGGGGCAGTGCGGCCGGCCCACACGGGCCCAGAGCAGGCGCATGTAGTCGTAAATCTCGGTGATGGTTCCCACGGTCGAGCGCGGGTTCTTGGACGTGGACTTCTGGTCGATGGACACCGCCGGCGAGAGGCCCTCGATGAAGTCGACGTCGGGCTTGTCCACCTGGCCCAGGAACTGCCGGGCGTAGGCGGAGAGGGATTCGACGTAGCGGCGCTGGCCCTCGGCGAAGATGGTGTCGAACGCGAGGGAGGACTTTCCGGAGCCGGACAGGCCGGTGAACACGATCATGGCATCACGCGGCAGGTCCAGGTCCACGTTGCGCAGGTTGTGCTCGCGGGCGCCCTTGACGACGAGGCGCGTCATGTCCGGACGCTTCAGGACGGGGCGGGACGGGGCCGCATCCCGGACTGCCAGCGGCTCGACGACGGAATGGACTTCAACGGCTGGATCTTCAGCTACAGCTTTAGGCACGAATCTAATGCTAATCGAAAACTTCTTCGAAAAACTATTCCGCGCGCCACGGGCGGCGCCGGATGTGCTATTGGCGGTCGTAGGCGGCGGCCAGCAGCTGCACGGCCTCGGCGAAACTGGCGCCCTGGGCTTTGGCGGCGGCGGCGAACTCGGCGGCGGCGGCGGACAGCGAACTCCAGGCGGCATCGCGGGCACACACCACGGTCCCGTTGCGGCCCTTCGTCACTACGACGCCGGCGGCCTCGAGTTCCTTGTAGGCCCGCGCCACGGTGTGCGGGGCGACGCCCAGTTCGCCGGCGAGGCTCCGCACGGCCGGAAGCCTGGTGCCCGGCGCGAGTGTGCCGCTGTCGGCGCGTTCGATCACGTAGAGCCGCAGCTGTTCGAAGAGCGGGACGGAGCTGGCCGGATTGGTCCGCCAGGATCCGGGAAAACGCTCCCCCGCCGCGTCCGCGGGGCTCACTGTTCGGCCTCCTGGACGGCCGGGACCTGTTCGCGGCCGGCGAACTGGGCCTCGTACAAATCCTTGTAGAGCCCCTGCCGGGCCACAAGCTGCTGGTGGGTGCCGTGTTCAACGATTCGTCCGTGGTCCATGACGAGAATTAGATCAGCGTCCCGGACCGTGGACAAACGGTGCGCGATCACGAAGCTTGTGTGACCGTGCCGCAGCCGCTCCATGGCATGCCGGATCTGCACCTCAGTGCGGCTGTCGACGGAGCTCGTCGCCTCATCCAGCACCATGATGCTGCGCCCGGCGAGCTGCGCCCGTGCGATCGAGACGAGCTGGCGCTGGCCCCGGCTCAGGGAGTCGCCGTCGTTGCCGAGCATCGTGGCGTAGCCGGCCGGCAGGGACCGGACAAACTGGTCCACGTGGCTGGCGCGGGCCGCCGCGACGATATCGGCTTCGGTGGCGCCGGGCCGGCCGTATTCGATGTTCTCCCGGATGCTGCCGGTAAACAGCCAGGCATCCTGCAGGACGATTCCGAAGGCGCGCCGCAGCTCGTCCCGCGGGATGGTGGCGATGTCCGTCGAGTCCACCAGGATCCGGCCGGAGTCGAGTTCGTAGAAGCGCATCAGGAGGTTGACCACGGTGGTCTTGCCGGCACCGGTGTGTCCCACGATCGCCACGGTCTGTCCCGGGTCCACCGTGAAGGAGAGGTCCTTCACCACGGGGGTGCCGGGGCTGTAGCTGAAGCTGACGTGCTCGAACGTGACCCGGCCCGCCACTGCGCCGGGATCCAGCAGGTCGCCGGGCGTGCCCGGGGCAGGGGCTTTGCGTCCGTTGGAGGATTTGCGCGGGACATGGAGCTTTCGCGCGGCCGTGGCGCCTTGCAGCTTGCCGGCGCCGTTGGCCGAGACCGCCGGCACGGCGCTGTCCGCAGGGATCTCCGGGGCGTCCAGCAACTCAAACACCCGCTCCGCCGAGGCCAGGCAGGACTGCACGAGGGTCAGCATGCCGCCGATCTGGCTCACCGGCTGGCTAAAGAGACGGGAGAACTGGACAAAGGCCTGGATGCCGCCGATCGTCAAGAGCCCCGCGGTGACCTGCAGCGCCCCCACAACAGCAATCGCGATGTAGTTGAGGTTGGCGACAAACACCAGCAGCGGCTGCACGATGCCGGACAAATACTGGGCGCGGGTGCTCGATCGCGTGAGCTTCTCGTTGCGCTCCCGGAAGCTTGCCGCCGACTCTTCCTGCCGGCCGAAGGCCTTGACGACTTCATGCCCGGTGAAGAATTCCTCGAGTTGGGCGTGCAGTGCCCCCGTGCTGCTCCACTGCTCCTTGAAGTGCGGCTGGGAGTGCCGGGCCACGAGCACTGTGATCATCGTGGACACAGGCACCGAGAGGATCGCGATCAGTGCCAGCAGCGGCGAGAGCCACAGCATCATGGCGAGAGCGGCCGAGAGCATCAGGACGGCCATGATGAGCTGGTTGAGGAGCTGGTTGAGCGACTGGGAGATATTGTCGACGTCGTTCGTGGCCCGGCTGAGCACGTCGCCGCGGCGCTGTTCCTCGAAATGGCTGGACGGCAGCACATGGAGTTTTTGTTCCACGGAGCCGCGGAGGCCGTAGCTGAGGCGCTGCACCGCGGTGGCGGTCAGGCTGCCCTGAATCCAGCTGAACAGCGACGCCCCGACGTACATGGCCGAAACGGCCAGCAGCCGCTCGGCCAGCTGTTGCTCGTCGAGGGAGCCGCCCAGGAAGCCGTCGACGACGACGTCGGTGGCGTCGCCCAGCACCTTGGGCGCCGCTACGTTGAGTGTCACGAACGCGCAGGTCGCGGCGATGACGCCGGCCATCCGCCACTTCAGCGGCAGCAGCAGGCCCAGCAGTCGGGCGGCGGTGTGCCATTTGATGCGCTCCGGCACGCCGGGTCCCGCAACGGTCCCGGCGCGGTGTGCCCGCGCGCGGCTCACGGGGCTTCCTCCAGCACCAGCTGGGACGCGGCAATTTCCTGGTAGCTGGGCGAGGACTCCATGAGTTCGCTGTGCGTGCCCTGCGCGACGACCCGGCCGGCCTCCAGTACGAGGATCAGCCCGGCGTCCACGATTGTTGACACCCGCTCGGCCACGATCAGCACGGTCGCCGAGCGCAGCAGCGGCTCGACCGCCGCCCGGAGCCTGACGTCGGTGCCGTAGTCCAGAGCCGAGAAACTGTCATCGAAAAGGTAGGCGGGGGCCCGCTTGAGCAGGGCCCGCGCGATGCACAGGCGCTGCCGTTCGCCGCCGGAGAAGTTCGTGCCGCCCTGGCTTACGGGCGTGTCGAGCCCGAGCGGCAGGGCGCGGACAAAGTCGGCGGCCTGGGCAGCTTCGAGCGCCTGCCATATTTCGGGCTCGTTCGCGGCGGGCGCCCCGAACCGGAGGTTCCCCGCGACCGTGTCCGCGAACAGGTAGGACTGCTGCGGGACTATTGCGATCAGGCCGCGCAGGACGTCCAGGGGCATCGCCCGCACGTTCTCCCCGCCGATGCTGATCTCTCCGGCCGTCGTGTCGAGGAAACGGGGCAGCAGGTTCAGGAGTGTCGTCTTGCCGCTGCCGGTCGCGCCGATGATCGCCGTCGTGGTACCGGCCCTGGCGGTGAAGGAGACGCCGTCCAGCACGGGTGCTTCGGCGCCGGGGTAGGCGAAGGACACGTTCCGGAACTCGACAGCGCCGGAGCGGCCGGGGGCGCCGGCGACGGCGGCCGCACCGGCGGTGCCCGCCACACCGGCCCCCCCGGGTGGAATGGTGGCAGGGCCGGCCCCGGCGGGAACGGCCGGATCCGCGATGGCCGGTTCCGTGTCCAGCACCTCGCGGATCCGTTCCGCGCAGGCCGCCGCCCGGGGGGCGGTCATGAAGACGTACATCGCCATCATGATGGCAATCAGGATCTGCAGGATGTAGGCGATGAACGCCGTCAGCGCCCCCAGCCGCATTTCGCCGGCGTCGATGCGATGGCCGCCGAACCACACCACGAACACGGACGAGATGTTGACCACGAACATGATCATCGGCATCATCGCCGCCACGAGGAGAGCGGACTGCAGATTGTTCCGGGTGAGGTCCTTGTTGGCTTCATCGAACCGGCGGACCTCGTGGTCCTGCCGGACAAAGCCGCGGATGACATTCGCACCGATGATCTGCTCCCGCAGCACCCGGCCGATCCGGTCCAGGAGGCCCTGGCCCTGGCGGTACAGGGGAATCAGGCGGCGGACGATCACCGTCATGATCACCGTCAGGACCGGGATCACCACGACCACAATCCAGGACAGCACCACGTCCTGGTGCACGGCCAGCACGATGCCGCCGATGAAGATCGCCGGCGCGGCAATCAACATGATGAATATTAGGACAGCGAGGTTTTGGATCTGGGCGACGTCGTTGGTGGCCCGGGTCACGAGGCTGGGCGCACCGAAAAGGCCCACCTCCTGGGATGAGAAGGACTGCACCTTCGCGAAGAGCTCCCCGCGCAGCTGGCCGCCGATCTCCATGGCGACCACGGCGCCCAGATATCCGGCCGCGACGGCCGTGATCACCTGGACGGCAGCGATTCCGGCCATCCAGGCCCCGAGGTGGAGGATCTCCCCGGTGTCCCCGCCGATGATGCCGTCGTCGATGATCGCGGCATTCAGGGTGGGCAGGAGCAGGTTGGCGGTGGCTTGCACGAGCTGCAGCACGACGATGGCCAGCACGGTCCCCTTATGCGCGGACAACAGCCGCGACATCAGGCCTATAAGCACTGAACCTCCATTACTAGCCCAGGGCCCGGAATGGTGATCAGCCTAACGGCCGCCCCACACCGCCACGTCATTGTAAGCCCCATTCAGGAGTGCTTCGTGTCATGCGGCAGACACGCCGCCTACCCGGTTTTCTGCGCCACCGCGAACGTGCGGCGGAACGGGAAGACCGTCCCGTGCCGGCCTGCCGGATATGCGTCGTCCAGCCGTGCCGAATACTCGGCCTCGAACTTCCTGGCCTCGTCGTCGGGGAGGGCCGCGAGGACCGGCCTGAGTCCGGTGCCGCGGACCCACTCCAAAACGGGGTTGGCGCCCGGGAGCAGCTGAAGGTACGTGGTCTCCCAGGCGTCGGCGGCACAACCGGCGTCGAGCATGATCTCCAGATATTCCGCTGCCTCCCCCACCACGTCGTCGTGGCGGAGCACCCCGGCGAGCCGCCCCGCCCAGGCCGGGGAATCGGCCAGCTCCCGCATCAGGGTGTGCGACGGGGCGTTGAAGTTCCCCGGCACCTGCAGCGCGAACCAGGCGCCCGGTTTGAGGGCATCGAGCCATAGGGGCAGGAGCTTTCGGTGGCCGGGCACCCACTGCAGGGCCGCGTTGGTGACGACGACGTCCGTGTCCCCGGACGGCAGCCAGTGCTCAATGTCGGCCAGCTCGTAGGAAAGATTGGCCGCCGCGGCTGCGTGGTCCTTGGAAGTGGCCAGCATTTCCGGCGACGAATCCAGACCCACCACCTGCGCGCCCGGCCAGCGGTCCGCGAGCGTCGCGGTCAGGTTGCCGGGACCGCAGCCGAGGTCCACCACGTGCCGCGGGGCTTCGGCGTGAATCCGACCGGTCAGATCAAAAAATGGTCTGTCCCGGTAGTCCCCGAACTGCACATATTTCTCCGGATCCCACTTCATGGCTGCCTCCAGTTCCCGGCACATTGTCCTAACCGAAGCCTAGTCCCGGCCCGTGGGCCAGCCAAGGAAGCCGCCTGCGCTGCGGGCGGCTCACGGCGCGCGCCTGCACTGCGTGCGGTGCCGCGGCTACCACACGGGCACTAAGCTGGACAGCAATGAAACTCGTTGATCAGCTCCCCGCCCCGGCCGCCCGTATCCCCGGCAGGACGGGCCTGGACCCGGACGAGCTCTACACCCGGTTTGTCGAGTGGACCGAGACCCGCGGCCTTGCCCTGTACACGGCCCAGGACGAGGCGATCATGGAGCTGGCTGCCGGCTCAAACGTCATCCTGGCCACCCCGACCGGGTCCGGGAAATCCCTCGTTGCCATCGCCGCGCACTTCCAGGCCATGGCCCGCGGGCAGCGGAGCTACTACACCGCCCCGATCAAGGCCCTCGTCTCGGAAAAGTTCTTCGCCCTCTGTGAGATCTTCGGCGCCGACAACGTTGGCATGATCACCGGCGACTCCGGCGTGAACCAGGACGCCCCGATAATCTGCTGCACGGCCGAGATCCTGGCCAACATCGCCCTGCGTGAAGGTTCTGCGGCGCAGCTCGGTGCCGTGATCATGGACGAGTTCCACTTCTACTCGGACCCGCAGCGCGGCTGGGCGTGGCAGGTGCCGCTGCTTGAACTGCCCCAGGCGCAGTTCCTGCTGATGTCGGCGACGCTCGGCGATGTCAGCCGGTTCGAGGACGGCCTCAGCGACCTGACCGGCCGCACGACGACGACCGTCAGTTCCGCGGAACGCCCCATCCCGCTGCACTACTACTACGAACAGGCGCCGGTGCACGAGACCCTCGAGGAGCTGCTCGCCACCAAGCAGGTCCCGGTCTACGTGGTCCACTTCAGCCAGGTCGAGGCGATCGACCGGGCCCAGAACCTGATGAGCATCAACGTCTGCACCCGCGAGGAAAAAGACAAGATTGCCGAGCTCATTGCCGGGTTCCGCTTCGCCGCAGGCTTCGGCAAGACCCTCAACCGCCTGGTCCGGCACGGGATCGGCGTTCACCACGCCGGCATGCTGCCGAAGTACCGCCGGCTGGTCGAACAGCTTGCCCAGGCCGGCCTGCTGAAGGTCATCTGCGGCACGGATACGCTCGGGGTGGGCATCAACGTGCCCATCCGCACCGTGCTGCTCACAGCACTGAGCAAATACGACGGCGTCCGCACCCGGCTGCTGAACTCCCGTGAGTTCCACCAGATCGCCGGCCGCGCCGGCCGCGCCGGCTATGACACCGCAGGAACCGTTGTGGTCCAGGCCCCGGAGCACGTGACGGAAAACGTGAAGGCGATGGCCAAGGCCACGGCCAAGTTCGGCGACGACCAGAAGAAGCTGCGCCAGGTGGTCAAGAAGAAGCCCCCGGAAGGCTTCGTGTCCTGGGGCGAACCGACGTACAAGCGGCTGGTCGAGTCCGTTCCCGATCCGCTGACCTCGAGTTTCACCGTGACGCATGCGATGCTGATGAACCTGATGGAACGCCCCGGCGACCCGTTCCAGGCCGCCCGCCGCCTGCTCACCGAAAACCACGAGACCCGTCCGGCCCAGCTGCGGCTCATGAAGAAGGCCCTGGGAATCTACCGCGAGCTGCTCGCGGCCGGCGTCGTGGAGCGGATCCCGGCCGCGGAGCAGGGTGCCGACGGCCGCACGGTCCGGCTCACGGTCCATCTGCAGGCAAACTTTGCCCTCAACCAGCCGCTGTCCCCGTTCGCGCTGGCGGCGCTGGAGCTGCTGGACCCGGAGTCGCCGTCGTACGCCCTGGACGTGGTGTCGGTGATCGAGGCCACCCTGGAGAAGCCGCGGCAGATCCTCTCGGCACAGCAGAAGAAGGCGCGCGGCGAGGCGATCGCGGCGATGAAGGCCGACGGCATCGAGTACGACCAGCGGATGGCGATGCTCGAGGAGGTCACCTACCCGCAGCCGCTCGCCGAGATCCTCGGCGAGGCCTTCGACGTCTACCGCAAGGCCGCGCCGTGGATCGGCGACTTCGAGCTCGCGCCCAAGTCCGTGGTCCGGGACATGTACGAGCGCGCCATGAACTTCGGCGAGTTCGTCCAGTTCTACGGCCTCGCCCGCTCGGAGGGGATCGTGCTGCGCTACCTCGCCGACGGTTTCAAGGCGCTCCGCCAGACGGTCCCGCAGGATGCCCTCCGCGAGGACCTGGAGGACCTCATCGCCTGGCTGGGCGAACTGGTCCGGCAGGTGGACTCCAGCCTGCTGGACGAATGGGAAGAGCTCACTTCCGGCGCGGCGCCCACACCGCATGACGCTCCCCCGCCCCCGCCGCCGTCGCTGACCTCCAACATCCGGGCCTTCCGGGTGATGGTGCGCAACGAGATGTTCCGCCGCGTGGAGCTGTTCGCCGATGAGGCCGCCACCGCCCTGGGCGAGCTCGACGCCGGCTCCGGCTGGGACGCCGAGCGCTGGGAAGATGCCCTCGATGACTACTTTGATGAGCACAACGACATCGGCACCGGACCGGATGCCCGCGGTCCCGGGCTGCTGATCATCACCGAGGAACCCGGGGTGTGGAAGGTGCGGCAGATCTTCGATGACCCCGCCCGCAACCACGACTGGGGCATCTCCGCCGACGTCGACCTGGCGGCCTCGGACGAGTCCGGGACCGCCGTCGTCCGCGTCACGGACGTCAACCGGCTCTAAGCGGGACGGCACGGGGGCGGGACGGCACGGGGGCGGCCGTCGCCGGCGCCGGTACCCCAGCCTGGGCCATCGCGCCGCGGGTAAACTCGGACAATGAGTGTAATCCGGCCTGCCACGGCGCATGACGTTCCTGCCATCCTGCAGATGATCCACGACCTCGCCCTCTACGAGAAGGAACCGGACGCCGTCCGGAACACCCCCGGGATGCTTACCGAGGTCCTCTTTGGCGAGCATCCCAAGGTCTTCGCCACCATGGCGGAGAACTCCGCGGGCGAGGTCCGCGGCTTCGCCCTCTGGTTCCTGAACTACTCCACGTGGGAGGGCGTCCACGGGATCTACCTCGAGGACCTCTACGTCCGGCCGGAGGCCCGCGGCGAGGGCCACGGCAAGGCACTGCTGCAGCACCTGGCGGCGACCGCCGTTGACCGGGGCTACGCGCGCGTCGAATGGAGTGTCCTGGACTGGAACGAGCCCTCCATCAACTTCTACAAGAAGCTTGGCGCCCTGCCGATGGAGGAATGGTCCACCTTCCGCCTCACCGGAGCGGCGCTGACGGCCTTCGGCGACCGCCCGGAAGTTGCCGGCGCCGGCTCCCCCGCCGGCTCCAGCTCGGGTTCCCGCGAGGCGGCAACCCGTGGCTGATCTCCCAATGACGGGGCTCATGGGAGCCTCCCTGCTGGAGACTGCCTCCAGCGACGGGCGCAAAATTCCGCACAGCGTCCGGGCGCGCCACACCTACCGGGGAATGCGGACCGCGGAACACTACTTCCAGGTCCCCCTGGACCACTTCAGCGAGGCGGGGCGCCGCGGCGAAACCATCTCCGTGTTCGCCCGCGAATACGTGTCCACCGAACACAGCGAGGCAGAGGCCGCCGGGCTGCCCTGGCTGCTTTTCCTGCAGGGCGGTCCCGGCGGGCGTGGAAACCGGTTCCCGTCGCTGGGTGGCTGGAGCAAGGCCGCCGCCAAGGACTTCCGGATCCTCATGCTGGACCAGCGCGGCACCGGCCTGTCCTCGCCCGTCGACCGCAACACGCTGCCGCTGCGCGGCACCGACGCGGAGCAGGCTGACTACCTGACGCACTTCCGCGCCGACTCGATCGTCGCCGACGCCGAAGCCATCCGGGCGGCCCTGGACTCGGCCCCGTGGACCATCTACGGCCAGAGCTACGGCGGATTCTGCGCGCTCAGCTACCTGTCCTTCGCCCCCGAGGGGCTGCGCGAGGTCCTCGTGACGGGCGGGCTGGCCCCGCTGGGCGGCTCCGCCGACCGTGTGTACCGGGCCACGTTCCAGCGGGTCGCGGCCCGGAACGCCGAATACTTTGACTGGTATCCCGAGGACCGGGCCATCGTCACCCGGATCGCCCGGCACCTGCGGGAAACGGAGGAGGTCCTGCCCGACGGCGGCCGGCTCACGGTCGAACGGTTCCAGATGGTGGGCTCGTTCCTGGGCGGCAACACCCGGGTGGACGCACTGCACCACCTGCTCGAGGACGCCTTCGTGGCCACACCGGGCGGCGACCGTCTCTCCGACGCCTTCCTGGAGCAGGTCAGGGGCCTCGTGTCCCGGGCCGCGAACCCGTTGTACGCGTTGATGCACGAATCCATTTACGGCCAGGACGGTGCCACGAACTGGGCCGCCTGGCGCGTGCTGGAGGAATTCCCCGAGTTCCGCCCCGACGCCGGCGAACCGCTTCTGACCGGGGAAATGGTGTACCCCTGGTATTTCGAGCAGGACCCGGCCCTGCACCCGCTGCAGGACGTGGCCCGGCTCCTGGCCGAAAAGGACGACTGGGCACCCCTCTACGACCCGGAGCGACTGGCGCTGAACACCGTGCCCGTCGCCGCGGCCGTCTACACCGACGACATCTACGTGGACCGGGAGCTGTCCCTGGAGACGGCGGCCGCGGTCCGGGGCCTGCAGGTCTGGGAAACCGGAGACTTCCACCACGACGGCATCGCGGACGACGGCGAGGCGATCTTCGGGCGCCTGCTGGGGATGGCCCGTTCCGCCCGACGGTGACCCGGCCGCAGCCAGGCACGGGGCCGATGGCGCCCGGCTTAGCAGGTACGGCTTAGACAGGTACGGCGCCGGACCCGTGAGGGTCCGGCGCCGTACTGCTATGCGCCGCGGGGTGTGTCCTGCACTCTCACCCCGGCAGTTTGGTTCTAGTCGACGTCGCTCAGACTCTTGCGGGAGTCCTCTTCCAGCCGGGCATCCAGCTTCGACTTGGACGCCTTGGAGCTCATCAGGCTGGCGACCACCGCGACGACGATGGTGCCGATGATCACACCGAGCGAGACGTAGGTGGGGATCTCGGGCGCCCATTCGATGTGCTGGCCGCCGTTGATAAAGGGCAGCTCGTTGACGTGCATGGCGTGCAGGACGAGCTTCACACCGATGAACGCGAGGATCACGGACAGGGCGTGCTTGAGGTAGATGAGCCGGTTCATGAGGCCGCCGAGCAGGAAGTACAGCTGGCGCAGCCCCATGAGGGCAAAGATGTTGGCGGTGAAGACGATGAAGGCGCTCTGGGTGAGGCCGAAGATGGCCGGAATGGAGTCGACCGCGAAGAGCAGGTCCGTCATGCCGATGGTCACGAAGACGATCAGCATCGGGGTGAACACCTTCTTGCCGTCGACGACGGTGCGGAGCTTGCCGCCGTCGAACTTCTCGGACATCGGCAGGACCCGGCGGATCCGGGCGATCAGCGGGTTTTCCTTGTCTTCCTCGTCCTCGCCCTCGTCCTGGGCCTGCTTCCAGGCGGTCCAGAGCAGGAAGGCGCCGAAGATGTAGAAGACCCAGCTGAACTGCTCGATCACGATCGCGCCGAGCATGATGAAGATGCCGCGGAGGATCAGGGCAATGATGATGCCCACCATGAGCACTTCCTGCTGATACTTTCTCGGTACCGAGAAGCGCGCCATGATGATGATGAAGACGAACAGGTTGTCGATGCTCAGGCTGTATTCGGTCACCCAGCCGGCGATGAACTGGCCGCCGAATTCCGGGCCGGTGAAGGCGAACATGGCGCCGGCGAAGACCAGGGCCAGGGCCACGTAAAACGCGACCCACAGTCCGGCTTCTTTCATGGAGGGCTCATGCGGGCGTTTGAGGACCATCAGCAGGTCGATGGCCAGAATGACGCCGAGGACGACAAACGAGCCGATCTCGAACCACAGGGGAAGCTCGGGCACGGGGGAAATACCTTTCGTAGGGTACAGCTCAGCGGTGTAAGTCTCTCCGACCGCCGCCGCATAACGCTGCCTGGCTGCCCGCTACGCCCGGCGCGGCATCGTAGCCGTGCGTGTTGACGATCGTAGCGTTTGGGATACTCCCCTACGTTTGACCGAGTTTACCCTAGGCGTGCCCCGCGGATTGCATTTGCCGCAGTTCCTTCTTCAATTCCCCCACCTCGTCGCGCAACCGGGCGGCCAGTTCGAACTGCAGCTCCCCCGCTGCGGCGTGCATCTGTTCGGTCAGCTGTTCGATCAGCCCGACGAGGTCCTCGGCTGGCGCGGCGGCGAGCCCGTCCGCACGGATGAGCGCGGTGCCCTTGCCCTTCCCGCGGTTCTTCCCGGCCGCGGCCAGCAGCTCGCGGGTATCCGCGTCTTCCTTGGCCAGCTGGTCAGTGATGTCCGCGATCTTCTTCCGGAGCGGCTGGGGATCGATCCCGTTCTCCGTGTTGTACGCCACCTGGATGGCGCGGCGGCGGTTGGTCTCGTCGATGGCATGGGCCATCGAGTCGGTGATCCGGTCCGCGTACATGTGCACCTGGCCGGAGACGTTCCGGGCGGCACGCCCGATGGTCTGGATCAGGGACGTCGAGGAGCGCAGGAAGCCTTCCTTGTCCGCGTCCAGGATGCTGACCAGCGACACCTCCGGGAGGTCCAGGCCTTCACGGAGCAGGTTGATGCCGACGAGGACGTCGAAGACACCCATCCGCAGTTCGCGCAGGAGTTCTACGCGGCGGAGGGTGTCGACGTCGGAGTGCAGGTATTCCACCTTCACGCCATGGCCCAGCAGGTAGTCCGTCAGGTCCTCGGCCATCCGCTTGGTCAGGGTGGTGACCAGGACCCGTTCGTTCTTCGCGGTGCGGGTCCGGATTTCGCCCAGCAGGTCATCGATCTGCCCCTTCGTGGGCTTGACGACAACCTCGGGGTCGATCAGGCCGGTGGGGCGGATGATCTGCTGGACGAAGCCGTCGGACTTGCCGAGCTCGTACTTGCCCGGCGTCGCGGAGAGGTAGACCGTCTGGCCCACGCGGTCCTGGAACTCGTCCCATTTGAGCGGGCGGTTGTCCATCGCCGAGGGCAGCCGGAAGCCGTGGTCCACGAGGTTCCGTTTGCGGGACATGTCGCCCTCATACATGGCGCCGATCTGCGGCACGGTGACGTGGGACTCATCGATCACCAGGAGGAAGTCATCCGGGAAGTAGTCGATCAGGCAGTGCGGCGCGGTCCCGCGGGCCCGGCCGTCGATGTGCGAGGAATAGTTCTCGATGCCATTGCAGAACCCCATCTGCTGCATCATTTCCAGGTCATAGGTGGTGCGCATCCGGAGCCGTTGGGCCTCGACCAGCTTGTTCTGGCTTTCCAGCACGGCGAGGCGCTCGGCCAGTTCGTCTTCGATCCGCTTGATCGCCCGGCCCATCCGTTCCGGACCGGCGACGTAGTGCGAGGCGGGGAAGACGTACATTTCGTTCTCGTCCCGGAGCACCTCGCCGGTCAGCGGGTGCAGGGTCTGGATATTTTCGATCTCGTCACCGAAAAACTCGATCCGGATCGCCAGTTCCTCGTACATCGGGATGATTTCCACGGTGTCCCCGCGGACCCGGAACGTGCCGCGGTGGAAGTCCATGTCGTTGCGGGTGTACTGCATGGAGACGAACTTCCGGAGCAGGTCGTCACGGTTCATCTCAGCCCCCTTGCGGAGGGTCACCATCCCGGCGATGTATTCTTCCGGGGTGCCGAGGCCGTAGATGCAGGAGACGGTGGCAACCACGATCACGTCGCGGCGGGTCAGCAGCGCGTTGGTCGCGGAGTGGCGGAGCCGTTCGACTTCCTCGTTGACGGAGGAGTCCTTCTCGATGAAGGTGTCCGTCTGGGCGACGTAGGCCTCCGGCTGGTAGTAGTCGTAGTAGGACACGAAGTATTCCACCGCGTTGTTCGGCAGCAGTTCACGGAATTCGTTGGCCAGCTGCGCGGCGAGGGTCTTGTTCTGCACCATCACCAGGGTGGGGCGCTGGACCTGCTCGATCAGCCAGGCTGTGGTCGCGCTCTTACCGGTACCGGTGGCGCCGAGCAGCACGACGTCTTTTTCACCGTTCTTGATGCGCTCGGTCAGTTCGGCGATGGCAGCCGGCTGGTCACCCGCCGGCTGGAACTCGCTGATCACCTCGAAGGGCGCCACGACACGGTTGATTTCCTGGGCAAGACTCATGTACCTAATCTACCGCCGGGCTGTGACAGGATGCCCTGATTCAGCTTTGGGCAGTACCGGGGTCGGCGGCAGGCGCCGTTGCGGTGGCGCCGCCGGCGGTGCTTTCACCGGCGTCGTCTGCTCCGGCGTCGTCCGCGTACGACGGCGGTTGCCATCCCGTGCGCTGCACCCACGCTTCCATCCGGGGCCAGGCATACTCGGTGAACCAGCCCTCCTTGTCGGCCGCGTAGCCGGCGGTGGACTTGTCGACGCCGTGCAGCCCGGCGACCCGTTGCTTTTCGGCGACATAGTCCGCCCGGGCTTCGGGATCGGCGCGCAGCCAGTCACGGAAGCACAGCGCGTACCGCCAGCCCGGCGAGCCGGCCGCGCGGAGGTGGAGATTCACCGGCCGGCCGGGGTCGGCGTTGCCGTGCAGCCTCTTGCCCCAGTCAGCAGGGTCCGGGTGCGAGGGCTTCGGGTTGTCGGCGATGATGCCGGGCCAGCGCGGGAATCCTGCGTCGGCCAACAGCGGCGCGATCCGGTCCGCGGCGTCGAGGTCCCGGACGCTGAGTTGGAGGTCGATCACATCTTTGGCGTCGAGGCCTGGGACGGCCGTGGACCCGAGGTGGTCGAGGGCCAGGACATCCTGCGGGACCGCTGCCCGCAGCCGGGCGATCAGCCGGGCGGCCTGCGCTGCCCAGGCCGGATCGGCCGGGGCGAGGACCGGCCCCGCCGTCCGCGGGGCGATCCTTTGCTCCTTGAGGTTCAGTGCGAACGGCCTCAGCCGCTCCTCCCACACCGCGTCGACCGTGTGCCGGAGGTCCTCCGGGGTGCCCGAGTTGTCCAGCACGACGTCCGCGGCGGCCAGCCGGTCCTCGCGGCCCGCCTGGGCTGCCATCCGGGCGCGCGCCTCGTCGGCGGTCATGTTGCGGTGTTCGGCCATGCGGCGGACCCGGACGTCGTCGGGGGCATCCACCACGACCACCAGATGGAAGTTCTTCCCTTGCCCGGTTTCGACCAGGAGCGGGATGTCCTGGACCACGACGGCGCCGGCCGGGGCGGCGGCGACCATCGCCGCGGCGCGCTCCCGCACCAAGGGGTGGACGATGCCGTTCAGCACGGCCAGGCGCTCCGGATCACCGAAGACCAGGGCACCGAGCCGGGCCCGGTCCAGCCGGCCTTCCGGGGTCAGGACGGCAGCACCGAAGGTCTCCACCACACTGGCCAGCCCGGGCGTACCAGGTTCCACGACCTCCCGGGCCAACGCGTCGGCGTCGACAAGCACTGCTCCAAGGTCGCGCAGGCGCGCGGCAACCATGGACTTCCCTGAGGCGATTCCGCCGGTCAACCCGATCTTCAACACCTCACCAGACTAAACTGAACCGGTGGCAGATGCGGCGGAATCCCCCGAGAGCAGGACGGCCGTCTACACCACCCCTGCCGCAGGGCCCGGGTTTCGGCACGAAATCGAGGTCAAGCGGTCCCGTTTCATCACCGTGCTGGCCCGCACGGCGGACGAGGCCGCCGCCCGGGCCGTCCTGGGCAGCTTGCGCCGGGAATTCCATGACGCCCGGCACCACTGCTTCGCCTTCGTGCTCGGCCCCGACCGGGACATCCAGCGGTCCAACGACGACGGCGAGCCGTCCGGCACCGCGGGCATCCCCATGCTCGAGGCGCTGCTGAAGCGGGAGACCGCACCCGGCGTCGCCGATCTCAGCGACGTCGCCGTCGTCGTCGTGCGCTATTTCGGCGGCATTCTCCTGGGTGCCGGCGGCCTGGTGCGGGCCTATTCCGAATCGGTGTCCGGAGCGCTGGACCTCGCTCCCCTCGTCCAGCGCCGCCGGCTGCGCATTTGCTCTGTGCCCGTACAGCACGCCGTGGCCGGGCGGCTCGAGAACGATCTGCGCGCCGCGGGGTATGTCATGGCCGAAACCCGTTACGAGGCGCAGACTACTGTCCTGAGGCTGGCGCTGCCGGATGATCCGGAAGAACTGGTCCGGGCCGCGGACCGCGTGGCCGCCATGTCGGCCGGCAGCGCGTCGCTGCTGCCCGGAGAAACGGAGTGGATCGATGTGCCCATCAGCTGAGCCCGTGCCCGCGGTCGCGCTGCTTGACGTCAGCGAGGACGTGCTCGAACAGCTCCTGGAACTTGCGCTCCGGGACGCCGACGCCGACGAGGTCACCCCGCCGCTGGGCACGACCGCCGGCTGGAACACCGACCGGATCAGCTGGTTCCGCGAATTCCACCGCGCCGCCTCAGCCGGCCTGGACGGTCCCGCGGGGCAGAAGACGTGGGCCATCAGCTGCGACGGGCAGATGGCAGGGTCCGTGCGCCTCAGGCGGATGGACCCTGAGCCGGCGGCAGCGGATGAGGGCTGGGCCGGTGGTGGCGCCGGGGCTGTTGGTGCCGCCGGGGCTGGGCCAGGTGGCGGCGGGGCTGGGCCAGGGGGTGGCGCCGGGGCTGTTGGTGCCGCCGGGGCTGGGCCAGGTGGCGGCGGGGCTGGGCCAGGGGGTGGCGCTGGGGCTGTTGCGGGGGGTGGCGGCTACGCCGGGCCGAGTGATGGCGCCGAAGCTGGTGCAGGTGGCGGCCGGGCGCTGGAAACCGGCATCTGGCTCGCCCGGAGCTTCCGCGGCCGGGGTGTGGGCCGCGAGGCGCTGCGCCTCGTAAAGGCTCGCGCCGCGTCGGCCGGGGCAGCCGTCCTGGTGGCCGAGACGACGGCCGGCAACGTGGGAGCCCTCGCGTTACTGAAGTACGCGGGCGCCGAACTGGTGACCGGTGCCGCCTCGCAGACGCATACGGTGCCGGTCATAGCGAAGATCCCGCTGCGCTGACGGCATGGCATCCGGGGCCGGTTCCGGGCTCCCTCCCACCACTGGACATGCCCTCCGTCGTCAGCGCCTGGCTGCCGTCACGGAGCCTACATTCCATGGCGCGGCCCAGTGCCTGTCCTGACAAGCAGGAAGCGCGTGCAACGGCAGCCCGGTGCCCAGGGCCAGGAATGGGCATGTCCGGCGGCCAACGCACGATGCGGGCACCCGGCGCTGGACATATCCCGCGCCCAGGGCCAGGACTGGGCCGAATCCGCAAATGTCCACGGCCCGGCTCGAAAAACGGGCATGTCCCCGGAGGGAGGGCTTCAAAAGTGGGCATGTCCCCGGAGGGAGGGCTTCAATAATGGGCATGTCCGGTGGTCCGGGCAACCGCGGCTCATGTCCGGCGCCAGGGCATGGCGGGGCCTCCCCGCACTGGACATGTCCCGCGAACGGGGCCAGGACTGGGCACAATCCACAAATGTCCACGGCCCGGCTCTAAGAATGGGCATGTCCCCCGGAGGGAGGGCTTCAAGAATGGACATGTCCCCGGAGGGAAGGCTTCAAAAATGGGCATGTCCCCCCGGGCCACAAAGAAAGGTGGCCGCCCCCAAGGGGACGGCCACCTTCAAGCTACAAACTGCCTGGCCTCAGGGAGCGGACTCCTTGAGGATCACGGGCAATTAGTTGCCGGTCAGCTTCTCGCGCAGAGCGGCAAGAGCCTCGTCCGAAGCAAGCGTGCCTGCACCGGTCTCGGTTGCAGCCGGCTCGGAGGAGTAGCTGGTGGTGCCGGAATCGCTCTCGCCGGACGTTGCAGCTGCAGCGTCGTCGGCAGCGTGCTGGGCAACCTGCTTCTTGTGTGCTTCCCAGCGGGTCTGGGCGTCAGCGTACTGCTGCTCCCAGGCTGCGCGCTGGTTCTCGTAGCCTTCAAGCCACTCGTTGGACTCCGGGTCGAAGCCCTCCGGGTACTTGTAGTTGCCCTCTTCGTCGTACTCTGCGGCCATGCCGTAGAGAGCCGGATCGAATTCGGTGCTGTCGGCGTCGACGCCCTCGTTGGCCTGCTTGAGGGAGAGCGAGATGCGGCGGCGTTCGAGGTCGATGTCGATGACCTTGACGAACAGCTCGTCACCAACGGAGACAACCTGCTCGGCCAGCTCAACGTGGCGCACGGCGAGCTCGGAGATGTGGACCAGGCCTTCGATGCCGTCTTCAACGCGAACGAACGCGCCGAACGGAACGAGCTTGGTGACCTTACCCGGAACAACCTGGCCGAGGGCGTGGGTGCGGGCGAAGGTCTGCCACGGATCTTCCTGCGTTGCCTTGAGCGACAGGGAGACGCGCTCGCGGTCCAGGTCGACCTCGAGAACCTCGACGGTGACTTCCTGGCCAACTTCGACGACCTCGGACGGGTGGTCGATGTGCTTCCAGGACAGCTCGGAAACGTGAACCAGGCCGTCTACGCCGCCCAGGTCCACGAAGGCACCGAAGTTGACGATGGAGGAAACGACGCCGGGACGGACCTGGCCCTTTTCCAGCTTGTTGAGGAACGTGGAGCGGACCTCGGACTGGGTCTGCTCGAGCCATGCACGGCGGGACAGCACAACGTTGTTGCGGTTCTTGTCCAGCTCGATGATCTTGGCTTCGATCTGCTGACCGATGTACGGAGCGAGGTCGCGCACACGGCGCATCTCGACGAGGGATGCGGGCAGGAAGCCGCGCAGACCGATGTCGAGGATAAGACCACCCTTGACAACCTCGATGACGGTACCGGTGACAACACCGTCTTCTTCCTTGACCTTCTCGATGTCGCCCCAGGCACGCTCGTACTGAGCACGCTTCTTGGAGAGGATCAGGCGGCCTTCTTTGTCTTCCTTGGTGAGCACCAGGGCTTCGACCTGATCGCCAACGGAGACGACGTCTCCGGGGTCAACGTCGTGCTTGATGGAAAGCTCGCGGGAGGGAATGACACCTTCGGTCTTGTAACCGATGTCGAGCAGGACTTCGTCGCGGTCGACCTTGACGACGGTACCTTCGACGAGGTCTCCGTCGTTGAAGTACTTGATGGTGGCGTCGACAGCTGCGAGGAAGTCCTCAGCGGTACCGATGTCGTTAATGGCGACTACGGGGGTACCGGGCTTCTCGGTGGAGGTGATGGTCATGTAGTAGGGGCTCCGTTGTGGATAGTGAGTCGGTCAGGCAAACCGCTTCGCCGGCATTATGGAATGCAGGCCAAGAGCACGGCGTCACAGCAAGCGTTCCGCCGGGTCATCCTGATTTTGTGGATTGTAGATGCGCGCACGTAGTACGCGCCTGTTTAGTCTAGTCGTTTACGCGAACGCCGGTCAAAGCGCACGGGGCCGTCCGTGTCGCCCTCGGCGCCGGAATCGGACCTGAGGCCTAGAAGTGCGTGAGGCAGTGCGGTGAACGTTCGACGGCGAACATGAGCCGCGCTGTCAGCGCCGCCCCGGCCGTGTGCTCGGTGATCCGGCCGGCAGCTTTCAGGGTCACCGGACAAACGGCGCCCAGATAGATGGAGCCGAGGTCCGCGACATCAAGGGACAGGTCCGGCGCAGCCTCCGGAGCAGGCCTCACCGTGGCCTCTCCCCCGCAGACCGTGAGCGCGAAGGTGCCGGCCGCGAAGCCGAGACTGTCCCTGACCGCGAGAACGACCGTCCCGTCGGCTGAATACCGCCGGGCCCCCAGCACCCGGGCCGGGTCCAGGACCCGCAGCCACAGCATGTCGCGGTGGTCCGATGCCTCGACGCATCGCGGGTCCTCAAGCGCCCAGGTCAGGGGGTCGTCCACCGGTGCATCCTGCCAGCTGATCCGGTCCACGAGGTCGATGCTGCCCAGGAACTGCCAGAGTTCCAGGTAGGCGGCGTCATTCGCGGCCACGAGGTCCACGACCTCCATGGTGTACGGCTTGGCGTCCCACCCGGCGAACTTGTAGGACACGTAGCCGTCCACGGTTCCGGCGGCGTCGTAGTGCAGGGCGCAGCGGATTGCCTCGTCCTCGCTGCCGTCCCGGCCGAGCATGCCCGCGGACCGCAGCCGGTACGCTTCCTGCCGCGAAATCGATCCGGGCATGGACGCGTGGACCTGGCCAAAAACCTTGGGTGCCAGTTCCAGCAGGACCTTGCGGTCCGCAATCTCCACGGAGCCGGCGGGCGCATGGCGCAGCCGGAAGCGCGGCCCGGTGTCGACCTTGATGCTGCGCTCGAAGGTGGCCACGCCGTAACCGAACCGGCCATAGATCGAGGCTTCCGAGGCGGTCAGTGCCGCCAGCGCGACGCCGTCCGCCTTCGCCGCGGCGAGGTCCTCGGTCATCATCCGCCGCAGCAGCCCCTGCCGGCGGTGGGTCCCGCGCACGGTGACGGCCGTGACCAGCTGGGCTTCGAGCTGACGGCCGTAGCCGATGTTCAGGTCCTTGCGCAGGGTGGCGAAGGTCGCCACCGGGACGTCGGCCGCCAGCGAGTGGGCCGCGACGCCGTCGGCCTGGTAAACGCCGGTCATTTCACGGTTGTCCACGAGATACATGGCCATGATCTTGTCCACGAAGTCGTCTTTGCGCGGCTCCTCGTAGAAGCCGATCCCGACCCCGCTCAGCCACGCCGTGCCTTGCGCGTAGTCCGCCTCGTCCTTCGCGACCGCGCGGAACCGCTTGAGCTCGTACTTATCTGCCACGTACTTTCTCCCCCTGAGAATCTCGGGTCCCGGCCTAGCCGGAACGAAAACTGCCGGACCGAAAACTGCCGGACCGAATAATACTTGCCGGACCGAAACCTTGCCGATACCGGTCCAGAGTTAGTGCCCCGCCTCGTACCAGCTGGAGCCCATGCCGATCTGGACGTCCAGCGGAACGCTGAGGTCCGCGGCCGAGCCCATTTGCTCGGTCACCAGCTTCTCCACGGCCTCGCGCTCACCCGCGGCGACTTCGAGGACAAGTTCATCATGGACCTGCAGGAGCACGCGCGATTTCAGGCCCCGTGCCGCCAGTTCCGCGTGCACACCCAGCATGGCGCGCTTGATGATGTCAGCCGCCGATCCCTGGATGGGCGAGTTCAGCGCGATGCGCTCCGCATTCTCACGCAGCTGGCGGTCGGTGCTGGTCAGGTCCGGGAGGTAGCGCCGGCGCCCCTCGATGGTGGCGGTGTAGCCGTCGATCCGGGCCTGGTCCACCACGCCGCGGAGGTAGTCGCGGACGGCGCCGAACCGGTCAAAGTAGTCCTTCATGAGGGTCCGCGCCTCGTCAACGGAGATCTCCAGCTGCTTGGACAAACCGAACGAGGTCAGCCCGTACGCGAGGCCATAGGACATCGCCTTGACCTTGGACCGCATGGCGCTGGTCACCTCATCGGTGGGCACATGGAAGATGTTCGAGCCCACGAACCGGTGGAGGTCTTCGCCGTCCTTGTAGGCCTGGATCAGGCCGGCGTCGCCCGAGAGGTGCGCCATGATGCGCATTTCGATCTGAGAGTAGTCCGCGGAGAGCAGGCACTCGTAGCCCTCGCTGACCACAAAGATGCCACGGACGCGCCGGCCTTCCTCGCTGCGGATCGGGATGTTCTGCAGGTTGGGGTTGTTGGACGAGATCCGGCCCGTGGCTGCGACGTTCTGCGCGTACGTGGTGTGGATCCGGCCGTCTTCCGTGACGGACTTCTTCAGCGACTCCAGCATCTGGCGCAGCTTCGACGACTCCCGGTGCGCCATGAGCTGGACCAGGAATTCGTGCCCGGTCTTTTCCAGCAGGTTTTTGAGTGACGCGGCGTCGGTGGTGTAGCCGGACTTGATTTTCTTGGTCTTCGGCAACTGGAGTTCGTCGAACAGCACGGTCTGGAGCTGCTTCGGCGAACCAAGGTTGACCTCGTGGCCGATCGCGGCGAACGCCAGCTCCTGGGCGTTGTCGATCACCTTGGCGAGATCCGACAGCTGCTCGTCCATGCGGGGCATGTCGATGGCGATTCCCGCGAGTTCCATATCGGCGAGGACGCGGCTGACGGGCAGTTCCAGCGTGGTGAGCAGGTCCTGGGCTTTGCGTTCCGTCAGTTCTGATTCGAAGAAGCGGCTCAGGGCCTGGACGACGGCGGCCACGTGGACCAGCGCGCCGGCGGTGGCGGCGTCGTCGCCGTCGAACGCCAGCTCAAGCCGGCCTGCCTTGGCCGCCTCGGTGGACACCGAGATGTTCAGGTGGTGCTGCGCCAGCTCGGCGAGTTCATAACTGCGGCGGTCGGGCTGGATGAGGTAGCCGGAGATGGAGGTGTCATCCACCACGCCCTCCAGTTCCAATCCGCGGGCGTGGAGGGCCTTCAGGGCAGCCTTGAACCCGTGCATCACCTTGGGCGCCTGGGCGTCCCGCAGCCACGCCGCAAGGACATTTTCGGCGGCAGCGTCCTGGCTGGCCAGGTCGATATAGACGGCGGAGTCGTCGCGGACGATCGCCACCGCTGCGGCGTCCTCGCCGATCCGGCCGGGCACGAGATCGACCGCCACTGCGGAGCGCTTGCCGGCACCGGCCGCGAGGAACGCACTGAGCTCGGCTGCGTCGGACGGGACCACGAAACCGGGCGTTTCGAGGCTTTCCCGCTCGGCTTCGGCAACTTCACTGCCGTAGAGAGCAAAGAGCCGGGTCCGGATGGTCTTGAATTCCAGGGCGTCGAACAGCTCCTCGAGGGCGGCCTGGTCCGGCCGCGGGTCCGCGAGCTCGTCCAACGTAACTGGCAGGTCCAAGTCGGTGTGCAGCCTGTTGAGGCGCCGGTTGCGCTTGACGTCGTCAACGTATTCGCGCAGCGAGTCCCCCACCTTCCCGCCGATCGCGTCGACGTTCTCCAGGACCCCCTCCAGACCGCCGTAAAGGTTGATCCATTTCGCTGCCGTCTTGGGGCCGACGCCGGGAACGCCGGGGAGGTTGTCCGCGGATTCCCCCACCAGGGCGGCGAGGTCCGAGTACTGGGCCGGGCTGACGAAGTACTTCTCCTGGATGGCGTCCGCGTCCATGCGGGGAATGTCGCTGACACCCTTTTTGGGGTACAGGACGAAAACGTTGTCGGTGATGAGCTGGAAGGCGTCGCGGTCGCCTGAGACCAGCAGCACTTCGTAACCGGCCTTTTCCCCCATTGCGGCGAGGGTGGCCAGGATGTCGTCAGCTTCCCAACCGGGCATTTTGATGGTCTTGATGCCCCAGGCGCCCATGACCTTGTCGATGAGGTCGATCTGGCCGCTCATTTCCCGCGGGGTCTCGTTGCGTCCGCCCTTGTACTCGCTGTATTCGGCCTTGCGGTGCGTCGTGTCATCGGAGACGTCGAAGGCGACCGCCACGTGGGTGGGCTTTTGCTCCTTGATCAGGTTGATCAGCATGGACGTGAAGCCGTGGACGGCGTTCGTGTGCTGGCCCGTGGCGGTGGAGAACTTGTCCGCGGGCAGGGCGAAGAATGCCCGGAACGCCATGGAGTGCCCATCCAGTACGAGTAGCCGCGGCTGGTCCGTGATCGGAATCACGGGGGCCTCGGTGGCGGAAACCGACGCCGCGGCCCGGCTGGATTTTCCGGCACGCTTGGCCGCAACCCCTGAATCCGGCGCATCTGCCGGGAGTAGGTCTGCCGCGGTGTCCGCGGAAAGGGGGGCAGCATTTTGGGGGGCTGCATTCTCGAGGACAAGGGCCGGTTTGGTAGTTTCACTCACAGGTGCCAGCCTAGTTCCCATGAAGGACAATTTCACGCCCGGCCCCTACGCGACCGAGCTCGCAGCGGCCGGTGTTCCCGAGGAGATGCACGATTGGCTGGGCCAGTACGGCGTCGGAGCCCTTGTGGTGAAGATGGGGATCCGCTTCCTCGAGATGAGCCCGGAACGCACTGTGGCCACCATGCCGGTGGCGGGGAACACCCAGGTGGCAGGCATCCTGCACGGCGGGGCCCACGTGGTCCTGGCCGAAACCCTGGGTTCTTTCGCGGCGGGCATGCATGCCGGCCCCAACCGTCAGGCGCTGGGGATCGAGGTCGGCGCGACGCACCACCGGGCGATCTCGGAGGGCACCGTCACCGGCACGTGCACGGCCATCCACCTCGGCCGGACGGCGTAGCCGGATCCGGCTACGCCCGGGCCGGGAAGCGGTAGCGCAGTTCCACGATGCCCCTGCCCAGGGTGCGGGAAGATGTCAACTCGAGCGGCGGCGTCGGGCCCGCCATGGGCAGCAACTGCTTGCCGCCGCCCAGGACCACCGGAATGACCGAGACAATCAGTTCGTCCAGCTGCCCGGCGTCAGCGAACTGCGCTGCGAGCACGCCTCCACCCACAACCCACACGTTCCGGCCGCCGGCCGCTTCTTTGAGGTCGTCCACGAACTCGCCTACGGCCCCGCGCACAAACGTGACATCCGCGCCCTTCGGGGCGGCGTGCTCGTGGCGGGTGAAGACCCAGGAGGGTGTGCCCGGATACGGCCAGGTGTCCGGTTCATGCTCCCGAAGCCACGCGTAGGTCTCGCCGCCCATGACGATGCAGCCGACGCCGGCCATGAACGCGTCATAGCTGTCCTGTCCGCCCTCAAAGCCGTCGAACTGCAGCAGCCAGGCCAGATTGTCGTCGGCAGTGGCGATGAACCCGTCGAGTGAGGACGCCACGAAGTACTGGAAGCTCACCATGGCCCCAGCCTAGCCACTGCGGTGGCCGGTGTCCCATCCCCTTGACGCACGGTCAGCCGACCCCCACGCGGCGGCCGGAAACGCACGGGCAACCGGACCCGGATGCGGGCAGCGGCTTACTTGTGGAAGTAAGGAATGATCAGGTAGAGCCCGAAGAGGATGGCGGCGCCGCACAAAGCGAAGCACGTGTAAGCGAGCGGTCGCGTCCAGGCCGCCGGGGAGGTCCGGGTGTCCCCCGCGATGGCCGTGAGCCGGACGCCGAGGGAGTAGAGAACTACCACGGTTACAGCGGACACAAGCGTGGCACTCGCCACGCTGAACAGTTCCAGCCATTTCATCGCTGGGCACCGCCGTTCTTGATCGACTTGGTGGCGGACTTTTTCTTGCGGAACTGCACGGCCTGGCCGACTTCCTCGATCTCGACGGCGTTGTTGCTGCCCACGGGCGACTTCCGTGAGCGCACAAACATATAGGCCACTGCGGCGGTGCCGGCAGTTGCCGCTATGATCACGCCTACGACCCCGGTCTGCACGAGCAGAGCCGTCAGCGCGCCCATGATTCCAGCGGCCGGCAGCGTGAACAGCCAGCCGATGGCAATCCGGCCGGCGGTTCCCCACCGCACCGTAGTGCCGCGGCGTCCCATGCCGGAGCCCACGACGGAGCCGGAGGCAACCTGCGTGGTGGACAGGGCGAAGCCCAGGTGCGAGGACGCCAGAATGGCTGTGGCGGTGCTGGTCTCGGCGGCAAAGCCTTGGGCGGGCTTCACTTCGGTGAGTCCCGAGCCCATGGTGCGGATGATCCGCCACCCGCCGGAATACGTGCCGATCGCGATGGCGAAGGCACAGGCGGTGATAACCCACCACTCCGGACCAGATCCGGCAGGCTGGAGGCCGGCGGAGATCAGGACCAGTGTGATGATGCCCATCGTCTTCTGGGCGTCGTTGGTGCCGTGGGCCAAAGCCACGAGGCTGGACGTGAAAACTTGACCGGTCCGGAATCCGCCGCGCTTCTGCGTGAGCTTGTCCCCAGTTTCGGGGTCATGGCGGGCGGTCAGGGCGTACGCCAGCCGTGTGCACAAGTAGGCTACGCCGCCCGCGATGACCGGGGCGAACACCGCGGGGAGAATAATCTTTTGGAGGATTGACTCGAAGTTGATCGCGTGGATGCCGATACCGGCAATCGCGGCCCCGATCAGGCCGCCGAACAGCGCGTGGGAGGAACTGGACGGCAGGCCCTTGAGCCAGGTGATCATGTTCCAGAGAATGGCGCCCATCAGCCCGGCGAAGATGATGTCTGGGGTGATCTGGACCCCGTCCGAGCCTTCCTTGATGATGCCGCCCGAGACGGTCTTGGCGACTTCCGTGGAAAGGAACGCTCCCACGAGGTTCAGCACCGCCGCGAGGGCAACTGCTGTTTTCGGTTTGATGGCGCCGGTTGCGATGGGGGTAGCCATGGCGTTCGCGGTGTCATGAAATCCGTTGGTGAAGTCGAAGAACAGCGCCAGCGATATCACTAGCGCCACCATTACGGTGATTTCCACCTGTTGCCCAATCTGAAGTGTTCACGGTCGGCAGTTCCACATCCCCGTTGCTGCATGGCCACCACGTCCATTCGATGCCTGATCAGATGAATTCGGTGGCGCTAACGCGATTTGAAACCTTATCGATGGTACGTGGGAAAGACGGCTGGGCAAAACATGCCAGAAGTCCCTAAATTTAGTCCTCCTGTGCGGCACGGGCCTTCACCGCGGCGGTGCGATGCCGGTCACAGCTGGCACCGCCCGGCTCCACCGGAAAAGGCCCAGCTCAGACGGCCCGGCGGACGTCAGGCGCCGGGCCCGCGCCGAGCATCGAAGCGATCCTGTCCTCCAGCGCCGCGAGCGTCGCCTCGGGCAGCACGATGAGCCCGTCGAGTTCCCGGCGGGCGCGGCGGTAGGCCGTCTGCCGCTCGGCGGGAGTTGCGGCCGCGTCCGATGCGATCCGCAGGAGCTTCCGGGCGGTCTCGAGCCGCTGGCGTTCGGGACCGGTGAACTTGCTGTCCCTGATCCGTTTGGCTTCCCGTTCGGCGACGTCGAATGCGAGCTCAAAGCTGGTCACGGCCGACCGGTACTCCGCAAGCCGCGCGGCGGTCCTGACTTCCGCCGGGGCGGCGGGACGCAGCCCGTCGGCCTCGCGTTTGGCCCGGAGGAAGGCCACGGTGAGGGGCTCCCGGACATCCGTCATGACCGGGTAGTCGATCAGCTTTCCTACGTCGAGTTCGTAGTCCAGCCAGCGCTGGTTAACGGTGTCGTGCGCCTTCATGAGGGCCAGGACGTCGGCCTGGCTGGCCTGCTCTGCCTGCGCCGCCTGGTTCTTGAGCGTGTAAAGCTCCACGCGGCGGCGGTGCCGGCGTTCGGCGGCTTTGGACCAGGACCGCGCCCACCCGCCGGCCAGTCCGCTCAGGGGAAAGACGAGCCACCAAAAGTGCGTGATGAAATTGAAGAAGGGGTCCACGGCATCATCCTCCCATCCGTTGGCGGCGCCGGAAAGCCCCCTCCAAAAGGGCGCTCTCCAGCCAGTTCCGGGACCTTGCCGGCAACGGGTTGCTCGCCGGGCGGTCAGTCCCCGTGCTTGACCTTATGCACTTTCGTGACGATGGTGGGGCACGGCACGTTCAGGAGCACAGCGTGCGCGGTGGAGCCGAGGACCGTCCGGGAGAAGCCGCCACGTCCCCGACTTCCGATCACCAACTCCCTGGCGCCGGCGGCGATATCCACGAGGGCCTTCGCCGGTTCGGTGTTCGTCTCAAGGCGCTGATGGACCACCAGGTCGGGGTATTTGTCGCCGAGACCGGCGACCGACTCGGCGAGAACAATCCGGTCCTCTTCGACGATGCTCTCGGCGAGACCACTGGTCGGCAGCTGCTTCTCGACCCACCGGGCAGGGCTCTTGAACGCGAGGACCACGGTGAGCTCGTCTCCACCCCAATCAGCTTCGGCGGCCGCGAAGGCGACGGCCTGCAGCGACTCCTCGGAGCCATCCACGCCGACCACGACGCCCTTTGCCCCCGTGGCCGGTTTCGCCGGCACGACGGCTACCGGGCATTCCGAGGCCGAGACAATCTGCAGGGCCCGGTCCGTCATGGGACCGCCGCCCATCCAATGTTTGTCATGGCCGCCAACCACGATCATGGCGGCCTCCTTGGAGACTTCCCGGAGCACCGAGCCGCCGCTGCCATGACGGAGCTGGATGTCCACAGTGACGTCCGGGGCCTGTTCACGGGCGGCCGTCTCAGCGTCCCGAAGCAGTTCCATCCCCGATTCCCGGATGATCTCGTGGTACTGAAAATCCGGTGACATCCACCTGTCGTCCACCGCGTGGACGACCGTGACCGGGAGCTTGTCCCGGGCGGCCCGGTCAAGGGCCCAGGCCAGGGCGGCGTTGCTGCCTGCGGACCCGTTGACGCCGACGATGATTGCTTTGCTCATGCTGATTCCTGCTTCCTGGAATGCACACCGGCCTAGAATCCGGTGGGCTCGGTCTCGAACTCCGGTTCGCGGGGCGGGCCTTCATGGTGCACCGGGCGCAGCGCTGCGGTGTGTTCCAGCCAGATGAGTGCGTCGTAGCGCTCCCCCATCCGGGTCGGAACGTAGTTTCCGGCGTCCCGTTCCGGGTGGTAGACGACGCCGATCGCCCGGTGTCCGAGCCGTGTCGAGAGCCACGGCCCGGTCCGGTCGTCGCCGAACACCAGCACTGAGGGCACCCCCAGGGCCTGATGCAGGAAGTCTTCGTGGCTGCCCGGGCGCGCTTCCGGAACCGTCAGGATGCGTTCGGGGCGGCCCCACCCGTCGGAGGCGAGCACGGAGCCGCGGTGGGCTGCGAAGCCGACCAGCAGCACACCTTCGCCCGCGTGGCGTTCACGCAGCAGCTGCCCGACGTTGACCAGGCCGTCCTGCGCCATGTCGGTGGCCCGGGCATCGCCGATGTGTGTGTTGTGTTCCCAGATCAGTCCCTTCGACGCCGGACCGAGGTGCCTGCTGACCCGGTCGATGGTGTCGGCCATATGGTGGTCGCGGACGTTCCAGGACTGCCTGTCGCCGCGGACCATGATGCGGTAGTAGTGCTCGGCGTTGGCCGCGACTTCAGCGTTCTGGACGGCGTCGAAGGCGTCCTC
Organism: Arthrobacter sp. P1_D4; assembly: GCF_056406115.1. Lineage (NCBI taxonomy): Bacteria > Bacillati > Actinomycetota > Actinomycetes > Micrococcales > Micrococcaceae > Arthrobacter > Arthrobacter sp. P1_D4. Next base: position 273,837 of record NZ_JBFUAU010000002.1, on the reverse strand, counting down.
CTCATGCCGGCCGGGGCTGAAGGCCCGGTTCCTGACCTCGGTCAGGAGGGCCACGACGTCGGGCTCGCAGGACTGCGGCACCAGCCGCGTGCTCCAGGCGTACTGGTGCGGGTCCTCGTGGTGGGGCAGGAAGCACTGCCAGGCGCGCTCCGCCGCGGGGACGGCGTCGGGAACGTTCGCCTGCAGCCAGCCGATGATTTCGCGCAGCGAATCCCAGAGCGAGTAGACATCCAGTCCGTAGAAGCCGACACGTTTGTCCAGCGGCCTGGCCAGGTTCCAGCTGCGCAGCCAGTCCAGGAACGCCGCGACTTCCTCGTTGGCCCACATCCAGGTTGGCCAGCGTTCGAAGCCGGCCAGCAGCGCGTGGACGCCCTGGTCCTTCCCCTCCAGGCCGCGGACCCAGCGGTTGATGCGCCAGCAGTCTGGCCAGTCCCCTTCCACCCCAATCCAGTTGTAGCCTTCCTCCGCGATGAGCCGCCTGCTGAGGGTGTCGCGCCAGGTGTAGAACTCGTGGGTGCCGTGGGAGGCCTCGCCGATGGCTACAAAACGGCAGTCGGCCGCGCGCCGCACGAGGCCGTTGAGGTCCCGATCGGTTTTCAGTGGCCGGGCGAGATCGTGGACCTCCTTCAACACGGTGGACCGGGTGACGGCCTCGGGGTTCATCGCGGATCCTCGACGTCGCTCGGCTGCTGGTACTTCATGGCGCCCCCGTGGACCTTCTTCTTGCGTAAATTGTGCGTTGATTGCACGCGGACCTGTGACCTGCGCAAACCCGTGACCAGCGCGAACCTGTGTCCTGAACGACCCCAGAGAACTGCACGGACCCGCGGCTCGCGGTGTACGCCCCAGCTTCCGCCCGGGCCTGCCGGGTGCCAAGGGCCAAAAGTCACCTCCGGGCCGGCGCCGGCCGCCGCCGGGGCCTCCCCGGCACGCGCGTCCAGGCGGGGCCGCCCCGGTAGGATTTCTTGACGGGCCCGGCCGGGCCCGAGGCCGGCAGCCCGGCACCGCACAGCCCCGCACATCACAGCGCAGCCCAGTGGCAAGGACACACCATGAGCACCAAATCCGCAGGGCCCAAGCGTCCCGACCGCCCCTGGACCCGCCACTACAGCCCCGGGGTTCCCGCCAGCCTCAAGCTCCCGGAAGGTTCCCTCGTCGACCTGATGGACTCGTCCGTCCGGCGCTACGGGAAGAAGACCGCCCTGGAATTCTTTGGAGCGCGCACCAGCTACCGGGACCTCGGCACCGCCATCAACAAGGCGGCCGCGGGCCTGAGGAAGCTCGGCGTCCGGGCCGGTGACCGGGTGGCGCTGGTCCTGCCGAACTGCCCGCAACACATCATCGCGTTCCACGCGGGACTGCGCCTGGGCGCCGTGGTCGTCGAACACAACCCCTTATATACGGACCGCGAGCTGCGCCACCAGTTCGAGGACCATGGCGCCACCATCGCCATTGTCTGGGACAAGGCCGTGGACAAGGTCCGCCAACTGCCGGCCGACGTCGGGCTGCAGAGCATCGTCTCCGTTGAACTGATTCCGGCGATGCCCCTGCTGCAACGGGTCGCGCTGCGGCTCCCCGTGCCGGCGGCCCGCGCCGCCCGTGCCGCCTTGACCGCCGGCAAGCACTCGCCCCGGCCCGTGGCGCAGCCGGCGCACCGGAGGGTGCTGGCGTGGAAAGACCTCCTTGGCGCGGGCGACCTGAAGAAAAAGCATCCGCGCCCGGCCGCCACAGACCTGGCTGTCATCCAATACACCAGCGGCACCACGGGCCGGCCCAAAGGCGCCATGCTGACCCATGCCAATCTGCAGGCCAATGCCGCGCAGGGCCGCGCCTGGGTGCCGGGACTCAAGGACGGCCGGGAAACCGTGTACGCGGTGCTGCCCATGTTCCACGCCTACGGCCTGACGCTCTGCATGACGTTCGCCCTGAGCATCGGCGCGAAACTGGTGCTGTTCCCTAAGTTCGACGTCGACCTGGTGCTGAAGGCGCACAGGAAGTCGCCTGCCACATTCCTGCCGGCGGTGCCGCCGATCTACGACCGCATCGCCGCCGCAGCCGCCGAGCAAGGTATCGCGCTGGACAGCATCCGCTTCTCCATCTCGGGGGCGATGAACCTGCCGACGGCGACGGTGGACGCGTGGGAGAAGGCGACCGGGGGCTACCTGATCGAGGGCTACGGGCTGACGGAAACCTCGCCCATCGCCCTGGGCAACCCCTTCGGTCCCAGCCGGAAACCGGGAACCGTAGGGGTCCCGTTTCCCCTGACGGACATTCGTGTGGTGGACCCGCGGAACGTCCTCCTGGACCGTGCCCCGGGAGAGGAGGGCGAGCTCCTGGTCCGCGGCCCGCAGGTCTTTGCCGGCTACTGGAACCGGCCGAAGGAGACCGAGGAGGCGCTGCTGGAGGGCGGCTGGTTCCGGACCGGTGACATCGTCTCGGTAGATAAGGATGATTTCGTGACCGTCCGGGACCGGATCAAGGAGCTGATCATCACGGGAGGCTTCAACGTCTCCCCCACGGAAGTTGAAGATGTCCTCTCCGGGTACCCCGGTGTGCGGGACGTGTGTGTGGTGGGACTGCCCCGCCCGGGCGGCGGCGAAGACGTAGTTGCCGCCGTCGTCCCGTCCGCGGGCCCCGGCCTGGACCCGGAGGGGCTGCTGGCGTTTGCCCGGGAGAACCTGGCCGCCTACAAGGTGCCGCGCCGCGTTGCCGTGGTGGATGAGCTGCCGCGTTCGCTGATCGGCAAGGTCCTCCGCCGCGAGATCCGGGACACACTCGTGGCCGGCCGGTAGCTTGCCCCGGCCGGGCAATTGCTTGCGGCGCTCCGATCAAGCTGATAGGCCTGACGGTAAGGTGCAGAGTGGCAGATCAGCACGCCGCCCCATCCGGGTGGTGGTTGCAGAAGGGAAGTTCACGTGACTCGCAACACTCCTCATATCGAGGAACCGTCCGAAAAGGATCTCGTCGTCGGGGACGGGCCGAAAAGCTGGGCCGCCGGCGTCCCGGGCGTATACCACTCCATGAAGCCGGCCATCGAACAGATGGGACTGAACCGGACCCGCAAGACCGTCATGGCGATGAACCAGAAGGACGGCTTCGACTGTCCGAGCTGCGCGTGGCCGGATCCCCACCACCGCAAGGCATTCGAGTTCTGCGAGAACGGGGCCAAAGCGGTGACCTGGGAAGCGACCCCGGTGGTGGTTCCCGCAACTTTCTGGGCCGAGAATGCCGTCAGCGACCTGCGCAGCCAGACCGAGTACTGGCTTGGCATGCAGGGCCGCCTGACCGAACCGGTGTACAAGGCCGCCGGCGAGGACCACTACAAGGCGGTCAGCTGGGACGAGGCGCTCCGGCTCGTGGCCGACAAGCTCAAGGGCCTGGACTCCCCCGACCAGGCGGCGTTCTACACGAGCGGCCGGACCTCGAACGAGGCTGCCTTCCTCTACCAGCTCATGGTCCGCGGCTACGGCACCAACAACCTGCCGGACTGCTCCAATATGTGCCATGAATCCTCCGGCTGGGCCATGGGCCAGACCATCGGCATCGGCAAGGCGACGGTCAGCTTCGACGACTACGCCAAAGCCGACCTGATCATCATCATGGGCCAGAACCCCGGCACCAACCACCCCCGGATGATGACCGAACTTGAGGCGTGCAAGCGCAACGGCGGCGAGATCGTGGCCGTCAACCCGCTCCCCGAAGCAGGCCTGCGCCGGTACAAGAACCCGCAGCAGGTCAACGGGATCGTCGGTCACGGCGTCCAGATCGCAGACCAGTTCCTCCAGATCCGGATCGGCGGCGACATGGCGCTGCTGCAGGCCGTGTCCAAGCGCGTGCTCGACGCCGAGGCCAAGAACCCCGGGACAGTCCTGGACCACGCCTTCCTGGCGGAACACTGCGAGGGGCTCGAGGAGCTCAAGGAACACCTCGCCGGGCTGGATGAAGGCACAGTTCTTGAGGCCACGGGCCTGCACAGCGAGGACATCGATGAGCTGGCCGCCCGCTATCTCAAGGCCGAGAAAGTCATCATCACCTGGGCCATGGGCATCACCCAGCAGAAGAAGGGTGTTGCCACCATCAAGGAGATCATCAACCTCCTGCTGCTGCGCGGCAATATCGGCAAGCCGGGCGCCGGCGCCTCCCCCATCCGCGGGCACAGCAATGTGCAGGGCGACCGGACCATGGGCATCTGGGAGCAGATGCCGCAGTCCTTCATGGAGGCCCTCGGCGAGGAGTTCGACTTCGAGCCGCCCCGCGAACACGGCGCGGACGCCGTCGAGACCATCAACAAGATGCGCGCGGGCGAGATCAAGGTATTCGTCGCCCTGGGCGGCAACCTGGTGGGTGCCATCTCGGACACGAACGCCGCCGAGGCTGCGATGCAAAACACGGAGATGACGGTGCAGATCTCGACCAAGCTGAACCGCTCGCACACTGTGACGGGCCGCGAGGCCCTGATTCTCCCCACGATGGGCCGGACCGAGATCGATATCCAGGAATCCGGTCCCCAGTTCGTGTCGGTGGAGGACACCGTCTGCGCCGTGCACCCGTCCTGGGGCAGCGTCGAGCCGGTGTCTCACCATCTGCTCTCGGAGCCGGCCATCGTGAGCCGGCTGGGCAAACTCCTGGTGGGCGACAAGATCAAGGCCGACTGGGACGGCTATGAGAAGAACTACGACCTTATCCGGGACCACATTTCGCGCGTGGTGGGCGGCTGCAAGGACTACAACCAGAGGATCCGGCAGGAAGGCGGGTTTATTCTCGCCAACGGTCCCCGCGACTCCCGCACCTTCCCCACGCCCACCGGCAAGGCCGTGCTGACAGTCAATGATCTTGAACTTGTCGAACGGCCGCATGGAACCCTGATCCTGCAGAGCATGCGCTCCCACGACCAGTTCAACACCACCATCTACTCGCACAACGACCGCTACCGTGGCATCAAGAAGGGCCGCCATGTGGTGTTCGTGAACCCTGACGACATCGCCGAACTCGGCCTTGCGGACGGGCAGTACGTGGACGTCCACGGCGTGCACGACGACGGCGAGGAACGCGTGGTGCGCAAGTTCCGCGTGGTGTCGTACCCCACGGCACGGGGCTGCGCGGCGGCGTACTACCCCGAGGCCAACGTGCTGGTGCCGCTGAACCACACGGCCGAAGGCAGCAACACGCCAGTCTCGAAGGCAGTCATCGTCCGGCTCGAGCCGAGCCTGGACCAGACGCCCGACGGCGCGGCAACAGCCCCTGCCCGGGTGGCCTCACCCTAGGCACCCGCCAGCCGGGGCCGGGCCAGTCCGCACCAGCGGACATGCCCCGCCCCGGCCCCGGCGAGTGGACATAACACCAACATGCCCGTCCCTGCGCCCCACCGCGGAGCATGTCCAGTGGCTGCGGACCGCGCGCATGGCGTGATCCCTGTGCATCAGGTCCGGCGTGCTTCCAAGGTGCTCGCGGGCCGGGCTACTGGGCCCTCTTGGCCCAGCCTTTCTCGTCAGGGCCGCCCGACTCGCCATGTTCGCAGAGCTCGATGACCTTGTTTGATGCGGCGTGCACGGCCTCCTGCGTGCCCTTGCGGCCCTTGGTGGACGCAGTACCCGCCGCGTAGCCCACGATGAACGCACTGATGGCGTCCGCATGCGGCCCGACGGCTTTGACCGATTCCTCTGCCACCTGGACGATCTTTTCGTGGTCGACTTCCAGGTCGAGGATCTGCAGCGCCTGGATCAGCCGGCTGCTCCAATGCCTCAGCGAGCTGTCTTCGTCTCGGGACAACGTCATTACTACTCCTTCTCGCAGGGTGAATGGATCGTCTAACCCTCAAGGGGTAGCACCCGCCCCCGGCGTTGCGCAACGCGACACAGCGGCACAGCGGCAGCCGGCACGGCGGCGGCCCCTCAGCTCCAGAGCGCCACGTGGAACTTGGACCCCCGCCGTTCCAGCCCTCGCGAACCGCCGGGGGCGACCATGGCCGCGGTGGCGTCGGCGGTGCCGGCAAACCGTTGGAGGGTCCGCGCCATGGTGGTGGCCCGGCCGCGGTCCAGGGTACTGGCCCACCAGAGTCCGGAGATCGGCGTTCCGGCTACCGGCACACGGACCAGGGAACCGCTGCGGATTTCAGCCCGGACAATATGCCCCAGCGCCAGCATGGTTCCCTCTCCGGCCCTGACGGCGGCCAGGGCCTCCGTTTCGCTGCTCAACCGGACGATCTCCGGCGCCACCGACTGGGCGGCCAGCCAGCGGCCCTCCTCGCTGGCCGCCTGGATGCCGGCGGGCCCGGCAAACCAGGGTCTGCGCACCAGCTCGGCCGGCGCGACCGGCCCGTGGAGGGCGGCGATCGGATGTCCGGCGGCCGCCACGACGATCCGCTGGTACCGCAGGAACGGGACGGAGTCGATGCCGACGGCGCCAGTGCCGTTGGCACGGGAGCCGTTGCGGACGGCGGGCCTGACCCCCAAAGCGATGTCATAGACGCGTTCGAGCATCAGCGAGGCGATGTCCTCGGCTTCCTCCACCACCACATCGACGGAAGCCCCGGGAACCCGGCGGGTGAAAAGGTCCAGCAGGCGCCCCGCCGCGTGCTCGGCAAACGGCGCCGTCGCCACGATTTTCAGCCGCCCGGTCTCGGTCTGGGCATGTGCCACCTCCCACCGGGCCCGGTCCGCCAGTCCCACGATGTCCTGGGCATGTTCGGCGAGCGCCCGGCCGCCGGGAGTCAGCGCGATCCCGCCATGGGCGCGCACGAAGAGCGGGTCGCCCAGATCCTGCCTGAGTGCGGCGAGCGCCGTCGAGACTGCCGGTTCGCTGACTCCGAGTTGGACGGCGGCCGCATGGAGGGAACCCAGCTTGGCCACCAGGGCGAAGGTCCGCAACTGTCCCAATGTCATCGCCACGGCTTCATAACCTTTCGCTTATGACGATATTGACAGCCCCGCCAGGCCGCGGCAAGACTGACCTCAATCCGGCGCCAGGCAGCCGCTGCTCCACGCCGCCGGCCTTTCGGAGTGAGGTAGGGACTATGCAGATTCCGGCTCCATTTGACTACGTGCGCGCCACTACGGTGGAGAACGCCCTGGAACTCCTTGCCCGGTACGGACCCGACTCGCGGGTGGTGGCCGGCGGGCATAGCCTCCTGCCGATGATGAAGCTCCGCCTCTCCCGGCCCGAATGGCTGATCGACATCAATGACTTATACGAGCTCGATTTCATCCTCCGTGACGGCAACAAACTAAGGGTCGGCGCCCTGACGCGCCACACCACCCTGCTCGAGTCGGAGGAGGTGGCCGGGCTGTTCCCCATCGTGCGGGACGCCGAGCGGGTGATCGCCGACCCCGTGGTCCGCAACCGCGGCACCATTGGCGGCTCGCTTTGCCAGGCCGACCCGGCCGAGGACCTCTCCACGGTTTGCGGGGTCCTGGGCGCCGAGGCCGTGATCCGCGGACCAGGCGGCGAGCGCATCCTGTCCATGTCCGAGTTCCACCGCGGCCCCTATGAAACCGCGGTCGGGCACGATGAACTGCTCTGCGAACTCAGGTTCGGCATCCGCCCCCGGTCGGGCAGCGCCTATGAAAAGGTCGAACGCCGGGTCGGAGACTGGGCGGTCGGTGCCGCAGGTGCCGCCGTCACCCTCGCCGCGGACGGCACTGTCGACGACGCCGCCGTCGGGCTCACCGCCCTGGGCCTTGACCACCCCCTGGCCGGGGCCGCCGCCGTGCTCCGCGGCCGGCATCCGGACGAGCAGCTGTTCGCCGAGGCGGGCAGGCTGGCAGCGGAAGCCTGCGATCCGGTGGCTGACCAGCGCGGCCCGGTCGACTACAAGCGGCATCTCGCCGATGAGCTCACCCAACGGGTACTGCGGCGGGCCTGTGCCCGCGCCGCCCAGATGCAGGAAGGCTGAAGCCGATGCAGATCAGCATGACCGTGAACGGCGCCGACGTCACGAGCGAGATTGAGCCCCGGGTGCTCCTGGTCCACTACATCCGCGAGGTCCTGGGCCTCACCGGTACTCACTGGGGATGCGACACAAGCAACTGCGGGACGTGCGTGGTCCTGATGGACGGACAGCCCGTGAAGTCCTGCACCGTCCTGGCCGCCATGGCCGCGGGGCACGACATCCGCACCGTCGAGGGGCTGGCCAGCGGCGGCACCCTCGACCCCGTCCAGCAGGGCTTCATGGAAGAGCACGGGCTGCAGTGTGGCTTCTGCACCCCTGGGATGATGCTCACGGCCCGCGCGCTGCTGGATAAGAATCCGCACCCGGACGACGCCGAGATCCGGCAGGCCATTTCCGGGCAGATCTGCCGGTGCACGGGCTACGCGACGATTGTCCGCTCGGTGCAGTGGGCCGCCGCCCATCCGGCCGGCTCCGGCCTGGCCGACACCGCCACCGGCGTCCCGGACACGGACACCGCCGTCCCGGATGTCACGGCGGAGACAGAAGACACGGAGGTGAAGGCATGACCGTCATCCATGACCGGCAGTCAAACCCGGCCGCTGGCGACGAGGACCGCCCCATCGGCTATGGCCGCATTCAGCGCAAGGAAGACCCGCGCTTCGTGCGCGGCAAGGGCCACTACCTGGATGACATCGTGTTGCCGGGGATGCTGCACGGCGCCATCCTGCGCGCTCCGGTCGCGCACGCCCGGCTCGTGTCCATCGACACGACTAACGCCCTCGCGCATCCGAAAGTGGTCGCCGTCATTACCGGCAAGGACCTGTTGGGCCTGAAGCTCGCGTGGGCGCCGACGCTGTCGGCGGATGTCCAGGCCGTGCTGGTGACCGACAAAGTCCGGTTCCAGGGCCAGGAAGTCGCGTTTGTCGTGGCTGAGGACCGTTACGCCGCCCGGGACGCCCTGGAGCTGATCGACGTCGAATACGATGTCCTTCCCCCGCTGGTGGACGCCCGCAAGGCACTGGACGCAGACGCCCCGGTGATCCGCGATGAGATCGAGGGCCGGACGGACAACCGGATCTTCGACTGGGAGATGGGCGACAAGGCCGAAACGGATGCGGTGTTCGCCGCCGCGGATGTTGTGGTCAGCCAGGAGGTCGTCTACCCGCGGGTCCATCCCGCCCCGATGGAGACGTGCGGCGCCGTCGCCGATTTCGACGCCGTCAACGGCAAGCTGACGCTCTACGAGACCACGCAGGCACCGCACGCGCACCGGACCCTGTTCGCGATCGTCGCCGGCATCCCCGAGCACAAGATCCGGATCGTCTCCCCCGATATCGGCGGCGGCTTCGGCAACAAGGTCGGGATCTATCCCGGCTACATCCTCGCCGTCGTCGGTTCGATCGTCTCCGGCCGCCCGGTCAAATGGGTGGAGGACCGCTCCGAAAACCTGATGTCGACCTCGTTCGCCCGGGACTACATCATGCAGGGCGAAATCGCGGCGACCAGGGACGGCAAGATCCTCGCCCTGCGCACCCACGTGCTGGCCGACCACGGCGCGTTCAACGCCACCGCCCAGCCCACCAAGAACCCGGCCGGATTCTTCTCCATCTTCACCGGCAGCTACGACCTCGCGGCCGCCCACTGCTCCGTCACCGGCGTCTATACCAACAAGGCGCCCGGCGGGGTCGCGTACGCGTGCTCGTTCCGGGTCACCGAGGCCGTGTACCTCGTGGAGCGGATGGTCGACATCCTGGCCCGCAAGCTGGACATGGACCCGGCGGAGCTGCGGCTCAAGAACTTCATCAAGCCGGAACAATTCCCCTATGCCAACAAGACCGGCTGGGTCTACGACTCGGGCAACTACGAGGCCGCCATGCGCCTCTCGATGCAGCTCGCCGGATACGAGGACCTCCGCCGCGAGCAGGCCGAGAAACGCGAACGCGGGGAACTCATGGGCATCGGGGTTTCCTTCTTCACGGAAGTCGTCGGAGCCGGGCCCAGGAAGCACTTCGACATTGTGGGCCTCGGCATGGCCGACGGCGCCGAACTGCGCGTCCACCCCACTGGCAAGGCCGTGGTGCGCATCTCGGTGCAGAGCCAGGGCCAGGGCCACGAGACCACCTTCGCCCAGATCGTGGCGGAAGAACTCGGCATCCCGCCGGAGGACATCGAGGTGGTGCACGGGGACACCGACCAGACCCCGTTCGGGTTGGGCACGTACGGCAGCCGTTCGACGCCGGTCAGCGGCGGCGCCGTGGCCCTTGTAGCCCGGAAGGTGCGCGAGAAGGCGAAACTGATCGCCGGGGCGATGCTGGAGACCCGCCCCGAGGACCTCGAATGGGAAAAGGGTCGCTGGTTCGTCAAAGGCGATCCGAGCGTCGGCAAGACCATGGCCGAGATCGCCATGGGCGCCCACGGCACCATTGCCTTGCCTGAGGGCGTTGACGGAAACCTCGACGCCGAGGTCACCTACGACCCGCCGAACCTGACCTTCCCGTTCGGCGCCTACATCTGCGTCGTCGACATCGATCCCGGCACCGGGCAGGTCAAAGTGCGGCGCTTCATCGCGGTGGATGACTGCGGCACCAGGATCAACCCGATGATCATCGAAGGCCAGGTGCATGGCGGGCTGACGGACGGTGTGGGCATGGCCCTGATGGAGATCATCGAATTCGACGAGGACGGCAACTGCCTCGCCGGGTCCTTCATGGACTACCTGATCCCCACGGCCATGGAGGTGCCGGACTGGGAAACCGGATTCACTGTCACGCCCTCCCCGCACCACCCGATTGGGGCGAAGGGCATCGGTGAGTCCGCCACAGTCGGCTCACCGCCGGCGATCGTCAACGCCGTCGTCGATGCCTTGGCGCCGTTCGGCGTCACGCATATGGACATGCCCTGCACCCCGGCCCGCGTCTGGGCTGCCATGCAGGGCCGGGCACGGCCGCCGATCTGATGGCTTCCACCGCAGGATCCCTGGCCGCCAGGGCAGATGAACTCGCCAGCCGCCGCGAGCCGTTCGTCCATGCCACGGTGGTCCGCGCCCAGCATCCGACGAGCGCCCACGCCGGGGACACCGCCCTGGTGCTGCCCAGCGGAGAGATCCACGGCTTTGTGGGCGGAAACTGCGTGGAGGAGTCGGTGCGCGAATACAGCCGGCAGGTCCTGGCCACCCAGGAACCCCTCCTGCTGCGGGTGCTGCCCGGAGAACCGTCCCGCACCGCGGAGGAAGGCGCCGTCGAGGTCACCAACCCGTGCCTGAGCGGCGGGGCGATCGAGATCTTCCTCCAGCCGCGGATTCCGGCGCCCCGGGTCGTGGTGGTGGGCACAACGCCGGTGGCGCAGGCCCTGGAAACGCTCGGCTCCGGCGTCGGCCTCGAAGTCGAACTGACGGACGGCGAATCCGCCGATCCCCGCGGGGATGACGCGGCATTGATTGTCGCCTCGCACGGCAAAGCGGAAGAGCGTGCCCTGGAAGCGGCCCTGCGGGCCGGTGTCCCCTACGTTGCCCTCGTGGCCAGTAGAACCCGCGGCGCCGCCGTCCTGGAGTCCCTCGACGTCGACGACGCCCTGCGGCGGCGGGTTTTCACACCGGCCGGGCTGCAGCTCGGCGCCCGGACCCCCGGGGAGATTGCCCTGTCCATCCTCGCCCAGCTGGTCGGTGAACGGTCCAGGGCGCGGCGCGCCGCCCCGCCCCTGGCGTCCGCKGCCGCGGCGGCCACGAGCTTCGGCACGGAGCCAGTACCATCGGGGCCAGTCCCATCGGAGCCCGTGCCATCCGAGCCTGCACCACCGGAGCCGGCGAGCGCGGTCGACCCGGTGTGCGGCATGTCCGTCCCGGCCCTCGAATCGTCCCTGCACCTGGTTCACGAAGGGGCCGCCGTCTACTTCTGCTCGCCCGGCTGCCGGGCCGCCTTCCGCAAAGATCCGGAACGCTATGCCGTTACGACCTGACCCGTTGCGGGCGGAAGGAAGCCCCGGACCCCGGACCGCCGGCATCATCCTGGCCGCGGGCGGTTCCCGGCGCCTGGGCCGGCCGAAGCAGATGCTGCCTTACGGCGGGGGCGTGCTGCTCGATGCCGTCCTGGCGACTGCCCGGGACTGCGCCTTCGGCCAGACGGTGCTGGCCCTGGGCGGCGCAGCGGCCGAGGTGGAGCGCACCGTGGACACCAGCGGCTGCGATGTGGTGCTCAACCCGGACTTCGGCGAAGGGTGCGCGTCCTCGATCGCCACGGCGCTCGCCGTCCTCCATCCGGACACCGGCGCCGTCGTCCTGCTGCTCGGCGATCAGCCCGGTGTCCGGGCCGCGAGCGTCCGGGCAGTGCTTGGCGCCCTGCAGCCCACTTCTGCGCGCGCTGCCGGCATCGCGGTGTGCCGCTACGACGACGGCGTGGGCCACCCGATGGCGTTTGCCCGGCGCCTGCTGCCGGACCTGGCCGCCCTGCACGGGGACAAAGCCGTCTGGAAGCTCCTGGCACAGCGGGCAGACGACGTCGTCGAGGTCCGTACACCCGGCCCCGTCCCCCCGGACGTCGACACCGAAGACGACTACCGGCGCCTCCTTGCCGGGCTGCTGGGGGCCCTATGACGGCGGCGGCGCGGGCCGGCGCGGAGGAGGACGTGCGGCGCCGGGTCCCGGATGTCGGATCGCTGATGGCCGCGCTGGACCGGACCAACTACCTGGCTGACGTCGGACTGGCGACGGCCCTGTTCCTGGCTGTCCGCCTGCCGCAGCCCATCCTGCTCGAGGGCGAGGCGGGGGTCGGGAAGACGGAGGCCGCGAAGGCGCTGGCCGAGCTCCTCGACACCCCGCTGTACCGGCTGCAGTGCTATGAGGGAATCGACGCCGGTGAGGCCCTCTATGAGTGGAACCACCAGCGCCAGCTGCTCGGCATCCGGCTGGCCGAAGTCCGCGACACCGAGGTCACGGAAACGGACCTGTTTGCCTCCCAGTACCTGCTGCGGCGCCCGCTCCTGCAGGCGCTGGAACATCCCGGCCCGCGGCCTGCCGTGCTGCTCCTGGACGAGATCGACCGCGCCGACGCCGAATTCGAGGCTTTCACCTTTGAACTGCTGGCCGAATCCGCCGTCACCATCCCGGAGCTGGGCACAATCCGCGCCACCCATCCCCCCATCGTGATCCTGACCTCCAACCGGACCCGGGACCTTCACGACGCCCTGACCCGCCGCTGCCTGTACCACTGGATCGACTACCCGGGACCCGCCCGGATCGCCGAGATCGTGCGCCGCCGGGTTCCTGCCAGCAGCGGCCCGCTGGCCCTCCAGGCCGCGGCCGTCATCACCCGGCTGCGCACCCTGGACCTCGCCAAGCCGCCCGGGATCTCCGAGGCAATCGACTGGGTCTCGGCCCTGGCCGTGCTGGGGGTGAAGCGGATCGACCCCGGCACCACCGAGCAGACGTGGGGCTCCATCGTCAAGAACCGCGATGACCTCGAACTCGTCGGCTCCCGCGGCGCGGCCTGGCTCGTGGGCGGCACCGATGGTTGAAGACAACGGCCCCGCCCAAAACAACAGTGCCACCGATCAGCCACCTCAGCCGCCACTGGTCGAGGCGGCCGCCTTGTCCGCCGCGTTCGTCACGGCCATCCGGAGGGCCGGCCTGGCGACCTCGCCGGACCGGGCGGCGCGGCTGGCCGAGGCGCTCCACCTGATCCCCCCGGCCCGGCTTGAGCAGCTCTACTGGACCTGCCGCGTGGTGCTCGTGTCGGCCCGCGAAGAAGTGCCCGTGTTCGATGCCGTCTTCGCGGCCGTGTTCCGCGCGAACGCCGCCCCCGCCCAGCCGGGCAGCGTGCCCGGCGCGGCAGCGGCGCCTCCCGCACCGGCGCCTCCCGCACCGGCGCTCCGGACCAGGCCCGCAGCGCCAGGGAGCCAGACGCCGGGCCCGGCCCCCGGGACGCCGCAGTGGCCGCGCCTGGCCTTCCCCGGCCGGGACGGCTCCGCGGAGGACGGCCGCACGGACCGGGAGGCCGTCCTTGCCATGGTTTCCGCGGACGAACACCTGCAGGTGACATCCTTTGCCGAGCTTTCCGCCGAGGAAGTAGCGGAGGTACGGCGGCTGGCGGCGGCGCTGCAGCTCGCGACGCCGCTGCGCCTGAGCCGGCGCACGCGCACGTCGGCCCACAACACGGCGAGCCTGGACGTCCGGGCGACAGTGCGCGCCGCCCGGCGGTCCGGGACCGACGCCCCGGCGCTGCTCTATGCCCGCCGGCGCGAGCAGCGCCGCAAACTGGTGTTGCTCTGCGATGTTTCGGGATCGATGGATCCCTACTCCCGGGTCTTCGTATCCTTCCTGCAGGGCGCCGTGACCCGGGCCGGGGCGGAAGCCTTTGTCTTCTCCACCAGGCTGACCAGGCTGACACGGCAACTGGCCCTGCGTGATCCGGACCAGGCCCTGGCCCGCGCCGCTGTCTCCGCGCCGGACCGGGCCAGCGGAACCCGGATCGCCGAATGCCTCCGGCGCTTCGTCGACGAACACGGCCGCCGCGGACTGGCGCGGGGCGCTGTGGTGGTGGTGTTTTCGGACGGCTGGGCCTACGAGGATCCGGAACAGGTCGCGGCGCAGATGGCCCGCCTGCGCCGGCTCGCCCACCGGATCATCTGGGTGAATCCGCGCAAGGCAGCCCCGCAGTACCGGCCCCTCGTCGGCGGCATGGCGGCAGCCCTGCCCTACTGCGACGCCTTCGTCAGCGGCCACAGCTACCGGGCCTTGGCGCAGGTGGCTGCCGCCATTCGCGGCGAGGGGCCGCCTTCACAGGACACGCACGAACGAGCGAGAGGCAAGGAACCAGCCCATGCACATTGACAGCACGTTCTCGGTGGTCGCACCGATAAGCCAGGTGTGGGACACGCTGATGGACTTCGAACGGGTGGCCGGCTGCCTTCCGGGGGCCAGGATCCTGAACAAGCTCACGGACGACGCCTACCAAGTGGGCATGACGGTAAAGCTCGGCCCGGTCACGATGCAATACAAGGGCCTGCTGAACGTCATTGAACGAAACGCCCCGGAACATCGTGCGGTCCTTGGCGGCAAGGCCCAGGAGACGCGCGGACAAGGCACCGCCGAGGCCACCGTCACCCTGGTGCTGGCCGAAGACGGAGCGGCCACACGGGGTTCCGTCAGCGCAGACCTGGCGCTGTCTGGCAAGGCAGCGGCCATGGGCAAGGGGGTGATCGGCAGCGTCACTGAGCAGATGATGTCGCTCTTCGCGAAAAATCTGCAGGCCATGCTCACTGAGGCAGCACCCCCTGCGCAGGAAGCCCCTGCCGGACCGACCCCTGCGGCGGTCCCCGGACCCACCCCGGCTCCGGTCCCCGCGTCGGCGCCGGAACCGGTCCCTGTGCCTGTCTCAGCGGCGGCTGCGCCCGACGGCAGCCTGGATGCGCTGAGCCTCGCCAAGGGAATCGCGGCGGAGGCCGCGCCGGACGGCAGCCTGGATGCGCTGAGCCTCGCCAAGGGAATCGCGGCGGAGCAATTGGCCAGCCCGGTGAAGGTCCTCGGCGTTATCGCCGTCGTGGCGTGCATCGCGTACTGGGCCGGCCGGCGTTCGGCGTTCCGGCTGCTCCGGCTGTGCGGCAGGCTCTGAGGAGCGCCGATGCGTGATGTCCTCGCGGCCATGTTGCCCGACTGGCGAAGCGGTGCCACGGCAGGCCTGGCCACCGTCGTGAGCACATTCCGATCTGCGCCCCGGCTCCCGGGGGCGGCGATGCTGGTGACGGCCGGCGGCGAGGCCGTGGGATCCGTCTCCGGCGGCTGCGTCGAGGGGGCCGTGTACGAGCTCGCCACCCAGGTCAAGGACGACGGCGTGCCGGCCCTGGTGCGCTACGGGATCAGCGATGACGATGCCTTTGCCGTGGGCCTGACCTGCGGTGGAATCATCGATATCTTCGTCGAACCTGTTTCCCGGCACCGCTTTGCCGAACTCGACGCCGTCGCGCAGGACATCACCGCCGGGCGCCGCGTGGGCGTCGCCACGATCATCGAACACCCGGATGCCGGCCGCGTGGGGCGGCACCTGGTTGTCAGGCCGGACGGTTGCGGGGGTGACCTGGGCTCGGACCGGACCAACCGCGCCGTCGGCGACGACACCCAGGGTCTTCTCGCCGCCGGCCGGACGGGCATCCTGAACTACGGTGTGGACGGCGAGCGGCTGGACACCGGCATGCGCGTCTTCTTTGCCAGCTATGCGCCGCCGCCGCGCATGCTCGTTTTCGGCGCCATTGACTTCGCCGCGGCGCTGGCGCGGCTGGGCGCGTTCCTGGGCTACCGGGTGACCGTCTGTGATGCGCGGTCCGTATTCGCGACGCCGGCGCGATTCCCCGACGCCGCCGAGGTGGTCAACGCGTGGCCACACCGGTACCTAAGCGAGCAGTTTGCCCAAGGCCTGCTGGATTCCAGGGCTGTGCTCTGCGTCCTGACCCACGACCCGAAGTTCGACATCCCCGTCCTTGAGGTGGCCCTGCGCGGCAGCCCCGTGGCCTTTATCGGCGCCATGGGATCCCGGCGCACGCACGAGGACAGGATGGCACGGCTTCGGCAGACGGGACTGACTGAGGCCGAGTTGTCCAGGCTTCACAGTCCTGTCGGCCTGGACCTGGGCGCCCGCACCCCGGAGGAAACGGCGGTGTCCATCGCGGCAGAGTTCATCGCCCAGCAGTGGAGCGGCAGCGGGGAGCCGTTGCGGCAGCTCGGCGAACGGATCCACCACGACGAGCAGTTGTGACTGTGTGGACATGACGGCGGACGAGGCCCTGCGCTGGACGCTGGCGGTGCTGCTGCTGGCGGCAACGGGCTACCCGGCCGGGCAAAGCCTGTGCGGAGCCGGGCCGGCGGGTCTGCTTTCATGTCCGCCGCCCAGGCCGCCTGACCGCCGCTCCCCCCGGTGCGTCTGATCCGACGCACCGGATTCCGGCTACCGCGCGGCGACCGACGCGGGAGCCAGCAGTTCTCGGTACCGGGCGGCGTGCCGGCCGAGTTCGTCGGCGTCCACCCGGGGTGCCGAATGCAGGATGAGTGGCTGGGCCATCTCCAGGCCGCACAAGTGCGCGGTCGCGTCGAGGGGGCGCAGGAGCTCCTCCATCGTGAAGCGGTTGTGTCCTGCCGGCGCGTAGGACGATTCAGGGCCGCCGGTCGACAGCACCAGCTGGAGCCGCTTTCCGTGGAGGGCGTCGCCTCCGGCGCCGTACGCGAAGCCGTAGGTGAGCACCTGGTCCATCCACTCCTTCAGGACCCCCGGGACGGAGTACCAGTGCCACGGGAACTGCCAGACGATGGTGTCGTGCCCGCGCAGCAATTCCTGTTCCCGGGCGGTGTCGAACCGCCGGTCCGGGTGGGCGGCGGAGAGGTCATGCACCGTCACGTGCTCCAAGTCCATGATGGCTGAGGTGAGGTGCGCGGTGATCCGCGAGCTTTCCAGGTCGGGGTGGGCAACAAGGACGAGCGTGCGCTGTGGGGTCATGGAAGGTTCGTGCTTCTTTCAGAGTCGGATTCGAGGCCGACCAGAGCCGAGCTGACCTGCCAGAGGCGGTCAATATCGGACTGGCTGTAGCTGCGTTTTGATGATTTCTTGGGAGTGCTGTTGGCAAAGTATTGGCCGGTGACGTTTTCGACCTCCGGCGCCGAGGCAAGGTAGATGGAGGTCCGGGCGCCCTGCTCCGGGGTTTTCATCCACCGCTGAACCAGCGGTGTCAGGAACTCTTGCAGCCGGCCCGGATCTTCGGCTCCGAACGCCGTCGCCACGACTCCGGGGTGGAGCACATTTGCGGTGACGTGGGTGCCGGAGAGACGTGCGGCGAGTCCGTAAGTGAACAAGACGTTGGCCAATTTCGACTGGTTGTACGCCCGCTGCCCCGAGTAGGACCGTTCGGCCAGCAGGTCCGCGAAGTCCATCCGGGCCATGGCCTGGGCGCCGGACGAGACCGTTACGATCCGCGCCGGTCCGCTCTCCTTCAACCGTTCAAGGAGAAGGTTGGTGAGCAGGAAAGGAGCAAGGTGGTTAAGGGCGAAGGTGTACTCAAGTCCATCCACGGTGACGCGGCGGGTGTTCCAGAATCCGCCCACATTGTTGACCAGCACATCGAGGCGGTCCAAGGTATTCAGCACCTCGTCGGCCAGCCTGCGGACTTCCCGTTGGGAGGAGAGATCGGCGGTGAACACCTCGACGGGGGCCGACGCCACAGCCCGGATCTCCTCAGCTGCCCGCGATGCCCTGTCAGCGTTGCGTCCAGTGATGGCAACCCGCGCACCCAGGGCGGCCAGACCCAGAGCCGTGGCCTTGCCGATCCCGCCGGTGCCTCCGGTGATCAGAACTGTCTTTCCTGCCATTGACAGCATTCGGTTCTCGCTCTCGGTGTTCGTTGCCGCAAACCTGCATGAGTGGGGTGTAGACAGGTTTGTCTACACCGGAATGAAAGTATCAGACAGAACTGTCTGTGCACAAGCAGCGGCCGGCCCCGCTCCGCCGCGGGACATTCGGGTCGGCTGACGGGCTCCGCTGTGGTCGTCCGGGCGGCCGCCGGGCGTATGCTCTTGGCATGGCGAGATACTTCGATGTGCACCCCGAGAACCCCCAGCCCCGTTCGATCCTCCAGGCGGTGGACATCGTGCGCTCAGGCGGCCTGATCGCTTACCCCACGGATTCCTGCTACGCGCTGGGCGCTCAGCTGGGTAACCGGGAGGCCCTGGACCGGATCCGGACCATCCGGCAGTTGGACGGCAAACATCATTTCACCCTCGTCTGCAAGGACTTCGCCCAGTTGGGCCAGTTCGTCCAGATCGACAACGATGTGTTCCGCAGCATCAAGGCCGTCACGCCCGGCAGCTATACCTTCATCCTGCCGGCGACCAGGGAGGTCCCGAAACGGCTGCTGCACCCGAAGAAAAAGACTGTTGGCGTGCGCATTCCGGACAACCACGTCGTGCAGGCGCTGCTCGCTGAGCTTGGCGAGCCGCTGCTGTCGAGCACTTTGCTGCTTCCCGATGAGGAAGAGCCACTCACTCAGGGGTGGGAGATCAAGGAACGCCTGGACCACGTGGTGGACGCCGTGATCGATTCCGGCGACTGTGGTGCCGAGCCAACCACTGTGATCGACTACTCCAGCGGCGTCGCAGAAATCGTCCGGCGCGGCATGGGTGATCCGTCGCGCTTCGAGTAACAGTCGCGCTTCGGTTGACAGAGGGCGCCGGCAGCGGCATGGCGCCGGCTGGCTGACCGGGCGCCGGGATGGACCGGGCGCCGGGATAGGCCAGGCGGGGCGGACTAGGCGGATTCCGCCGCAGCCGCCTGCCGGTTCCGCAGCCACCGGCGCACGAGGTCGATGGCGGCGACAAGCCCGGCCAGGGGCGAGAGCACCGCTGCGGCGTAGACGAACATCATCCACGTCAGGGTGGTCACCGGGCTTTGGCGGGTGCTTAGGAGGGACAGTCCGCCGAAGAGGCCCAGGACCCAGAACAGGATGACTCCGGACAGCACAGCGGCTGCGGGGAAGTACTCGTTCGTGACGACTTTCTTCAAGGTTTCCATGGGCCCTCCTCACGCCCGGCGGTGGGACTGCCCGCCGGGGATGTTCCCAGTATGAGGCCCGGCGCGGCGGAATTCCCCGAGAATCCCGGCCACGTGACGAAGCTAACGCCCGCGTCCCTGTGGCGGCCATCTCGGTCATCAATTCGGCGCCGCCGGTCCAACGGTGGCGGCCCCGCGGGGGTCAGACCGCGGCCCGGACGCGCTGGAGGAAGGAATCAAGCACCCGCCCGGCGTTCTCATGCATGCGCCGGGACTCCGCCGCCGGCAGCTGCCGGCTCTTGGGCCCGTTCAACCGCTCACCCAGATAGAGCAGCGCCGCCAGTACCTCGGAGAGTTCGGAGTTGCTTTCCGCGCGCTGCCGCAGTAGCCGCAGATGCGCTTCCTGCAGGGCCGGACCGGGGCTGCAGCCAAGGTCGCGGTCGAAGAGCCGCCGGCAGCGGTCATACGCCGCGAGGCCCTCCGCCGGCAGGCCTGCCTGTTCATAGGCGGTCACCAGCACCGTCCAGGCCCGCTCGTTCAGGGGCTCCGCGCGAATGGCAGCCTGGACCAGGTTGACGGCATCGTCTGGTTTGTCCAGCAGAGCCGCCGTTTCTGCCGCGAGGATCTGCAGCGCCACCTTCTCGGCTGCATGGCGTGCGCGCGCCTCTTCGGCCCAGTCGGAGGCAAGTTCGAACCCGAGCAGCGGCTCGGCGGAAATCTCCAGGGCCTCGAGCATTAGGGGGTAGGCCTCCGCCGGAGCCAGCTCACCGGCGTCGCGGACCAGGTCCCGGAACCGGAACAGATCGAGGTCCACGAGCGTAGGATCCAGGACGTAGCCACTGTTGGCCGTGCGGAGCGGGCCGGTCTTGGTCTGCCCCGGCTGGATGGCACGGCGGATACCGCTGATATAGCTCTCGAGGGTCGCAACGGAGCCGTCACTGGCTCCGGCGCCCCAGAGAAGATCGATCAGGCGGGTCTTGGACACGGGCGTGCCAAGGTTCAGGAGAAGGATTTCCAGTATGTGCCGGGGCTTGCATCCGCCCATGTCGGCGGCGGTGAGCGCCACGCCGTCCCGGCGCACTTCGAATGATCCGAAGAGGCGGACCGAAATGGAAGGTGCTGTTTCC
The DNA here is from genome assembly GCF_056406115.1 of Arthrobacter sp. P1_D4. Taxonomy (NCBI): domain Bacteria; kingdom Bacillati; phylum Actinomycetota; class Actinomycetes; order Micrococcales; family Micrococcaceae; genus Arthrobacter; species Arthrobacter sp. P1_D4. Next base: position 253,303 of record NZ_JBFUAU010000002.1, on the reverse strand, counting down.
TTTGGGCTATCCACGATGTTCTCCGATTTCCCCAGGTAAAACGAACTTAATCGTCTATGGAGAGCCGGATCAACATCGAAACCAGGCCGTACTGAGGCTCTGTTCCCTCCGGCTTTCCAATGACACCGTGACACGCCCGGCGGGGCGCAACAAGGCATGCCGCTACCCGATCTTTCGCCCAAAGAAAGACGCGTACAGGGGTCAGTACCGCTGAGTAAGCGCGCGGAGCGGAGGGCAGGTGATTGCGGCGCCAACCAAGTAATTCCGCGGGCCGCCGCTATGCGGACCCAAGTAGTTTAGCCGGGCAGCGATTAGGCCCCCGGCGGGCAAATTCCAGCGGGTTGAAACCGCCGGTCCGGACCGGGTTTCCCTACTGGTTATCGGTCATCTCGGCGGGCACGGCCACCAGTCGCAGGTCCGCGCCGTCCCGGAGCACGGCAAGGTCCAGCGGCTCCCCGATCGCTTCGGCGAACAGCAGTTTCTGCAGGCTCTCGGCGTTGGACACATACATGTGTCCGACCTTCAGGAGGATGTCGCCGGTCCGTAGCCCGGCCCGCTCGGCGGGGGAATCCGGGAGGACTTCGACCACGAGCAGGCCCTCCCTGCGGCCCGTCCGGACGACGGCGCTCGGCTGCAACTGGATCGGTGTGTTGACCAGGCCCAGGTAGGCCCGGCGGACGCGGCCGTCCTTGAGCAGCGACGCGATGATCCGCCGGGACGTCGCGTTGATGGGAACGGCCAGCCCGAGCCCAACACCGGCCACGGCCGTATTGATGCCGACGATCCGCCCGCGGGCGTCTGCCAGCGCCCCGCCGGAGCTGCCGGGGTTGAGGGCCGCGTCGGTCTGGATGACGTCCTCGATCACGCGCCGGCTCCGTCCGGACCAGACCGGGATCGAACGGCCCAAGCCGCTGACCACGCCGGCGGTGACGGAGCCGGCGAGCCCGAGCGGATTGCCCACGGCGATGACCAGCTGGCCGACCCGGAGGGACTCGGCGTCGCCGAGTTCAGCCGGCGCCGCGGTGGGTGCCCTGCCGTGGACCACGGCAAGATCGGAGAGCGGGTCGGCGCCCACCACGTCAACGGCCGTGCTGGTGCCGTCGGCGAAGACTGCGTGGCCGGACTGGGCGCCACCCACCACGTGGGCATTCGTCAGCAGATATCCGTCCGTGGTGAACAGCACGGCCGAGCCCGCACCGACCCTCACCCTGCCGTTGCGCCCGTTGCCGGTCACCTCGAGCGCGGCGACGTGCTGGGTGACAGCCTCGGCCACGCGGATGACCGTTGCGGAATATGAATCCAACGGGTCTTCGGACACATCGGATCCGGAAACCCTGCTGATGGACGCGGCCACGGTGCACCTCCTGCTAAACGGTACTCATCCAAGTCAACCACCGCCGTCCCGGGAGTAGTCCTGGCGGGCCTACGCCGTCAGAGAAATACTTAGGATGAAGCGGCGGCGGTGCAACAGTTCAGCCCGGCGCGGATCCGCGGCTAGGCTCGGATGTAGATCCGCCCGACAGCCCAGGAGAACCCACGTGACACCAACGTCCGCCTCCCCCGCCCCGCTGCCCCTGCCGGGTCTGACCTGGGGTATCAAACGCAGCTTTATGGATTACATTTCGGGACTCCCGGACGGTGCTGTTTCCGCAGCCGACGGCGCCACGGTCACTGCGTCCGGAGAGTTCTGCTTCGCTCCCGCCGGCTCCGAGTACGATCCCGCCAGCGGCACCGGATTGCTGCGGTTCCGCGGCGATGTCCGCGTCGCCGGTCACCACGGAATGATGTTCGTCCGGCTGCTGGATCCATGGGTCGAGTTCGCGGCCGGGCACGGGGTCCTGTCCATCAGCACGGGCGACGGCGGCGGGACGGACCGCTCGGATGTCGGCACCCTGCGCACTGCCGCGCCCCGCAACATGGAGGGGTTTCTCGTCTGGGAGCGCGTCGAGGTCGCCGTCTCCCAGGCCGGTTCGGAACTTTTCGACGGCCAGTACGCCGACGGCCAGGCGATGGACCCCCTGGTCATCCGGGTGCCGGCGTAGTCAGGACGGTCCAAGGCGCGGACGCTAGCGTGGACGCACCGGACGCACCCTCACCGGCGCGATGATCCCGATCAGGGCCACGGCGGTCATGGAACCTGCCGCCATGATCGAGGCGAGCACGACGATCTGGAAGCGGCCCGCCTCCAAGGGTGAAAGGCCGCCGAAGATCGCACCCACAAACGCCCCGGGCAGGGTAACAAGTCCCGTCGTCTTAGTCTGGTCGGTCGAAGGGATGAGGGCGGAATAGACGGCGCGCCGGGCCAGCTCCAACGTCGACTGACGCCGCGTCGCCCCCAAAGCCAGCCACGCTTCAACCTCATCCCAACGTTCATTCACCGACTCGGCAAAGTGCCGGCCGGCCAGAGTGGCGATGGTCATCGCATTGCCGATCACGATCCCCCCAATTGCCAGCGCGTAGCGGGGCGTCAGGGCCATAGCGCCCGTGCCGCAAACGATCGCCAGGGTCACCAGGATGCCGGCGGCCATCGAGCCGCCCACTACCGCCAGGCGGCCCCAACTCCACCCCAGGCGTCGCGCGGCCGTCACTGCGGCCACCGAAAACATCACGAGAAGTGCGGCGCCGACCCAGACCGGACTGGTGATAACAGTGCCCAGTATGAGGCTGATGACAGCCAGTTGCACAGCCCCGCGCAGGATGGCCAGCGCCGGCGCGGTCCGGTGCGGGATCCGGAAAACCGCAAGCAACCCCACGGTGACCAGCATCAGGAGCCCTACGCCCAGCAGCGTGGGCAGGAGATCAGTCAAGGCGGTCATCACGCCAGCCTATAGACCTTCGCGGCAGCACCATTGGCGGCATCGGCTGTCGGCTGCCTTTCCTCGCCGGACACGGCTGCCGTGCTGGGCACCCGCGCGTCCTTCTGCAAGGATGTGAACGGTCGTCGCGCCGTCGGGGACTGAAACTGGTCAAAGGAGATGCTCCATGGTTGAACCCGCCCTTCTAGCCGACGGCGTCCACAGCGAGGCCCGCCGGCATGTGCTCCGGGCCTTGGCGGCGGGCACGGGGATCGGGTGGGACGGCGCGGACCGGGCCGTCTTCGAAGAGCGCTTCGACCGTCATTTCCCGGCCTTGTTCCGGCTGTTCCACGATCTCTACGGCGCACGGCCTGATTGGCTGGATCAGCTCACCGACCTAGTGATGCAGTCTGCCCGGTCGTGGGCCGAGAGGCCTGCGCCGCTCAAGGGCCTCGACGCCGAACGGGAACACAACAGCGGCTGGTTCCAGTCCAATACCATGCTCGGCGGCGTTTGCTACGTCGACAGATACGCCATGGACCTCGAAGGCGTCCGCGCCCGGATCCCCTATTTCAAGGAAATGGGCCTGACCTACCTGCACCTGATGCCGCTGTTCCTGGCCCCCGAACCGCACTCCGACGGCGGCTACGCCGTTTCCAGCTACCGGGACGTCAATCCCAGGCTGGGCACCATGGAGCAGCTGCGTGACCTCGCCGCCGAGCTGCGGGCGAACGGCATCAGCCTCGTGGTCGACTTCATCTTCAACCACACCTCCGACGAGCACGAATGGGCCCGGAAGGCGGCCGCGGGCGAGCCGGCCTACAGCGACTACTACTGGATCTTCCCGGACAGGTCCATGCCGGACGCGTTCGAGCAAACCGTGCGCGAAATCTTCCCGGACGACCACCCCGGCTCATTCGTCGACTTGCCGGACGGACGGTGGGTCTGGACCACGTTCCACACCTTCCAGTGGGACCTGAACTACTCCAACCCGGACGTCTTCCGTGCCATGGCGGGCGAGATGCTGTTCCTGGCCAACCAGGGCGTGGACATTCTCCGGATGGACGCCGTCGCCTTCATTTGGAAGCAGCTCGGCACGCCCTGTGAGAACCTTCCCGAAGCCCACACGCTGCTGCAGGCGTTCAATGCCGTGTGCCGGCTGGCGGCGCCGTCGCTGCTGTTCAAGTCCGAGGCGATCGTCCACCCCGACGAGGTGGCCCGTTACATTGACCCCGCCGAGTGCCAGCTCTCCTACAACCCCCTGCAGATGGCGCTGATCTGGGAGGCGCTGGCCACCCGCGACGTGTCCCTGCTCACCCAGGCCCTGGAGCGGCGCCACAATATTCCGGACGGCACGGCATGGGTGAACTACGTCCGCAGCCATGACGACATCGGCTGGACATTTGCGGATGAGGATGCCGCCGAGCTTGGCATCAATGCCTTCGAGCACCGGCGATTCCTCAATTCCTTCTACGTCAACCGTTTCCCTGGCAGCTTCGCCCGCGGGGTGCCTTTTCAGGACAACCCCCGCACCGGCGACTGCCGGATTTCCGGCACAACGGCGTCGCTCTGCGGGCTGGAGGGCGGAACCGATGCGGCAGTGGACCGGATCCTGCTGGCCCACTCGGTGGCCTTCAGCACCGGGGGCATCCCGCTGCTCTACCTCGGTGACGAGGTCGGCCAGTTCAACGACTACGGGTACGCCGCCGAGGAAGGCCACGGAACGGATAGCCGCTGGGTGCACCGGCCGCACTACCCGGCCGCAGGGTACGCGCGGCGCGCGGAGCCGGAAACCCCCGCCGGGGCGGTCTTTGCCGGGCTGCGCCGGATGGTGTCCGTACGGTCCGCGACGCCGGAACTGGCCGGGACCCGGCTGGTCGGGTTCGCCACGAACAACCCGGGAGTCCTGGGGTACCAGCGTCCCGGAAATGGAACGCTGATCCTCGCCTTGGCTAACTTCAGCGACGGCCCCCAGGAGGTAACGGCGTTGACGCTCTCCGGCTTCGCGGCTGGCGCCGTCGACGTCCTGACCGGCGCCCACGTGTGCCTCGACGCGGGACTGGTCCTGGACGCCCGGCAGTTCGTCTGGCTCCGGGTGACGCCCCGGCCTTGAGGCGCTGGCCCGCTGCTCATCGGCACGGAGTAGGGAAGCGGCTGTTGTCGGCGCCTGCTGCGCCGCTTCGCCCGGTGCCGTGTCCGGCCGCACACTGGTTGAGGAGAGCGTGCGGCCGGAATCTGTGGACGAACGGCCCCGTGGCGGCCGGCGGCCGGTCTTCTGCGGCCTATTTCCACTCTCCCCCATCCCGCTGAGAAGAGACTGAGAGCAGCCTCTCTCCGTGGGGACGTGCGCGCCGGCGGGAGCGCTCCGGCCACCGCCGGGGCGCCGGCCGGGCGGGCGGCGCCGGCAATGCGGCCGCGGTGGTTGTCCCGAACCGCGCATTGACGCATTCTTGGAGCATGGCACTGGGCAAACGGGCCCCCTCCGGCCCCGCCAGGGGCGAGATTCGATGGGGCGTGCGGAAGCGCTCGACGGCGGTCGCCGTCGGCGTCGTAGCCGTGGCGCTGCTGCTCGGCGGCCTCGTCCTTCTGGTCCTGCTGCAGGCGTCCCTGGCGCGGTCGAGCGACGCCGCAGCCCAGCAGAAGGCCCTGGACGTGATCGCCGAGATGGAGGACATGGACATCGAGGATGGCCGCGCCTACATCGTTGACACCGCGCATGCGGGCCAGTTCGTCCAGGTGCTGGATGCCGAAGGGTACGTCCTGGCCAGCTCGGACCCCGAGGTCGCCAACGCCCCCCTGTCAGCCCAGCGGCCCAGCCCGGGCCAGACCATGACCCAGGACGTCTCGAGCCTTCCGAGCATCGGGGACACCGACGACTACCACATCGTCACCGTGGGAGCACGGACCGGCACGTTGAGCTACACCGTGGTGGTGGCCCAGGCCTCACAGATACAGGCGGACACCATTTCCACCGTCGCGTGGTTCATGCTGGGAGCCACGCCGCTGCTGCTCGGGACCGTGGCCGTGTCCGTATGGCTCCTGGTGGGCCGTTCCCTCCGCCAGGTTGAGCGGATCCGTGGCCAGGTGGCCCGGATCAACGCCGAGCGGCTGGATGGGCGCGTCGACGTCCCGCCCACCAACGACGAAATCCACGCCCTGGCGCTGACCATGAACACCATGCTGGACCGGCTGCAGGCCTCGGACACCGAACAGCGCAGATTCGTCTCGGACGCCAGCCACGAGCTGCGCAGCCCGTTGGCCACGCTGAGGGCCGGAATCGAGATCGCGGCGGCGGACCCGACCGGGGCGATGTGGCTTCAGATGAAGGATGTCCTCTCCGAGGAGACGGCCCGCATGAGCTTCCTCGTGGAGGACCTGCTGACACTGGCCAAAGCCAATGACGGCGGCCTGCGCGTAGAGCAGAAGGACGTCGATCTTGACGACGTGCTGGACCAGGAGATCCGCCGGCTGCGGTCCACCAGCCGGAACCGGATCTCGGTGGAGCTCGTTCCGACCCGGATCCGCGGCGACGCCCGGCGGCTGGCGCAGGTCCTCCGGAACGTCCTGGACAACGCCGACCGCCACGCCCTGTCCCGGATCGCCGTGGACCTGCACACGGCCGGGGACCGGGTCATCCTCACTGTCGACAACGACGGCGACCCCATCCCGGAGGCGGACCGGGAGCGGATCTTCGAACGGTTCGTCCGGCTCGATGGCAGCCGTTCCCGGGAAGGCGGCGGCAGCGGACTGGGCCTGGCCATCGCGGCGGGAATTGTGGCCGCCCATCATGGGAGCATCCGTCCGACGGACGGACCGGCGGGTCACTGCCGCTTTGAGATCACACTTCCCCTTCCGGAACCTGTGGAGCCGGCCGACGTCACTCCTCGCGACTCCCGGCGGCACGGGGTTCAGGGGTCGGGTCGGCGCTGAGCAGATAGCCCATGCCGCGCACCGTGGTCAGGCTGTGGATCCCGAACGGGACATCAATCTTGCGCCGAAGGTAGCCGATGTACACCTCAACCACATTGTTCGCGCCCTCGAAAGCCGGATCCCAGACGTTTTGCAGGATTTCCGCCTTTGAGACGATCTGGTCATGCCGGCGCATCAGATAATGCAGGAGCCCGTACTCCCTGGCCGTGAGGCTGATGAGGGTGTCGCCGCGGCGCACACTGTGGCTGACGGGGTCCAGGGACAGCGTGCCAAGCGTCATGATGACAGGCCTGGCGGGCGCTCCGCGCCGGATCAACGCCCTGATCCGGGCCACCAGCACCAGGAAGCTGAACGGCTTGGTGAGGTAGTCATCAGCGCCCAGGTCGAAGGCATCGGTCTGGTCGTATTCGCCGTCCTTGGCCGTGAGCATCAGCACCGGAGTCCACACCTTGCGTTGCCGCAATTCCTTCAAGACGTCGTAGCCGTTCATCCGCGGCAGCATGAGGTCCAGCAGGATGGCATCGTACGCGTTCTCCAGCGCCGCCGCGAGTCCCCGCACGCCGTCGTGGGCGACGTCGACGACGAACCCCTCGTTCCTCAGCCCGCGGCGGACTGTCTCCGCCAGGGCGTCCTCATCCTCCACCATCAGGATCCGCAATCCAGCCCCCTCCCTTTGGGCCAGTATGGCCCTTCCGGGGCCGGGCTGGAAGGAACCTCGCGGGCCCAGTGGGAGGGGATGCCCGTCGCAGTTCGGTCAGGCCTGTTGGGGAGGACCGAACAGCCACCCCGAAACGTCGCTGCGCAGGACCACGTGCGGTCCGCCGGTGGAACTGACGCTTCCGTTGGGGACGTAGTAGCCGCGCCCGGCTCCGGGGCCGCCGGCGGCGCGGTCGATGGCGTCGGTCAGGCGACGGGTCAGGTGCCCGCTGGGGCCCAGGGACCGCAGTTCATTAAGCTCGTCCTGCGTGAGCCGTCCCAGCACTGCAGCAATATCGGCCATGGTGAATCCTCCCGACGGATGGTGCGGATGGTGCCCAAGGTGGATGGTGCCTAAAGAATCAGGCTAGGGCAGCCAAATTAACGGCACGTGACGCCCCGGTGACCAGTGGCGAACAAAGCAGGAAGGCCGGCGTCGCGGGCGTCCGCCTCCGGGTGTCATGAGCGTCACTGCCGCGACTGCCCCGGTCCCCAGCATTTACACGGCGTCATGCTGTACGGTTCAATCCCGGAGATCCGGAGATACAGAGATACGTAGATCCGGAGAGACTCCGAATCACACGCCCAGCAACTGAAATGAGTATCACCAGGTGGCAACCGATTATGACGAAGTACGCTCCGACGTCGCGGAATCCCGCAACGCTTCCCTGGAGGCGCTCCGTTCGGCGAATGCGCCTGACGCGCGAAGCGTTGTCCGCGAACTAGACGAGGCCGATACCTCCGAAGGCGTGGAACTGCCGGGGGCAGACCTGTCCGGCGAGGAACTGACCGTCACGGTCATCCCGCAAAAAGAAGACGAATTCACGTGCTATTCCTGTTTCCTGGTGCGGCACCGGTCCCAGTTGGCCAAGGAGAAGGCCGGCCACGCCTACTGCGCAGACTGCCTCAGCTAGAGCCCCCGGCAGGACCGGCTCAGCCGGTCCGGAAACGTACAGCCCGGCAGGTGTGGTTCCAGCACCGGACGCTGCCCGCCGGGCCGCCCGTCGAATACACTTCTGTCACATGCTTCACAATAGTGTCGGGAGGCGGAAGGACATGACCAGCCGGGGCACGTTCGGCTACGCTCCTGTTTGACGATGCGGCGACGGCCGGCACACGGCCGGAGGCTGATCATGCGTAAATCCACCAGCAGCTTGGCTGACCCTGCTGCTGCGCCGCCGTCGGCCGCCGACGCCAACGACGCCAATGGACCCGAACGATCCGACGGGCCGGCGGCCACCCGTACCCCCGGCACCGGCAAACCCGCCCGCGCAGGGAGCCTGCAGCGCGAATGGTCCAGGGCCTTCATCCTGGTGCTCCTTGCCCTGCTCGCCGGGGCCGCGGTAACCCTGGTCGGCGTCCGTTTTGTCACGGACCAAATCCAGCACGCTGCCGCACAGCACCGCGTCGAGTCGGAGGCCATCGCCGAGCTCCGGACCGGCATCGAGACCCACGAACAAGCCGGACTCCAGCTGTTGTCCGCACCGGCAGATCCGGCCGCTTTTTTGCTGCAACAAAAGGACATCTGCGCCCAGTTCGATGCCACCGCCCGGATCCTGCCGGAGGCGTACGGCATGCGGGCCACAGTCCGCGAGGCCCGGGCCGCGTGGCAGGAGGGACTGTCCGCGCACAATCTCTGGGAAAGCCAGGTGGCCACTCTCCACGGCAACCGAGTGGCGGAGGCGCCGGCGTTCGCCGCGTCCAGCGCCAGGGCCCGCGCCCTGCTCGCCGACGTCCGTCGCGCTTCGCTCGACGCGCTGGACGACGGCGTCGCCCGTGGGGCCGGGCTTCAGCAGATGGTATCGACCGTCCGCACGGCCCTCTTTGCGCTGGCCGCGGGCGGGGTTTTCTTTTTCCGCCGGCGGATGACCAAGTACCTGATGCGCCCCGTGGAGGGTCTGTACCGCGGGGTCCTGAAGCTGCAGTCCGGTGATTACAGCCACCGGATCAGCGTTGTCCGCAATGACGAACTTGGGCAGCTGGCCGAGGCGTTCAATTCCATGGCCGCCACCGTGCATGACAACCACCTGGAACTGACCTTCCGCGCCACCCACGACCCGCTCACGGGACTGGCCAACCGGGCAGTCCTCACCGAACGCCTCACCGCCGCGTTCGACCCCGGGGCAAAGAACCCGGAAGCAGCTGGCACCGAGGTCTGCGACGGGCATGAAGGCCTGCTGGTCATCGACGTCGACGACTTCAAAGACGTCAACGACTCGCTGGGCCATGAGGGCGGCGACGCGTTGCTCATTCAGCTGGCCCAACGGCTGCGGGGCTGCGTGCGCGGGCATGACCTCGTCGCCCGGCTGGGCGGCGACGAATTCGCGATCCTTGTGACGGATGAGGGCGGCACGGCGACGGACGACGTCGCACGGCGCATCCAGGACACGCTGCGGGACCCTTTCTGCATCGATGACGTCCGGCTGAAGGTAACCGTCAGCATGGGCGCCGCCCAGCGCAGCGCCGGCACTGCAGATCCGGCCGAGCTGATGCGGCAGGCGGACTTCGCCATGTACATGGCCAAGCACGGCGGCAAAGGCCGCTACCAGCTCTTCGATGCCCGGGGATATGACGAAATGACCTACCGGGCCGCTCTCCGGGCGGACCTCGCCACAGCCGTGCAGGCCGGGCAGTTGCGCCTCGACTACCAGCCCGTGGTGAATCTCGGCACCGGTGAGATCGCCGGGGTGGAGGCCCTGGTCCGCTGGGAGCACCCGACCCTGGGCCGGCTGGGACCGGCCGACTTCATCTCCTTGGCCGAGGAAACCGGCGAGATAGGCCCCATCGGCTGCTGGGTACTGGACACCGCAAGCCGTCACGTCGCCGGCTGGCGCCGGTCCCCGGGCACTGCCGAAGACTTCTGGGTCTCAGTCAATCTTTCCACTCTTCAGCTTTCGAGCGACCGGAACCTGGCAGCCCTGGAGCGCATCCTGGCCCACCCCGCCTCGCAGGCCGACAAGGTGATCCTCGAGGTCACCGAATCGGCCCTGGCCACGAGCGCCGACGGCGGGGTCGCTGCCCTGAACCGGCTGAAGAGCTTCGGCGTCCGCATCGCAATCGACGACTTCGGGACCGGTTTCTCCTCGCTCAGCACGCTCGCTGCGCTGCCCGCGGACATTCTCAAGATCGACCGTGCCTTCCTATCCGGGCTGCCTGGGGACGCCCCGGCCGCGGCGATGCTCGAGGGCATTCTGGAAGTGGCCCGGAAACTGGACCTGGCCGTCATCGCCGAGGGCATCGAGCACACCGGGCAGCTGGATCTCCTGCGCTCGCTCGGCTGCGACATGGGCCAGGGCTTCCTTCTGGCCAGTCCCAGCCCGTCTCCCGTTCTCGAGGCGCTGCTGGCCTCCGGGGCCCGCCTGCAGCCGCCGGCCGGCATGGACGCGACGGCGGCCGGCGCCTGAGCCAGCCGAAGGACCGGACAGGCGGTCGGCGTTGTGCTCAAACGGCGGGGAAGTCCAACGAGGGCTCGTCCGCGGTGGCGAGTGTCAGCACGGCCTCTTCCACGGTTTCGTGGTCCTCAAGTTCGCGTTCAACGCGGCGTAGGGCCACGGCGACGTCGTGTTCCCGGAGATCTCCCTGTATGTCCACGGCCGCCACGACGTAGAGCTTGCGCGGGCCGACGTATTCGAGATGCAGGTACGTGATGCGTTCGATCTCTGGGTGTTCGAGGAGGCGGCGGGCCATGCTGCCCTCGATATCGCCGGTCACGGCTTGTCCCACCAGGAAGCGCCGGTTCCGCTCGATCAGCACGACGGCAACCACGGCCAAGAGGATGCCCACCAGAATGGACCCCACGGCGTCCGGCACGGAGGACCCCGTGACCTGGTGCAGGAATATCCCGGCGAAGGCGATGAGCAGGCCAACGAGCGCGGCCCCGTCCTCGGCGAAGACGGCGCGCAGCGTGGGGTCGGAGCCCTTGAGGACCTGCTCGAGGGTGTTCCGGTCAAGCTCTCGCGCCGCCTTCCGGTTTTGCCGGAACGCTTGGATGAAGGACACGCCTTCAAGGACGAACGCGATGGTCAGCACCAGGTAGGCGATCCCATAGTCACCTGGCGGTTCCGGGGTGATCAGCTGCTGGATGCCGTGCATCACCGACACCACCGCGCCGGCCGTAAACAGGCCAAAGGCGGCGATCATTGACCATACGTAGGCCTCGCGCCCGTAACCCATGGGGTGGGCTTTGTCGCGTTTCCGCGCGGCTTTCCGTTCGGCGATGAGCAGGAAGACCTGGTTGCCGGTATCGGCCCAGGAGTGGGCCGCCTCGGCAGTCATGGACGCCGAGCCAGAGATGAGTGCGGCCACTGTTTTGGCTGCCGCGACGAGGACGTTCGCTGCAAAGGCAATCAGCACTGTGAGCGATGCTGACCAGGACTTCTTACGCTTCACGCAATTTTCCCTCCCTCGGCTGCAGGATGCATGCCAGTGACTACGCTATCTCCCCGGGCTCTCCCGGACCGGCGTTCGACGCCGACTGGTTCCATTCGTGCCGGTCAGGCGCACAATATAGCTAGTACGTTCATCCGCTCGTTTCCTCAAGCCGCTCGGGGTGGTGCGCAATGAATGCTCGTAGGAAGCTGTCGTCGCTATTGGTGCTCCTGATCTTGCTGGGCACCGGCGGGTGCGCCGGCGGCAGCGGCTCGCCGGCGTCGACGTCGGCGCCCCCACCCGGCCCTGCCTACGGGGCCGGCCCGACGGCGGGCACCGCCGCCGCCACCATCACCATCAAGGACTTCGCCTACGGCGACCCGCTCACGGTGGCCCCCGGCGCGGCGGTCACCGTCACCAACATGGATGCCGCGGCGCACACGGTCACGGCTGACGAAGGTTCAGCGTTCGATGCCCAGGTCAAGGGCGGCGGCACTGCCACTTTCACTGCGCCGACGAAGCCCGGATCCTACGCGTATCACTGCACCTACCATCCGGGCATGCACGGGACACTGGTGGTCAAATGAGCGCCCAGAGCCCCGGACGGACCGTGCGGGTCCATACGGCCGGCATGACACTGCGAATCCTCACGGCCGTTGCCCTGTTCATTGACGCCGCCGTCCACATCCACCTGGCCCCGGGCTACCAGGCGGGGAACTCCGCGGGAATCGGCCAAGGGAACCTGTTCCTGCTGGAATCGGCTGCCGCTGTGCTGGCCGGGTTGTACGTGCTGCTGCGCGGCAGCAGGACGGCCTTCGCCGTCGCATTCGTCGTCGCGCTGAGCGCCTTCGTGGCCGTGGTGGCATACCGTTACGTGAATATTCCGGCGTTCGGGCCTTTCCCGGCCATGTACGAGCCCATCTGGTTCTTCGAGAAGTCCGTCAGCGCCGTGGCCGAAGGCGCCGGCGCCGTCCTGGCGGCCATCGGTTTCGTCCGGGCCGGACGGCGGACGAACGGGCAGGGCGCCCAGTCCAAGCACTGACCAACCCCGGGCCGCGGACTTGCTAGCATGTGGGCGGGGTGGTTCAGGCTGAAGTCGTTTGCAGTAGGCACGAAACAAGAGGACACGGCGTCTACAGGCACGGGATCAGCAAACGTGCCCGGAAGCCGGCCTGCAGAACCGATGAGGGCCACTGCTTCCCCGGCGCCAGGGCAGACCGGGCCAGGATCGGCAGCCGCCCGCCGTGCCGTGGCGGATGCCGGCACCGCCGTCGGCGCCTATCTTGTGGCCTGGGCCTGGGCCTGGTTCGGCGCGGCGGTCTTCAGGGATCCTGTTCCCTGGCTCCTGGCCCTGGCGGCGGGGGCCGCGGTGATCATCCGGGCCGCCGGCTCCGTTTTGCGGCGGAAACCGCGTTTTTCCACCCGCGCGGACCGCGTCACCCTCGGCCGGGCCGGCATCGTGGCCTTTTGTGCCGCCGAAACGGTGGTGGGGTTGATCGCCGGAGCCGGACCAAGCCTTCTGGTGGTGGTCCTGGGCACGGCCGCGTTCCTGCTCGATGCCGTGGACGGACGGGTGGCCAGGTTCACGGGTTGTGCCACGGCCGAGGGTTCGCGCCTGGATTCGGATACGGACGCCGCGCTGGTCCTGGTGCTGTCCTGCGCGGCGGCGGGAAAGTTCGGCCTGTGGCCCCTGGGCATCGGCCTGATGTACTACGCGTTCCTCGCAGCGGCCTGGTTCTGGCCGTCCCTGAAGAACCCGCTGCCATCCAGCACTGTCCGCAGGGTCATCGGAGCCGCCCAGCCGGCGGCCCTGCTGTTCGCCCTGTTGCCGGCGGTGACTCCGGCGCTGGGAGCCATGGTGCTCGGGCCGGCGCTTGGGCTGCTGGCCTTTTCATTCGGGCGGGACGTGGTCAAGCTGGAACGGCTCCGGGCGGGACGCGCTTCGGCCGCCGGCTTCCCCGCCACCCGGGCCGGTTCACCCGCAGGAACCTAACGCGGTGCGGGTCTCGGCGCCAGGTCCTTCGTCGCCGGGCCCTGGATGACGGCGCCGTCGGCGGCAAACCGCGAGCCGTGGCAGGGGCAGTCCCACGTCGAATCGTCCGCGTTGAACGCGACCGTGCAGCCCAGATGCGTGCAGATGGCCGAGACGGCGAGGAGGTCCCCGGCAGCGCCAGCGTAGACGGCGGTCATTTCGCCGTCGATCTCCACGACGGTGCCTTCGCCGGGTCGCAGCCCGGCGACGGCCGGTTGGGCCGGCAGCCGGTGTGGGGGCGGCTGGTCCGGTTGCTGCCGCACCCCGCCTGCCTGGCCGGCGGAAGGGCGGTTGGTATCGAAAACCGCGGCCCAGGGGTTGTGCCGGCCCGACAGGGTGTCGGCCAGGATCAGGGCGGCAGCGGTGCCGTTGGTCAGGCCCCATTTTCGCAGGCCGGTGATCACATGAAGGTGCGCCGCCGTCGGTGTCAAAGTCCCGGCGTAGGGCAACCCGTCGACGGGCATGTTGTCCTGCGTGGACCAGCGGAAGCTGGTCTCCCCGGTGCCGAGGCGTTCCCGGGAGAAAGCCGCGAGGTGGCGGTACCGCGCGGCGGCATCGCTGGCGTCGGCGGCACGGTGCCCCTCGCCGCCGGTGAGAACGAACCGGGCGCCCTCAATGTCGATCGCCAAGATGGAGCGCATCGGCTCGTCGACGCTGATGAAGGTCCCGTCCAGGGGCACGGCAGGTGCCAGGCTGGCAACGACGTAGGAACGGTGCAGGTAGCAGCGCCCGGCAAACAGCCCGGCGTCGCCAACGGGGACGTTGGTGGCAATGATCACCTCGCGCGCCCGGACGGTGCCGCTCCCGGTCTTGACGACGGCGGGCACCCCGTCGCGGACCGAGGTGACGCGCGAGTCCTCCAGTACGTGGCTTCCGCTCCCGTCCACGGCGCGGGCGAGGCCTTGGAGGTATTTCACCGCGTGGAGTTGTGCCTGGCCGTCGAACCGGACTGCGCCCCGGGTACCGAACGGCAGCGGCACCTCGGAGGTAAAGACGGCTGGCAGGCCGAGCCGTCCGGCCAGGGCCGCCTCGCCGCGGACCCTGGCGAGGGCGTCGTCGGATTCGGCGTAGGTGTAGTTGGACACCCTGCGGAAGTCGCAGTCGATGCCCTCCTCCGCGACGACACGCGCAATGTGCTCGATGGCGGCCTGGTTGGCCTGCCCGTACGTGCCCGCGACGTCCGGTCCGTGCCGGTTCGCGAGTTCGGTGTAGGCCAGCCGGTGCAGGGAGGTGACTTTGCCGGTGGTGTGCCCAGTGACGCCGGTGCCAATGCGGGCTGCCTCCAGGACCGCGACGGTGCTGCCGGCGCGTTTGAGGGCCAGCGCCGCCGTCAGGCCGGCGATCCCTCCCCCGACGACGGCGACGTCGACCTCAAGATCCGTGTCCAGGGAGGGATAGCGGGTGGTACCGGTTGTGGCGAGCCAGAGCGAAACCTGCCGTCCTTCGAGCCGTTCACCCACGGCGGCGCCTTCTGCTGAACATCCGGAATCAGAGGCCCTCAGTGGCTTCCAGCCGCCCCGAGCGAACCGCATCGGCGAAGGCCTCGTAGTCCTTTTCGTTCTGGTCCGCGTACCGCTCGGAGAAGTCGGTGATGGAGCGTTCGAACTTGTCACTCTTACCGAGGTAGGACGCGATCGCGATGGGGTCGCCGGACCGGGCGTGGGCCCGCGCCAGCGTCCAGCCGCAGGCGTCGGCATAGAAGGTCATGCCGAGCGGCTTCATCCCTTCCACAATGGCTGAGCCCTTCATGTCACGCAGTTGGCGCCAATACAGGTACCGGTTGTCCTGTACCCCCTTGGTCCATCCCAGGAAGATGTCACTCGCGGCCTGCATCATCCGCTGGCCCTGCACCACACGCTCGCCCGGCTGCTTGAACTTGCTCTTCGGTAAGTGGTCCTCGAGCACCGACCTCGTCGCCTCCTTGACCTGAAGAAACAGCGGATCCTGCTCATCCCGGCCCTGGAGCAAGGCGATGAACGCCCGCGTGCCGACACTGCCGACGCCCACGACCTTGCGGGCGACATCGATGACTTCGAAGCGCTCCAGCAAGATTCGTCGGTCATCCGGCAGCGTGGCCCGGTAGGAACGGAGCTGCTCACGAACCGCTTTCTGAATCCCTTCCGCAGACATGCCGAACGATTCACCCAGCTCCCGTGAGGGAATGACGATCGGCGGCTGGCTGACGATCCGGTACTCCCCGTCCACCCGCTCGGCGAGCTTGGAGAGTGCCTGCAGGCTGTCGCGGGTGTGGGCCTTGGCGACGTTCTGTTTCGCCGTCTTTTCCATGCCGTGGGCTGCCTTCTTGAGGGCCTTGCCCTTTTGGGTTGCCACGGCCAGCTCAATGGTTTCCATCAGCTGTTCCTCGGACAGACGGGCGTACCAGATGTCCAGGGTGCCCATCTGTGCGAACTCTGCCATCGCCTCGCGGTAAGCCCGAACGGCGGTGAGTGTCGCGTCGCGCGTTTCTTCCTTGGTGAACGCGTTGTTCCGCGCCGCGATGATAAAGCTCGCGGCCATGCGTTTGACGTCGTACTCGAATGGGCCGGGCAGAGTTTCGTCAAAATCGTTGAGATCGAACAACAGGGTTCGCTCTGGTGAGGCGAAGACGCCAAAGTTGGATAAATGGGCGTCCCCGCACAGTTGGGACACCAGGCCGGCCCGGGGAGTGTCTTTCAGATCGGTTGACATGATCTTGGCGGCGCCCCGGTAGAACGTGAACGGTGAGACCAGCATCCGGCCGTGCCTCACCGGAACGAGGTCCTGTTCGCGGGTGAGGTTCTGTTCCTCGAGCAGCGCGACCGGATCCGGGCGGTCGGACGCGGGAACCCAGCCTGCGTGGCTGGAGACGGGCGTCTTTTCCCGGCGCCCTTTGCCCTTCGCAGCACGCTCCTCGACGCTCGGATGCTTGACTTTTTTGGTCTCGGCCATGATCGGCGACCTCCCTATTAGGTCCGGAACCGCCACCGGCACTGCTTGCCTGGGTCAGTCCCCGCCGAGCGCGCCAATGCGTCTCGGCTCAAGCTACTGCGATTCTGGCCCCGAACCGGCCCATCGTCAACGCATCGCTGATGGATCCCGCAGCGCAGGCTCAAAACGCCATCTGTTCCGCAGCCGGGCGACTGACCAATCGATTCATGCGGTTCGGGTGATGCCACCCCTGGTCGTGGCGGGTTACGTTCATGACGAGGCGGGCCGATCCGCTCGCGCCGCCCCGCTCGGCACACAACACTGAAACCAGATGGAGACATAACCATGGCCGAAGAAGAAGCACCTGTTCTCGCCGTCCTCGCCGACATCACCGCCGTTTCGCTCGAACGCTCCACCCTTGAGCCTCGCGAACTGATGCTGGCCCGGATTGCGGCGCTCGCGGCGGTCGACGCCCCGGGCGCCTCCTACCTGTTCAACGCCGGTACTGCCGTGGACGTCGGCATCACCTTGGAGGATGTCCGCGGCGTCCTGATCGCCGTTGCGCCCATCGTCGGCACTCCCCGGATCGTGGCGGCGACCACCAATCTCGTCCAGGCGCTGGGCTTTGCCCTCGAAATGGCGGAGGAAGAACTCGAAGCAGGGACCCGGGACTAGTACCCTTACCTACGAACCGCACGTCACGGCGTCGGCAGTTCCTCGTTGCATCTGCCACGATGCCCTGATTAAAGGCGGCCCATGAACAAGAACCGGCTGGAGGCCTTCAGCGACGGGGTGCTGGCGATCGTCATCACCATCATGGTGCTGGAGCTTCACGTCCCCGCCGAACCGACCTGGCCGGCCCTGCTTCACGAGCTTCCAACCCTGCTCAGCTACCTGCTGAGCTTCATCTATGTCGGGATCTACTGGAACAACCACCACCACATGCTGCATCTGGCCGGGCGGATCAACGGTGGGGTGCTCTGGGCAAACCTGCATCTGCTGTTCTGGCTCTCCCTCATCCCCTTCACCACCCGGTGGATAAATGACACGGGCCTGGCGGAGGTACCCGTCCTCGTCTATGGGCTGGACCTGCTGTTCGCCGCCATTGCCTACTACATCCTGAAAACAACCCTGATCCGCCAGCAGGGACGCGGCGGCGCGCTGGACCGGGCCATGGGGCAGGACTGGAAGGGCAAGGGATCGCCCGCGCTCTACATCGCCGGGATGGGGCTCAGCCTGGTGAACCCGCTCCTGGGGATCGCCGCCTATTCGGTGGTCGCCGCGATCTGGCTTATCCCGGACCGGCGTGTGGAGCGGTTCATCGCGCACACGTGAGTCCAGAGGCGCATCTGTCCCGGGGCGGCTACTGCCGGACGCGTTGAGCCAGCGAGGCGCTCAGGAACCGCAGATGCGCCGGGGCCGGCGTTACCACGTGGGCCGCGTAGCCGGGGTGCTTGCCCAGGTATTTCTTGATGTAGGGACACACCGGAACGATCGTAAGGCCCGCGGCGACAGTCTCATCGAGTGCCTGTGCGGCCAGCACCCCGGCCAGCCCGCGGCCGCCATATTCCTCGTTGATCTCCGTGTGGTAGAAAATCCGCTGGCCCGCCCCGACGTCGTCCACGTAAGCGGCCTGGCCGATCACGGTGCCGGCGTCGAGCACTTCGAAACGGCTGCGCTGCGGGTTGTTACTGATGGTGATCGTGGTCATTATGGTCTCCTTGAGCGGGCCGGATTGGCCCGGCAGTCGGGTTTACGGGTGCAGGGCCGGCGGGGCTTGCCAGTATGGGCCTGCCGGAATAGACAGGTCAGCCGCGGGGCCGGATGCGGGCATTCGGCAGGGCCGGGGCCGGGAGAGCTGCGGGGCCGCCGGGCGGGAACGGACCGAACCGCAGGTCGGATGCTCGGCCGCCGGAGCCCGCAGCGCCGGCGCCCGCAGTGCCGGAGCCCTCAGTGCCGGCGTCCGCGCCGATCTCGGACTGCCACCGGGTCCTGTAAGCGACGATCTCCTCATGGCTGCGGCCGACGAAGTTCCACCACATCACGATTTTTTCGCCCAGCGGCTCTCCGCCGATCAGGAGAACGCGGGCTCCCTCGCTGCCCGCGACCAGGGTCAGGGACCCGTGGCCGACGGGCAGGTACGCGAGGTTGTCCTTCGGGACCGGCTGCCCGTCCAGGGTAAGGTTGCCCGAGTCCACGAGCAGGCCGTGTTCGAAGGACGCATCTGTTGTGAGCGTCAGCTCCGTCCCCGCTTCGAGCAGGAGCTCGGCACCGAGCAGGGGCGTGTGGGTTGTGACGGGTGAGACAGACCCAGTGAGCGAGCCCAGGAAGACGCGCACGGTCCAGCCGTTTCCGCTGACCGGCTCCGGACGGTAGTGCTCAAAGGTGGGCGCCATGTGGCGTGCCGTGTCCGGCAGCGCCACCCACAGCTGCGCGCCGTGCAGGACGGTGGTGTCCGGGGTGGAAAATTCCGAGTGGCTGATGCCGCGGCCGGCGGTCATGAGGTTCACTTCACCGGGCCGCACCGCTGCGTGGAAACCGGCCGAATCCCGGTGTTCGATCTCGCCTGTGAACAGCCAGCTGACGGTTTGAAGCCCGGTGTGCGGGTGGCGCGGGACTTTCATGCCGCCAGAATCGCCGACCTGGTCCGGGCCGTAGTGGTCCAGGAAGCACCACGCCCCAATGAGGCTGCGCTGGCGCTGCGGAAGGGTGCGCCGCACATCCATCGCGCGGGGGCCGCCCAGCGGGACCTGCCGCGGAACCAGGAGTTCGACGCCGGCGAAGGTCCCGTCCGTTTCGCAGAGGATTTCCTGGGGCGCGACTTCGGTATTGCTCATGATGACAGCCTAGCTTCGCGCGGTCCGCGGGTCAGCCTTCGGCACACGGCCTGAACTTCCAGGACCGGGCCTCACATCCAGGCCGAACGGCGCAATGGGGGTTCCGCGCCGCCCGGGCGCTGGACCAGGATCTGGTTCACGCCCGTGATGCCAGCCTCGAAGCCGAGTGCGCTCGCGGCCATGTAGAGCCGCCACACCCGGGCCCTTCCCAGCCCGGCCAAGCGCACGGCCTCGTCCCAGTGTTCCTCCAGGTTCCGCACCCACGCCCTGAGCGTCAGGGCATAGTGGGGCCGCAACGCCTCGACGTCGATGATCTCCAGGTCCGCCGATTCGAGTGCCGCGACCATCTCCGAGAGGCTGAGCATCTCGCCGTCCGGGAATACATAGCGGGGAATGAAGGAGTCCGGGTCCGGCGGGGTCGCGCCGGCGTTCCAGGAAATCGCGTGGTTAAGCAGCCGTCCTCCCGGCCGGAGCAGGCCTTGCAGGTGGGAAGAATAGTGCTGGATCTGCTCGCGCCCCACATGCTCTGACATGCCGATGGAGCTGATCGCGTCGAACGGCCCGTCCTCCACGTCCCGGTAGTCCTGCACCCGGATGTCCACCCGGTCCGTGAGTCCGGCGTCCGCCGCCCGCTTGCGGGCCAGGGCCGCCTGTTCGACCGAGAGCGTCACCCCGACGACGTCGGCCCCATAGTGTTGCGCGGCATGCAGCGCCAGGCTGCCCCAACCGCATCCCACGTCCAGCACCCGCATGCCCGGGCGGAGCCCCAACTTGCGGCAGACCAGATCGAGCTTGGCGCTCTGGGCGGCGTCAAGCCCGGTCTCCTCCGACTCCCAGACCGCGCACGAGTACACCATGGAAGGGCCCAGGACGAGGGCGTAAAAGTCGTTCCCGACGTCGTAATGGTGGGAAATGGCCGCGGCATCGCGCCCCTTGGAATGCCGCCGGCCGTGCCTGCTCACGCGCGCTTCCTCCGGCGGCGGCGCCGGGTTCGTTCCGAGCGCGCCGAGCCGGACTGCTGTTTTGACCAGCGCGAACACCTCGCCGGGTGTCGGCGGCCGGAACGGGCCGGGCTCGGCGAACTTTCCCGCCGCACTGATGGCCGCGAAGGCGGCGAAGATGTCGCCGGGTGCCTCGACATCGCCGGCCACGTAGGCACGGCTCAGTCCAAGCTGCCCTGGGGACCACAGCATCCGTCGAAGTGCCCGCCGGGACCGGAAAACGACGACTGGAGCGTCTTCCGGTCCCGCTTCCGAGCCGTCCCAGGCTTTCAGCCGCAGGGGGATGCCGTCGGTGCCAAGGATGATCGCCAGCGCGTCGGCCAGCCGTGAAGCCGCATTCGTGGATGCCGTCATGTCCAGTGCCTCAATTCCAGTGCTTCGTCTCCGGTGCTGCGGGCTGAGCCGCGCCAGTTCCAAATCTAAGGGCATGACACGCCCGGCAACCAGAGCTTTGGTTCCGTTTTCCTTTCCCCGTCCCCTCACCTCCTCCCCGCACACCACTCCTTCCCAAAGCATCAGCGGCGAACGGCTCTGGCGCGTGGGGGTGCTGTTGCCTATGGTGTGTCCTATGTCTGAGTCTTTCTCGTCCCTCGTGGACACGTTCAAGAATGTCGGTGTGTCCCGGGCCTACGGGCCCGCCGTGAACATCGCAGGAGAAGAGATCGTCCCGGTAGCGGTGGTGTCCTTCGGGTTCGGCGGAGGCAGCAGCCCGGAAGACGCCCAGCCCGGCAGCGGCGGAAGCGGAGGCGGGGGCGGCGGCTTCGTCTTGCCCCTGGGCGTCTACGCCAAGGGCTCCTCGGGCCGCATGACGTTCAGGCCCAACACCGTCGTCCTCCTGGTGGCGCTGGCCCCTCTGGTGTGCGCCGTTGGCGTTTCGATCCGCGGCATTCTTCGCACCGTCCGTTCCCACCGCTAGCACCGCGGCCGCAGGGCCAAGGATTCCCCAAGCCCGTCCGGGCATCGTTGGGTCTGGCAGCCTGGGTCTCGGGTAGCCCTGTGGTCGGGCGTCGGACGGACTTGATCGACGATGAACTTATTCAGAACTGCATGTGCAGCAAGCCTGGGCGCGGCGCTCCTGATGACGGGTTGCGGCGCTCCCCCGGCCATACCGGGCCCCACAACCACGGTGACGGCCCCGCCGTCGGTGGTGGTCTTCGATCCGCAGACCAGCGGCAAGGTTCTGGCCGAGCGGATCAAGGCCCGCGCCAAACCCACGGACCCTGGCGTCACGATCTCCGAAGTGGAGTGCAAGAACTTCCCGGATATCAAGGTCAACACGCATACCGATTGCCAGATGGTGGTTAACGGTGTCAAACGCGGGTACCGGGCCACGTTCACCGAACGGGACGGACACTACAAAATAAAGGCCCAGGAGCTCACCTGGTAGGGGTCACGGCGTAGGACATGGCGGGTTCCCGGTCGTCGTCGGCGTCCACCCAGGCCGCGAAGTCCTTCAGCGACATGAAGCAGTAGTAGTCGCAATAGCGCAGGTTCTTCTTCTCCGACTTGCTCATGCCGGTAATTCGATGCGGGCGCGGCCACGGATGGGCCGGCGGCTGTTGCCTGTCCGCGCGGGCAGCCTCAGCCGCTGTTGCGCGCGCGGCTGGGTTGCACCCGCGGCGGTTCCCCGGGCATCTTCGGGAAGTCCGGCGGGAACGGCATCTCCCCCAGCCCGGCCTCGATATCCCTGTCCCACCATTCGAGGAGGAGATCGACGGTGCCCGCGCCGCCCGAATGCATGCCCTCCCACGGATCGCCGGTGGCTTTGAGCCGTTCCGGCACGGTGACGATCGTGAAGGTCGTCGGATCGGCGGACTCGAGCTCCTCCCAGCGGATTGGGCACGACACGGTGGCAGTGGCGAGTGCACGCGGGCTGTAGGCCCCCGCTATCGTACGGTCACGGTTCGCCTGGTTGAAGTCGGCGAAGATGCGGGCGCCGCGTTCTTCCTTCCACCAGGCGGTGGTTACCTGGTCGGGCAGGCGCCGCTCGAGTTCGCGCGCCGCCGCGATGACTGCATGCCTCACATCCAGGAACTCCCGGGTCGGCTCGATCGGTGCAAAGACATGGAGCCCCCGGTTTCCTGAGGTCTTGATGAACGCATCCAGCCCGGCCTCCGCGAGTAAGCGGCGTAGCTCCATCGCGACCGGAACGGCCTCGGCGAACCCGGTACCCGGCTGCGGGTCGAGGTCGATCCGCAACTCGTCCGGATTGTCCGGATTTCCGGCCCGGGAGGGCCAGGGGTGGAAGACCACCGTATTCATCTGCACCGCCCACACCGCGGCGGCGATTTCGTCAATGACAAGCTGGGGATGCGAGCGTCCGCTGGGATAGACGACGTCGACCGAACGGATGAAATCCGGCGCACCCTTGGGCGGGTTCTTGGAGAAGAACTGCTCGCCGTCCACCGTGTCCTTGAACCGCTGGAGGGTCACCGGCCGGTCCCCGTTCGCCGCCAGGAAGGCATCCCCGACGGCCACCATGTACCGGGCCAGGTCCAGCTTGGTCAGTCCCAGGCCGGGCCAGACGACCCTCGCCGGGCTCGACACCCGCAACTCCCGGTCGCCGTGCGGACCGCTGACGGTGAGATGGACTTCTTCCTTGGCCATGGGGACAACCTACCCCGGCGGCGGGGACAGTTGAAGAGCGGAACATCCTCCACCGGGCATGATGGACACATGACAACGCCCGAGCTCCCGATCACCCTTGACGTCGGCGACGCCGCAGTGTCGGGCGTCTTTGCCGGCCCCGAGGACTCCTTCGCAACCCTGGTTGTTGCCCACGGCGCCGGGGCGGGAATGGACCATCCCTTCCTTGTGGGCTTCACCCGCGCCCTGAACGAACTCGGCGTCGCCACCCTGCGCTTCAACTTCCCCTACCGCGAGGCAGGACGAAAATTCCCGGACCGGCCGCCGGCTGCCATCGCCACCTGGCGGGCGGCCATGGCCGCCGCCGCATCCCGTTCCGCGGGCCGGCCGTTGTGGGCCGCCGGGAAATCGTTCGGCGGGCGCATGGCCTCAATGGCCGTGGCGGAAGGCATGCCGGCTGCCGGGCTGGTCTATCTGGGCTACCCGCTGCACCCGCCGGGGAAACCGGAAAAGCTCCGCGACGAGCACCTCTATGGGCTGACGCTGCCGATGCTCTTCCTGCAGGGCACGCGGGACACGTTCGCCACCCCGGAACTGCTGGAGGCCGTGGCGACCAAAATCGGGCCGTCCGCGACCGTGGAGTGGCGCGAGGGCGGGGACCACTCCTTTGCCGTTGCCGGCGCGAAGCGCAGTGCCGACGAGGCGGGGGCGTCACTGGCGACGACGGTCGCCGAATTCCTGAAGACACACGGCGATAATCCGGCGGCCGCGCTCCCCTGACCGGTCTGGCGTCACGGCCCGGCCTAACCGACGTCGCCGAACCGGCCCGCCCCGTGCTGCACGCGCGCCTCGATGGCGTCGGCGGCGGCCACGGCCCCTCCCGCGCTGCGGACAACATCGCGCATCGCGGCCAGGTTGCGCCGGACCTGCGCGTCCGTATGGACCGCGGTGACCGCGGCCCGGAGCGCTTCGGACCCGACGTCCTCCGGCGCAAGGCGCAGGCCAAGACCCAGTTCTTCCAGCCGGCGGGCGGTGGCCGCCTGTTCCGGCTGCTGGGGCACGGCCACCATTGGGACGGCGTAATACAGCGCTTCCATGGTCGAATTCATGCCCGCGTGGGTGATGAAGACGGCGGTCCGGCGCAGTACCTGCAACTGCGGGAAGACCGGCCGGACCCGGATGTTCGGCGCAATCGTTCCGAGATCGGCCATGCTGGTCTGGTCCCCGACGGCCATCGCGACGTCCCACTCGCTTCCGCCGAAGGCGTCAAGGCACATCCGGAAGAAGTCCGGCCGGCGGTTCAGCGGGGTGGTGCCCAGCGAGATGAACAACAGCGGTCCCGTTCCCTCACGCTCCCATTCGCCGTCGGTGTCCCGGCCGCCGACGCTGGGACCCACAAACCGGAACCGGTCATCGAAGGTCGCCCCCATGGGCTGGAATTCGCGGGGTAGGAACACGATGTTGAACGGCGCAGGCGGACCATCGAACATCCGCGGTGTCCGCACGCCCTGCCCGGCCGCGAATTCCGCCAGCAATCGGCCCATGGCCAGGGCAACCTTGGCCATCTCATCGGCGCCGTCCGGTGGCGGGGCAGGCATCAGCGATCTCAGCGAGAAGTGCTCGTTGGTGGCATAGGTGGGCATGAGGGCAATGGCCGGGGCGCCGATCTTTTCCGCCGCCATGCTGCCGCTGAGCGTCATCGCGTCAAAGCAGATGGCGTCCGGCGGGTCCTGGCGGAGTTGATCGACCAGCGCCGGAAAGCTGGTTCTGAGGTCCTCGAACACGCGGTGCATGATCGGCAGCATGAGGTGCGCCTGCGCCCTCTGCCCGGGCCCCAAGGAAGGCATCGATGCCATCCAGTTCCCGCCGGACGCGTGAAAGTCCGCGCCGGCCTTGCGGATCAGCGGTTCAAAGTCGGCGGACGTGAAGTATGTGACCCTGTGCCCCCGGACCACGAGCTCCGCCACCAGCGGCAGGGTCGGGTTGACGTGTCCGTAGGCGGGAATGGAGACGAACGCAAGGTGCATGGCCATCACTCTTCATCGCGTGGCTGATTTTTTTGTTTGACGGGCAGGTTTGCCCGGCCCGGTTGACCGGCCTGTTTGCCCGTCGTCCCGCGGGTCCGGAGGCCCGCCGGCGTCGTGCTCCTTCATCATGCCCCTGTTGACCGCGCGGCGCGAGTGGTCAGTTGGCAGCGCCGGGCAGCTGGTCAGGCGTTAGTTCCGCGGCTTGGTCCGGGCCGTCGCGGGCGCGGTCCACGGGTCTTCAGGCCACGGATGCCGCGGATAGCGGCCGCGCATTTCGGCCCGGACCTGGGCGTAGGGCCCGGACCAGAAGGACGCGAGATCGTCCGTCACGGCCAGGGGCCGGCGGGCCGGCGAGAGCAGGTGGAACAGCACCGGCACGCGCCCGTCGGCCAGCCGCGGCGTCTCCGCCCAGCCAAAGCACTCCTGCAGCTTGACGGCCACCACGGGCCGGCCGGTGGCGTCTGCCGCGTCCGGGTAGTCGATCCGGATCCGGGATCCGCTGGGGACCGCCAGCGACTCGGGTGCCAGTTCGCCCAGCCGGGCCGCCTCGGGCCACGGCAGCAGCCGGCCCAGCGGGCCGGCGAGGTCGATCCCGCCCGTCGATGCCCCGCCGGCCAACGCCGCGAGCTCCGGGGCCAGCCAGTCCTGAAGCCGGGCCAGCAACGCGGGCTCGGAAACGTCGGGCCATGCCCCGCCCAGCTCCCGGTGCAGCAGGGCAAGACGGCGGCGCAAGCCGTCCGCCGCGTTCGACCATCCGATGGTGGCCAGCCCCTCGCTGGCCAGTGCGCGGGCCACAGCTGCGCGGCCCTCCTGCGCAGGAGGCCGTACCGGGGTGGACGAGAGCACGATCGCGCCCAGGCGGCGCTCCCGCCGGGCCGAGACCCGGCCCTGGCTAAACCGCGCCTGCAGCGTGTCGCTCAGGAGGTTGCCGGCGGCGGCCTCTGCGGTGTCCGCCGTCAGCGGCGCCGCAGAGCGGATGACGGCACCGGTCCCCGCGGCATCGCGCCCTTGTGCGCGGGACACTTCGGCCACTCCCAGCCATTCGTGCCCGGACAGGGCGCTGCCGGCCGGCAACCCGGCCCGGGTTCCGGAGGTCAGCAGGTATTGTGCCGGCCCCTGGCCCGGAACGCGGCGCGCCACCCGGTCCGGAAAGGCCAGGGCGACGACAAACCCGACGGCCTCCGCGGCACCAACGGCCCCAGCAGACGCAACCGGCGCGGCGCGGGATGGCTTCTGGTGCCCGCCACCGGTGGATTCCTGCCGGGCGATTGACTCCATCCGCCGGACGTCCTCCGACCAGCGCCGGGATCCGGGATCGCGGCCCGTCCGCAGCGCGGCAAGCAGTCTGGTGAGGTCTGCGCCCGGTGCGCGCTGGTCCCCCGACACCAGGGCGACGGCCTCGGCCGCCGTGCGGTAGCCCACCGTCGCGGCGCCGTCCAGCAGGGCGCGGGCAAGGCGGGGGTCAGTCGGGACCCGGGCCAGGGTCTTGCCCACCTCGGTTGCGTGACCGTCCGCGGTGACGGCGCCGAGTTCCCGCAGCACTTCGACGGCCTCGTCCATCGCGGCCCGGGGCGGCGTGTCCGGCAGCGCAAGTCCCCGGCCGCCGGGGGCTCCCCAGCAGGCCAGGACCAGGGCGGCGCCGGTCAGGTCAGCTGCCGCGATCTCCGGCGTCGGGTGCGCCGGCGCGGCACCAAAGGCCCTCTGGTCATAGCAGCGGATCACCGTGCCCGGGCCCTGGCGTGCGGCACGGCCGGCACGCTGGTCCGCGGACGCCCGGGAGCAGGACACCGTCACGAGGCCGGACATTCCGCGGCCGGCGTCGCGCCGCGGCTCGCGGGACAGCCCGGAATCGATGACCAGCCGGACGCCCGGAACAGTCCCCCCCCCCCCCCCCCCCCCCCCCCCCCCCCCCCCCCCCCCCGCCACGTAGGAAACCTCCCACGCGCCGGGAACGAACACCAGGGCGTCCACGTCCCGTCCGCCAGCCAGCGCGGCCGCATGCCCGGCCGCTGCCGTGTCGGCCACATGGTCCAGGAAGGCCCGGGCCACGCCCCGCTCATCCAGCCGCGGCGCCGACGCGGGGGCCCATTCCACGTCCAGCGAAAAGAGCACGGACGGACAGTCAATGACCGGTGCCGGGCCGCCGCCGTCGTCGTTTCCGTCCGCCGCCTCACCGATCAGCGTGTCTCCGATCAAGGCGGCGAAGCGGGGGGCATCGAGGGTGGCCGACATGGCGATCAGGGCGAGGTCGCCGCGCAACTGGCGGACTTCGGCGAGCATGCCAACGAGGAGGTCGGTCTCCAGCCCGCGTTCGTGGACCTCATCGAGGATCACGGCGTCCGTGCCCTCGAGCCCCGGGTCCGCGAGGAGGCGGCGAAGCAGGATGCCGGGGGTAACGAACTCGATCACAGTACCGGGGCCGGTCTGGCGTTCCCCGCGGACCGTGTAGCCCACGCGGTCGCCGAGCCGGGTGCCGTCCAGGGCGGCCAGGCGCCGGGCGGCCGCACGGGCAGCGACGCGGCGCGGCTGGGTGACCACGATCCGCGGGCGCCGGCCCCTCCCGCCGGCGGCGATGTTGGCGAGCAGCGGCGGCACCAGCGTCGTTTTGCCTGTGCCGGGAGGCGCCTGCACCACCGCGGACGCCCCCGCACCACCGGCGTGCAATGCCGCCGCGAGGGCTCCCAGCGATTCCGCAAAAGCCAGGCCAGCCCCGATGGCGTCGAGGTCGAAGAGCCCCTTCGCGCAGGCTGGGTCCAGGGGTGTGTTCGCGGAAGTCACGCCTCCATTGTCCCTGCAATGGAGTCCTGGCCATCCATCCGGCGCCGCGCCGCTGATCCACCCGCCGGCGCCCCGCCGGCGCGGGCACGGGTGCGGCCCCGTTCGTGCACGCGGGTGTGCCGGCGCTACGGGTGCGCGGCCAGGAGCGTCTTGCCGCTCGCGACGGCACGGATTTCAATGCTGCGGATATCGGCTCTCGGGACAACTGTGGTGGCCGTCGGTGTCGCCACTGTCCCCGGCGTTGCTGTCCAGGTGGCCACCTGGGTGGTGGCGCCGCGGGAGTCGAGAACCACCAATCCGTACTCCTCCGGCGCGCGGAGACCGCCCGGCAGAGCATAGTCGGCCGGGGACGGCGTGTACGTGCACTGCCAGTCGATCTGCGTTCCCCACGGCTGCGTGGTCAGGGATCCGGTGGCCACCATGGCACTGTCGGCGACCGGGGTGAAGTTCAGGGCCGTCGCGGATGCGGCCTGGATCTGGGCAGCCGGGGGCGGGGAGGCCGTGACCTCAACGTAAACCGCGCCCGCGGCGGCAGCGGCGCCCAGCATGATCCCGGCGACAGCCAGGCGGGTGCGCCGGCGGCCGCGCTGGACCTTGCGCGCCAGTCCGGGCTGCAACGTCGGTGTCCGCCGTTCGCCGTCAGTCCGCCCGAGGGACTGGGCTTCCTCGGGTGAGAGTGCTGCCAGCAGCGACGGCAGTCCGGCAAGTTCGGCGACGGCGGCCCTGCAGCCAGCGCAGCCGGACAGGTGCTCCTCGAACTCGTGCCGCTCAGAGGAGACGAGGGATCCCAGCACGTACGCGGCATCCCAGCGCCGGTACTCATCGGTTCCGTTCCGGTTCATGGCGTCACGCCTCCCTCCTGCAGGGCCAGCCGCATCGCCCTCAGCGCGTAATGCAGGCGCGACTTCACTGTTCCCTCGGCCAGTTGAAGATTTTGCGCGATCTCGGCGGTCGTCTCCCGCAAATAGTACGAATGAATGACGACGGCCCGGTGCTCGGCGGACAGCCCGGCGAGCGCATCCGAGACAAGCCACCCGTCCAGGATCCTGTCGACCCGGTCCGCCTCCGGAATCTCTGGCAGCTGGTCGGTTGCCGTTTCGTGCCGGCGGCGGGCGCTGCGCCGGTCATCGATGACGAGATTGCGGGCGACCGTGTAAAGCCAGGCCCGCACCGCCGGCTCCGGGCGCTGCAGAATCGCCGGGTGCTTCCACGCGCGGATCAGCGTCTCCTGCACGACGTCGTCCGCCAGGGCGCTGTCACGCCTCATTCCCATGACGAACCGCCATAGCGCCGGGCCGTAAGCCTCCTGCAGCGATCGCAGTAACTCGGCCTCCTGATCGGACATTTCCGCCTCCTTGGAGGTAGGACGACGCCGGGCGGCAAACAGTTCACTTGCGCCCGGCGCGGTCAATGGCCGCAGCCCGTGTTGAACCTGCAGGCTGCCGGAACCGTTGTAGGGACAGGTCCGGCCGCCCCTGGCCGGCCATCCCTAAGGAGAGCACAATGAGGATTCTTCGCCCGGCGACTGCCGCCGCGGCGTTGGGCGCCATCCTGCTGCTGGGGGCCTGCTTCGGCGGGCACACAGCGACGCCGGCACCGGCCCCCTACACAGTCCCGTCAGTTCCTGCGACGGGGAACCCCTCACCGTCGCCCAAGGACCCCGCCAGCAACGCGGCTCCGCCGTCGACCGTTGCCGCGCCCGTTGCGCCGGCGCCGCCACGGTATGTTGCCCCGCCCGTTGCGCCGGCCCCGCCACGGTACATTGCGCCGCCCGCCCCGGCGCCCATGATCCGGCCGCCGGCGCCCGCCCCGCGGCGCGTCGCTCCACCGGCGCCGCGGCCCATGGTTCCGCCGCCCGCCCGGGTGCCTGCCGGAAACGATCATGATGCCGACAACAACGGAGGACCGGACGACGGTGACGGCAACAAGTAGCAGCCACGGGGCGCTTGGGCCGGGCCCCGGCAGGGGGCTCCTGTTCGGGGTGCCGGCGGCGCTAGCGGCCTTGGCCCTCGGCGCGTGCGGCAGTCCGGCCGGGAACCAGACGGCGGCGCCTGCCTCCGGCCCCACCCCGTTCGCGTGGTTCCGTCCCGGACCGGCCCCGGCAGGATGGCAGCCGCTGGAGCTTCCGGACACGACAGCCGTGCTGGCCATCCCACCTGATGCCGCTCCCGTGCCGGGCGACCCCGGCAGCGTGTCCGCGACCGTCACCGCACCCGACGGGGACCTCCATATCTATCTCAATGCCACGCCGCAACAGGGCGACGAGTCGCTGGCCAATTGGCCCGAATTCCGGCTGGCCCATCTCAGAGGCGAGAACGCCGCATCCGCGAGCCGGCTGCAGTACCGCGCCGGAATGGGGTTCCGGGGAGGCACCGGTTCCTGCGTGGAAGACACCTATGTAACGCGGATCGGTGCCCACAATTACCGTGAAATAGCCTGCCTCGTTGCAGGAACCCGGGGAAGCAGCGTCCTGGTTGTGGCCACGCCGGCCGATTCCTGGGACCGCTTCAGCCCGGTGCTGCAGCAGGCGGTGGACGCGTATGCCCCCGAATAGGGGTACGCCCCCATCCCGATCGAGCAGGGTGGCCTGAACCGATGGAGGCAGCCGGCTGGCCGTGGCCGGTTGGTTTAGTCACAGCGAAGGCGGGAGACTGGATCAACTCGATCACGAAAGTGGGAACCACATGATCAATCTCAAGCAAGACGCCGAGGGGTTCATCCGCATGAACCGGCACTTCCCGGAAAAGTCGCTCATCAGCATCACGTTCACGGACGGCTCAGAACACGTCTATTCCGGGCACCGCCTCAACGGGATCTACGACGAGGCCCTGGCGGAGTACCGGGCGCAGAACCACCTGGATGCCAAGGGGTTCTCGCGGGCCCCCAAGAAAACGGTCCAGCCAGCGAACAAGATCGAGTTCGTTCCGGTGCACGCCGGAATGGACCCGTAGCGGCGCCCCTGGCCACCCAACGTCCGCGTGGGCCGGTCTGCCGCGGCCGGGTAGCCGTGCGCCCTGCCGGATCAGCCGACGCCTACCGCGCCCGGCCCGTGCGCCGGGCGGCGGAGGGCCCGGGCGCGGATCCGGAGGTCGTTGTCGTGCACCCGCCGGTCGACGCCGGGCACCGGCGCCGGAGTGCTTCTCGGCCGCGGTGCCGCCGGACTTGCCGGCGGCTCCGGGCACAGATCACTGATCAGCCCCATGCCGGCATACTCGCGCACCGCGGTGATGCCGGCAACCGCTGCCGGCTTGTCCGCGAAGCCCTTTGACACGGCCAGTACTGCCCCGTCCGGTGCCCTGAGCCGAAACCTGAAGCAGGCATCAGCGTCAACGAAGAGTTCAAATGTGCCGGCCATGACGATCCTCCCGGTTCGCGGGCTCCCCGTCCGGGCATCATTGCCACGGGGTGAAGGGGAAAGCGTCGCTGCTGCCCGCTGGATTGGTTTGTCCCTGAGGCTGAACGGATGATGTCAGCCCGTCATTAAAGTCTCGCTGCGGCCGTGGAACGCCCACAAGGCAAGTCACGTAAATCCCAGGTAAATAGAAGCCAACAGCCGTGCGCGGGAAACCGCCGTCTGGGTCCTCCGCGGGCAGGAACACTGCCGCCTCAGCGGTACCCCTACAGGGGCGGCCAATGGTCGCGGCAGTAGTCACCGCGGCTGACGCCGGGAGATCCTTGCGGGATGACGCGGTCCCAGGAGGGGCCGACGGCCTCGCTCCGCTCTGAAGGCTCGGCTGCCGCGGTGCGGCCTGCGTCGCCGGGAAGCCAGGTCATGACTGAATCGTTGGACAACGTACCCCCCATTGTTCTTGGCTGGAGGCGCACCGGCTCGCATTACGGACCGCCATGCGCCTCACGCAAGACTAGCCGGGAGTACTGACACCAAAACAGGGACTTTGGACCGTATCGGCGAATGGCCGCGGGCGCCTACCCCTGACCGCCCGCCGGCCGCCGCCAACGGCTTCCCGGCGCCCAACAGCCCGGAGCGACGGACAGAAGTGTTTCATCCATTGGAAATGGAGGTCGCCGCGGCGGAGAATCAGGGGCAGTCTTGGGGGCAGCCCGCGCTCCACAGACAGGAAAGAAGGATGCGATGTCCCTCAGCGTTGAGGAAATGAACAAAGAGCTCCCGTTGGCGAATGTGCTGCCGGGCGACGCCGTCCCGTACTACATGGCGTCGGGCGAAGGCGCCCGCTATGAGATCGCCGGCCAGCTGGTCACGGTGATCGCCCGGGCGGCAGACACTGGCGGCATTTTCAGCGCCGCCTACATCTCCGGCGGCATGGGGGCCGAATCACCGTTTGTGAGCCACGCGGTGGAACACAAAACGCTGTACGTCTTCGACGGCATCCTGCACGTCTGGCTGCCGGGCGAAAGCCGCATCCTGACTCCCGGGGATTCCGTGGTGATCCCGCCGGGAACCCCGCACGCGTACCGGATGGCAAGCCACTACACCCGGTTCCTGAACTGGATGACACCGGGCGGCGCCGAGGCCTACTACGAACGCGTCGGCACACCCATCGATTCGCACGTCCCACCTGTCACCCCGGGCCGGAAGCCCAGCCTGCAGGAGTGCGCGGCGGTGGGCGCCGAATTCGGCATCACGTTCCCCGACGTCGAACGGGTGGCACCGTCTTTCCGGCAGGACGCCGGGCTGCCGGCGGCTCAGAGCCCGTACTTCCTCAGTGCGGGCGAGGGCGAGCGGATGGTCAGCTACCAGACCATGTTCACGTACCTGTCCCGGCCGGCGAACACGGGAGCGAACTACTTCGCCGTCCACACCAAGGGCGCCAAGTCCCCCTACATTCCGCTGCACTTCCACGAGCAGCACACGGAAAACTTCCTCTGCACCGAGGGCCGGATGTGGATCTACGCCAACGGCCGCGAAGTGCTGCTCACCAAGGGCGACTTCCTCCACGCCCCGGCCGGGACCATCCACTCCTTCGCCTTCGATTCCCACAACACCCAGATGGTCGGGTTCCTGACGCCGTCGGTCTTCAACGGCTTCTTCGAGTACTTCAACAAGCCCACGGAGGATTACATGTACACCGAGGGCGGCGAGCCCTACATGGACATGGAGGGCTTCGGCCGGGCCCAGGCCGAGATGGACCTGACCGTGGTGGGTCCCCCGCCGCAGCGCAGGGCTGCGCTGGACATCTAGGCGGACCTGGGCATCTGGCCCGGTTTTCCGGTCCGGCTGCAGGTCCCACACGAATGGCCCGGAACCCCCGCGGAGGGTTCCGGGCCATTCGCGTCGGTGGACGGCTTGTCAGCGGTTCATGACGCGTGTCCGTTCAGAGCCTGGCGCACCAGCTCGCGCCCGTAGTCGTTGCCGTTCGGGGTGCGCAGCACCGTGTGCATGTGGAACGGGGCCGGGGTGTCATTGCTGAGGAAGACGCCTGTGTGGTGGTCCAGTTCCATGACCAGCACGGGGCTCTGCAGGCGGAAGTAGAAGGCGTCCTGCGCCTCCCATCCGCCGATCCAGCAGAACCAGGTTTCGTCCCAGTGGGCCGCGATTTCCCGCAGGCGGACGGTCCGCGGCCCGTCGGGGAGGAACGCGATGAAGTCTGCCACGAGCTGGTCCAGGATCGCGCGTGCCGCGGCGGGCATCGCGCTGACCGGGATTCCCTCGTAGGGAATCACGCGGTTGTCCTGGAAGCAGCCGGCCAGGTGACGTTCGTCCCCGGGGTGCAGCCTGCCCTCCGGCATGGCCGGGTCCTGCATGTCCTCGAAAAGCGTGGCCTCGTCCCGCAGCGGCCCGGGCAGGGCTTGCATGAGGCGCCGCGCCAAGGCGATCCGCTCCTTGAAAACGGCCACGCCCTGGTGCGGGCCGGCGTCGATGACGTCCGGTTCGGCGCCGAGGAACACCGGCGAGACCACCAGCTGGGTCCCGGCCACCAGGGCGTTGAGCGCCACGTGGTGGCCGAAGAGTTGCCAGCCCCACGGGGACGTCTCCGACGGGTCACCGTAGAGGGCGAAGTTGTAGCTTAACTCGTTCATCAGCTCCGGCAGCTCCACCAGGTCGCCCAGGAATCCATTGATCCGCATCAGGTTACGGACCAGCCCGTAGCCGGCCGGACTCAGGCTCGCCGCCACGACGGCCAGGATCTGTTCGCGCACGTCCGGGTCCAGCTCGTCCAGGCGCAGGCCCGTGTCATGTTGCAGGAATTCCGGGTTGGCCCAGCTCTGCCATTCGGGGCCCCCCGGCGCCTCCTCCCCCGCCGGCGCCGTCTCGAGGGGGTACAGCCCGTCCCGGCGGACCCCGTCGCTGGTCACCCCGGTGAAAGGCTCGGGGTATTGGGCGGCCCAGCCTTGGATCATGGGACCCGCGAAGGGATCGGTCTTTGCCGCCTCGGCATAGCCGCGGGCATCCAGGCCACGGATCTGCGCCACCCGCGGGTGGTCGGGCGGGTAGAGATAGTCACGGAAGGACGGCACGGACACGTGTTCTCCTGTCGGGGTCTTCGGATGGTGTTGCCAGCGGCCAGCCGGCGGCCACGCCAATGGCCGCGGCGGCCCCCACGGGGTCGGTCCCCCGCCAGGCGACGTGCTGGTCCGGGCGGACCAGCACCGCGGCGGCCTGCCAGTGCGTGGTCATCGGGGTTCCGTCCTGGTCGGGTCCGACGTCGACGACGGACAGCGGGATTTTGTGGATCGCGGCGGCGGCCAGGACCGCCGCGTAGGCCTGCCCGGCGGCCGCGCCGCCCAGGCTGTCGCGGTCCACCAGGAGGGTGAAGCCGCTGCCCAGCAGGTCGTAGAGCGACGTTGTCGCGTCGAGCCAGGCGTGTGGCAGCAGCGATCCCGGGCTGGCGGAGGGGACGTAGCTGACGGGGTCCTCGGCGGGGACGGACAGGCCGTCCGGGACCACCAGAGGCGAGGAGCCGTACGTGTAGCCCAGCACCAGTCCCAGCGAGTCGAACTCGCTTTGTTTGACGGCCAGCGCATCCTTGGCGACCCGCCGGGCTGCCTCGCCGTCCGCATCAGCCCGGCCCAGGGCCGGGTCCGCGAAGTGGTAGGCCAGCGACTTGCCGTTGGCGGCGGCGTCGCGGATGGTCCGGGCCGCGACGGGCCGGCGCTCCAGCTCATAGCTGCCGGGCAGGGCCGGGCCGGCCCAGCCCTCCAAGGCGGCGGCGATCTTCCAGGCCAGGTTGGCGGCGTCGCCGATGCACGTGTTGAACCCGTGCCCGCCCCAGGGCGGATTCAGGTGCGCCGCGTCCCCGATCAGGAACACGCCGTCGTGCCCGTATCCCGGGGCGAGCAGCATGCGCGCCGTCCAGGGGTCGGTGGCGATGACCTCGACGTCGACGTCGGCCCCGACGAGCGAACGGACCAGGTGTCCGGCGTCGGGTGATCCGCTGCCGTCCACGCCCTGGATGATGGCCCACCAGGTGCTGCCGAGGTCCAGCGGCCCCACCATGCCCGAAACCTCGGGTCCCAGGACCCAGTACTGGACGGCCGGGTCCAGGGTGATCGCGGCGGCGAGGGTGTCGGAACGGAACAGGACACTGATGTTGGAGAGCTCGGCGGAGCCCCCGGCGAGGCGGATGTTCAGCCGGCGGCGCACGGTGGAGGACCCGCCGTCGGCCGCGGCTACGAAGTTGCAGTCCACGGCCTTGCGCCGCCCGGTTGCGTCGGACACCGCCACGCGCGAGCCGAAGCGCGGCCGGCCTGGGCCCGGCGTGCCGCCGCCCTGGTTGATGTCCAGGTCTTCCACGCTCAGGCCGGTCAGCAGCGTGATGAGCGGGGATTCGGCGGCGGCCTCCCGGAGCACGGCCTCCATGACGGGCTGCGGGACCTGCTGCCCGCATTCCGGCTGGGGGCCATACCGGCCCGGGACGAGCTGGAAGGCCTGGCGGAACCGGGTGACTTCGTGGCCGGTGAGGGCGGAGCAGAAGATGACGTCCTGGGCGTAGGCGACCGGCAGCGGCGCGGCGTCGCGGAGTTTGTCGGCAAGCCCGAGGCGGCGCAGGTGCGTCATGGTGCGGGCGTTCGTGGTCTTGGCGCGCGGCCGGTCCTGGTCAATGGTGGTCCTCGGCTCGATGACGAGGCTGCGGATGCCGCGGTGCGCGAGGTCCAGGGCCAGGAAGAGCCCGCTGGGTCCTCCGCCGGCGATCAGCACCGGCACCCGGTCCGGGAGGTCGCCGAGGGCCGCGTTGTTGACGGCGGTCATCAGGCCCGGGCCCGCAGTGACGGCCCGCCGACGGGCGTGGTGAGCGTTCCCAGGGTGTCGATTTCCACTTCGACCGTGTCGCCGGGCTGCAGGAGCCACGGCGGGGTCCGGACGTAGCCGACCCCTTCCGGGGTTCCCGTGGCGATGACGTCACCGGGATGCAGGGTCATCGTCTGGCTGATCAGGGCGATGATGGCCGGGACGGAGAAGATCATGTCCCGGGTGTTGCCGTTCTGGACCTCGGTGCCGTTGACCCGGGTCCGGACCTGCAATCCCTCGCGAAGGTCCCCGGCCTCGTCGCGGCTGACCAGCGGGCCGAGGGGGCCGCTGAAGTCGCCGTTCTTGCCCAGGGTCCACTGGGCGGTGAGCTTTTGGGCCCGCCGCGCGGTGAGGTCGTTGAAGGTGGAGTAGCCGAAGACGGCTTCCGCGGCGGTGGCTTCGTCCGCGGATTCGACCCGCCGGCCCACGTAGGCGGCGACTTCGCCTTCCCAGTCCAGTCCGGCCTCGCCGGCGGGCACCGGCGCGGGGACGTTGCCGACCGACAGGGACGCGGTCCACCGGCCGAACAGCGTGGGGTACTCGGGCACGGAGAAGGAACCCTCGGCGGCGTGGGCGCGGTAGTTCAATCCCACGCAGATCACGCGGGCGGTGGGCGGGACCAGTGGGACTTCGGTGACGTCCGCCCGGGTCAGCGACGCGCCGCCGGCCGTCAGGGACAGGGACTTTTCCTGCCAGCCGGCGGCATCCGCCCAGAAATCCTGGACCGGAGCCAGCGGGTAGACCCGGCTGTCGGCCAGGGCCGCAACCCAGGCCGCGCCGTCGTGGGTGATGCCGATGTACTGCATGTGGAGGGCCTTTCAGGTTCCGCCCGGACGGGCGGGTGAGGGAACTGGTGATCGTGGAAAATTGGCAGGGCAAAGCTGCCCGGGTCAGACCGGGGCCCGCACTGGCTTCGCGGGGAGGGCTCTGTCAGGGGACGTGGGCCTGGCGGAGGAAGAAGTCGACGGTGGCGTCCATGGCCTTCTCCGCGGCGGCCGGGCTGTGATCGGGCAGTACCCACATGTGGTCCGCGTCCTCGATCAGGAGCAGTTCGACGTCGGTTCCGGCGGCTTCCAGCGCCGCCGCTAGGGACGTCGACTGGGCGGGCGGAACGAAGCGGTCGGCGGTTCCGTGGGCCAGGAAGAACGGCGGTGCCGAACGGCTGGCGTAGCTGATGGGGCTCGCCGCAGACGCCTTCGCCGGCTCGTCGGCCAGTACAGCACCGACAAGGAGTTCCTCCCTGGATCCGGGATCGTTGGCCCTGGCAACGGCGCCCGGCAGGCTCTGTTCGGCCATCCTGCCCAGGTCCGTGGGCGGGTACCAGGCTGCCACCGCGGCGACGGCATCGCCGGCATTGACGCCGTCGGCATTGGTGGTGAGACCCACCAGGCTGGCGAGATGGCCGCCCGCGGAGTCGCCCCACGCGTAGATCCGCTCCGGGTCCACGTTGTAGTCGGCGGCATGGTTCCGCAGCCAGCGGACGGCGGCTTTCGCGTCGTGCAGCTGGGCCGGGAAATGCGCCTCTTGGCTAAGCCGGTAGTCCGCCGATGCCACCACGAATCCTGTGTCAGTGAACGTTTGGAAGGCGCTGTTGCCGAATCCGTCCAGGACCGGGCCCAGGGAAGACCGCTCCCCCATGCGCCAGCCGCCCCCGTGGAAATGGACCACCGCCGGCCGGGGAGCCGCCCCGCCCTCAGGACCGGGAAGGTAGAGGTCCAGCAACAGCGGGCGGGAACCGTCGTCACCCGCGCGGGCGAATTCGATGCCGCTCAGCACGCGACCTTCCGTCATCGTCGACTCCATCCGTTTTCCTGCGCCGCTTGGCTTGTGCACGGGTTCCGTGATGCCCGGCGTCTCCCCTAAGACTGTCGGATCACCGGACCGGCGCAAACCGCGGATTTCAATCATTGAAAGGGCTTTGCCGAGGCCAGTTCCGCCGCAAGGAATGCCAGCCCCTGCTGCACGATCCCCAGCGCCGCCGAGTGGTTGAGGTACCCGTGCGTCACCCCCGCTTCCAGCCGGAAGGACACCTGGACGCCGGCCGCGCGGAGCGATTCCCGGAAGAGCTCAGCCGACGGACGCAGGTCATCGTATTCGCAGGCGATGACCGCCACCGGGGGGAGCCCCGAAGGATCGGCACGGCCGGGCAGGGCATACGAGGACGCCATCCCGGCGGGGCCGCCGATGTAGTTCTCCACCATTGCCTGGCAGTCGTCCTCGGTGAAGCGCAGGATCCGCGGCAGGCTGGAAAGCACCCTGCCGTCGGACACCGCGGTCGGCTTCAGAGGGGGAAGCGCGGCGTGCAGGAACGGGTACGCCAGCAGCAGCTTGGCGGGCAGTGCGAGTCCGGCGTCCTTGAGATACATGGCGGCGCCGACGGCGAGGTTCCCGCCGGCGCTGGCCCCGCCAAGGCACAGGTTTCCCGGGGCCACGCCAAGGCCCTCGGCGTGGGCTGCCGCCCAGATCCACGCCGCGAGCGCGTCTTCGTGCGGGACCGGGAAGTGGACGCCGTCGCCGGCCAGCCGGTAGTCGACGGAGAACACCAGGCCGCCGGTCCGGTCAGCTAGTTCCCGGGCGACCTGGTCGGCCTCCCGCATGTCCAGCGTCCCTCCGGCGAACCCGCCGCCATGCAGCCACACCAGGCCGGGCAGGGCGGCCCCGGACGCATTCCCCGCCGCGGAACCCCGGTCACCGTCCAGCCGAAGGATGCCGGGGCCGTAGATCCGGATGGGCACGGGTCCGTTGGGCCCCGGCGCCTCCACCGAGCGGATCGGTACGGCAGGGGCCGTGTAGGGCAGATCCGCGCCGCTGAACGCCGCCAGCCGCTGCATCCCGGCAGGATCGGCGAGGAGATCGGCGAAGGAGCCGGCTTCAGCCACGTGGTGCATGAGGCCGGCCAGCTCCACATCCAGGCTCATGGCTGAAACACCGGCTCGCGGGCGCCCTCGGTTGCGGCTTCAGGAACTGCACAGCTGAACGAATGCGTCCCGGAACCGACCTCGACGCCGGTGGTCCCGCCGTCGGGCAGGTACACCGCGGCGGTGCAGCCGGCCGGGACCGACACGGACAGCAAGAACACGTCGCCGTCCAGCTCCCACCGGACCACAGCCTCGCCGTAAGGGGTCTCGTGCCGGGCAGCGGCCCACGCCAGCCCCCCGCCGGGCCTAGGCCGGATGGCGAGTTTCCGATACCCGGGTTCAGCTGGTGCCAAGCCGGCCACAGTGCGGTGCATCCAATCGGCCACGGCACCCAGGGCGTAATGGTTGAAAGAAGTCATTTCGCCCTCATTGATGCTGCCGTCCGGGAGCATGGAGTCCCAGCGTTCCCAAATAGTGGTGGCGCCCATTGTCACGGGGTACAGCCATGACGGGCACTCGGTCTGGAGGAGCAGGCGGTATGCCGCCGTCGTGTGGCCTTCATCGCTGAGCGCGTCGCAGACCAGCGGAGTTCCCACGAACCCGGTGGCGATGCGGTAGCCGTCGGCTTCCACGATGTCGGCCAACCGGGCGGCCGCGGCAGGGTGTTCGGCCGGTTCGAGGAGTCCGAAGCGCAGTGCCACCGCGTAGGCCGTCTGCGTGGACGGCCGGAGCCGGCCTTCGTCATTAAGGTAGCGTTCCCGGAACACCGCCCGGGACCGGGCGGACAGCTCGCGCAACCGTTCCGATTCCGTGTCGTGGCCCAGCAGTCCGGCAGCCTCGCCCGCCACCGACCCCGAGTAAGCCAGGTAGGCCTGTGCCACGAGCTGCCAGGGGGTGCGGGCGTCGCCGGGCGAGTCCGGCGGTGCGGCCGGGTCCAGCCAGTCGCCGAACTGGAAGCCGTGCTCAAAGCGCAGCTCCGGGCCGGCGGCCTGGGCCGCGGCTTCCAGCCAGGCGATCATTCCCGGCAGCTGCCGGCGGAGGTACTCGAGGTCCCCCGTCCGCTGGTACAGCACCCAGGGAACAAGCACGGCTGCATCACCCCACGCGGCCATCACCGGGCGGTCCGGGAATGGCGGCTTTTCGGCCACCACTTCCGGGACCACCAGCGGCGGCGGCCCGTCAGTCCCCTGCTCTGCGGCGAGGTCCTTGAGCCAGGACGTGGTGAAGCCGGGGATCCGGTACAGGAAGGACGCGGTGGCGGCGAAGATCTGGAAGTCGCCGGTCCAGCCGAGGCGCTCGTTGCGCTGCGGGCAGTCCGTGGGCACGTCGACAAAGTTCCCCCGCATCCCCCACACCACGTTCGAGTGGAGCTGGTTCAGCATCGGATCGGAGCATTCGAACGTGCCCGTTCGCCGCAGGTCCGAGTGGATCACGACGGCGGTGAACGCGTCCGGATCCACAACACCTGGCCAGCCGCTCACCTCCACGTAGCGGAACCCGTGGATGGTGAACTCCGGCTCCCAGCTCTCGCCGCCCGAATCGCCTCGCACGATGTAGCGGTCGGTCTGCTTGGCGACGCGCAGCGGCCTGACTCCGAGTTCGCCGTGCTCCAGAACCTCGGCGTGCCGCAGCACCACCTCGGTGCCGGCCGCACCGCTCACATTGAAACGCACCCGGCCCACCAGGTTCTGGCCAAAGTCCAGAATGGTCTTTCCGGACGGCGTTCCCAGCACGGCTTTGACCGGCAACTCGTCGGTGGCCCGGACGGGCGGGCCGTCGGGTGCGACCAGGACTGCAGGATCGAAGCCGTCAACTACGACGGCGGGCTGCAGCAAGTCGGGGCCCGCGCCGGTCTCCGCTCCGGTCTCAGCCCAGCCACGGCTCCGGAGCCGCGCATCGAACGTTTCGCCGTCGTACAGGTCTGCCGACAGCACCGGCCCCCGCCCCGCCAGCCACGACGCATCCGAGCCAATCACGCTCACTGCCCCGCCGCCGTCGGTCATTTCCAGCTGGGCGATCACGGCGGTGCGGTTGCCGTACGTGTTGCGCTTCTCCTGGAAGCCCAGATTGCCGCGCCACCAGCCGTCCGCGAACTCAAGGCCGATCACGTTCGTGCCTGGCCGGAGATACTCAGTGACGTCGTAGCTCTGGTAGCGCAGGCGGTGGTGGTAGCTGGTCCAGCCCGGGGTCAGGATGTCCCGGCCCACGCGGCGGCCGTTGATGTGCGCCACGTAGACGCCGTGGGCGCTGGCGTAGAGCCGGGCGGACGCCACGGGCCCGGCCACTTCGAACGTCCGGCTCAGGCGCGCTGCCGGCTCGTTGGCGTCGCTGGCCTCGTCCCAGGCCGGGCGGATCATGGCTGCCTGCCAATCGGACGCGTTCAGTAATCCCGCCTCTACGTAGGCAACGGGGCTCCATTCGGAGGGCGCGCCGCCGCCGTTGCCCCAGACACGGACGCGGACGGCGACGCGCTGGCGGCTCTCCAGCGGCGGTGCGGGCCAGGGCTGCAGGAGCTGCTCCCTGGTCTCGGTGCGGCCGTAGCTTGTCAGGCCGGCCTCATCGGGGCCGAGCTGGAGTTCGTAGGCGGCCTGGACCCACCCGGTCCGGTCGGTGGTGACCTGCCAGGAGAGCCTGGGGCGGTCTTCGCCGATGCCGAAGGGCTCCTCGTGGTGTTCGAATCGGACGGCGGAGGGAACGGCGGTCCCCGCGCGGGCGTGGTCCTGGGACGGGAAACGAAGGGTGTTGGGAGTCAACGTCGGCTCGATTCATCAGTTGGAGGAAGCTCTAGGGCTTTCCCCAGCGTCCCGGGAACGGCAATGCGCCCGCTAGCGAAGTTTCATTGACTGGAAACCCTGTGCATGGAGTGCCTTGTTGGGCCTACCCGGCGGCTGCCGACGCCAACCGGGCGTGGCGAGTTGTTTAGTCCACGCAGAGGCAGAAGGGGTGGCTGGCCGGGTCGAGGAATACCCGGAAGCTGGTGCCCGGCTGCGAGTCGGCCTTGGTGGCCCCCAGCTCGACGGCGACCTTTTCGCCTTCATCCAGGTCCTGCACCATCAGGTCCAGGTGCATTTGCTGTGGCACTTCCTGGCCAGGCCATTCCGGGGCACGGTAGCCGTCCACCTGCTGGAACGAAATGCAGTTGCTGCCGTCGTCAGGGCGGATTTCGGCCCAGTCACCGTCGACCTTCACCTGCCAGCCCAGCAGGGCGCCGTAAAAACCCGCGAGGACCGCGGCGTCGGGGCAATCAATGACGAGACCTGGGAAGCGTGCGATAGGCATAGCGGAATGCTACCGCCGGAAATTGAGCTTGTCGCTAAAGCTCGTGGGCGAAATATGCCACCGCTGAGCCGAGGATCCGGTCCAGCTGGCCTTCGGCGCCGAAAAAGCAGTGGTCACCGCCCCGGATGGTGATGAGTTCGTTGCGGACGTTCGCGTCATCGAGCGCGGCGGCGAGCAGTTGGCTTTGGGAGAGCGGAACCAGGCCGTCGCTGTCGCCGTGGACCAGCAGGAACGGCGGCGCGTCCGCGGTGACGTAGCCCAGCGGACTCGCTGCGGCCAGCAGGGCGGCGTCGGCGGTGCCGCCCACCAGCATGGGGCCGGGCTCGAGGGTCATGCCGTCCGGCACCGCCGCGCTCAACGGCCCGGTCATCATGCCCGGGGGAATGTTCATGGCCGGCATGTCCGGCAGCGAGGACACCCCGTAGAAGTCGATGACGGCGCTCACGGCGCTGGAGTGCCCTTGGACTCCGAGGCCACCCTCGAGGTCCTTCCTGGCGCCAGTCAGTCCCAGCAAGGCGGCAAGATGCCCGCCGGCCGACTCGCCCCACGCGCCGATCCGTCCGGCGTCGATCCCCAACATGTCTGCGTGTTCGCGGAGGTACCGGACGGCGGCCTTGAGGTCGTGCAGCTGCGCCGGGAACGGCGCCTCCAGGGCATGGCGGTAGTCCACGGTGGCGCACGCGATGCCGGCTTCGTTCAGCAGGCGGAACACTGAGTCCGGGGCGAAGGTAGGCGGCAGCTCGCGGCGGTCTCCCAGCTGGAACGCGCCGCCGTGGATCCAGACAACCAGCGGCACCGGCGTCCCGGCAGCG
Source organism: Arthrobacter sp. P1_D4 (assembly GCF_056406115.1). Classification (NCBI taxonomy): domain Bacteria; kingdom Bacillati; phylum Actinomycetota; class Actinomycetes; order Micrococcales; family Micrococcaceae; genus Arthrobacter; species Arthrobacter sp. P1_D4. The sequence continues at coordinate 210,188 of NZ_JBFUAU010000002.1, read as the reverse complement.
TTGCGGGGCAGCCAGATATCCATGGCGAGCCGGCGGAAGCCGATAGCGATCGCGTAGCTGACTTCGCGGTGGACGGCAGAGTTTTCCGACACGACTTCGGCCGCGCCCGGGGGCAGGAACGCCGGGAAGGCCGGGGCCGGCAGCCCGGCCGGTGCCGCCTGACCTGTTTCGACGGGGGTGGTTTCCGTGGCTGTGGCTGCGTCCGGGGTCATGATGCACTCCTTGCAAGTTGGGGCTGGTGGTCATTGCCGCCGGCAGGGGCGGTGAAGGTATGGGTTCCGGGCCCGACGACGGCGTTCGGCCGGCCGGTGAGGCGGACTTCCGCTGTGGTGCCGGGCGGGACGGTCGCAATGAGGGTGATCTCGCCGTCGTCAATTGCCCAGCTGACCTCGATGGGGCCCTGCGGGCCCCGGTGCGACGTGGCCGCGGAGGTGATCCCGGCGCCGGGGCGGGGCTCGATGATGATCCGTTTGTAGGCCGCGTTCCCGGGTGCCTGGCGCAGGCCCGCCGTGTAGCGGTGCAGGAACGAGATCACGGCGCCCTTGCTGTAGTGGTTCAGCGACTGGCGCGTTGTTCCGTCCGCGCCTCTTCCGTCCCAGGCTTCCCACATGGTGGTGGCACCGCGGTCCACCATCACCAGCCAGGAGGGTTCGGAGTCCTGCATGAGCAGTTCATAGGCGAGGTCCGGCTGTCCGTTATCGGCGAGCACAGGCAGCAGGTAGGGGGTGGCCAGGAAGCCGGTGCCCAGGTGCGTGCCGGCGTCGCGAACGAGCGTGACCAACTGCTTGACCACCGCCGGCCGGCCGCCGTCCGGAACCAGGTCAAAGGCCAGCGCGCGCACGCAGTTGGCCTGCGTGCCACCGTCGACTGTTCCGTCGGCCCGCAGGTATTCCCGCTGCCACGCACGGCGGACGTTACCGGAGAGCTCCCCAAGTTCCCGGGCTTTGTCCCCCTTGCCCAGGACGGCGGCAATCCTGGCCATGATGGCGGAGGAGTGCCGGTAGTAGGCGGTGGCCACGATGCCGTTGTCGGCAGACCGAGAGGCGAATAGGTCCGGCGCCGGGCCACCCGGTTCCATCCATTCCCCGAAATGGAAGCCGGTGTCCCAGAGATACTGCTCATGCGGGGCCGGCATGGCGTGGGCCTCTGCCCTGGCCGGGTGCCGGTTGCCCTCCGCGGCGCTGCGGATGAAGCCGAGCCAGCGTTCCATCGCCTCCCAGTTCTGTTCCAGGATGCCGGTGTCACCGGTGGCGAGATGGATCTCCCAAGGCACCATGACCACCGCATCCCCCCACCCTGAGGACCCATTCATAAAGGCCATGAATTCGGCACTGGTTACCTCCGGTCCCGGCGAGGGAGAGATGTTGACCACCACTCCGTTGTCCCACTGATCGGTCCTCACGTCCCTGAGCCACTTCGCCGTAAAACCTGCCACGTCGAAGAGGTAGGCGGCGGTGGGTACAAACAGCTGCCAGTCGCCGGTCCAGCCTGCCTTTTCCCGCTGTGGGCAGTCGGTGGGAACTTCACAAGCGTTGCCGCGGAAGCTCCACTCCACAATGTCGTGCAGCCTGTTGAGCCGGTCGTCGCTGCAGTTGAAAGTCCCCAGGCGTTCCAGCTGGGTCTGGACCATGCAGCCCACGATGTCCGCCGGTTCCAGGTCTGCGTCCAGGCCCTGCACGGCGACGTACTGGAAGCCATGGGTGGTGTGGCGCGGCTCGAAGACCTCGCCCGGGGCGCCAGATGCCACCACGGAATCCACCTGTCCGGCGCCGAGGAACTGCCCCGGATTGCGGAAATCGTGGGGACGGAGGTGTTCCTGGGTGACGTCGCCGTCAGCGCCCAGGGCTTCGCCGTACACCATCGTGACAGTCTTCCCTGGGGCGCCAAGCCGGCTCAGGCGGATCCAGCCGTTGATGTTCTGGCCCAGGTCCACGATCTGGTTGCCGTTGGCCAGTCGCGTGATGGATACCGGGCTGAGTTCTTCCACGATGCGCGTGGGGGGCGCCACGGGGCCGGTGAGGGTGGTGAAGCTGCCGTCGCGGAGGACTGCGTGCCCGGTTGCCCCGTGGCCGCGGCGGAAATCTACTCGCTGGCCGGCCATGAGATCGGCGCTGACGATCTCCGTCGCGGAAACGTCCCACGAGCCGTCGGTGCCGACGACTGTCCGTTGTCCGCCGGACTCCAGCTCCAGCTGAGCCAGGAAGGCCGTCTGCGGTCCGTGCATGTCGGCGTCGCGTGTGTACCCGAACGTGCCGCGGTACCAGCCGTCGGTGAGGACGGCCCGGACGGTGTTGGTACCGGGCCGGAGCATGCGGGCGATATCAAAGGCCTGGACCTGGAGCGTGCTGTGGTAACTCGTCGAGCCCGGTGTGAGCTGTTGGTCCCCCACGCGCACGCCGTTGATGAAGAGCTCGTAGATGCCGTGGGCTGTGGCGTAGCAGCGCGACTTTGCGGGGGCTGCGTCCAGCGTGAAGGTTTTTGACAGAGCATGTCCGGGACGCTCCCCCGGGTCCGGAACCGCCGGTTCGTCGGGGCCGATCCACTGCGCGGTCCAATCCTCCGGGTGCAGCAGGCCCAGTTCCACGGCCATCGGCTCGGACCAGGCGGACAGAACTTCGGTGCCGTCAGAGGCCACGTTCCAGGTCCGGACCGTCCAGTCGAAGCGGTCCCGGGAGCCGAGGGCGGGGCCGCCGTACGGCACGAAGCCGTGCGTGCCGCCGTCCACCCGGCCGGTGTCCCAGCCATTGCTGGCTGCCAGCTGGTAGGCAACCTGCCGGACCGTGCCCTGCGGCGGCGTCCAGCTGAATCCAGACAGCGTATTGGTGATCCCGAAGGATTCGCTGAGGTGGTCCGTCCGAAGGTGCGTGGGGTGGTTCATGCGGGGAAGCTCCCTGAAGTTGGGCTCAACTTGTTTGAGGCGGACCTGACGCTGGGCTGCGCGGGGTCAGGCGTAGTGGCAGGCGACGTCGGCGGCGCCCACCCGCCGAAGGGCCGGACGCTCGGCGGTGCAGAGTTCTGTGGCGAGCGGGCACCGCTGGCTGAAGGGACAGCCTCCCGGCGACCCCGCCACTGCAGCGGCCGTGCGGACGCCAAGGGATTCGCGCAGCATCCTCCGCTCGGCCTGTTCCGCGGGCCTCGGCACGGGCGAAGCAGCCACGAGGGCCTGGGTGAACGGATGCTTGGGCGACTCCGTGACGGCTGCCGCCGGCCCGCTTTCCATCACCTGGCCGCGGTAGAGGACCACAACGCGCTGCGCCAGGAACTGGACCACCGAGATGTCGTGGGCGATGAACAGGTAGCTCAGGCCAAGCTCGTCGCGGAGGTCGGCCAGGAGGTTGAGCACCTGGGCCTGGGTGGAGAGATCCAGGGCACTGACCGCCTCATCGCACACCACGAGCTTCGGTTCGCAGATCAGGGCACGGGCGACGGCGATCCGCTGGCGCTGGCCGCCGGAGAACTGGCTGGGGTAGCGGTCCACGGCCTCACGGGGCAGCCCCACGCGTTCGAGCATGGCTTCGGCTTTTTCGCGCGCCACTGCGGCCGTAACCCCGCGGATCCGCAGCGGCTCCGCCAGCGAAGCACCGATGCTCTGGCGCGGGTTCAGCGAGGAGTTGGGGTCCTGGAAGACCGCCCGCAGTTCACCGCCGAGGGCGCGGCGCTCTGCAGCACCGGCATAGGTGATGTCCTTGCCCTGGTAGCTGATGGTGCCGCCGGCGCTCTTCTGGAGGCCAAGGATCGCCTTGCCGATGGTGGATTTTCCGGAGCCGGATTCCCCCACCAGGCCTACGGTCTCGCCGGGACGGATGGAGAAGCTGACGCCGTCCACCGCTGCCGGGGCTGCTGCAGCTTTCCGGCCGCGGCCGTACCGGACCAGCAGGTCCTTGACCTCCAGCATGGGCTGCTCCGGCGCAACTGGCGCCGTGTCCTGCCGTTCTGCCGTCTCGATGCTCATGCCAGGTCCTTTTCGACGATTTTCAGTACTCGGTGAGTGGGCACTTCGGTGGCAAGCCATTCCAGGCCCTCCACCGCCAGTTCGTCCGCCTTGACGCAGCGGACCACTCCGTCTTCGGAGCCGGAAGGCAGCAGCGGCACCGGGGCGGCGCACGCGGAGCCGGCGAACTGGCAGCGCGCCATGAAGCGGCAGCCCGTGGGCCAGTCCTTTGGCTGCGGAACCTGGCCGCTGATGGTGGCCAGCCGTTCAGGCATGTCCGCCGCGGTGTTGGCGTGCGGGTCGGCGGCCAGAAGCGCCAAGGTGTAAGGGTGGCGGGGGTTGTCGAGAATATTGGCGGTCCGGCCGCTTTCCACCACCTGGCCGGCGTACATCACGGCGACGTTGTCGCAGATGTCCGCCACGACGCCGAGGTCGTGGGTGACCATCACCACGGACATCCCGGTGTCCTTCACCAGGGAGCGCAGCAGCGAGAGGATTTCGGCCTGCACGGTGACGTCCAGCGCTGTGGTGGGTTCGTCGGCCACCAGCAGCCTGGGCCGGCCGGACAGTGCCAGGGCGATGGCGACGCGCTGGGCCATGCCGCCGCTGATCTGGTGCGGGTAGGTCTTGAGGATGCGTTTGGCGTCCACAATGCCCACCTTTTCGAGCAAGCTGAGGGCTTCGGCATGTGCCTCGGCCTTGCCCACCTTCCGCAGCCGGCGGATGGCCGCGGTGAGCTGGTAGCCCACGGTGAACATGGGATCCAGGGCCCGCATGGGTTCCTGCGAGATCAGGGCGATGTCCCGGCCGCGGATGCCTTCCATCTCGCGCTCCGTGGCGGCGGCCAGGTTCTTGCCATTCCACAGGATCTGGCCGCCGGTGGCGGAGACCCCGGCGGGCAGCAGGCCCAGCAGCGATAGCGCGGTCATGGTCTTGCCGCAGCCGGATTCCCCCACCAGGCCCAACACGGTTCCCGGCCCGACGTCGAACGAGACGTCCGTGACCAGCGGAGTCCCGCCGTCGACCCCTACAGAGAGTCCGCGGACGCTCAGGTGGCCTTTGGCCGGGATGGCTCCCGCCTCGGCCACCGAGGCCGCGGCGCCCGCTGCAACAGAACGCTGGCCGCGCGCCGCTGCCGACGGCAGGTGCGAGACGCCAGTGTTCGGCGCCTTCCCCAGGGCGCTGCCGATCGCGTTGGCGGCCAGGACGGTCAGGGCAAGGACCGCACCGGTGGGAACCATCAGCCACGGGGCGTCGTAGACGTGCTGGGAAGCGCCCTGGATCATGCCGCCCCAGCTGGGTTGCGGGATGGGCGGGCCGAAGCCGATGAACGCCAGGCCGGCCTGGATCAGCATGCCGACAGCGAAGATGAGGGCGGACTGGACCACGATGGTGTTGGTCAGTCCGGGCAAAACGTGGCGGAGGCTGATCCCCAGGGTGCTGACGCCGTCCACCTTGGCCGCGTCCACGTACAGCTGGGACTGGAGCGACTTGGCCTGGCCCAGCATGACGCGGTAGATGCCGGCGGAAATGAGGACGCCCAAGATGGCCATGATCAGCGGGATGTTGGTTCCCACGGCACCGATAACTGCTAGGATGATGACGGTGCCGGGCAGCGACATCATGACCTCGGTGACGCGGCTGATCCCTCCTTCCGTCTGGCCTCTGCCGGCGGCCACCATGGCCAGGGCGGTTCCGAGCACGACGCCGACAATCACCGTGATCAGTGAGGTTCCCAGGGTGCCTGCGGCGGCAGCGAAGATGCGGCTGAGGAGGTCCCGGCCGAGTTCGTCGGTGCCGAGCCAGTGCGCGGCGGTGGGACCGGACAGGACAGCGGTGAAGTCCTGGTCCTCCGTTTTGTAGGGTAGCCACCACTGGGCAGTCAGCGAGGCAACCACCAGGGCTGCCAGCCATACGACGCCGGCCACGCCGCCGGGCGAGGCGAAGAGCCGGCTTGCGGAAATTTTGCTGAAGGCGGCCCGCTGGCCGGACTTGGGCTGCACAGCTGCGGCAGCCGTGGCTGGCGCACTGTCGGCAGGAGCGGGGGCGACGTTGGGGATCATGAGGCACGCAACTTCGGGTCGAGGAACTTGGTGGCGAGTTCCAGCACGAGATTCACGGCCACCACCACGACGGTGGCGATGACCACCACGCCCTGGACGGCGGGAGCGTCGTGGGTGCTGACGGAGGTCTGGACGGCCTGGCCCAGGCCGGGCATGGCGAAGAGCTGCTCCGCGATGACGGAGCCGCCGAACAGGCCGATGAACTGCAGCGCGATGCCGGCCACGATGGGGAGGCTGGCGTAGCGCAGGGCGTGGATGTAGAGGATTTTCCAGGTCGGTGTGGCCGTGGCACGCAGCGTCCGGATGTGCTCCTGCTGCAACGCCTCAAGCATCGAGGCCCTGGTCTGGCGGGCGATGAAGGCCCCGCCGCCTACGGCAAGCGTGATGACAGGAAGGGCCAGGGACATGCCCCAGTCCTGCGGTGAGACTTCGAACGGCACGTAGCCGGTGGCGGGAAAGACCGAGGACTGCACGGCGAACAGGTACACAAAGATGATGCCGATCCAGAAGGCAGGCAGGGCCACGGCCAGGCCGCAGATCCCGCCCACGATCCGGTCCACCAGGCCACCGCGGACCGCCGCGCTCACGCCCAGGCCGATCCCGAGGATCGCGCTCAGGACGGTGGCGCCAGCCGCGAGTGATGCCGTCACCGGAAGCCTGTTGCCCAGGTCCGCGCTAACCGAGCGGCCATCGATCAGGGACGTGCCGAGGTTGCCCTGGACGGCGTCGCCGAGCCAGCGGAAGAACTGGGCGAGGAGAGGATCGTTCCAGCCGAGCCGCCCGTTGACCTCGTCAATCGCTTCTTGGGAGGCACCGGCGCCGAGCGACACAGCGCCGGGGCTGCCGGGCATCGCGTGCACCAGCAGGAATGCCAGTACCGCGACCACCAGCACGGTGGCCAGCGCCATCAGCAGACGCTTGGTGATGAATAGTGCCATGGTGACCTCCATCGGTCAGGACCTGCCGGACGGCTGCCCGTTCCAGAGTCGGGGTGGCCGTCCGGCAGGTTCGGTGATCAGCTAGCCGGTGCGTAGGACGAGAGAAGCGGGTAGGCGTTCGAACCTGCGAACTTCACCTGCTGAACCTTCTTGGTGTTGTAACCCTGGTTGGTGAGTGACTCATAGAGCGGGATCATCCAGCCGGATTCCACCAGGCGGGTGTTGAGCTTGGTGAGGGCGGTCTTCTTGGCGGCGTCGTCCTTCGCGGCCGCGGCTTCGCCCGTAGCCGCAGTCAACTGCTCATCGGAGGCCTTCTGCACATTGGTGAAACCGTTCAGGACCACCCCGTACATCAGCCCCACCGGGTTGTCCCAGCCGAGTGCGGCGTAGCCGAGGGGCGTGGTCGCGACTGCCGCGAAGGCTTCATCGGTGGAGGACGCCATCTTAATGTTCATCTTGATTCCGACGGCGGCCAGATCCTTCTGGACGGCCTGCAGGTCCGTCTGGGTTTCAGCGCTGCCAACAATGGTGAACTCGAAGCCGTTGGCGTAGCCGGCCTCGGCCAGCAGGCTCTTGGCCTTCGCCGGGTCGTAGGCGAACTTGGTGTTCAGCTCATGGGTGAAGCCCGCGGAATCCTTGGGAAGTGCATTCCAGGCCGCGATGTCACCCTTGTGCAGTGCATCCACCAGTGACTGGCGGTTGATGGCGAACTGGAACGCCTGACGGACTTTCTCGCTGGCGAAGGCTGGAGCGGTCTTTCCGGTCTTGTCGAAGGAAACCATGGTGTGCAGCGTTCCACCGATCTGGGACACGCCGAGGCCCTTGGACTTTGCGAAGTCCACTGTGGGGGAAGTGAGCATGGCGACATCGGCCTGGCCGGAGACGAGAGCGTTGGCGCGCGCCTGGGGATCCTGGATGACGCTGAAGGTGATCTTCTGGTAGGCGTAGTTTGCGGCGTCGGCATTCTTGCCGTTCTTCACCATGACGTACTTGTTGCCCTTAACCGTGGAGGGGTCGAGCGTGTAGGGACCGGAGCCGTCCGGGGTTTTGGCGAGGCTGGCCGTATCGGCAACACCGCTCTTGCCGACAACCATGCCCATGGTGGAGGCGAGGTTCTTTTCGAACCCTGGCTGCGGCTTGGCGAACTTGATGGCCACCTGCGTGGGACTGACAACACTCACCGAAGTGATTTCCTGGGCTCCGCCCTTGGCGATTGCGGAGTAGGCGCTGAGTGCGGGGTCGCTGCGGCGGTCCAGGTTTGCCTTCACCAGAGCCGCATCCAGGGTAGCGCCGTCCGTGAAGATGACGCCTTCCTTGAGGGTCAGCGTAAGGACCGTGTTGTCCGCGCTGTAGCTGAACTCCTTGGCCAAGCCCGGTCCAACGGAACCGTCCGGTTGCAGGGTCATGAGGTTTTCGTAGAGGCCTTCAAAAAACTGCCGCTGCGCGTCGGCGACACGCAGCGGATCGAAGCCGAAGGAAGCGCTGTCGCTGTCGACGGCGATGGTCAATGTGTCTTTGTTGACGGCGGTTGCCGCCTGGGTCCCGCCGCCACAGGCGGTGAGCGAACTCATGAGAAGCGCCCCGGCCAGAACGGCCGCGCTCCGTCGTGCGGTGGAGTTCAGAAGTTTCATGTAGTGCGCCTTCGCATTCTTTCTCAGCAAACGGGGGTCAACATCCGTGGGGAGCCTGGCGGCCTGTATACCGATCGTCCGTGACCAGCTTCCGGGCCGTTGCGCCGGTGCCCCTCTCGTCAGATGGGTCTCGGCGACCGGCTCACTCAAGGATCACGGCGACGCCTCAAACGGAAACACGAGAATGTCATTGATTGGAAAAGTATTGTGGTGAGGGTCACTCCGGACGGGTCTCGAATGGACGCGCAATGTCCGCGGGACCAGCGATGAGTCTTTCAACCAATGAAAACGGCCGCCCTCCCCTGGCATTGACCGCGGAGGATGGACAGTCAGCCCATGCACAGTCGCTTGGCGCTCAGATCGAAAGGAACCAGATGACCGACTCTTTTGCCTTCCCGCACGATTTCCTGTGGGGCCTCGCCACGGCAGCCCACCAGGTCGAGGGAAACAATGTCAACAGTGACTGCTGGTTCCTGGAGAGGCTCCCCGGAACGATCTTCGCCGAACCGTCCGGGGACGCCGTCGACCACTACCACCGGTACCGCGAGGACATTGCCCTGATCGCCGACCTGGGGTTCACGAGTTACCGCTTCTCCTTGGAGTGGGCCCGCATCGAGCCCGAGGAAGGCTACTTCTCGGTGGCGGAACTCAACCATTACCGCCGCGTGCTGGAGGCCTGCCATGAGCACGGGCTCATCCCGGTAGTCACCTTCCATCACTTCACGTCACCCAGGTGGCTCCTGGCGGCCGGCGGCTGGGAGGACCCGCAGACCCCCGAACGGTTCGCCCGCTACTGCGACCGGGCCATGAGGCACCTCGGCGATCTCATCGGCGTCGCCTGCACCCTCAACGAGCCCAACCTCCCGTGGCTCCTCAAGGAACTTGGCCTGGGCGGCGAGGCCCCCGAACGCAGGGCAGAGGTGCCGCTGTGGGCGGCCGCGGCAGACCGGCTCGGGATCGACGCAAGCCGCGTGGCACCCTTCCAGTTCACGGTCTCCGAGGCTGGCTTCGACATCAAGCTTGCTGCACACCGGCAGGGCCGGGCCGCCATCAAGGCGATCCGGCCGGAGCTCCCGGTCGGGTGGACCCTGGCCAACACCGACATCCAGGCAGCCGAAGGCGGCCAGGACCGGGCGGACAGGATCCGTCGAGAGGTCAACGAACGCTTCCTCGTGGCGTCCCGCGACGACGACTTCGTGGGGATCCAGACGTACGGCCGGACGGTCTTCGGTCCGGACGGGGTGATGCCGGCCCCCGAGGGAGCCGCGACGAACCAGATGGGCGAGGAAATTTACCCCGAGGCCCTCGAAGCGACCATTCGGGAGGCAGCCAGCGTCGCCGGCATCCCTGTCATCGTCACGGAGAACGGCCTGGCGACCGACGACGACTCTCAGCGACTGGCCTACCTCCGCACGGCGGTCGCCGGCGTGGCGTCCTGCCTGGCCGACGGCATCGATGTCCGCGGCTACATCGCCTGGACAGCCTTCGACAACTTCGAGTGGATCTTTGGCTACGGTCCGAAGTTTGGACTCATCGCGGTGGACCGGGCCACGCAGGAACGGACCCCGAAGGAGAGTGCCAAGTTCCTCGGCAGCCTTGCCGGGACGCGGGTGACTGCGTCCGTTTGAACCAGCGCCGGCGCAGTCGACGCCCCACCCCAACAGTGCCGCAGCCATGGAGTACCGGCTAGGAGTTTCATTGGGCGAAACACTATTGTGGTGGGGGTCACTGGCGACGAACTAGGAACGGTTTGAAATGACAGCAGCCCAGGAAAGGGATCCGGACAGCGCCGGGCCCGGAACCCCCGCTCCCGCGCGCGGCAAGCGGCCCAAACAGGGCGAACCGGTGATAGACCGGGCCCTGAGCCTGCTCGCCGTCTTCACGGACCGCCGCCGGGCGCTGACCCTGTCAGAGATGGCCCGTTTTGCGCAAATGCCCGCCCCGACGGCGTTGCGCCTCATTGCCCGGCTGGTCGCCTGGGGCGCTCTGGAACGGCTCGACGACGGACGCTACGTTGTGGGCGTCCGGCTGTGGGAAATAGCGTCCCTCTCCCCGAGGGGCCACGGGATCCGCGAAATCGCGTTGCCCTACCTTGAGGATCTCTTCGAGGTGACGCGCCATCACGTGTTGTTGGCCGTGCGGGATAAAGACCAGGCCGTCCTGATCGAACGGCTTTCCTCCAAGCAGGCCACGGAAGTCGCCTACCGGGTGGGCGGCCGGCTCCCCCTGCGCTCCACGGCCGTCGGCCTGGTCCTGATGGCCGGCTCGGACGCGGCATTCCAGGAAAAGATCCTCAGGGAACCCGCGGAAACTGAACCGGGCGTGGCTCCCATGCCGGAGGGCCAGCTGCGGCGCACCCTGTCCGACGTCCACCGGACGGGGATTGCCATGATCCGCCGGTCCGCGCCGTCGCTGACTGTTTCCGTGGCGGCGCCCGTCTTTGATGCCCAGGGCACGGTGGTGGCCGCACTGTCGATCGTGGTACCGGACGGGACCACCCCGCCCAACGTCCTGGCTCCGGCGGTGATGGCCACCGCGAGGGCAGTCTCACGAAACCTTGGCTACCGGGCTGCCCTGGCCGAGGACGTCCGGACTCTGTCGGACGGCTGACCGCGGACCTGCCAACCACCGGCCCTGCCAACCAGTGGAAAGGCCGCCGCGGCGTTGGGATCAAGGCTCATCATGTTGAACCTGCGGGGCATGGGGCTCCCCGGCCCCCCGCCTGCTTCCGCGAGCCCTTGACACGCCCGGTGGCGGCGTCTAGGACTGGCCTTGTCCCGTCCAAACCAGCCTAGGAGTTGTTATGGCCACCACGCCCTACGGAATCGTGCACTTCTTCCCGGGAGGCACCAAGGAACAATACGAGGCGTCGCTTGCAGCCGTCCATCCGGGCGCGGGGCTCCTGCCCGAGGGTCAGATCTTCCACGCCGGCGGGGCATCCGAGGGTGGCTGGACGGTCATGGCAGTCCACGAATCGAAAGAAAGCTGGGAAAAATTCCGGGACACGATCCTCCTGCCCCGGATGCAGGCGGGTATTGAGGGCGGCTTCGCCGCTCCGCCCGAAGAGACGGTGATCGACCTCTACAAGGTTCTGCCCTAGCAGCAGGTAAACCGCACGCCACTTCAAACGGCGCGCCCGTACCAGTCGAGTACACGCAACGCGCGGAGGGTGTTCCACCGGCTGGACCGGCCGTCACCGTCATCAACCGGGAAATGGACGATCCCGGGATGCGTGTTTTCGAGCAACCAGGTCCCGTCGGGCTGCTCCTTTGACCGGAGCACCTCCACGGCTTCGGCCACGCGCGGGTCCGGAGGCTCTCCCGTCGAACGGAAGTACTCCAGGGCACGGAGCACGTCGTAGTGCCAGCGGGTCGGAAAGGAGAACGTCAGCCAAGCCGGGTCTATGACCGCGCCGGTGCTCTTGCGTCGGAACAGGCCCCGCTCCAGCAGATACTCCTCGCCCCGGCGCCGCGCGTCCACGGACTGCGCCGAGCCGCCCGTGACCCGTTCGTGGGCCAGGAGGCCCTCGAGGACGTTGATCGTCGTGGCGGCCGAGGACACCACGGCGCCGGACTCCGCCCAACAGTTCCACCCGCCGTCGCCCAGTTGCCCGCTGACGAGCCGGGAGACGACGCCGTCGACGTCCTGATCAAAGTACGCGCCGAGCGCCACTGTCATTCCGTTGATGCACGGCTCCACCTCGCCTTGGAAATACGGCTGGCCGCCCTCCTCCCAGCGGCAGTTGTCCCTGACCAGCGCTATGGTCTGGCGCATCTGCTCACTTCGCGGGTCGATCCCGAAGTCACGCAGCAGGAGCAAGCTGTACGTTGTGGCGGTCCACGGCTGGGGGACGCGGTCCCAACCTGTGTCACCGCCGGCATCATCCGCACCGCCGCCCTCGGGACCGTCGCCCTCGGCACGGCCGCTCTCGGCACAGCCGCCGTCGGGGCGGTCGCCCTGGGCGGGGAAATATGCGCCATGCGCCCATTGGCCGTCCTCGTCCCGCAATGCCAGCAGGCGGGCACCCCAGCCTTCGGTCGCTACCCGCGCGCGCTCTGCGGTAACGGCCTCGGGCGCGGCGTTGCTGAGATCCTGCAACACCTGCCACCGAAGGGAAGGATCTGAATCCATCAGCCAGTCCAGGACGGTCATACGCCGATGGTAGCCCTCCCGGCTCGCTGGCATCGGACGCTCAGGAAGCCTTCGGCCGGATCACCAGGACAGGGCACGGAGAGTGGCTGGCCACCTGGGCGGAGACCGATCCGATGTGCAGCCCGGCGAAACCGCCGTGGCCGCGGGAGCCGACGATCACCAGGTCGGCTTCCCGTGCGGCCTCAAGTATTGCCGAGGCCGCTGAGTCGTTTTTGATGGACCGCGTCACGACATTGACACCCACTGCGGATTTCGCCGCCTCGGCGCCCAGCGCTTCAGCCTGCTGCTCCGGTGAGTCCTCCGCCACGATTTCGCCTGCCGCCGTTTCCAGCATCGCCGGATACCACGCCATTGGCGCCTTGTTCCAGACGGTCAGGACCCGGAGCTCCGCATTGCGGTACCCGGCCTCTTCAACACCCCACGCCAGGGCCTCATGTGATTGCTTCGAGCCGTCAAATCCGATCACGATCACAAAGGGATCAACTTTTTTCATGGTTCCAGACTTTCACTGCCGGTTTGCGGCGGCTAGGGGCCTCTGACCCCATCCGGGACCGGTGCCTCACCGCGAAGGCCATCAAGGCTGCCGCGGGGTTCAGACGATGCCACGCTTGGCGGCCGTCTTGAGCGCGTCGCGCCTGCTTACCGCCCCGAGTTTGCGGTAAATGGACCGTTCGTGGGTCTTGACCGTGTTCACGGAAATGTACAACGCCTCGGCAATTTCAGCAGCGGTCATGATGGAGCGCATGTAGGAAAGGACTTCGCGTTCGCGCTCGGTCAGGTTCCAGTAGGACTGCGCACGAAGGCGGGTCTCACCCTGTGCCTCGCGTGCCATCAGCGCTGCGATGAACGACTCGTGCGCTGTGCCCCATACAGCGTGCTCCACGAGCAGATCCGCCAATTCCTCTCTCCGTTCGGCGAAAGGACGCAGGACGGTTTCAGGCTCGGCACGGAGGACAGCATGTTCAATCCGCTCGTGTGCCGCCGCGGCATCTCCGGCTCCATGGGCCATGATCGCCTCGGTCAGGCTCAGGCAGGTGTCGATATATGAGCTGCCGCGGCGTTCGGCCAGTGACTCGGCACAGCGTTGCGAAGCGGCGGTGTCACCTTCGCGACGCAGCAACTCCGCCAGCAGCGTATCCGCCAATGCGCCGTGCCCCCCGGCACCCAGTGGTTGGACGGTCCGCAAAGCTCCGTCCCGGTCGCCCCTGGCTTCGGCAATTTTCGCCACCGCGATGGTCTCCAGGGCATTCCATGACACGGCGTACCGTCCCCGCCCGTGAAAGGACTCCAGCGCCGCACCGGAGTCGGCCAGGCGGGGCAGGTCGCCGGCGGCGCAATCAACCAGGACCCGATAGATGGCGCTGAGCGGACCCGTCGGTAACAGCTCGCTGCCCAATCGCTGTGCTTTGGTAAGACAGGTCCGCGCAGCCTTCAGATCATCATTCCAGTAGCACGCGATGCCCCGGGCCAGCCAGGCCGGAGCCATCCGTTGCCGCGAATTCCAACCCAGCGCCTCTCCCCGTTCCAACGCCGCCGTGCCAAGTTCGTCGGCGCTCGCGAGGTTACCGGCGATGGCGTGAGCCAACGCGAGCTCGGCCTGGGCGCAGATTTCCACGGCTTCCAGCTGTTCCGGGTTGCCGGTGGCCGCCGTTGCCTGGAGTAGCGCCGTCGCAAGTTCGCCGGTGCGGTGCAGCCGGAACTCTGCCTGGGCCAGCAGGAAGAGTCCTGTCGAGAAGGAGCTGGAGCGCCCATCGCCTGAAATGTCCGTCGTCGACTGGCCGTCGTCCGTCTCGGTGTGCGGGTCCAGGCGGCCGTCGGCAGGCAACGGCTCGTAGAGCGCCCGGTAACTCTCCAGTCTCCGGCGTCGAATTGCGTCCAGCGCGAAGGTCCGCGACAGCGCCCGGTCGGTGAGCTCGGCTGCGGCGGTGCCGTCGCCGGAAAGGGCACGGCAGACCGAACGGATCATCAGGATCTCCGGATCCTCGCCCCACGGTGCGGGGAGATCCAGGCACAGCCGTTCAAGGGTCTGCACGTCGTTTCCGAGCAGGAATTCGAGCCAATGGGCGCCGAGGGAAATCACGGCTTGCCGGGGTGCGCTTCCTTGCAGCGCCTGGGCGACGCCCTCGACGACGTCGACGTCCTGGTAGTACCTCGCCGCCACGCGGTGCAGACGCTCGGCGAGCAGAGGGTCGCGCCGCTGCAGGATGCGCCGGCACTGCGCCGCGAAGAGGGAATGCCACCGGAACATCGATTCGCCCGCACGGTATTCGTGCTCCTCGATGAAGAGCCCGTTACGGAGGCATTCCTCAAGCAGCACGCCGCCGCGGGGACGGCCTTCGAGTTCGACGGCGAGCCGGCGGCCGAGCCAGTCGCTGGTAGTGGCCCTGAGAATGAATTCGGCCAGCGACGGTTCGATCTGGTCGAGGATCTCTTCTGCGACGTAGTCGGCGAGCGGGACGTGCATCGGCGCGGAGCCTGGCGTTGCGAGCGGCACGTTGCGCGCCTGCGCCAACGTGACCAGGCTGGCGTGGACTGCCACAGGCCAGCCGGCAGTCATCTTCCAGAGCGACCCGGCGTCGAACGTTTGATCCTGCCCCAGCGCACTGGCGAACTGGGCAACTTCCTCCCGCGTGAAGGCCAGTTCGGCGGCGCGAAGTTCACCCAGTCCCTCGCCGTACCGGAATCTTTCGAGCTGGATGGACGTATGGCCGCGTCCCGAGAGGACCAGCCGCAGTGAGGGGGGTGCCGATGCTGCGAGCACCCCGACGATTCCGTTCGCCAGCCCAGGTCCGGCCAAATGGACGTCATCGATCACCAGGACAATCGGTTCGGTGAGGTGCTCGAGTGCCCCGAGGAGAAGGTCGTAGGAAGCCGCCCGGTCATGGGCAAGGCTCGGGTCAAGAGCCAGGAGGGCGTCGGTTCCGGGCAACGGCAGTTTGCTCGCCGCGGACTGGATCGCCCCAACGACACCGTGAAACAGCCGCGCGGGCTGCGTGTCGAACCGGTCAAGTGACAGCCATGCGCACGGCAGAGCGCACTTGCGGACCCAATCACCCAGGAACGTGGACTTGCCGTAGCCGGCCGGGGCCGCAACGAGGGTCAGGCGGTGCGAATCTGCGGCCGCGGACAGGGCGCTTTCCAGACGTGGACGCTCCAGCGCTCCGAGACCGCGCACAGGCGGGCGGATCTTGAACTGTGGGCCCGGTACCCATTCGGCTTCTAGCCTATCTCTCACATTCCACATGCTAGGTGGGGGCAAAAGGGCACCAACAGGGCGCAAAGACCCCTTGTGCGCCGCTCCATAGCGCGACAATACGGCGATTAGGACGACCCGATTGCGGCACGGCACGAATTGGGTGCCCGGCTGTATCATCAGTCATGCCTATGAAGCACGGCAGCCCGACAGACCCGATTTTCCTTCATGACCTCGACAAGGCCGACCGCAGGCGGGTCATTATTTTCGCGATTGCACGTCTCATCGCATTTTCGGTTGTGGTCCTCGCCCTGTATTTCTTTATTCCCGTCGGGGGATTCAATGACGCCGATCCCGCGGCCGCCTGGATCCGCCTGGCGGGTGTCGTGCTGGTCTTTTTCGCAGTCTTGGCAATTCAATTGCGGCTGATACTCGTGGCGCATATTCCGAGGGTTCGGGCGGCCGCGGCTGTCGCCGAAACCCTGTTGATGTTTTTGTGTCTCTTCGCGCTCCTTTACACATCAATGTCGATCACATCTGCGGCGGCGTTTAGCGAGCCCCTGAGCCGAACCGATGCCCTTTACTTCACCACTTCCACGTTTGCCACCGTCGGGTTCGGGGATATTACGCCGGTAAGCCAGCTGGCGAGGGGTGTCGTGTCCGTCCAAATGATTGCCGATTTAGGTGCACTCCTATTGATCGCAAAAGTCGCGTTCTTCGCGGCCGGGCGGCGTCTGGGCGGCGAATCCTGAATCCGCCGCCGTCATCACCCAAAACGGATGACAGCGGGCCGGCCGGCTGAAATTTCGCGGGCAGTGCCGGGATTCGGTGCGCCACTCTGCACGTCCGACGCGCGGCCTCCAGCCCGTAGGGACGGCCGTGGCCGGCCCTTCCCCGGCGTGACAGATCACCCTGTGTGGGTGGGGCTGGACCGGCACGCCGAGTGAACAATGAAAATAGCCGTGAAATGCCCAGCCGCGGAACACAAGCTAAGGCGGATCCCCTCATGTCGCTGAACGATCAGCCCGCTGGCCCCGCTAGCCCGGAACAGGAAGAAATTCTGCGGTTACGGGCAGAAGTTGCCCGTCTCCAGCAGGAACGGGACACTGCCCGCAAGGCCCCGCCCAGGCCGGCCGTGCGGCATACGGGGCTGGCCCGGCGCATTGTGGCAATCGTGCTGGTGGTTATCACTGGCCTGTTGGCCTTCGCGACAGTTCCGGCCCTTTACCTGCGCAGCGAAGTCATCGACACCGATCGCTACGTCGCCACCGTCGCACCGTTGGCCTCGGACCCTGCGATCCAGGCCGAAATCGCCGACAAGGTCACCCAACAGATCACCGACGCCGTGGATTTCCAGACCATCACGCGCGATGCCCTGAACGAGCTCGCTAAAACGGCGCCCCGCGTGGCGGCCGTGCTCACCGGGCTGGCCCCGATGCTTGCGGAGCAGACCAAAACGCTCATCCATACCGCCGTTGCCAGATTCGTTGCGACACCGCAGTTCCAGGACCTTTGGATCCAGGTGAACCGGGTCGCGCACCAGGGGCTGGTCAACCTTGCCACGGGAAGTACGGGAGGCACGGTCAGTATTGATGAGAACGGCACGGTGTCGATTTCCACGAAAGAGATCATCGCCCGGGTCAAGACTCTCCTTGTCCAGCAAGGGGTGGATATCGCCTCGAGGATCCCGGAAGTTGACGCGCAGATCGCCCTGTTCCAGTCGCCTGAACTGGTCCGTGCCACGGAAACCATCCGGACCCTGGACCGGCTCGGCCCAATACTGGCGTGGCTGACGGTGCTCAGCGCCGTGGGCGCCATTGCAGTTGCCCCCCGGGGCCGGAGACGGAGCACGACGAGCGGCGTGGGGTTGGCCGTGGCGGTGTCGATGGCGGTGCTGGCGCTGTCCCTTGTGATCGGGCGAAGCTACGTCCTGAACTCGATTCCGACGAGTGCTGTCTCCCCAGCGGCGGCAGAAAGCCTGGTCGAGGCGCTCTTGGTACCGCTGCGCACCAGCCTGCGCCTTGTCTTCGTCGTCGGACTGCTGATCGCCCTGGCAGCATTTCTGGGGGGCCACTCGCGTCCCGCGGAGTATGTCCGGCACGGCCTGGCGACTGCGGGCGACTACATCACCGGCAAGATCGGCGGCGGCCAGGCCAAGCCATGGCAGCTCTGGTTGGCCCGCTACCGGCGGATCATCGAAGCCACCGTCGTCGGCATCGCTGTGCTGGTGCTGATCTTCTGGCAGGACCCGACGGCGGCCGTCGCCATCTGGACGGCCGTCCTGGCCGTGCTGGTCATTCTCGTGGTCGAACTGCTGTGCCGGCCGGCCGTAGCCGGCGTGCCGGGCGCCGAACCCGGAGGCGAGCCGGGCATCGAGCCCGGCGGTGAGTCCAGTGTCGAGTCCGGCACCGAGCCAACCGGTGAGCCGGTCACGGCGGGCGGCCCTCCCGATGACACGTATCCCACGACTCCCATCCCCCGGGCGCCCGACGCCGGAGGAACCGGCGCGTGAAGGGCCGGCGGCGGGACCGGACCACCGGTTAGCGCCGCACCAGCCGGTGCTGCACGGCAGCGGCACCCGTCGCAGACGCTGAGGGGGGCACCGCCGCCGGCACTAGGGGGCGGTCGGCGTGAACGGGAACAGGTCCTCGCCGGCGCCGTGCACCACCACGCAGGTGGCCTCGGGTACTTCCCGCCACGCCCCGCGGAGATCCCCCAGCGGTTCGGAGACGACCAGGCGCGCGTTGTCCGCCAGGTCATGAAGCAACGGGTTCTCCGGGTACTGGACGCGAAGGGTCGCGACGTCGGTGCTGTGGAACAGCGACCGGGACTGCCGTTCACTCGAGTAGCGGAACGCCCAGGTGGTGTCGCCGTCGGTCGTGGCCACTGTCATCTGGATTGGCTGCTCGATCCCGTGGCGCCGGCCGACGTCTTCAATCAGTCCAACCGCGGCAGCTACGGCCGCCCTCGGGTCCTGCTCCAGCCCGAAGGTCAGGGCGAGGAAGAAGAAGAGCTCTGAGTCCGTGGCTCCCTCGATCAGCGGAAAGAGCGATGGCTCAACGGCCATGGCCAAGTCGCGCTTCACCGTCGGGAACTCCCGGATGAGTCCGTTGTGCATCCACAGCCAGCTGCCGTGGCGGAATGGATGGCAGTTGGTCTGTTGGACCGCCGATCCGGTCGAGGCCCGAATGTGCGCGAAGACCCGGCCGGCCGACGCCTGGGCCGACAACTCGCGGAGGTTGCGGTCATTCCACGCGGGCTCCGTGCTGTGGAACAACCCGGGATACGGCGCGGATCCGTACCAGCCCACGCCGAAGCCGTCCCCGTTGGTGGTTTCAACGCCCATTCGAGCGTGCTTGCTCTGCATCACGAGCGAGTTGGTCGGTTTGTACAACAGCTCCTCCAGTTGCACCGGCGAACCCGAATACGCTAGCCAACGACACATGGCATCCTCCCTCAGTTGTGGACTGCAGTCCATCACGGCGACGGAGCGGGCACATCATCACCCCGGGGTGATTCGGGCCGCGGGGTGGGAGGCAATGGGGTCCCACCCGTGTTCGATAGTTCCGGCGTCGCGTCCCCGCTGGTCAGCGGCGTGCCTGGCATGGGGAGCGGCGTGAAAGGATCACCCGCGGCGGGTGACGCGCAAGCGGGCCCCTCACCCAACACTGGTGGTACCTGCCAGTGATTGGGCTGCCAGGCGAAAGCCCATGGAGAGGCGAGTCCAATGTCGACACCAAAACCAGTCCTCGCGCGAATGTCTGCGCTCGGGGCGGCAGTTGCGCTGCTCGCCGGCTGCGCCACCTCGGGACCCAGCAACAGCCCCAGCGCGAGCCCGACGGCGAGCGTTTCACCGGTTTGCGCTGCGGCCACTGGCTTTTCAACAGCCCTGACGAATTTCAAGGACTCCCTCAAGCCAGGCGCCACGATCGGCCAGATCCAGGCGGCCCGTGATCAGGTGCGGAAGAGCTACGACGATCTGGTCAACGCGGCCAGCGACGCGGCCAAAGATCGGGTGGATGCCGTTAAAGCTGCCCAACAGAAGTTCACCTCCGCTGTGAACTCCGTTCCCGACGACGCCACCCTGACGCAGGCGGCCAACTCGCTCAAGGACGAAGCCGCGAACGTGCAGGCCGCCATCAGCGATCTCTCGAATGACGCCAAGTGCTAGCCCGGGTCTTCCGGGATATCCGCGGTGAAACCCATTCCCATCCAAGGCTGCGTTCGTAGGCGACGCCGCACCAAGCGAAAGTAGGGAAGCCAAAATGAATTTCTTCGAGAACTTTTGGGATATTCTCTGGTGGTTGTTCATCTTCTATGCGATTATCGCCTTCCTGTATGCAGTGTTCATGGTGATCGGCGACCTCTTCCGCGACGACGAACTCAGTGGCTGGTGGAAAGCCGTCTGGATCGTCCTTCTGGTCTTCATACCGTTCCTGACCGTGCTGGCATACATGATTGCCCGGGGCAAGGGCATGGCGGAGCGGTCAATGGCGCGGGCCCGTAAATCCCAGCAGGAAACCGATGCCTACATCCGCAGTGTCGCCACGGCCAGCCCCACCGAGGAGATCGCGAAAGCCAAAGCACTCATGGACGCGGGAACCATCAGTGCAGAGGAGTTTGCCCAGATCAAGAGCAAGATCGTCGTCTGACTCCGGGTTGAGGCGCGAGGAGCAGGCCTGGCCAACTCGCTATTCATGAGGCCATGAGGCTTCTAAGATATGGCTAGGCTGAACCAAGGAGGGCTCATGGAGCCGGAACCATCGGAATCCAATCGTTCGGCCCTCCCCCGCACCGTAATAATCCTGCTCGCCCTGGCCAGCGCGACGATTGCAGCGTTCGGCCTCGGCGCGATCCAGGGAATAGTCACCCCCGTCTTTTTTGCCTTCGTGCTGACGCTTTGTGTCCATCCGCTGCGCCGCTGGATGCAGGCACGGGGAATTTCCCGGGGCATCGCCACCGGGACCACCATCGCGGCTGTCTTCGGATTGCTGACCGCCTTCGCCGCAGTCCTGATTGCCTCACTCGCCCAGTTCTCCGCGTTGCTGCCGCAATACGCCCCCCAAATGGCCGAGTTCGGCGCAAGGATCTCCGCGATGCTGGAATCTGTAGGATTTGGCCCGGAGCAAACCCAGGCAGTCCTGAACGGGTTTACGCCGGGCCGCATCGTCGGGTTCCTCGGCGGCCTCCTGGGAAACGTCGCAAGCCTGGTGACCAGCCTCGTGATCATCCTGACCATGCTCATTCTTATGGCGATTGACGGCTCGCGCGTGCCGGCGCTCTTGATTCACCTGAACTATCACCGGCCGGCACTGGTTTCAGCGCTCAACGGCTTCGGAACCGGTGTACGCCGCTACATGGTCGCCACCACAGTCCTCGGAATCGCGCAGGGGTTGTTCAACTGGCTGGTTCTGGTCATCCTGCAGATCCCCGGCGCCCTGCTCTGGGGGCTGCTGTCTTTCATCTGCAGCTTCATCCCCAACATCGGGTATTTCATCGCCATCATCCCACCGTTGTTCTTCGGCTATCTCACCGGGGGCTGGCCGACCTTCGTGGCAGTCATCATCATCTATGGCGGAATCAACAGCATCATCCAGTCGATCATCCAGCCGAAATACGTGGGCAACGCGGTGTCGCTGAGTGAGACGTTGACCTTCTTCTCCGTCCTCTTCTGGGCAGTGGTCCTGGGTCCTGTGGGCGCCGTCCTCGCCGTTCCCCTGACGCTCTTGTTCCGAACCATCCTGCTCGATTCCGACCCGACACTTTCATGGTGGCGGCCGTTGACGGGCGACAATAAGGACCTCGAACTGCTCATCAAGGAAGAAGACAAGGCGATCCGGGCACGCCGCGGACGACTGAAGACGGGCCGCCCGGACACCGGAAGCGGGCCGAAGGCATGACATGCCGTCGGGGTGCTGCCGGGGGAAGGTGAGGGGAGCATGCTGAGCACTCTCAGCAGCCTGGCTCTCTTCGCCCTGGCCGGGGCTCTCAGCACAGTGCCTGTCAGCGTGACGATCATGATTCTGCTCTCGCCAAGTCCGCGCCGCGGCGCCCTTCCCTTCCTGATCGGCAGCCTCGCGGGTTCGATCGTGGTCGTGGGCCTGGCGGCGGTCGGGCTGCAATTCCTGCCCGTCAAACCGCCGCGCCTGCGTAAGGACGAATGGGTGGCACAGTTCGCCATTGTGATCGGCGCGCTTCTGGTTGCGTACGCCGTGTACCTCCTCGTGAGCAAGGGCGGCCGGGACAACGCCATGCTTGGCAAGATGAAGTCGCGGTTCCGCTCGGCCCGGCCCTGGGAATTCGTCGTCCTGGGCCTTGGCTTTAACCTTCGCCCGAAGGCACTCCTGCTGGCCGTCACCGCCGGTGCCGTGATCGGTGTCCAGGAACTGCCGCCGCTGCCAAGCAGCCTGCTTGTCCTCGCCTACGCCGCCGTGGTCCAGTCAGCCGTCATCATTCCGGTCGCTGTGTGGCTGCGCTCCCCCGAACGGGCCCAAGTGCCTTTGACCGCCCTGTTCAATTGGCTGCAGCGCAATGGCCGCAGGATCGCAGCGATCGCGACGCTGACGATTGGGATCTTCCTCGTGGGCTACAGCCTTCTCCAGCTCTGATCGGACTACCCCGAAACCACGCGCCTCGACGGATCCCGGGGAACTTCGCTGTCAGGGGTGCACCTGGACGCTCGCCGCTGTGGACTTCAGCCCAGGACGCTCCCCTCGCCGGTGCCGGCGGGCTTGGGGTCAGGGATCCGAATCATGCGGAACGAAGTACCCAGCCCGGCAAGGCCGGCAAGGATCGGGACGAACAGTGCAATCTGGAGGGCCAGGGGCCGTGCCTCCGTGTTGATGCGGATGATTTCGTTCTGGATGTCCTCCGGCTGGCCGGCGATCTGTTCCTGGAGTTGCGCGTCGCTCATCACCTGGGCGTCGTCTTCCAGTACCGTCGCGACCTGCTGCTTGTCGTCGGGCGGGAGGACCGTGCTGGCATCGGACAAGCCGATGAAGATGGTCGAGAGCGATGCCAGCATGATGCCGCCGGCGAACGCAAGTCCGAAGGACAAGCCGAACGATCCCGCGGCCGAGTTCACGCTGGCGGCCTCGCTGACCCGCTCGTCCGAAATCGGGGACAAGGTGTAGTTGTTGAGCTGGGATACCAGCAGCCCCAGGCCAAAGCCTGAAATGATCAGCGGGATCAGCAGCCACCAGCCGGAGTCAGCTCGCGGCACGATTGGGACCAGCACCAGCAAACCCGCGATCAGAAACAGAAAGCCCCAACGTATGAGGCTGGCCGGGCGCCGCCTCCCGGACCTCTTCCCGACGATCATGGCGACAGCGAACATGGTCAGCGAGAGCGGGGCGATGGACAGGCCTGACTGCATCGCGTTGTATCCGAGCACCATCTGAAGGTAGATGGGCAGCACGATCATGGTGCCACCCAGAGCGATCTGCTGGAGCATTTGTCCCGTGGCACCAAAGCGGAAGGCTTTTGCTTGGAACAGGTCCGGGTCCAGCAGCGTCGGCTTGTTGCGGCGTTTGCGCTGAAGGAGCCAGTAGACCAGGCCGCCCAGTCCGACGGCACCCACGGCCAGGAGTGCGCCCACTGCCTCGCCGCCTTCCTGCCAGACCAGGATTCCGAGCACGACGCCGCCCATGCCGACGATGGACAGAAGTGATCCGAAGATATCCAGTTCCCGGGGCCCGGTGTACGGCACGTCTTTGACGAGCTTGATTCCGGACAGGACGACCGCGATGATGAGGGCCTCGAGCAGAAAGGCGACGCGCCAGGACAGGAACGTGGTGAGGAAGCCCCCGAGCAGAGGACCGACGGCGGCGGCGATCGCGGCCGACGCGCCGACCAGGGCGTAGACCCGGTGCTGGGCATCTCCCTCGAAATTTCCGTGGATGAGCGACTGCATGGCGGGAAGGAGCAGCGAGGCGCCAAGGCCGCCGATCAGGGCCCAGCAGATGATCACCGGGAGGAGAGTCTGGGCGAGCGTCATCGCCACGGCGCCGACGGCGTAGCAGGAAAGCCCAATGACGTAGGCGCGCTTGCGCCCGATCAGGTCGCCAATCTTGCCGCCGATCAGGATAAAGGCCGCGGATACCAGCGCCTCGAGGGCGATTGTCGACTGGAGTCCGCTGACGGTCGCGCCTATGTCGTCCACCACGGCGGAGATCGATACGTTCATGATCGACGTGTCGACAACCAGCACGAACATCGCCATGGCCAGCAGCAGCGCCAGCCTTTGGTTGAACTGCACCGGCGGGGTCCCGGCGTCCTTCGGAGGGTTCATCGCGGTCCGCCTCCCACACTCGTTGGCTCGCTCGGGTCCACCACACAACCGGACATGTTGCCTCCTCTGGAGCAGACCGGGCAGTTCACGCATGAGCATGGTCCTGCAGGCACATCCCATCAGCGCCCACCGCAATGCGATGCTGATGCAAAGCTAGCGGTCCGGCCTCGAGACCGAATCATGCCCAGCGGGTGAGGTTGCTGCCCCCTTCCGCCGGCGACGAGCGGGGCTGCGCTCCAGTGTGCCCGTATTGGCCTAACGTAGAAGGCTGCCCGGGTTTCGTTCCCGGACAGAAATTCAC
Source organism: Arthrobacter sp. P1_D4 (assembly GCF_056406115.1). Taxonomy (NCBI): domain Bacteria; kingdom Bacillati; phylum Actinomycetota; class Actinomycetes; order Micrococcales; family Micrococcaceae; genus Arthrobacter; species Arthrobacter sp. P1_D4. The sequence continues at coordinate 185,689 of NZ_JBFUAU010000002.1, read as the reverse complement.
CACCCACCGCCACAGACTGACGCCCGGAGGAAATCCCCGATGCTGGAACAACTGGCAGCCTTCGTGCTGACCTGCCTGGTCGTAGTGGTGGTGCCCGGACCTGACTTTGCACTTGTCCTCAGGAATGCGCCCCGCGGCACACGGGCGGCAACCACAGCCGCCGCCGGCATCATGGTTGGCAACACGATCCTTGCCGTGCTGGCGGTGCTCGGTGTCACGGCGCTGCTGGGGGCCTCGGAAGTCGTCGGGACCGGGATCAGAATTGCCGGGGCCGCCTACCTGCTCTACCTGGGCCTGCGCGCCTTCGCTGAGGCGTTCGCCAGAACACCCAAACCCAGCCAACCCCCGGCACCGGCAGCAGAACGCCAACGCGGCGGGAGCTCGCCTTTCGTGCAAGGAATGGTGAGCAACTTGCTCAACCCGAAAGTCGCCGTCTTCTACTTGTCGCTGTTCCCGCAGTTCACTGTCGCCCCGTTGCCGCCCCTCGCCCAGCACGCATTGATGGCGGGCATCTTCCTGCTGATCGCGTTGGCCTGGTACGTGCTGCTGCTCAGCGCGCTCAAGAAAGTGACCGGAGTCCTCGCCCGGCCCCGGACCGGCCGGATCGTTGTCGGGGGTTCAGGCGCGGTCCTGGTCGGGGTTGGCGGCACCATCCTGACGCAGACGCTGGCCTCCGCCTAGCCGCCCGGGCAGCTCCCGCGCAGCGTTCCCGGGTGTCTGAACTCCGGATCAACCCCGGGGGCGTTGATAAGCGCCCCACCGGGCGGGATGATCAGCACATGCCGGCAACCGTCACCGAAGGAGCCCGACCGTGAGCGCCGCAATCAAGACAACCGAGAAGCTGATCATCATCGGGTCCGGTCCCGCGGGGTACACCGCGGCGATCTACGCCGCCCGGGCCGGGCTCAAGCCGCTCGTCATCGCCGGTGCGGTCACTGCCGGGGGCGCTCTGATGAACACCACCGAGGTGGAAAACTTCCCCGGTTTCCCGGGCGGCATCCAGGGCCCCGAACTGATGGACGGCCTGCAGCAGCAGGCCGAAAAGTTTGGCGCGCAGGTGGTGTTCGACGACGTCACCGAGGTGCGGCTCGCCGGGCACCTGAAGCGTGTGGTCACCGCCGCCGGGGCGAGACATGAAGCGCCCGCCGTCATCCTCGCCACGGGCTCAGCGTATAAGGAACTGGGCCTGCCGGAGGAGAAGAAGTTCAGCGGCCACGGACTGTCCTGGTGCGCCACTTGCGACGGCTTCTTCTTCCGCGACCAGGACATCATCGTGGTCGGCGGCGGCGACTCGGCGATGGAGGAGGCCACGTTCCTGACCCGCTTCGGCAAATCGGTGACCGTGGTGGTCCGCAAGGGCGAACTGCGCGCCTCCCGGATCATGGCCCAGCGGGCCAAGGACAACCCCAAGATCAGGTTCGCCTGGAACTCCGCCGTCACCGCGATCCACGGCAACGGCAAGGTCACCGGAGTGACCCTGACCGACACCCGCACCGGCGACACCCGGCAGCAGGCCGCCACGGGCATCTTCGTCGCGATCGGGCACGTGCCCCGGACCGAGCTTTTGGCCGGCCAGATAGACCTCGATGCCGACGGCTACATCCAGGTCGACTCCCCTACGACGGTCACCAACCTGACTGGCGTCTTCGCCTGCGGCGACGCCGTGGACCACCGCTACCGCCAGGCCATCACCGCCGCCGGCACCGGCTGCGCCGCGGCCCTGGACGCCGAACGCTTCCTGTCCGCGCTCGAGGACGCCGACAGCATCGCCACAGCGCTGGTCGAAGAACCGACGCACTCGTAGGCGAGCCTTGAAGCGGCCCTTCCCGACGGCACTCCCTGCGTCGGCACTTCCGTCGTCGGCAGGCCCCGCGGCACTTACGGGTCGGGCACTGCGCTGTCTGTTGCGGAAACTGGCCTGTTCGCAGGCTCAGCCGGCGATGGCAGCGGCCGGGCCGGCAGGTTCGCCTCAAGCTGGTCGGCATCGACGGCTGCGAGGTTACGGATCAGGATGATGAGCCAGGCGAAGATCAGCGACGCGGCGATCAGCTCCACCGCGGTCAGGTTGTAGTAGCCCACCGGGAACCACAGCACCGCGGCGACGACGATGACCGCCAGGAATAGCCACCCAAGCGCAGCGAAGGTGGCCGAGACGGACGGAACCAGCGTGCGGATGCGGACAATAAGGGACGCGAAGACCACCACCATGCCGGACGCGACCAGGGTGTGGAGCCCGAAGCGCTCATCGACGGGGAACAATCCCACGCAGGCGAGGAAGACTCCGATCAGGGCGATCCCGCCTTCGAGCAGCCTCACCCGATGCAGCGCGGACGGGGACTTCGCGGTCGCCGCGAGGGTCGCCGTCGCATATCCCGCCAGCGTGGAGATGACCACGCCGGCGACGATCAGGGTGAAGTTGAACGCCACTCCGGAGACGTCGGAGCTCATGCCGAGGGCACTGAGGTTCTCCTGCCACCACAGTGGATCCTGTGCGGTGAGCATGCTCGTGAGCAGGCCGGTGACCAGGAAGCCGGCGAGGAGGGCCGCGAGCCGGTAGGCGGTCATGCTGAGCGCGGACAGGTAGGCGATATAGGCGCTGATGGCTCCTGTGGTCCCGACCAGGACAGCGGCCGCGAACGGGTAGACGACCGCACCGATGAACGCCTGCTGGAACAGCGAAAAGAGCGCCAGCCAGCCGAGCAGGAAGATGCAGGCGTGCGCCAGCGCGAGTGCGGCGATATCGATGGACGTGCGGATCCGGCCTCCCCCGCGGGCCTCCGGTGCCACAGCCGGACGACGTTGCAGGCAACCGGCCACCACCGCCCCGGCGCCCAACACTGCCGTGCCGATCGAGGCAATGTCACCGACTGAACCCCGTCCGGACAACGGCACCGGTTCCCGCCCGATCAGCAGAAAAGCGATGCCGCCCAGGACGAGGAAGGCGGCGCTGCCGACGAAGAGCGCCCGCGCCTCTGACGTGACGGCTGCTGGCTTGTTCGGGTCTACCATCACTCACTTCGATTCGCTGGCGTTGACGGCTCGTGCAGTTCCGCCGTCAGCGTCAGCCCCTTGTGCTCCAGCAATCTTTCGCATCCCGGGCGCTCGCACACCGGCGGTACTCCAACGCTATGGCCGCGGCGGCCCGGGGCCGTCACCCGGAACGGATGAACCCGCCCCGCCGGCCTCAGGTTTGTTGGCGCGGTGCTGGCCCGCTGTTGGCCCGCCGTCGGTGGACGGAACGCACGGCCGGCGCGTGCGTCACTGACCCGCGTGCGGAACGACCAGTACTGGCCTGCCCTGCAGACGGGTCAGGGAAACGCTGACCGAGCCCTCCAGGAGCCGGCCCATCTGGGCAATCCGCCCAGGCCGCTGCCCGCCGACAATCAGCGCAGCCGCGTCCGCGCTCTGCGCCAGCCGGTCCAGGGCGTGGGCAACTTCGCCGTTCAGCACCCGGAAGGACCATGCCCCGCCGGGAGGACCGAGAATGCCCTCAAGGCAGCTGAGCAGCTGTGAGGCCGGGTATTCGGCTTCGGCATTCGGGGCAGGATCAAGTGAGGTGCCATCCAGGACTCCGGCGGGCTCCCACTCGGTGAGGTAGCTCGCCGGGTCCACGAACGCGCAAATCAGGTGCACTCCCATGATCGCGGCGAGCCCGGCGGCGGCCCGTACCAGGCGCTCGTCGAATTCCCACGGCACACCGAGAACCAGCGGGCCGTCCGACCATTCACCGGCCCCGGCCTGCTGAAAATCACCGGGAGTTTCCATGGGTCCTGTCAGTCGAGGCGCGCACCCGCAGGGTGTCTATGCCCTGCGGGCGCAGCGGGAATCCACGCCTTCATTATGCCCACTCCCGGCCTCCCGGTCTCGCTGCCTCCTTGGGCAGTGCGGATTAGCTCGCGGCCGCCGACGTCAGAGCCTGCAACAGCGGCGTCGTCGGCCGACCGATCAGCCGGGACAGCTCGCCAGTGACGGTGGCCAGCAGGCCCGCCTCGGTGTCCGCGTCCAGGGCGGCGAGGAATCCCGCGGTGCCCGCGTCGAGGCCGGCCGCGGTCAGGACCTCAACCAGTTCCGGGGCGGAGACGGGCTGGTAGACAACTTCCCGGCCCGTGATCCGGGTGATCGCCGTCGCCAGTTCCTTGAAGTCCCAGGCGTAGTCGCCGGAGAGTTCGTACGTGCGGCCCTCGTGCCCGGTGGAGCTGAGCACCGCCGCGGCCGCCGCGGCGTAGTCAGCCCGCGTCGCGCTGGCCACCCGGCCGTCACCGGCAGCGGCCACGACGGCGCCCGTCTGCTTGGCCGTTGCCACGGTCTGGGCGTAGTTTTCGGTGTACCAGCCGTTGCGCAGGATGGTGTTGTCGAGTCCCGACGCGCGGATGAGCTCCTCTGTTGCCTTGTGCTCGGGCGCCAGGATCAGTTCGGTGGTGTCCGCGGCCAGGACGGATGTGTAGGCGATGAACCCGACGCCGGCGGCCCTGGCCGCGTCGATGACGTTGCCGTGCTGCGCCACCCGGGAACCCACCTCGCTTCCGGAGACCAGCAGGAGCCTGTCAACTCCCGTGAGCGCGGCCTCGAGAGCCGCGGGATCGGAGTAGTCCGCGACGCGCACCTGGACGCCACGTGCACCCAGCTCCGCGGCTTTCGCGGCGTCGCGCACGATGGCCACCAGCGAATCCGGTTCCTGGCTGGTGAGCAGGTCATCGAGGACCAGTCTGCCCAGCTGTCCTGTCGCACCCGTTACTGCAATCGTCATGTTGCACTCCTCATCAGTGGTCAAGCCACGTCACGTTCTGGTTCGCCGGCGATCCGGCGCTGGCGGGCATAACCGGACCCTGGTCCGGTTCATTCCCCGTGTTACGTTGTGCGACTGCTACGTCAGGGTCCACGACCGCTTGGACAACCCGAACCAGAACCCGTCGATTGCTGTCCTGGCCTGGATGTCTCCCGAGCCGTACGCAGCCCCGAGGGCAACATAGAGCGGAGCCCAGTGCTCGCTGCGGGGGTGCGCTTCCCGGGCGGCGGGCGCCTTGTTCAGGAAGTCGAGGATGGAGTCGACATCGCCGCGGGCCATGGCCTCCTCGGCCCAGTGGTCGAATTCGCTGGAGGCCGCGGGAGGGGCGGAGTCCGGTCCCCCGGCGGGATTGAACCAGCGCAGGTTGTGCGTCGTGAATCCCGATCCGACAATCAGCGTGCCCCGCTCCCGCAAGGGCCCCAGCGACATGCCGAGGTCGAACAACCCCTGCGGATCAAGCGTCGGCATGGACATCTGCACGACCGGCACGTCGGCGTCGGGGTACATCTCCTTCAGCGGAACGTAGGCGCCATGGTCCAGCCCGCGGCTTTCATCGCGCTCCACGTGGTGGCCGTGGCCGGCGACGAGCTTCTCGACTTCGGCAGCCAACTCGGGTGCCTGCGGGGCGTCATAGGCCACCTCGTAGTACTTCTGCGGGAAGCCGCCGAAGTCGTAGACCAGGCCCGGATCCCGCCCGGTTGCACTGAGCGTCACGGGGGCGTTTTCCCAGTGGGCGGAGACCATGAGGATGTCCCGGGGCTTGCCGAAGGTGCCGGACCAGTCGTGGAGTTCGCGGGTCCACGTGGAGTCGTCGGCCAGCGGCGGTGCGCCATGGCTGAGGAAGAGAACCGGGGGGCGGTCAGTGGTCTGAGTCATGGGATCATCCTAATTCATTTTGATTGAAGCTTCAAGCTTCCAACTAGAACGAGGGCACACTGAACCCAAGACCCAGGAGGCCCCGGCCCGCCTGCTCGAGAACCGGATCCCTCGTCAGCGCCGCATGGTTCATCAGGACATTGACGTCGCGCTGGATCCGCTGGAGCGGATGCGACAGCCGGTGCACACTCCCGCCGGATCCCAGCATGATCACCCGAACCGCCTCGGCCGACGCCTCGCCGCTCAGGGCGAGGGACAGCCGGTACTGCCCGCGGTCCGGCTCCGTCGTGGTCGAAGGCCCGCGCGCATGGGCGGCAGAGACCACCCGGACCGCCTCCTGCCAGTGCAGCCGCGCGGTGGCCTCCAGCCCGAAGGCGTGCGCATACCGGACTTGCGCGAGCAGGGAGTCCGCCTGGCGGTTCTCCACGGCGTGCTTGACCTTCCGGACCATGATCAGCTCGCGGAACAGGTCGAGCGCGTATTCGGCAGACCCCAGGGCAGCGGCCGGGGCCACCATGTTCAGCAGCGCGCCCATGGGGGTGTGGATCAGCGGATCCGCATGGAGCAGGCTCCCCGGATTGGTTTCCGCGCCCAGGAGTTCCCAGTCCAGAGTCCGATGCTCCGGGACGAACAGGTCCCCCGCCCGAATGTCGTTGCTCCCGGTACCCCGCAGGCCGGCCGTCTGCCACACGTCGAGGAGCTCGACGTCGGCCAGCGGCACCAGGCACTGCAGGCGCACGTCGCCGTGCTGCGCGGCGAGCAGCGCCCACCGGGCATGCATGACCCCGGAGGCAAAGGTCCACCGGCCCGAGATGGAGTAGCCTCCGGGCACTTTCGGAGCTCCTCGGTTTCCGCGGCCCGCTCGCGCAGGCCGGGCACGAGCCCCTGGACCCGGGCGAGCATGTCGTCATGGGTCGGGACGGCCGCCGCCCCGGCCCGGGACGCAGCCCCGACGTCGCCAGGGGCAGCGCCGGGGGCACCGCCAGGGGCAGCGCCGGGCGCACCGGCGACGGGTCCGGCGTCGGACGGGAGCACGAGCGTGTGGCCGGTATGGTCGCGTTTTGCGGCCAGGTACCGAAGATTGGCCGCCGAGGCATGGACGCCGGTGGCGACCTGCCCGGACACTTCGAGGCCGAGGCCGGTCAGCTGGGCTGCATTGTCCGGGTTGTTGCTGAGCAGCCGCAGCGTGCTGGCACTCATTGCCTCCAGCATCTGGGCCGCCGCCGTGTAGTCCCGCTCGTCTTCGCCGTGGCCCAGGGCCAGATTCGCGGCGTAGGTGTCAAGGCCGCCATCCTGCAGTGCGTAGGCGTCAAGCTTCGAATACAGGCCGATGCCGCGGCCTTCCTGGCGGAGGTAGAGCAGGAAGCCTCCCTCGGCGGCAATCCGCTCCACGGCCTCCCGCAGCTGCGGGCCACAATTGCACCTCTGGCTCCCGAATACGTCCCCGGTAAGGCACTCGCTGTGCAGCCGCACCAGCGGTCCGGCACCGCCTTGCGCCGCGCCCTGCAGTGCAGCCTCCCACTCGCCGAGGGCCAGCAGCAGGTGCTCCTTGCCGTCGGTGAGCCCGCTGAAACTCAGCACGTCGGCAACGGCTTCGAACCCGTCGGGGAAGCGCAGCGGCACGACGACGCGGCTGCGCACGGCGGCCGAAGGTGCTGCGGCCCTCGGCGTTGCAGTGGCTTCTGGCGCAAGGGTCATCTCGGGTCCTCAGGTATGGGGCAACAGGTGCTGACGTCGGCGGGGGCGGAGCCGTCAAGCCAGTCGGCTTCGAGCGGCACAGCCTTTCCGGCCAAGTTTACTTGAACCTTAAAGTTATAGGCCCGGGTGGCCGGTGATGCAAGCGATGACCCCGCATGACGGCCGGGCGGGCGCGTCGGCGCGCACCGGCCCGGATAGGCAACCAGCCGGTGCCATCATGAGGGCGTGACTATCCCGAAAACCATCCTGTTGTTCGTCCTCGCCGCCGTTGCCGAAATAGGTGGGGCCTGGCTCGTCTGGCAGTCCGTCCGTGAGGGCCGGGCCTGGTGGTGGGCCGGGCTGGGTGTCGTGGCGCTGGGCATCTACGGCTTTGCCGCGACGTTGCAGCCGGACGCACACTTCGGGCGTATCCTCGCCGCGTACGGCGGCGTGTTCGTGGCCGGTTCACTGGCCTGGGGCATGATCTTCGACGGCTTCCGGCCCGACCGGTGGGACGTCCTGGGTTCGGTGATCTGCCTGTTCGGGGTCGCCGTCATCATGTTCGCGCCCCGCGAGGCGGGATGACCGCCGCTGTACCCAGGAAGGATCCAGTAACCATGACCCGATTCGTGATTGGCCCGGACGTTGCCCTTCATCTTGCCCTCGAAAGGCCGGCGGTTTCAGACGATCACCAGCTGGTGGCGCCGACGCTCCTCCGCTCGCAGGTGCTCTCGCTCCTGTACCAGTCAGTCCGGCGCGGCGACGTGACGCGGGCCGATGCCAATCGTCAGCTCGACTACATCCGGGGCCTTCGCATCCGGCTCCTCGGCGACCGCGTCCTGCAACGCACCGCGTGGAGCCTCGCCGAGGAACTTGGCTTGGATGACACCCTCGACGCCGAATACGTGGCCCTGGCCCGGCTTCAGGCAGACGCCTTTGTGACGCTCAACGCCGGGCTCGCCCGCTCCGTGCAGGGCCTCGTGACGCTCACGGCACCTGAGGCGCTGCTCACGCCGGCGTAGCGCGGCGGCGGCCTACCGCCCGGCGGTGCGTTCGAGCACCTGGCCGAGGATCCGCGCACCTTCCCGGAAAGCGCCCGGATTGGGTCCGGCGAAGTTCAGCCGGATGAACGGTCCGGCCGGTTCGGCCGGGAACCACTCGGTACCGGCCGCGATGATGACCCCCGCGGCCTCGCAGTCCCCTACGAACTGGTCGACGTCGGTCCCGTCGGGAAGGCGGACCCAGAGGTTGAGCCCGCCCGTGGGCACGTGCTCCACGTGGGCCAGCGGGGCAAGTTCCCGCAGGCTGCTGAGCATGAGATCACGGCGGGACTGGAGCTGCAGCCGCAGTTCGCGCAGGTGTGTCTGCCATCCCGGCTGCGTGACGACGTCGAGGGCGGCCGCCTGGAGAACGCCGCTGACATACATGGACTCGGCGCCCCGGTCGGCCAGGATGCGATCACGTGCCGGGCCGCGGGCGATCACCGCGGCAATGCGTATGGCCGGGGACACGCTCTTGGTCAGCGAACGGAGATAAACGACATGGCCGGAATCGTCGAGGCTGGCAACGGGCACGGAATCCGTGGTGATGCCGAAATCATGGGCCCAGTCATCCTCCACCAGGAAAGCACCGTGTTCGCGCACCAAGTCGAGCACCTGCTCGCGCAGGCGGGCGGGCCATTGCGCCCCGGTGGGATTCGCATAGTTCGGCTGCGCGTAGAACAGCCGCGCGCCGGTCTCGTCAAAGGCGCGGGCCAGGTCCTCGGGGTCCGGGCCTTCGGGACCGCTGGGTACCGGAACAACCCGGACACCGGACTGCGCCGCGGCCTGGAGCGCCCCCCAGTATGTCGGGGATTCCACCAGCAGCGGCTGCCCGCTGCCGACCAGCGCCCGGAACACGGAACTGAGCCCGCACTGGCTCCCCGGGAGTACGATCACGTCGCGCGGCGTTGGCGGGGCGACGCCGGCCCCGGTAGCACCCCGGAGCTCGTGCGCGAACCAGGATTGCAGGTCGGGCAGGCCCGCGGCAGGCGGACGTGACAGGGCAGCCTCACCCCGGGCAGCCCGGGTCAGAGCTGCCCTGACCAGCCGCTCGGGCAGCAGTTCCCGGTCCGGATAGCCTGAATGGAAAGCGATGACGTCGTTTGAGGCGCTGCGCATCGCAGTGGAGACGGGGCGGAGCGGCGCCCGGGGCGATCCCAGCGCCGTCGTCTGCCAGCCGTAGTCCGCCGGCCGCGCTGTTCGAACGGCCCGCACGAACGTCCCGACGCCGGGGCGGCTCTCGATCAGGCCCTGCGCGGAGAGGGTCCGCAGGACCTTTTGCACGGTCACGGGGCTGGCCTGGTACTCGGCGACCAGGGAACGCGTGGAAGGCAGCCGGGCGCCCGGCGCGGCGGCCGCAATCCATTCCCGGAGCCGCGCCGCCATCCGCGTGGTGCTATCGTAAGACATGAAAGACAATAGTAGCGCTACTCAAGGAATCAAACAACCGTTATCGTCCCGGCCGGCAGCCGGACTGTGGTGGGGGTTCGTCGGCGTCGCCGCATTTTCCTTCACACTGCCGTTCACCCGGGTGGCGGTTGCGGGGTTGTCTCCGTTGTTCATCGGATCGGGCCGGGCTGTTGTTGCGACCGTTCTCGCCGCGTTCGCCCTCACTTTGACCCGGCAGCGCCTGCCCCGGGGCGCCCAGTGGGCGCGTATTGCGGTGGTCGCCGGCGGCGTGGTGGTCGGATTCCCGCTGCTGACCTCCTTCGCCCTCACCTCGGTTCCCGCCAGCCACGGCGCGGTTGTTATTGCGCTACTCCCCGCGGCGACCGCAACGATGGCGGTGATCCGCGGCCACGAACGGCCGCCCAGGTCTTTCTGGATGATCACCGGCGCGGGCGCAGTGGCGGCGATTGGTTTCGCCTCTGCGCAGTCCGGCGGCATCGGGCAACTGCAATTGGCCGACCTGCTGCTGTTCGGCGCCGTCCTCTCGGCGGCAATCGGCTACGCCGAAGGCGGCCTGATGGCCCGCGAACTCGGCTCGTGGCAGACCGTCTCCTGGGCCCTCGTTCTGTCCTCGCCGCTCATGGCCGGCATCGCGGCCTTTTCTATGGCCAGCCAGCCTCCCTCCGCTACTCCCGTGCAGTGGGCGGCCTTCGCATACCTGGGCGTCGTGAGCATGTTTTTCGGCTTCTTCGCCTGGTACCGCGGCCTGGCCATCGGACCCATGGCGCAGGTCAGCCAGATCCAACTCGTCCAGCCGGTCTTGAGCATCTGCTGGGCCGGGCTCATACTGGGCGAAGACTTGACCTGGGCGACCATCATCGGCGGCACGGCGGTCATCCTCTGCGCCGGCCTGGCCGTCCGCTCCCGGCCACGTGCGGCCAGGGCGGCGGGAAGCAATGCGGGCGTGCTGGACAGCCCCCAGGACAGCCCGGGGAACAACGCGAAGGACACCGTGACAGTGAAACAATCCGGCTGATCTGATCACACGCCCCGCCCCCGAAGCCGCCCAGCCCAGACCCGATCCGCAATCCGAATGGAAGTTCCGTGTACATCCCCGCACATTTCGCCGCCGGCCCCGATGCAGTCCGGCATCTGCTCACGCGACCGTCCGCGGCCAACCTGGTCACCGCAACCGCGAAGGGCATGCTTGCCACGCTGCTGCCCTTCGTCTTCGACCCCTCGGCCGGTGAGCACGGTGCCCTGCACGCGCATCTGGCCCGCAACAACCCCCAATGGTCTGAACCCGCCCTCGGCGAATCGCTCGCCATTATCCAGGGCGCGGACGCCTACATCTCGCCGCGGTGGTATGCGTCCAAGGCGGAGCACGGACGCGTGGTTCCCACTTGGAACTACTCCACGGCCCACGTGTACGGCACCCTGGTCATCCACGACGATCCCGCCTGGCTCGCCAGCCATGTGAGGCGGCTGAGCAACCACAACGAGGCCGGCTCCGAGCAGCCCTGGACTGTCGAGGATGCCCCGGAGCGCTACATTGCCGGCCAGTTGCGCGCGATCGTCGGCGTCGAGCTTCTCATCACGAGGATCGAGGCGAAGCACAAACTCAGCCAGGCGCTACGGGGATCCCCGTAGCGCCTGACCTGTGGCGTGTCACGTGTCCGTTTCCGTAGCGGAATCCTGTGCCATCTCGTGGCCGAGGTTCATCACCCGGCGCGCCAACTCCCCCGGGTCCGGTTCCCCGGCCCCCAGCGCCCCCGTGCCCAGTTCACCGGCTCCCGGTTCACCCGCTCCCAGGTCCCCGGCGGCACGCAGATCCTGCCGCTGCAGCCCCGGCCTGCCCAGCAGGACAGCCGACCACAGCGCCTGCACGGTTGATACGGCCACCGTGGCTCCCGTCGGCCCCGAGACCAGCCAGCCGCCGCTGGTCGCGGCCACTTTCGGGGCTCCTGGCCAGGATTGGCTGGCACCATTAATCGTTTGGGCGACAATCAGGTGCTGCCGCAGCGTTCTGATCGAACCCAGGACAGGATCGCTCACCACATTTCGTCCACAGGCACCGCACATATAGGTCTCCCTCCTAGGGCATGACGTCGCCGGAATTGGGTCCGAGTGTCTGCCCCACGTACAAGTTGCCGCCGGGATCGCTGGCCAAAAGCAGCGCCGTTGGCGCCACCTCGTCCGCCAGCCCGAAGCGCAGCAGCGGCAGCCCGGCACGCTTCGCCGCTTTCCATTCCTCCGAGATGCCGTCAACCAAGGGCGTCTCGATGGGGCCCGGGGCAATGTTGTTGACCAGCACGTTGTCGGCGGCCGTTTCCAGGGCCAGGGCCTTGGTCAGCCCCACGACTCCGGCTTTGGCGGCGCTGTAGTGGCTGAGCCCGGTGCCGCCCTTGATAGCCAGCTGGGAGGCGATGTTGATAATCCGGCCCCACTTCTGCTGCCGCATCTCCCCCACCACCTCCCGGCAGCAGAGGAAGACACCGGTCAGGTCCACGGCAATCGTCTCGTTCCACATGGCAAGCGTCATGTCTTCCAACGGCGATTCCGTCAGCAGGCCGGCGCTGTTCACGAGAATGTCGATGCTTCCGAGCTGGGAGCGTGCGGCGGCAAAGGCCGCCTTCACGCTCGCCTCGTCTGAGACGTCGACGGCGATGCTTCCCGCCGCGCCCGACCGGTCCAGGACGGCGACTCTGTCGCCGTTGGCGGTGAAGGCCTCGGCGATGGCCTTGCCGATGCCGCTGGCTCCGCCGGTGACCACAACGGCGCGGCCCTCCGTTTTCCGGGAGGCGTCAGGGTTGTTCATTCTTGTCCTTCCGAGGCTTTTCAGGCACGCATCTTGATGGTGAGGCCGCCGTCAACAATCAGGGACTGGCCCGTGACGTAGACAGCGTCATCGGAGGTCAGGAAGCCGATCACGCTGGCAACCTCCTGGGGACGTCCGACCCGGCCCCAGGGGATTTCCAAACCGGCGCGCTGCAGGCCCTCGGGCCCGAGGGAATTCACCGGATCCAGGGACTGGGGAGTTTCGATCAGTCCGGGGATAACGGCGTTGGCGCGGATGCCGCGCGGCCCCAACTCGGCGGCCACACTGCGGATCAGGCCGAGCACGCCGGCCTTGGCGGCTGCGTAGTGGGCATGTTCCTCCCAGCCGTAGACGCCGCCGGCAATGGAGGATACGGCAACCATCGCTCCGCCGTTGGTCATCTTCGCGGACCCGGCGCGCAAGGTCCGCAACACGCCGGTAAGGTCGACGTCGAGCATGTCGTGCCAGCGCTGATCGGTCATCTCCTCCAGCGGTGAGTTGCGCAGGATTCCGGCGTTGGCCACGGCGTAGTCCAGGCGGCCGTACTCGTCGACGGCGCGTTCGGCGAAGGCATCGACAGACGGGGTACTGCGGACGTCCACTTCGTGGATGACCCCCTGGCCGCCGGCGTCCTTCACCATCCGAAGGGTTTCCTCCGGGTCGTGCGGGTCGCCGGGAAAGGTTCCGATGACAGAATGCACGCCGCGGTGGGCGTAGTGGACCGCGAGGGCCCGTCCTATGCCGCTGGCCGCTCCGGTGATCGCGGCCACCCTGTTCTCAGGCGTCATGGGGGTGGTCCTCGAGCAGGGCTTCGACCGGCGGCTTCGCGGCGATCATCAGCAGGCCGGAGAAAAGGGTTCCGGCCGCGCCGACCCACAAGGCTGCAGCACCGGTTCCTACGCTGGCGGCCGCTAGCGTGAACAGGAAACCACCGAGAATCGTGCCGGGCTGGCTCATTGCGCCGATAAAGGCTGTGCCGGTGGCACGGCAGCTGACGGGGTAGCACTCCGCCATGAAGTACTGGATCGCGGCGTACGGTCCGACCAGGAAGAACAGTCCGGCGCCGTAGGTGACGATGATCATGAAGGGGTCCGTGGCAAGGGGGCTGAGCATGATGGCGAAGGAGATGCCGGAGATAATCCAGCCTCCGATGATGGTCCGCTTGCGGCCGATCTTGTCACCGAGCCACCCATGGAAGACATAGCCGAAGTACGCCAGCCCGTTGATGACGATCAGCATCCAGAAGGCGTCAGAAAGTTCCACACCCTTGGCGTTCTTCAGAACAGAACTGCCGAGAATGCTGAAAATAAGGATGCCGAAGAAGTTGAAGATCCAGGCCAGCGACAGGACGATCGTATTCCGGCGCAGGTGCGGCTCCCAGATGCGCTTGAGCGGGGCTGCGGAGGAGTGCTCGACGCCGAAGGCGTGGGCCAGGGAATGGGCTTCCTCGGTCTTGCCGCTCTTCTCGAGTTGGGTCAGTTTGTGGTGCAGTTCGAACTGCGGCGTCTCCTTCAGCTTCTTGGCGATGACCCACACGATGATCGCGGCCGGAACGGTCGCCATCAGGTATAGGGCACGCCAGCCGAGGGACGGGAGGAAGACGAGGGCGAGGGCGCTGGCAAGCAGGAAGCCCAGCGGCCAGCCACCCTGGATGAAGGAGTAGTGGAAGCCGGGGCGCTTGCGCTTATCCGCGACTTCGGTGACCTGGTAGACCTCGTTCATGTAGGTGGCGTTGACGGCCTGCTCCGAGAACCCGAGCCCGCCGAAGGAACGGACCAGCACCAGCAGGCCGTTGCTGAGGAACGGGATCCCGGTCGGAATCAGGGCCGTCAGGCCAGAGACAATGGCGGTCCCGCCGATCGTGGTCATCATGCCCTTGCGGCGGCCGAGCCGGTCAATGACCGGGCCGATTCCGAAGCAGACGATCGCGGTGCCGACGGCGATCCAGGTGTTGATTGCGTACGCTTCGGTGGCGGTCCAGCCGAACTCCTGCTGCATGGCCGGCAGGAGGGTGCCGAAAAGTCCGAAGTCGAATACGGCGACCGTCCAGGCACAGAGCGCCAAGACGGTGGCGACGGTTGTGTGGTGCTTGGAGAAAACCGGGAAGCGGCGTTTTTCGTCCGGTCCGGGTTGTGTCAGATCGACGGCGGGCTGCTGGATGGTCATTACTGGTTTTCCTTTCGGGGGCTGCGTGCGAGGAAGGAGTCCGCTATCTGGTCGAACTTCAGCCAGCTGACGCCTTCGTGGGAATTGATGTGTTCGATGAGGCGCTCAAGCATGAGCAGCACTTGGGGGCGGCCCGAGACATCCGGATGGATGGTCATGGTGAAGACGGCCTGATCCATTTCCCGGTACACCCAGTCGAACTGGTCGCGCCACATTTGTTCGATGTCCCGGGGACTGACGAATCCGTGGGAGTTCGGGGCCGCTTTGATGAACATCATGGGAGGCAGGTCGTCCAGGTACCAGTTGGCCGGGATCTCGACGAGGTCGGTTTCCGTGCCCCTGACCAGCGGCTCCATCCAGGTTTCGGCAGCCTTGGTGTAGTCGATCTTCTTCCAGCTGTCGCCGACCCGGACGTAGTAGGGCTCGAAGTCCTTGTGCATCAGGGAGTGGTCGTATTTGATCCCGCGTTCGAGCAGGATCTCGTTGGTGACCGGGGAAAATTCCCACCAGGGAGCAACGTAGCCCGTGGGCCGTCGGCCGGAGACTTTCTCGATGAGTTCGATTGACCGGTCCAGGATGGCCGTCTCCTGCTCGCGGGTCATGGCGATGGGGTTTTCATGCGAGTACCCGTGCACGCCGATTTCGTGCCCGGCGTCGACGATCATCCGCGTCAGGTCCGGGAAGGTCTCGATCGAGTGGCCCGGCACGAACCAGGTGGCGGGCAGGCTGTACTTCTCGAAAAGCCGGATGAGGCGCGGGCCGCCGACCTCGCCGCTGAACAAGCCGCGGGAGATATCGCAGGGCGAGTCCTCGCCCCCGTAGGAGCCGAGCATTCCGGCAACTGCGTCCACGTCCACGCCGAACGCGACTTGGATGTCCTTAGTCATGAGATCAACCTTTCACTGCGCTTTTGTTGAGGTTTGGCTTCTTGTTGAGGTTTGTCTTTGGGCTGTGGTTTGTTGGTGAGGCCTGGCTTTGGGCGGGATGAACTAGTCTGGGAGCGTGCCCCGCAGGGCGAAGGTCTCCGCGATCCCGGCTGCGGGAGTGCCGAGCCTGAGCAGAAGGCTCAGCAGGACCAGCGACTGGGATGGCCTGAGCAGCCCGGCGGGGATGGCCCCGGCAGCGCGCAGATCCTCGCCGCCGCCGTCGCCGTATCGAGGCACTACGGCACCGGCTTCCACGCGGGTGCTCGTCACCACCACGACGCCGGCCGCGGTGGCGTCGGCGACTTCCTGGCACAGCACGCGGTTTGCGTTGCCCGTTCCCGTCCCTTGGAGCACGATCCCTGCGGCCCCGGCCTGCCGAGCGGCCCGCAGGAGGGTGGCGTCAGCTCCGGGGTGGGCAGCAACGAGGTCCACGCGCGGCGAACCGGCGTCCGCGCCCGGCAGGGGCAACGGGGAAGATCCGGGCCGTACCGCCTGGATTTCGACCTCGCCAGAGTCGGACACCGATCCCACGATTCCGAAGTCCGGGTTGGCGAAGGCGTCGAGGCTGGTCGTGTGGCGCTTGCGGACGCCGGCCGCAGGGAAGATAGTCCCGGCAAACGCCAGCAGCACACCGGTTCCCCGCGCCCGCGGAGAACCGGCGACGGCGATCGCGCGGGACAGATTGCCAGGACCGTCAGGGGAGTCGGCGTCGGCAGCCTGCTGCGCTCCGGTGAATACCACCGGGCGGGGATCATCGTGGGTGAGGTCAACGAGATAGGCCGTTTCCTCCATCGTGTCCGTCCCGTGGGTGACCACGACGCCCAGAACCTGCGGATCGGCCAATACTTCCCGGATCGTGGCGCAGATGGCGATCATGTCGTCGACTGTCAGCAGGTACGAGCCTTTCCGGAAAACGTCGATCACGCGGACCGGATGGGCCGCTGGCACTCCCATGCTGGCAAACACCTGCTCCCCCGTGTCGGATGCCACCGCGGCTCCGCCGGCCTCGGACGCGCGCGAAGAAATCGTTCCTCCCGTGGCCAGCAGGACCACGTGGGGGCCAACTAAATCTGTGACGGTCATGTCCACTCCGTTTGTTCTGCAACTGTTTCCGAGTGCTTACCCAATCGATTGGGTTGTTGGCTAAAAGTTATCCCTGCCATGTTTCCTGCAGATGCTCCCGGAAGTTTCAGGGGGGTAAATACTTCGCCGCCGGCTCCCGGGATTCCGTCTACCCAATCGATTGGGTACGCCGTTTGATTGACTATAGAATGTGAGGTGCGACACGTCAAGAGTGCCTGGACCAAAGATCCGGGCATTATCAGGCACCCTTGGTGATGACGACCTTTTGAGCTGAGGCAGGGGACTGAATGGAAGAGAGCACGGCCGGTGGCCGCACCATCACGCTGAAGGATCTCGCGAGCGAGCTCGGCATCCACCCCTCGACCGTATCCAGGATCCTGCACTCGGGCTCCGAGGTGGCGCGCGGGGCAGCCTCCGTAGCTACCGCCGAACGCGTGCGTGAGCTCGCTCGGAAGCGCGGCTACTCCCCCGACCCGCAGGCCGCCGGCCTGCGGACGCGGCGCACGCATCTCATGGGCGTGATAGTTCCCCGGCTTTCGGACCTCGTTCTGGCGATTATGTACGAGGGGATCGACGAAGCCGCGGCGGAGCTCGGCTATTCCACGTTTGTCATGAACTCGCGCGATGAGCCCGAGGAGCAGCGCCGCAAAACGGAGTCCATGCTGGCCCGACGCGTGGACGGGCTGATCATCGGCGATGCACACTTGGACAGCGGCCTGTTGCGGGAGCTCGCCTCCCGGAAAGTGCCGTTCGTGCTCATGAACCGGCACGTCCCGGGCTTCCCGTCGGCCACCTGCGACGACGTCCTTGGCGGCGAGCTTGTGGCCGACCACCTGTGGGGCATGGGGCACCGGGACGTCGCCGTGATCGCCGGCGAGCCCTATGCCAGCACGGCCGTCGACCGGACGGCCGGTTTCGTGGACCGCTGGCGTGCGCTGGGCGGGAAGATTCCCCCTGACGCCGTTGTGTGGTCCCGATTCGATACCGGCGGAGGACGGGAAGCGGCCGAGACCATCCTGGCTCACGGCAACTCCCACCCGACTGCACTGTTCGCCGTCAACGACTTCGCGGCCATCGGCGCCATGGGAGCCCTGCGTTCCCATGGCCTCGGCGTCGGCCGCGACGTGGCGGTGGTTGGCTTCAATGACACCTCGCTGGCCGCGGAACTGCCCATCCCGCTCTCTTCAGTCCGCTCGCCCATGCTGGATATCGGGCGGACTGCGGTACAGCTCCTTAAGGGCGTCCTGGACGGCCGGGAGGTCGAATCCATCAGACTGAAGCCGGTACTGTGCGTGCGGGAAAGCAGCGCCTTCAGGACCCCGGTGTGACACTGCAAGTGAATCCTCCAGTCAGTCGAATCAGCGGGTGGAAGCGGGAGGCCATACGGGCCCGCGCCGTCCGCCAATCAATAGCCCAACCGTGGGGCTCCAAACCCATGAGTTGAGGAGCCCATGAGTTGAGATTAGTGATCCGTCTCACAGTGTCACATTGGCATTACTCCCAAGATTGAGACTGCTTTTCGTGCAAGCTGCACATTCGCCTTAGCGGGCGGACGCAACAATCCCGAGAGCGAGCATGCACGTGGCGCGGACTTCGCCATCGGACAGATCCAGTTTCAGCAGCTCCTCGATTTTCCGCAGCCGGTAGCTGAGCGTATTCCGATGAATAAAGAGCTCGTCGCAGATCTTCGCGGAGTTC
Source organism: Arthrobacter sp. P1_D4 (assembly GCF_056406115.1). Taxonomy (NCBI): domain Bacteria; kingdom Bacillati; phylum Actinomycetota; class Actinomycetes; order Micrococcales; family Micrococcaceae; genus Arthrobacter; species Arthrobacter sp. P1_D4. Next base: position 167,230 of record NZ_JBFUAU010000002.1, on the reverse strand, counting down.
CCGCTGTGGCGCAGGTACGCGTCGAAGGTCTCCCGCAGCGAACTGCCGCCGTCGGAGGCCAAGGGAGCCAGCAGCCGCTGGCACATTGCCACCAGCCCCGGGCTGGGCAATCCCTGCACAATGCCGGCGAGATCGGCCGTTGGCGCCTGGTGCACGCCGGGCTGTCCCAGGTGACGGCGGGCAAGCTGAAGCGCGAGCGGCAGTTCACTGAGGCCCGCGGATTCCGAGACAATAACGGATAGTTCCGGGACGTCCGTAAAGAACGCCCGGGCGGCATCCAGCAGGTCGGCCTGCGCGTGCCCCTGCTGCAGCAAGAGAGTCGTGAGCCCTGCTTCTTCCATGAACCTCACCGTGCCGAACCCGGCCTGAAGTCCCACCCGGGCGCGCCATGCGATGGCGCGCAACTTTGCGGGGGCCACCTCTTCTGAGGTGCCGATGAGCACCGCACCCCAGTCCGTGTCAGGATCGAACCCGGATTCGAGGGCGTAGCGGCGCAGCGGCACGGACGGCTCGCCGCGGTCTTCATATAGGGCTTCCATAAAGCGTGCGGCTTCCCGGGAATGCAGGGGCGAATGGGAACCGAGGGTATAGCTAAGTTGCATAGCGATGACGGCGGCCACGGGGCCCAGGATGGGCTGCAGCACAATGTTGCTCCCGATCCCCTCGATGGCAAGCCTGAACTGCTCGGATTCACCGCTGGGCAGGCGCAGCGCGGTCCGCGCGGTCCCTCCGTGAGCCGCGCCCGCCGAGACGAGTTCGAAGGCATTCTGGTCGATCACGGCCACCCTCGCATTAATGGCGTCCGCCACCCTCGCCAGCACCTCCGCCAAGGAATGTCCGTCGGCCGCCAACCGGGTGCATTGGTCCGCCAGTTCCCACCCCTTCCGCAACTCCTCATAGCGCTCGGCAGCGATGACCCGCTCCACGTGCCGCATGACCAGCACAAAGGGCACCTGCGGCGCGAGCTCCAACAATGGCAGGCCGTGCACCTCGCAGGCACGGAGCAGGCCGGCCGGCAGCTCGCTGTGGGCCGCGCCCAAGCCGAACGCCAGACCGGAGACGGGGACGGAAACCAGCCGTTCCACGTAGGCGTCCCAGGTCCGGAAGTCCTTGACGTTCAGGCCCATGCCGTTGGTCAGCACCAAGGCGTTCACGCTAAGGAAGGGCGTGGGGTCCATGTGTTCGGTGGGGGCGCACCAAGTGATGGGCCGGGCCAGGCGGCCTTCGCCGCCGGCAACACGGAGTCGGATGTTGAGATCGGCGTTGTCGGCTAAGTCTGAAATTCGCACGGGCCCTCCAACTATGGCGGGACGCCCCGCCGGACAGTGCAACAACCATAAGTCATGCCTGCAGATTCAGCGACCTGCACAATATCGGGCGCGTGAATTGCTGAGTAGCGTTGCATTCATGCAAACCAATGTGACCCCCGACACCTCTCCCGAGGCCTCTCCCCACACTTCAGGGCGGGTGCTCTTGAACTCCGATTTGGGCGAAGGCCTCGGCCTTCACGAGTACGGCAATGACGAAGAACTCATGCGCATCATCGACGTCGCCAACGTGGCCTGTGGGTATCATGCCGGCGATCCCGACGTCATGGAACGGACCGTGGCGTTGGCTGCAGAGCACGGCGTGGCAGTCGGAGCGCACCCCGGCCTGCCGGACTTTGTGGGGTTTGGACGCCGCCGAATGGTGCTCACCCCGGCGGAGGTAGAGTCGATCATCCTGTACCAGACCGGGGCCCTGACAGCGTTCCTCGCAAAGCACGGGCTGAAACTGAACCACATCAAGCCGCACGGCGCCCTCTACGGCATGCTGGCCGGCGACGAGGAACTAATGCAAGCCGCGGCCGGCACAGCCTTGCAGTTCGGCGTTCCGTTTTTCGGGCTCGCAGGGACCGCCCACGAAAGCGTGTGCCGGGCCATGGGGGTGGACTTCGTGCCCGAACTCTATGTTGACCTCAACTACGGCCCGGGCGGTGAGCTGCTGATCCAGCGCCGCCCGGCGCCCACCGATCCCGACGCCGCGGCCGAGCGTGTCAGCAGGGCGCTGGCGGGCAAGCCAGTCCTCGCTGTTGACGGCACCGAACTGGACATCCAGTTCCAAAGCATCTGCGTCCACTCCGACGCACCCAATTCTGTCGCAGTGGCCACAGCAGTGCGTGCGGTCCTTGGCTGAACCGATCTATCCAAACCACCTGAAAGAGAGCATCCCGTGGCAACCATCATTTCCCCGCTCCCCGGCGTCTTCTACCGCAAGCCCGGCCCCGGCAAGCCGCCTTTCGCCAATGAAGGCGACGCCATCGAGGTCGGACAGACCCTCGGCATTATCGAAATCATGAAACAGTTCACCGAAATCCAGTCCGATGTGGCCGGCACCCTGGAGTCGTTTGAGGTCAACGAGGGCGACATGGTCAACCCAGGCGACGCAATCGTCGTCGTCCGGGAAGGATAGCCATGAAGAAACTGCTCATCGCCAACCGCGGCGAGATCGCCGTGCGCATTGCCCGGACCGCCCGTGAAATGGGCATCGAAACATTCGTGGTTGCCAGCGAAGCCGACGTCGAGTCCTTGGCTGCCCGGTCCGCTGACCACGTCGTCGTGGTGGGTCCGGCGCCTGCCACCGCCAGCTACCTGAACCAGGACGCCATCGTCGCCGCGGCCGTGGACAACGCCTGCGATGCCGTCCATCCGGGCTACGGGTTCCTCTCCGAGAATGCGGCCTTCGCCCGGAAGGTCGCTGATGCTGGCCTGATCTGGGTGGGGCCGCGTGCGGACGCCATCGCGATGATGGGCAATAAGTCCTTGGCGAGGGAATCGGCCCGGAAGGCTGGCGTCCCCGTGCTCCGTGGCTCGGACGGCCCCCTCGATCCGGCGGCCGACGCCGTAGAAATCGCCCGCGGCATCGGCTACCCGCTCATGATTAAGGCCTCCGCCGGCGGCGGCGGCCGGGGCATCCGCTTTGTGCACAGCGAAGGCAAGCTTCTGGAATCCATTGAGCAGACGCGCGGCGAAGCGGCTGCTGTCTTCGGCGATCCCACCGTTTACCTGGAACGCTTTGTGCAGCATGCCCGTCACGTGGAGGTACAGGTCCTCTGCGATGGAACAAACTTCATCCATCTCGGCGACCGCGACTGCTCCATGCAGCGGCGCTCCCAGAAGGTCATTGAAGAAGCACCGGCGCCGGACCTCCCCGACCACGTCCGCCAGAGGATCTGGGATTCCTCCGTGGAACTCGCCCGCGAGTGCGGCTACAGCGGCGCCGGAACGGTGGAATTCCTCTATGACCCGGTCAACCATGAAGCGGCGTTCATCGAAATGAACACCCGCATCCAGGTTGAGCACCCGATTACGGAGCAAATCACGGGCGTCGATCTGATCCGCGAACAACTGCAGATCGCGTTCACCGGGGCGATGTCCCTCCGCCAGGACGACATCGCATTCAATGGCCACGCCATCGAATGCCGCGTCAATGCGGAGGACCCCGACCACCACTTCTTCCCCAGCCCTGGCCTCATCACCGCCATGGACTGGCCCGCGGGCGCAGGCATCAGGGTAGACACCGGGGTGGAGGCCGGTTCCACGGTCACTCCGTACTACGACTCCCTGCTGGCCAAGCTGATTGTGCATGCGGACACGCGCGAAGCGGCCATTGAGGCGATGCTGTCGGCCCTGGATGAAACCCACATCGAAGGGGTCAAGACCACCATCCCGGTGCACAAGAAACTGCTGAGCCGGCCCGAATTCGTAGCCGTCACCCACCACTCCAAATTCCTTGAAACCGTCCCCGATCTGATGGAGGCACAATGAGCAGCAGCCCGGAACCCGCCGTGATGGAGGCCCGCTACACCTGGGGCGGAGACGAATTCCTGTTCGTTGAGGTCGCGGAGTCCATGAGCCTGGCGGCCAACTTCAGGGTGATGTCGATAGCAGCGAAACTTTCGGCCATGCAGCTGCCCGGCATCGTGGACGTCTGTCCCGCCAACGCCTCGCTGCTGGTGAGGTTCGATCCCGATGTCCTGCCGCCGTCGACCCTGGAAGAGACCGTCCGGGCCATTGAAGGGGATCTGGCGCACCATCACGACCATTCGCTGGAAACCCGGATCGTCGAGGTCCCGGTCTGGTACGAAGACCCGTTCACGGCGGAGGTGGCGGAGCGATTCCGCGAAGGATTCCATCAGGAGCCCGGCGGCACCGACATTGACTACGCAGCCAAGGTCAACAACCTCAAGGATGCCGCCGAATTCATCCAGCGCCACCATGAGCAACCGTGGCTTGTCTCCATGGTTGGCTTCGTCGCCGGCCTGCCGTTCCTCTTCCAACTGGTGGAGCGGGAGAAACAACTCGAAGTGCCCAAGTATTTGAGTCCCCGCACCGACACCCCCAAACTGACCGTGGGCCACGGCGGCTGCTTCGGCTGCATTTACTCCGTGCGGGGTGCCGGCGGCTACCAGATGTTCGGGGTCGCTGCCGCCCCCATCTTCGATCCGGCCCAGTCCCTGGCCGATTTCAAGGACTTCATGGTGTTCTTCAAGCCGGGCGACATCGTGAAGTTCAAGCCCGTCACCGAGGCCGAATACAACACCATCCAGTCTGAGATCTCCGCCGGAACGTTCCACTACCGGCAGGTGCCCGTGACATTTGATCTGTCCAGGGCGCTGGCGAACCCCGCAGGCTACAACCAGGAACTCATGGAGGCCCTCAATGGCGTTTGACATCAGGAACCCCGGGCTGGCCACCACGGTCCAGGACCAGGGACGCACCGGCCACTACAACGTCGGCATCCCGCAGAGCGGTTCCCTGGACCAATACTCTGCCGAACTCGGCAATGCCCTGGTGGGCAACACTGCCAAGGAAGCCGTCCTGGAATGCACTTACCTGGGCCCTGTACTGTCCACCGACCAGGATGCCCTTATCGCCGTCACTGGGGCACCGGTTGAAGTCAAGGTCAACGGCGAAGCCCGGCCCCAGTGGGCCCGGCTGCAGCTGAAGGCTGGCGACGAACTCAGCTTCGGCGTCATCCAGGGCGGCACGCGGTATTACATCGCGGTCCGGGGCGGCATCGATGTCCCCTCCGTGCTCGGGAGCCGGTCCACCTACAGTCTGGGCGCAATCGGCGGATTCCACGGCCGCAAGCTGGAGGCCGGCGACCAGGTTCCAGTCGGTAGCCCGCTGGACGGCGGAGCCGTGCCCGACGCCGATACTGTTCCGGAAGAATTCCGTCCCGCCTTCTCCAAGGAGCAGACGGTCAGGATCGTCCTGGGCCTCTATGACCACCGCCTCACCGACGAGGGACTGGACAACCTGCTCAACGGCGAGTGGAAGGTGACTCCGGTGGCGGACCGGATGGGATTGCGGTACTCGGGTCCCGGAGTGCAGTGGAAAGAGCGGGAACAGCCATTCGGCGCCGGTTCCGACCCGTCCAACATTGTTGATGCCGGATACGCTGTCGGGTCCATCCAGATTCCCGGCGGCACCCAACCGATCATCCTGCACCGCGATGCCGTCTCCGGTGGCGGTTACGCCATGGTGGGGACGGTCATCAGCGCCGACATGGATCTGGTGGCCCGGGCCGCCCCCGGCACATCCACCAGGTTCGTGGCAATCAGCCTGGACGAAGCCCTTGTGGCGCGCAAGGAACTCGCCGAGCTCAAGAGGAACGCCCGTGCGGCCATCGGCGCCGGCGGCTGAGCAGCGGCCGGCGGACTAGGGCGGATAGACCGGCACAGGAGCCTTGTGCTTCTGCGCCCGCGGGTCCTTACTGGTGGGAGGAGACCAGGCCGCCCGCCACCAGGGCGCGACATCGCAAGGATCCAGCTCCCGGTTCAACGGTTGGGGCGGCAGGCGATCCAACCGTCGAACCTGGAACTAGGAGGATGCACATGTTCGCTCGCGTCAGCACGTATCAGCCAAGCCCGGACAGCTCCGGGGCACCGTCGGAGGACACCGTCAACCGGGTGCTCCAGCTGCCGGGATGCCTGGGCATCTACTACCTGCTGGGGAAGGACAGCAAATCATTGTCAATCACGCTGTGGGCGGACGAGCAGGCCCTCGCCGGCAGCCAAGAGGCCGCAGCCAAGATCCGCACGGAGACCAGCGCAGAGCAGCACATGCAGATCCTGGGCGTGGAGGAATTCGAAGTGCTGACCAGGCAGCTCAAGGATTGAGCGTCAGGACGGGGCGTAGCCTGGGGCCAGGGACGACCGGCGGAAGTCGGTCTGCCAAACGTCCGTCTCCTGCCCGTCGGCGTCGGTGAGGACGTAGTCGGGCCAGCGGTCAAACGCGGAACAAGGATGGGAAATCCCGAAATCCACCGTGTCGGTGACATCCACTCCGGACACCCCGGTGAGCACCGCATGATGGTCGAAGAGATTGCGCACCGCTGCGGTTGTAGCGGGCTTGAGGGCTCCGTCCGCGGTCCGGACCGAGAGGACGCTGGGCAGTCCGGCGTCGTAGGGAAGGTCCCGTTTGCCGGCGCCGACGACGGCCAACCCGGCTTCGGGCGTGGACAGGACGATCGCGCGAACGGAGAGCGCCGGAATGAGTCCCGGAACGGGGCTGACGGCGGCATAGGTGCCGTGGTCGTGGGTGACGTAGCAGCCCGATCGGAGAAGAATTCGCGTTCCGGGCACCTGGCCGCGGTCGGGAAGGAACTCAACCACGCGGTCAGGGAACGCCGACCCACCCATGGAGTAGATGGGAGTGGCGGTTTCAAAGAACTCCGCCGCTTCCAGATAGACGTCCCGCACCAGCCGGCAGTGCCGGTCAACTGCAGTGACCGTATCCTCAGCGCGGCTGTTGGGCACGACGCCTTCATACCCGGCAACACCCACCAGCCTCAGTCCCGGCGTGACACGGACCAGCCCGGCCAGGCGCAGACCCTCGGACAGGCTGCGGATGCCGGTGCGCCCGCCGGGGGTTCCGACGTCGATCAGCACCTCCAGGTCGGCCGCCGCGCCGTCGAAGATCTCGGCAGCCACCTTCACCCCTGCTGCCGAATCGACGAAGCAGCGGATTTCCCGGGCGGGATCTTCCTCCAGCCAGGCACGGACACGCGTTAGTCCGGACCTGTCGACGATCTCGTTGGCGACGAGGACGCGCTGATGACCCCAGCGCAGTGCCGAGGCGACTTGATCCACGGTGGCGACAGTGACGCCGACGGCGCCGGCCGCCAACTGCCGCTCGATGATCGGTGCCGACATCGTTGTCTTGACGTGCGGTGCGAGTTCCACGCCCCGATCCCGGCACCACGCCGCCATGACCCGGATGTTGTTCTCGAGGGCAGCGCTGTTGAGCCGCAGTTGCGGATACGCCGGCTCCGTGAGGCGCGTTGCCGCGAAGTCCGCATCGGTTCCGTCCGATCTTCCGTCCAGCCTGCTCACACGTATCCCCTGTTCTTTGGTCCCAAAATGCTGCCTCGACTCCGACAAATCTACTTCAGTGACGTGCCTCTGGCGGCACGCCCTGGCCCGGGCCGCCTAAACGTCCAGCGCCGGGTTCCGGTCGAAGAAGCCGGCCGGCTTAAGCCAGAACGCGACAGTGTCCACCGGCATAACCGGCCACTCCTCCGGCCGCGGGATGTGGTGAATGCCAAAGACGTACCAAAGGACGACGTCGGTGTTTTCCACGGACCGCCCCTGCCGCACCCATTCGGGCATTCCCAGCCCGCCTGTGCCTTGGTTCACGAACTCGCCGGCCGGCCAGCGTTCCGCGGCATCGTTGGGCGTCACCCATACCGTGTGCCCGATGACCTCCGCACGCTGGAAAACCGGAGATGCCGGGTCAAAGAACGACGGGAAAGCTGCGCCGGGCACCAGCTTGTACGACACCGGGGTCCCGAGCCCGTTGACCGAGTTGTCGTTCGCCACCGTCCAGGCCCGCTGGGTCTCCCAGGAGTAGTCGTCGTGCCCCTCGGTCGTGATGGGGGTCTTGTTCTGATGCAAGGCGAGCCCGTACGGATTGCCCGGACCCATCGGGACCATCGCGGTTTCCGAACGGTAAACGGTATTTGCGGTGCCGTCGATGTCCAGGTCGAGCCGGGCCACGAGGAAGTGCTGGTGGAAGGGTGCGTAGGTGCGGTTGTCCACCAGCGTTCCGCTCGGATGCTGCTGGCCCTCGCCGAAATGGCTGACCACCATGATGCCGGTGGCCCTCACCTCACACTCAATGTTCCCGTCCTGGTAGAAGCGCCAGTACACCAGGTATTCATAGTTGGCCACGGTGACATGGAAAGAAATCACCAGTCGACGTATCCGGCGCACTTCCATGCCGCCGTCGTGATCGATGTGCTTCCATAACACCGCCCCATCCTCTTCGTGGATGCAGATGGCGTTCCTGATGGTGTAGGGCTCCCCCGCAGAATTGTGCATGACCGCATCCAAATACCGGATTTCCCGAGGCAGTCGCAGCCCAGTTCCAGCGAGGTCGTCATGAATCCCAGACCCCATTCGCCGACGTCGAACGCGGTGCGCCGGTAGTGGTCATCGCTGGGATCCCGGTAGGGAACGGCCATTTCGGCGAAGGACAGGCGGTTCGCGATCGGCCGTTCGCGGCCGCCGTCACGATAGCTGACCCGGTGCAGCGTCAGCCCCTCGCGGTAGTTGAACCCGACGCGCATGGACCAGTTCTGCCAGCTGATCCTGTTGCCGTCCATCTGAAAGGAAACGCCTTCGGGCTGGACAATGTCCAGCGGCTTGAGCGGTTCGCGGGTGCTTGCGTCGCGGAGCCGGTCCGGGATCAGCGCCGGGACATATTCGCCCATGATCTCGGGACGGTCCACCACAAAAGTGTCCTCGATGTCCAGCAGTTCCATGGAAGCCAGGTCAATGACGCAGTGGAACCCGTTGACCGGCCCCGCATAGGGGTTGGCGCCCGCACGGGCACGGACCCACGTATCGGACCAGCCGATCCGGCGCCCCTGGTACTCCTCCCGGATCATTGACAGGCCATAGGTCCACACGTCCATGAAGACCAGGGACAGATCAGTGATGCCGCGCTTGGCAAGCGCAGCGATCACCTGCGGGTGGCTGCGCAGCGCTCCGTCAGCTTCTTCCCACTCGTCGACGGTCATGTTCGCCTGAACGCCAGGGATATGGGTGAAGGAGAGGACAACCCCGTGAGTCAGCGACAGCCGCGCCTGGTAGGTCTTGTTGGAGGACCGTTCGAAGCAGTTCACGCCGACGATCCGCTCCGGAGCCGGCGCGTCGGCATCGGCTTCGAAGGCTACGACGGCAGCCTTTTCCGGTTCGATCAGCTCGATTGCGGCAAGCCGCCACGCCGGAAACGTGACGCCCTGCGCGCTCGCGAGCAAGGACGCAGCTGCACGGAACTCGTCCTCGCCCAGCGGATCCAGCGGATGAGACGGCGCGGACCTTCTCACGGCGCCCTCCTTCTGCGAGATCACGTTCACGGCCCGCTACGGCTTCTCTTCCTCGGCGGCCTCGGTGAAGAGGGCACCCTGCGCGGCTCCCGAGCCCGACCTCCCGCCGCCCGCTCCGCGCAGGATGAATGCGATACCGACGGCGGCGGCCGCGCCGACCAGCGGCCCGGCGACATACACCCAGTAGTCGCTGAAATTTCCGCTGGCGAGATCCGGCCCGAACGTTCGTGCCGGATTCATCGACGTGCCGGAGATGGGGCTGCCCCACAGGCCTGCCAAGGCGATGTACGCGCCGACCCCGAACGCCCCAAACAGCCCGACGTTCTGGGCCCCGGAGGCGGTTCCCAGGATGACGCTGACCAGCACCATCGTCAGCAGTGCCTCCATCAGGAACGCGGCGCCGGCCGTATAACCAGCCGCCGGATAGTTTGAACCGTAGGTGGCGGAGACGCCGATCACGCCCTGCAGCAGCAGACAGGCGAGCGTCGCGCCAATGAGCTGAACGACGATGTAGCCCGGCACCCGGCGCCACGGGAAATCACCGCGGAGCGCGAACGCAATGCTGACCGCAGGGTTCAGATGCGCGCCCGAGATCTTGCCCATGAACAAGATGATGCCCATGACCATCAGGCCCGGAGCCACCACTGCCGCCGTGCGGCTGATGACACCGGGGAACGCCTGGCCCATCATACCGCCGCCGGCCGCGACGACCACGAGCAGGAACGTGCCGTACAACTCAGAGAACAGGCGCCGCCATTCCTGGCGCGGATCATTAAAATCCTCAATCCGCTGCACGACGCTTTGCTCTACTGTTCCCAGCACGTTGGGGATGACGCGGTGATGGGCGTGGCCCTGGTTAGCGCTGTCTTTGTCCTGATTTGCCGCCATGGCTGTCCGCCTCCGCAGGTTCTGGCCATGTGGTCTGCCGTGCCCAGCCTCGGTCTGCCACCTCAGAAGGCCAATGTACCGCTGCCGGCGACGGTTGTCAGCGGTACGCGGGTGCCTCGCTGTCAGCTGGTGGCGGGCTTGGGACAGTGTGGCAATTTCGTAAGGACATCCGCGGGACAAAGTCCTAGCATTCAGCCATGAGGCAAGAAACCTGGCAAAAGTATTCCGAGTGGCCCCTCGTCGGTGCGGCTTTTGTTTTTCTGGCGGCCTACTCCATCCTCGTCATTGCCGAACCGCCGCAGCCCTACGCCGACCTTCTCGAAATCGTCGTGGGGTCAACGTGGGTCGCCTTCGGCGCCGACTACATTGTGAAGTTGCTCCTGGCGCCCCATCGGGGCCGGTGGTTCGTCCGCCACCCCTTGGACCTGCTCATGGTGGTGCTCCCCGTTGCGCGGCCGTTGCGGCTCCTGCGTCCGTTCACCTTGCGCCGGGTCATGGAACGGGCCCCGGGCACCGCCATCAGGACCCGCGTCCTGGCCTACGTCATTGTCTCCGCGATCCTCCTGCTTTACACGGTCGCCCTGAGCGTCTTCAATTTCGAAAAGGGCGCACCGAACGCGAATATCACCTCAATGGGCGACTCGTTGTGGTGGGCAATTGTCACCATCACAACGATCGGCTATGGCGACTACTACCCCGTAACCGTTCCGGGCCGGTGGGCTGCGGCCACGCTGATGGTCGGCGGGTTTGCAGTCCTGAGCATGGTCACGGCGGTGGTGTCCTCCTGGCTCGTTGAAAGTGTGACGGCAGCAACCAATCTGCGGAAGCGGTCGGACGAAGGCATCGGCAGCGAGGAACGTGCCCGCCTCGTGGCCCAGATCAGCAGGCTCCATGACCAGCTCGCCCAGGGACCGGGCGATTCCGGCAGCACCCCGGCCCTCGGAGAGACACCCAAAGAACCGCCTCAGGGGCATTGACGCTGCCTGCGTTGCGCTTGGACTGTCCTGACGCCATGGCCGCAGCCGGCCGGAGCGGGTACAACTGATTCATGACCACCCCTTCCCTGGTGCTCGGCCCTATGGTGCGGTACGTGGATGAGACGTCGGCGAGTGTCTGGGTGGAGACCCAAACCGCTGCCCGGGTTTCCATCCGTGCCGGCGGCCGGGGCTGGGAGGCCCGCACATTCGCAGTTCACGGCCACCACTACGCGCTGGTGGAATTGGACGGGCTGGAGCCCGGCACGGTGACGCCGTACGCCCTCGATATCAACGGAACACAGGTCTGGCCCGACCCCTCATCCGGGTTTCCGCCGTCAATGATCGCCACATTGGCCACCGGCAAGCCGCTGCGGATGGCCTACGGCTCCTGCAGGACCAGCGTCCCGCACGATGCATCCGGCAACCGGACCCATGGCGTCGACTCCCTGCGCGCCTATGCGCTGAAGATGGCCTCCGGCGGAGACCTGCCGTGGCCGGATCTGCTGGCCTTCCTCGGAGACCAGGTCTATGCCGACCTGACCAGCGAACAGATGCAGGAGTTCATCCGCGGCCGGCGCGACATCAAGGCACCCCCCGGCGAAGAGCTCAAGGACTACGAGGAATACGCCCACCTGTACTTTCTGGCCTGGTCAGACCCCGCGAACCGATGGCTGCTGTCCACCCTGCCCAGCGCCATGATCTTCGATGACCACGACATCCGCGACGACTGGAACACCTCGCTGAGCTGGAAGAAGGAGATGGAGGCGACCTCGTGGTGGCATGGGCGGATCGTCGCGGGACTGGCCTCGTACTGGGTCTACCAGCATCTGGGGAACCTGTCACCGCAGGAACGGGCGGAGGATGCCGTGTGGCAGCGGATCATCGGGCACACCGGCGGGGATGAGCTCGATGTGGGCGCCGAGCTGGACAGCTTCGCGGAGCGGGCTGATCGGGACCCGAAATCCTACCGGTGGAGCTATTGCCGCGACTTCGGCGACACCCGGCTGATCGTGGTTGACTCCCGCGCAGCCCGGGACCTGACGCCGGACGACCGGGCGCTGGTTGACGCGGTGGAAATGGCCTGGCTGAACGACCGGATGCAAGGCGGCTTCCGCCACCTGCTCGTGGCGACATCCCTGCCTTTCCTGTTGCCGATGGGCCTGCACTACGTCGAGTCGTGGAATGAGGCCGTCTCTGAAGGTGCGTGGGGAAACCGTGCCGCTTGGGCCGGCGAGAAGCTGCGCCAGGCGCTGGACCTGGAACACTGGGGCGCATTCCAAAACAGCTTCAGGGAACTGGCGGCCATGGCCAGCGAAGTGGCCGACGGCAAGCGCGGCCCGGCACCGGAAACAATCACCTTCCTCTCCGGGGACGTCCACTACTCTTATGTGGCGGAGGTGGAGCGTGCCTCGGGCAGCCGGATCCTGCAGGCCGTCTGCTCCCCCATCCGCAACCCGTTGCCCCGCCTGATGAGGTCTTTCGCGGCCGTCATGTCCTACGGCCTGGCCACCCCGGTAGGCGCCTTGGTCGCGCGCTCGGCCAAGGTGCCGGACCCGCCGTTCCACTGGTCCGGCATCCGGGGGCCCTGGTTCCAAAACAACTTGGCCTACCTGGAAGTCGTGCCGGAAGGGCTGAAATTGTGGTGGCAGACCGGGGTGGTGGACGACGGCGACCACCTGCATCCGAGGCTGGAACGCGTCGCCACCCTCACGGTGTCTCCGCGGAGCGCGCAGGACCCCGTCCAGGGACAGCAGGGGCAACAGCGAAACGCATGACGTGAGCGTCTTGTGATCCCCGCGTCTGATCCCCGTGTCGGCGCAGACGTTCTACCGAAGGCCGCGGTCAGCGGCCGCCACGTTCTCGATGGCGACCGTTTCGATGATTCTGGTCGATGGCTCGCCGACCAGCGCCGGCGCCGTCACACCCGTTTTCCACGTATCGTTCTGCAGCCGGCCCAGGAAGTCCACCGCCGCCGCCTGCGTATCGAAGTCCATCTCCAGCATCACGTAATCCTGCTGGTCAAGCGGGCGCGAGATCCGGAATGACCGCACGCCCGACGCGGCGCGGTCCAGCGGATCGCTGTCGAAAGCCCTCCGCCACATGTCAAAATCCCGGACCTGGTGTTCGATCTGCAGGGTAATCACTGAGGCGCTCCTGTCGACGGTTCTACACGCCCACTGTAGGCCCCGAAGGCCCCGCCAAGTAAGGAGCGAGGCCGAAGTGTTATTCCGGCTGGCCTCTTACGCCGGCTGGGATCCGGTGTTGGTGCTGGTCGGGGCGTTGGACTGATCGGCCTGGTGGCGTTGCCGGCGGCTCGCCAGCAGGAACGGCACCGCGATCAACTCGATCACGCCGCCGATCGCCAGCGACGCCGCGTAGCCGTACACATCTGCCGCCCGGCCGAGCAGCGGCTGGACCACCACGCCACCGCTTGAGCCCATGAGTGAATCGAAGCTGAGCACTGTGGCGCGCTGCTTCGAGGCGATCATGTCGTTCAGGTACGCCTGCCGCACCGGTATGCCCGCCGATGACACCACTGCCCAGAGCGCCAACAGCACCAGGGCCACCCAGAACACGTGGGTCAACCCGAGCACCACCAGGATCACCGTGTCCATGACGCTGCTCAGGATCAACACGGTGGTGCGCCGGCGGACAAGGCGCCGGATGCGCGGAGCCATCCAGCCGCCGAGCACCTGCGCCGCGGCCACGATGGCCGCCGCCAGGCCCGCGACGGAATACGCGTGGGGGTCCCCATAAAGCTCGAGCAGGTACGGCTGCAGGGCGTAAAACACATAGATCGCGACGCCGGCGGTGAACGGCGCGGCCAGCATCACGTAACGAACGGGCGGATTCTTCAAGCCGTTCTCGATCGAGGCGGCGAGTACAGCCCGGGTCGCCTGGAGGGGATGGGTCGAGCGTTCGGGGGTGAACCCGACGTCGCGCATGAGCCCAAACGCCACCGCGAACATGGCCAGCAGCACTCCCACGCGCATCAGGAACGGCACGCCCAGATTGGTGGCCTGCGCGATCACGCCGCCGGCAACAGAGCCGGCGAGCATCGCGACTCCGGCGACCATCTGGCCCCGCCCGAGCACCGCTTCCATCCCGCCCTCGAACCCCGAGAAGCGCAGTGCATCGACGAGCCAGGCCTCGACCGCTCCGGAGAAGAAGGTGAAGCCCAGGCCGAGCAGGACCGACACTACCGCCCACCACCAGAACGGGGCGGAGAACTGCCAGAGCAGGTAGTAGAAGTAGGTCGAGACGGCGAGGGTCACGGTTCCGAGCAGGAACGAGACGCGCCGGCCCCAACCGTCGGCAACCACCCCGGTGGGCACCTCGAACAGGACCATGCCGGCCGTGAAGAAGGCATTCGCGGCAAACGCCTCGAAGTTGCTGAGTCCGGCGTCGAGCAGGAAGAGGGTGTTGATCCCCCAGATGAACGAGGCCGCAAGGGTATTGCCCAGCGTCAACGTCAGATAGATGCGCTGAATCTTTCGGGCGGCGGCGTTCATCGCGTCGCCGTCCCCGCCGGGGCGAGGAGGGAGCACGAGCCCATTCTCGTCTCCGCTGCCGGCGCGCGCCAGTGCCCACCGGGCGCAGGGCACGACGCGAAAGGTCGAGCCGACGATGCCCGGTCTGCTCAGCTGCCCTGGTTCGTGTAGAACGACCGCCGGCGGGCGTACTCATGGACCCTGTCCAGGGTGGCGATCTGGTGGCGAGCCGTGGTGGCCAGGCCGTCAAACCTGGCACCGTCCAGTCCCAGATCGCCGGAGAGGTCCCGCAGCGTCTGCCACAGCCCCAGCTTTCCCATCACCGCTGACCGCATGACCTCAGACTCCAACACCAGCGTCAGCGGCGAGCGGCGCACCACCCGCCCGTTGAGCTTGAGCCGGCCGGCACGCTCCGCGACCCACGCCCCCGCCCTCCGGGGAGTTCGCCGTGGCAGGCCAAAATCCCCCACTAGTCCGTTCAGGTACTCCCGCTCCTCCCGGATCTGGGTGGCGAGCGCTTCAAGTTCTGTGCGGAAGGGAGTGTCCGTAAAGTCGCGCGCCATTCGCTCGATGCGACCCTGCCCCGCCGTGGCCCCCGCGAGGTGGTCCGAGAGGTAGAGCCCAAACAGTTTCTTATCGATTTTGCCGGAAATCTGCGGTGCCATGAAAGCTCCACTCTGATCGAAGGGCTGCTTCGGGAACACCACCCTGCCGGAGCGCAAGCGGGTCCCGAAGTACTATCGGGGCGCGGAGTCGTCGCGCGCCGGCCGCACTGACCCGGCGTCGGGGTCCATCGCCACGAGTCCGGTGTCGTCCTTCACCTCCGTCATCTCCTGCGCGACGTCAGGCTTAAGCCACGACGCCACCACGCTGACGCCGCCTCCGTCGTCGCGGTCGATCGCGACGTCGATCTCGGAGGCGGTCGCCCCCATGCGCGAGAGCTGCTCGCGGTATGACGCGACCAGCATCTCCAGGCTTTCCTCGGTCCACTCCCCCGGCCGCATCCGTGTTGAAATTTCGACCGGTTCAGGCTGATAGAGCGTCATGAAAGTCCTTCCTCTGGGTTCGATCAGGGGTGAGCACGACCCCATTCTGGCCCCCCTGCGCCGGTGTGCGCCAGAGCAGGGCCGGAACACCATGGCTCCGGGGCGTTCCGAAGCGAACGCACCGGTGGCAGACTTTGTCCACCGGAGCTGTAGCCATAAGGAGGATCCCGGTGTCCGAGATGGTTGAGGCCCTTTTGCACGACGGCACGGCAATACCCGTCCTGGTGAGCGGTGACGGCCGGGCGCTCCTCATCCCTGCCAATGTGAAGCCGCGGTCCGGGCCGGAAGCCCAGACGATGCGGGAGTGGGGCGCGGACCCGGACCTCGGGCCCAATCTGGTGTCGGGCCTCGCGCAGTCCTATCGGGTAATCGCGGCCGACTACGAGGGGCACCGGATGGCGCACCCGGCGCCCGATACCCTCACCCCGGAGAACGTCACCGCCGACTTGCTGGCTATCGCTGATGCGGCACGCGCCGAGACCTTCGGATACTACGGCTACTCGTGGCTGGGCCTGTGCGGTTTGCAGTTGGCGATCCGCACAAACCGGCTCTGGGCGCTCATCATGGGAGGATTCCCGCCGCGCGACGGCCCGTACAGGAGCATGTTGGCGGTGACGCGGGCGGCCCACTCGGCGGCTGCCAGGGCCCCGGAACAATCGCCGGAGGTGAACCTCCCGGTCGAACCCGGCGACTGGGATGCCGCCACGATACAGACCAACGAGACACAGACCCGCCAGTTCCTCACGCTTTACGAAGCGCTCCAGGACTTCGACGATTCAACTATTGGCCTGGCGCCGGATCTGCCCCGGCTGGCGTTCGCGGGCGCCGCCGATCACATCGCTTACGGACCCCGCTGGGGGGACGTGACGGTGCGGATCGGCGAACCGCTGGCAGCCCATGAGCGCGAGCTCATCGAGGCCGGGTGGGATGTGCAAGTACTCCCCGCACTCGATCACCTGGGTGCGATGCACAGTGACGTCGTCGTTCCTCTCCTGCGGGCCTGGCTGGGAAAAGTGGGCCGGCAGCAGTAGGAACACCTCCCGGGGACCGTGGCGGCGCCGGTTCCTAGGTGCTGAGGCGGAAGACGTCGGCTTTGATCGCGTGGCGTCCGGTCTTGCGCTTGCCCGACGGCGTCCCATACAACACCAAGACCGACCGATCGTCGTCGAGAACGGTGATCCCCTCGGCATGGTCCTCGTCCTCGCCGAACGGCGCGTCAAATTCGCAATGCAGGTCGTCTTTCGGCAAGACGGCCTCGGCCTGCGACGTCAGCGCGCCCCGCCAGCGAAACACGGCCGCGCGCCCGTCGAGTTCCATGGTGGGTCCTGCCAGGACGAGCAGGTCCTGTCCGTGCCGGCACAGATCCCGCACGCCCAAACCATGCAGGCGAAGGAAGTGCTTGCGGTAGCGACGATTCCCGGGACCGATCGGCTGCGGCTCCAAGCCGGGCCCGTCACCAACCTGGAGCTCTATGATCATCGCCCACCCACGCAGCACCGGCCCGCGCAGACCGATGAACACCCGGTCGCCCGCTACGGCGAGGCCCTCGCAGTCAATGCCGTTGTCCTTGCCCGGGATCGGGCGACCGGTCGTCGAGGACTGGATGAAGCTACCAAGATGTGGGTCATCGGCCAGCAGATCCACCAGGTCCGTGCCCCGGCCGAGGCCCAGCACGGCGGGGCGCTGCTGCTGCCCCGTCCGGCCGCCGCCCGGATCGAGGAGGTCCTTAGTCGAAAGCCGGGCCAACACCCGACGGCGCTGGCTGACCTCCACTGTCGCCAGGGAATCCCGCGCTTCTGCGGGCGTGGCGTTGTTCTTGACCTGTTTGCGGGCCGAGCTGTGCGATCCAAGCAGCCACAGCGTGTCATCCTCGACATCGAGGCCCTCGATGTCCATCTCACCCCTGTCCCCGGGCAGCTCAAGGAGGTGGGTGAGATCGAAGCTGCGGTGGGTGCGGGCCTGGTCGCCGGCCTCCAGGGTGAGCCGTTCGAGGCTGGTCGTCTCGTCATTGGCGACCCAAAGGTGGGAACCCTGCCGGGCGACCGCGGACAACCCGTCGCGCAGGTCAGCCTTCGGATCCAGGGTGCTGCGCTGGTCGAGTACAAGGCTGATTTCGCCGGAGGGATCGTCCGGCCTCGGCCATCCGCTCACCGCGGCACACCCATCCTCGTCAGCGGTGATCGGCAGCTCATTCCCGCGCTCTCCGTTCGCGCAGCCACGGGATGAGGCCACCTGCCAGGAGCATGTCCACCTGACGGCTGGAGAGGCTGTGCCGCACAGGGTAGACCTCGCCGCGGGTCCGGTTCTCCACGAGGATCTCCTTGCCTGTGAGCAGGGCGTCGTGTATCCCTGTCAGCGCGAGCACATCGTCCTGTTCGATGCGGTCATGATCGGCCGCATTTGTGAACTCGACTGCAAGGACGCCGAAATTGGCCAGGTTCTGCCAGTGGATCCGCGCGAACGAGACGGCCACCACTGCGCGCAGCCCGAGGAAGCGCGGGGTGATAGCCGCGTGTTCCCGAGAGGATCCCTGGCCGTAGTTCGTGCCGCCGACCAGGATGTGCCCAGTGGAGTCGCGGGTACGGGCGGCGCGGGCGGCATAGGAGGGGTCGAGCTGGTCGAAGGTGAATTCGGCGAGTTTGGGGATGTTGCTGCGGTAGGGCAGAACGCGGGCTCCGGCTGGCAGAATCTCGTCCGTCGAGACATCGTTGCCCACCACCAAGGCCACTGGTGCCTCGATGCGGTCGGCGAGTGGGCCGAAGACCGGAAGCGAGGAGATGTTTTCGCCCTTGACCAGTGCTACTTTGCCGGCGTTCTCCGGCGCCAACGGCTCCTCGAGCATTGCCACGTTCACGCTCGACACCGCGGGAAGTTCGATCTCGGGGTACTCAAGGTCGAAAAGCTCCGTCAGGTCCCGCGGGTCGGTGATAATTCCCGTGAGCGCAGCAGCCGCGGCCGTCTCCGGTGAGCACAGGTAGACCGAGTCCTCCTTCGTGCCCGAACGGCCGGGAAAGTTGCGGGGCATTGTGCGCAGGCTGTTGCTTCCGTTCGCGGGGGCCTGTCCCATCCCGATGCAGCCCATGCATCCGGTCTGGTGCAGCCGGGCTCCGGCGCGTATCAGATCAAACGTGGCCCCCATCCTGGTGAGGTCCTGGAGGATCTGCCGGGAACTAGGGTTGACGTCGAAGGACAGTCCCGGGTGGCACTGCCGTCCCTTCGTGATGGCGGCGACAATGGCGAAGTCGCGCAGGCCCGGGTTCGCTGAGGACCCAATCACGACCTGCGCCACCGGCCTGCCAGTGACCTCCCGCACCGGAACGACGTTGCCGGGCGAGCTGGGCAGGGCGATGAGCGGCTCGATCGTGGCCAGGTCGATCTCGTCGGTCACGTCGTAGGTGGCCCCGGAATCGGCGAGGAGTTCGGTGAAATCGTCCTCGCGCTGTTCGGTGCGCAGGAAGGCCCGGACCTGGTCGTCGGCCGGGAAGACCGTGCTCGTCGCACCGAGTTCGGCGCCCATATTGGCAATCACGTGCCGGTCCATCGCGCTCAGCGTGGCGAGGCCGGGACCGTAGTACTCGATGATCCGGTCCTTGCCGCCCTTCACGCCGTGCCGGCGAAGCATTTCAAGAATGACGTCCTTGGCACTGGTCCACGGTGGCAGCTTGCCGGTAAGCCGCACGCCCCAGATCTCCGGCATCTTCAGGTAGAGCGGCTCGCCCGCGATGGCCAGGGCTACCTCGGTGCCGCCGACCCCGATTGCCAGCATCCCCAGCGACCCAGCGGCCGGGGTGTGACTGTCGGAACCGACCATGGTCGTGCCCGGACGGCCAAACCGCTGCATGTGGGTCGGATGGGACACGCCGTTTCCGGCCTTCGAGAACCACAGACCAAACCGGCGGCAGGCCGAGCGGAGAAAATCATGGTCCTCAGCGTTCCTGCTGTCGGCCTGCAACAAGTTGTGGTCCACGTACTGCACGGACACTTCAGTTTGTGCCCGGTCGAGCCCGATGGCCTCCAGTTCAAGCATGACCAGCGTCCCGGTCGCGTCCTGGGTGAGGGTCTGATCGATATGCAGGCCAATCTCACGGCCGGGAATCATCTCCCCGGCCACCAGATGGGATGCGATGAGCTTTTGGGCCACGTTGTAGGCCACGGTCGGATTCCTTACTCGATGGCGAAGCCAGGTGCCTCCGCCGTCAACGAACCGGGCACCGGGCGCTCCCCTATATCCCCAAATTAGCCCACTCCGGGCACCGGGAACAGTGGGGATTTGACGGTCATCGTGGCGCCGCCGGCCCCGGGACGCTCCTGGTGTTCAACGAGCTGAGGAAGGCGAGGGCCGCTGCCAGTCCGGCACTCAGCACGACGGCTCCCAGCCACATCGACACTGGCCATTGAATCGATGCCCCGAGGGCGATCCCAGCCAGTTGCCCGGTCCAGATGAGTGCCGCCAGCACGGCGGTGACCGCCGGCAACCTGCGCCTCAGCCACGGGCCCGACCGTCGGGCAAGCAGCAGATCCGACGCTGCCGCGATGATCGTGGCTCCGGCCGCACCGGCGACCGCGGCCGGGCGCAGCCCCGACATGGCCAGCGGCAGCCACGCCACCACGGCGACCAGGATGGTGGCAATACCGAAAGGAGGCCTCCGGGCTCCGGAGAAGGTGTAGAGGAAGGGCGCGATAATCAGCGCTGTGGTCACCAAATAGCTGGCCAGTCCGAGGGCCGGGGGCAGCTCCGCCTGGGTGTGCCCGGGGCTCCCGATCGGCGTCTGTAGATACGGGACGGCCGGCGGGGTCCGGACGAACGCCGAGCAGTAAATGAGGAAGAAGGCTCCCAGGCCCGTCATGAGGGCGAGCGACAACAGTGCAGGCGGCGTCCAGTTGAAGGCCTCTGCGCCGCCGGCGGCCCGTGCACTGCGGATACCGGTGCCGAGGATAAGGAAGAGGCTGAACCCCAGCAGCAGGTGGGTGGGGCTCACCAGCGCATCGAGGGAGACTTCGATGCCCAGGATCTCGTGCCAGGCCAGATCCAGGACACCCGCGAGGGCGAACAGGACCAGTCCGATAACCGTGCCCCCGGTAGCCGGCCGGCACCGACCGGTTCAATGGCCGCCCGGGCTGGCGGTTCCTCCAGATCACGCTTGCCGTCCACGCGGCGGTGGCCATGAGGCCCGAATAGAGTGCCGCGTGCCAGGGGGTGAAGAAGGTTTCCAGCCCGGGAACGTGCAAGTGGGCCCAGCCGTCCAGGAACACAGCCAGGAGGAGCCAGATGCCCAGCAGTTGCGTCACAAGGTCGTTGCGCGCCCCGGCCCGAAGAGTCTGCGCTGCCGTGTCAACCATCGTCACTCTCCTCGCACCCGCCGTGCCGTCACCCTCGCCGTGCAGTCACCCTCGCCGTGCCATCCCCGGAAGCCGGGACGCCCACACGTGGCCCGCGTCGAATGGTTAAAGCTTGGACCTCCCGGTGTCCGACCGCCAGTGCTGCATTTGGTGGAACGGGGCATCTCCCGAGGAGACCTGAGCCCGGACGTCGACGCCGAGATGCTCACAGACCTCCTGCTGGGGCCGATCTACTACCGGTTCTTCCTGAGCGGCTCGCCGCTGGATGAAGGCTTTGGGGTCCGGCTGGTCAGCACGCTGTTTTCGCGCCGACCCGCCCACGGGGGCACGCCGTAGAAGCGAAGACGGCGCGGAACCCCGTGCCGACGTCGATCCCCGGACTCCTATTCGAAGACGGTGGTCAGCGTCCCTTACATGGGCGCGGGCATATAGAGCCCGGGCAGCAGCTCCGGGTGCGCCGGGACGAAGAGCGCGAAAACGATCAGCGAGACACCAGTTATCCGGCTGAAGGCGGGCCCGTATTTCCATGTCTTCTCCAGGAAGATAACTACCGTGAGCACGGCCATCCACGCCAGGTTCATCACGCCCACGGCAATCAGCACCAGCATGAGCCCCCAACAGCAGCCGACGCAGTACACGCCGTGATACATGCCGACGCGGACGTCCCGCAAGCGGCCCTTGTACCCGGATACGTGCAGCAGGAAGGCTATGGGCGACCGGCAGTGCCTGAGGCAGAAGTCCTTCAGCGGGGTCAGCTGGTAGGCTCCGGCCGCCACGAGGACGCCGGCACCCACCCAGGGTACGATGTCCGCCGCGTTCTCAGCCAGTAGCGCAGACAGGGCCGCGGCCGCGTAGGCCACGACGCCGAATCCGATCCATGTCAGAAGGTAGCCGCCTACCAGGGCCGTTGTCCGGATGGCCCTGACCCGGCTGCTGCGCACGGCGCGGATGGATCTGAGATACATCGAAGTCAGGGGCGCCAGTGCCGGCAACATCATGGCTGCCATCATTAGCGTCCACACCGCCAGGAAACCCCAGAGCCTCAATCCCATCGTTCCCGGGCCTGTGGACATGTCGGAAAGGCCTAGGAAAGTCAGGTACCAGGCCAGTGCGGCGCACCCGATCAGCGCCAACTCTCCGGCATGGTGGCCGGCTGTCAGGCGGCTGCTGCCCGGCACCTAAGCGGACCAGGCGAAGGGGGCCGAGAAGGAGTTCTTCCCGGCGTTATCCCAGGTCATCCCGAACACGTCGACGCGGGCGGTGCTGGATGTGCCGGCTGCCAGAGTGTCGGCCGGGAATCCGACCCCACTAAGTTTCACTCCCCGCCCTGTGGAATCAAATGGATTCATGAAGTCCTCGACCACCATGTCAACGGCGCTGCCTATACGCACCTGGTGGATACGCCCGTCGTCGGCGTAGGCCATTTCCTGGGACTCCACGCCCGCCATTTCACCGATCAAGGGAGCGAGGCCCTCCATCGGTCCGCCGAGCTGGCCGCCGAAGACTGCACCGAGCGCTTCGGCCTGCTCGGCGGAGGCGGCGGCGTCCATCAGGAGACCGACCTTCCAGCCCCCCTCACTCATCAGGGCCGGGGTATCGGCCACGACGCAGACTGTCAGACCGCCGACGTCGACACCGTTGACTTCGCCGGTTTCCACGTGGAAGGCCAAGGCCACGTTGCAGCGGTCATTGTCCGCCGGTGCCGTCTGTCCTGTCGCCGTACACGGGCAGACCATGTCGCAGTTGCAGTTCTCAAAATAGGTACCTTCGACATGCCACGGCATTTAGGGCTCCTTTCGAAGAGGCCCCCCAAAACAAATCCTCCTCGCGGCCCTGAGCAGTGTCAACGCCATGCGGACACCCACGCAAAGGGCCCTCCCGGCCGGCCCCGCGCTTCGAATAAAGGGGCGCGGGTCGTCCTGCCGGAACGGTCGCCAAGGCGACTTTTCCGTTTGCAGCAGCGGTGCAACACCGCTGCTAGCTGGCCGGCGTCACGACGTCCTCCAGCATTGACCTGTCGAAGAATCGGACCTCACCCGTTGCCTGGAAGAACACCGGGACAACCGAGGTGCTCGGGTCCTTCGAGGTTTCGTAGATCTCAGGCGCGCCCCCGTGTTTGCGCGCGATGGTTCCAACCAGGTCAGTGCCGCGAACCCGGACGGTTCGATATTTGTAGCTCATGTGGACCCCTTCGTCTGCCGACCCCTTCGTCTGCCAAGCCAAACCCTACTCCTGAAGGGCGCAGTCGTGAGCGGATCCGGGCGTCGCTGGGCTTCCTTGGCGCGGGTCCCTACCCAATGTCGGCCTCATCACACCTCACGGCATAGGATCGAAACTGTGGAACTAACCGAGAGGACGCTACAGGCGGCCTTGTGGCGGGTAAGCAAGCCGCAGAAACTACTTGAGAGTATGGATCATGGCTTCCAAAAATGACCCCGAGTCCGACGCCGATGCGGAGTCGGGCCAGCACGGTGGTGTCCAGTCAGTGGACCGGGCGCTTATGGTCCTGGAAATCCTGGCGCGGGACGGCCACGCGGGCGTGAGCGAAATCGCCGACGAGATGGGCATCCACAAGTCCACAGTCTCCCGGCTGCTGGGTTCGCTGGTGAGCCGGGAAATGGTCCACCAGAACAGCGAGCGCGGAAAGTACCAGCTGGGCTTCGGCATCCTGAGGCTGGCAAGCTCCATCCCCGGGCGGCTCAGCCTGGTCCGCGAGGCCCGGCCCGTACTCGAAAGCCTGGCAGAGGAGTTCAAGGAGACGGTGAACCTGGCCGTCCTGCGCTCCAACTACGCCGTCAACGTGGACCAGGCCATGGGCCCGTCGACCTTGGCCACCTACGACTGGGTGGGCAGCCTGACGCCGCTCCACGCGACCTCCAGTGGAAAGGTGCTGCTCGCTGCACTGTCCGCGGACGAGCGGGACCGTGTCCTGAAGGAGACCGGGCTTCCGGCCCGGACGCCGCGGACCATCACCAACAGGAACAAGCTCGAAAGCCAGCTGATCGACGTCGCCCGTGACGGCTACGGAGTGGTCCGGGAGGAGTTCGAAATTGGGCTCAACTCGATGTCCGTGCCGGTGTACAACCATGTGGGCTTGCTGGAGCAAGCCCAACCACCAGCTGAGATTCGGCCGGGTTCGGCTCAGGAACCGGCCACGATGTCCCCCACCTTCTCCTGCACCCAGTCGTGGAAGGCGCCGATGTGGTGCTCGCTGGGCACCAGCACGCCGCCCTTGGCATAGACCTTCGATCCCATGGCCGGCTGGCACCGCTCGCAGGCGTCGAAGTCCTGCTGGTTGACGCGGTGGAACAGCTCCACGGACGCGCTGACGTCCTTGCCGCTCTCCACGACGCTGGGCACGTAGAGCCAGTCGCACTCCACGATCGTGTGGTCCGCGGCCATAGGGAACATGCGGTGGATGATCACGTGGTCCGGGACCAGGTTCACGAACACTGTGGGCTTGATGGTGATGGCGTAGTACCGGCGGTCCTGGTCCTCCCCCACCCCCGGAATCAGGTCCAGCCCTTCCGAGCCGTCGATGGTGAAACCCTTGACGTCCTCGCCGAACTCGGCGCCATGGCCCACGAAGTACTGCGCAGCCAGGCCGTCAGCGAATTCCGGCAGCACCTCGGTGAGTTCGGGGTGGATCGTGGCGCAGTGGTAGCACTCCATGAAGTTCTCGATGATGAGCTTCCAGTTCGCCTTCACGTCATAGCGGATCCGGCGGCCCAGGCTGAGGTTGGCCACGTCGTAGCCTTCGATCGCCTTGAGGTCGCCGAGCCGTTCCTCGATGGCACCCATCACTTCCTCTTCGAATGACGGCGGCTCGTCAGCCAGGCACACCCAGACGTAGCCCAGGTATTCGCGGATATGGACCTTCACCAGGCCGTACTCGTCCCGGTCGATGTCCGGCATCTTGGTCAGGTTGGGGGCCGCGATGAGTTTGCCTTCGAAGTCATAGGTCCAGGCGTGGTACGGGCACTGGAACGAGCGGGCGGCTTCGCCCTGCTCTTCCATGCACAGCTTGACGCCCCGGTGCCGGCAGATGTTGTAGAAGGCACGGATTCCGCCCTTGCGGGTCCGGCTGATCAACACGCTCTCCCGCCCCACCTGGACCGTCCTCCAGGCACCCGCCTTGTCCAGGTCCGCGGACCGGACGGCGCAGAACCACATCTGCTCGAAGATCCGCTCCTGCTCCGCCCGGAATACGGCTTCATCCACGTACGTGTAACCGGGCAGGGTGGGGATCAGACTCGGAGCGCTTACCTCAACAGACAATTTGTCCTCCTAACGAACAAAACGAACAACGAAAGCTGGAACTTGTTGGGACGGGATTCTTGGGTCAGGTTTCAGGCACGGTTGTCAGGACACGGCGGCAGCCCCCACCAGGGCCACCAGCGCGGAGGCGTCCGCACAGGCAGCCTGCCCGCTGGGCGAGCCCAGTGGCCGGGCGGGTGCAGCGAGCAGGCGCCGCCACTTCGTGAACAGCCGCGGCTGGTTCATCCCGAGAACCGCCACCGGAACATCCCCCCGGTAGTACACGGCAAGACAGCTATGCGTCAGGACGTCGCCGACTTCGATCTCCACCCGGTCATAGCCGGCGCAGTGGCCGGCGAACTGCAACTTGACGCCGTACTGGTCGGACCAGAAATAGTGAGGCTTTGCCGGCTTCGGTGGGGCATCAGAGTCCAGCAGCGCCTCAACGGCCAGGGCCGCACGCTCCAGGGCGCCGGTCCAGTGCTCCACCCGGCGGTGTGTGCCGGCTGCATGGTCGAACCAGGAGGCGCAGTCGCCCACGGCCACGATCCCGGGGACACCGGTGCGGCCCATGGCATCGCACAACACACCGCCGCGGAGTTCCACGCCGGAGCCCTCCAGCCAGCCGGTGTTCGGCTCGGCTCCAATGCCAACCACCACGACGTCGGCGGCCACATAGCGTCCACCGGCCAGCCGGAGCCCGGTGACGTTGCCTTCGCCGCTGTAGAAGTCCTCTATGACTGCTGAGGAAATGAGCTCCACGCCGTTGGCGGCATGGAGCCCGGCCACCACGCCGCCCATCTCCGTACCGAGCTGGGCGGCGAACGGGACGGCCTTGGTGTCGATCATCGTGACTTCCATGCCGCGCGACGCGGCAGCGGAGGCCACCTCGGCGCCGATGAATCCGGCCCCGATCACAGCCATCCTGCTCCCGGGCACCAGCTCGGGGGCAAGACTCTGTGCGTCCGCCAGGGTGCGCAACGTGAACACATTGCTCAGCCCCGCCAAGATAGGCAGCTGCCGTGCCTTCGCGCCGGTGGCAATGACAATTCCGTCCGCTGTCACGCTGCGGCCGTCCGTCAGGAGGATGGTTCGCGAAGAGGCATCCAGGGACGCGGCTCCGGCTCCGAGCAGCCATTCGGCCTGCAGCTCGTCGGCGTCGGACTCCAGGAAAAGGTCCTCCGCTGTGATGGCGCCGAGCAGGAAGTCCTTGGACAGCGGCGGCCGGTCGTACGGCCGGTGCGGCTCGTCGCCAATAATGACCAGCCGGCCGGTAAAGCCTTGGGCGCGGGCCGCCCGGGCGGCGGAAAGACCCGCCAGGGAAGCTCCCACAATCGCAAGCGTCTGCATTTCGACGTCCCTTCAATTGCTTCTTACGCAACAACAATCGCTATATGCAACAGCGTGATTCATGCCACGCCCACTGTCAAGGGTCCCTCCGCCAAAGGGACCCTGGCGCGAAACAGAGAGGTAATACCTTGACAAGCATTGTGACCTACCGCACTCTGTTGCTTATTGCGATTGCTGTTGTTCACTACGGAACACGACCAGCGGCAGTTGCACAGCCACGGATCCCGACCGAAGAAGAGGTCCCTCCATGCACAAGGCATGCCCGCTCAGCGAACTGGCGCCCGGGGAAGCGCTGCGGCTGAACACCTCACCGCCCATCGCCGTCTTCCACACCGAGGAAGGCGAACTCTTTGCCATTGACGACACATGCACCCACCAGGATGCTTCCCTGGCGGACGGCTGGGTGGAGGACTGCTGGGTCGAATGCCCGCTCCACGCATCCAGGTTCAACCTGCGTACGGGAAGCGTCGACGCCCCGCCGGCCAAGCTGCCGGTCCGCTCCCACGAAGTCACAGTGATCGACGGCGACATCATGATCACCGAATCCAATGAGGTTCCCAACCTCCCCCCAGGCCTGACAGTGGACGGCCACATCTAGCCCCAGCCCATGAATCCGAACAGAGGAATCCCTCATGGCATTGAACAGTGACATTGGCTTGAACAGCGACACGAACTTGAACAGTGACATCGGTGTGGACACCGACGTCAACGTCACCACCCCCGCCGGGCAGGCGGCAGTCCTCACACCTTCAACACCTTTGGAAGCGGAGCCAACTGCCCCGGATCCCCTCCCTCCCGCACTCGTCCCGGATACCGAAAACTATGATCAGCTCCTGCAGGAACTGCGTCAGGGCAAGACCGAGCGGGCCGTGACGGAACGTCGGAACCGCAAGCTGACCCTCGACAAGGTCACATTCGGGATCACGGGCGCATGCGCCGTCGCCTTCGTGATGTGGGGTTTCCTCGGAAGGGACAGCCTTTCTGCCACGTCGCAGGGCGTTCTCGACTGGGTCATGGAGTACACCGGCTGGCTCTTCATGGTCTTGGCTTCTCTCTTCGTGGTCTTCGTGCTGTGGCTCGCCGTCGGTAAGTTCGGCAACATCCCGCTGGGCAAAGACGGGGAAAAACCCGAATTCCGCACCATCTCCTGGATAGCCATGATGTTTGCCGCAGGCATGGGCATCGGGCTCATGTTCTACGGCGTGGCTGAACCCCTGTACCACTACATCTCACCGCCGCCCGGAACCGTGGACGGACGGACCCCCGCAGCCATCCAGACCGCCATGGCCACGTCCATCTTCCACTGGACCCTGCACCCCTGGGCAATGTACGCGGTTGTTGGCATCGCCATGGCCTACGGCAGCTACCGCTTGGGGCGCAAGCAACTCATCTCTGCGGCCTTCACCTCGCTTTTTGGCATACGGATGGTCGAAGGGCCCGTCGGCAAGTTCATCAACATCCTGGCAATCTTCGCCACGCTGTTCGGTACCGCAGCGTCGTTGGGCCTTGGCGCCCTCCAGATCGGCAGCGGCCTGACGTCCAACGGCTGGGTCGGGGAGATCGGCACCCCGGTGCTCGTGGTGATCGTGGCTATCCTGACCACCTGCTTCGTGGCCTCCGCGGTATCCGGCATCAGCCGCGGCATCCAATGGCTGTCCAACATCAACATGGTCCTGGCCGTCGTCCTGGCACTCATCGTCTTTGTTGCCGGCCCCACGCTCTTCATCCTCAACCTGATTCCAGCCGCGATCGGTGACTATGCCAGGGACCTGGCCGAAATGTCTTCCCGGACGGAAGCCGTGGGAGACGAGGCATTGCGGAGCTGGATGTCCAGCTGGACGATCTTCTACTGGGCCTGGTGGCTGTCCTGGACGCCGTTCGTTGGAATGTTCATCGCCCGCATCAGCCGGGGACGCACCATCCGGCAGTTCGTCACCGGAGTACTGCTGGTTCCGAGCATTGTCAGCGTGATCTGGTTCGGCATCTTCGGCGGCACTGCCTTCAGCATCCAGCAGCAGGCCGACAAGACGGAGAACCCCGCTGACGGCCTCGTGAAAATGGTCGACGGCGCACCCTCCATATCCTTCGACGGTGCCCTCTTCGACCTGGTCAAGAACCTGAACATGCCTGCCTGGGCAACCACCGCCGTCATCGTCCTGGCCATGGTCCTCGTGGCAATCTTCTTCATCACCGGAGCAGACTCAGCCTCCATCATCATGGCCTCGCTGAGCTCCAACGGAGCCAGCGAACCTCGCCGCGGACTGGTGATCTTCTGGGGCCTGCTGACCGGCGGAGTGGCAGCCGTGATGCTCCTGGCCGGCGGCGATGAACCATCCGAAGCGCTATCCGGCCTGCAGCGCATCACGATCGTGGCCGCCCTGCCTTTCGTTCTGGTCATGCTGCTGCTGTGCGTCGCACTGGCCCGTGACCTGCGCCGCGATCCGCTGGCCTTGCGACAGAGGCTCGCCACGACCGTCGTCGAACGTGCCATCCGCACCGGCGTGGAACAGCACGGAGGCGTCCAGTTTGATCTCGTGACCAAGCATGAGTGCGACGGACGCTGTTCCTCAGCCACCCGCTGCCCCGGCGATGCCACAGACAGCGACGCCAAATCCGGCGCCTCTCCCGACGCTGTCGCCACGAAGTAGGAGGAAATCGTGACCACAATTCTTGATGGCCGCCCCACCGGCGGCATTCCAGCCGCAACGGCCGAGGCCGCTGCTAAGCCCTCGTCGCCCAAAACCCGCACGCCTGAGTTCGTCCTCACCCTGGCCTGCCCCGAAAGGCCCGGCATCGTCCGGGCCGTCACCGCCTTCCTGGCCGACCGCGGTTTCGACATCGTGGAGCATCAGCAGTTCGATGACCACGTCAGCGGGAACCTGTTTCTGCGCACCGCCTTCACCGGCGGGCGCACGGACACCGGTGACGGAACCCGTCCAGATCCCGGTTTCGACGGGCTCAACGACCGGGTTTCCATCGCGGAGAGGCTCACGGCCGGCTTCGCGGCAACGGCCGCCGAATTTGGCATGAACTTCACCTTCCACGACGGCCGGCCGCAGCGCCTCCTGGTCATGGTCTCCAAATTCGGCCACTGCCTGAACGACCTGATCTACCGGTGGCGCGCGGGCAGCCTGGGTGCGGAGATCGCCGTCGTGGTTTCCAACCATGAGGACCTTCGCGCTATGGCCGAAAACGCCGGGCTCCCGTTCATCCATGTTCCGGTGACCCCCGGCACCAAACCGGAAGCCGAGGCGCGGCTGCTGGAACTCGTGGCCGGGTATGACGCCGATTTGGTGGTACTGGCGCGGTATATGCAGGTGCTGTCCAATGATCTGTGCACAAACCTGCGCGGCCGGGCCATCAACATCCACCATTCCTTCCTGCCGGGCTTCAAGGGCGCGAAGCCGTACCACCAGGCTTATGACCGCGGCGTGAAGCTCATCGGGGCCACGGCGCACTACGTGACGCCCGACCTGGATGAGGGACCCATCATCGAGCAGGAGGTCTTCCGGGTGGACCACAGCCTGGATGCGGACGCCCTGGTGACGGTCGGCCGGGACGCCGAATCACAGGCCCTGTCCCGGGCTGTGAAGTGGCATTGCCAGCACCGCGTCCTGCTCAACAACACCCGCACCGTCGTATTCCGCTAACGCGAACCAGGAGAACAACTTATGAGCGCATCACCACGCGTCGTCATCATCGGCGCCGGCATCGTCGGCACCAACCTCGCGGACGAACTCGCCAGCCGCGGCTGGAACAACCTCACGGTCGTCGAGCAGGGTCCGCTGGAACTGGCCGGCGGTTCCACCTCGCACGCCCCCGGCCTGGTCTTCCAGACCAACCCGTCCAAGACCATGACGGAATTCGCCAGCTACACGGTGGACAAGCTGCTCTCCCTCAGCGCCGACGGAGTGTCTTGCTTCAACCAGCTCGGCGGGCTTGAGCTTGCCACCACCGAGGTGCGGCTGCAGGACCTCAAGCGCAAGCTGGGGTACGCCACCTCTTGGGGCATCGAAGGCCGGATCATCGACCCCGACGAGTGCGGGAAGCACTACCCGCTGCTGACCACCGGGGCGCTGGCGAACGGCAACCAGGTCCTCGGCGGCCTTCACGTCCCGACGGACGGCCTGGCCTCCGCCGCCCGCGCCGTCCAGCTGCTGATCAGCCGCACCCGCCAAGCCGGCGTGACCTACCTCGGCTCCACCACCGTGACAGGCATCCAACAGACCTCGGGCAAGGTCACCGGCGTCGAAACGGCCGACGGCGTGATCCCGGCGGACATTGTGGTGTCCTGCGCCGGGTTTTGGGGCCGCGAGCTCGGCAAGATGGTTGGCTTGAAGGTGCCGCTGCTGCCGCTGGCGCACCAGTACGTGAAGACCACGCCACTTCCGGAGCTGAAGGGCCGGAACGAACTTCCCAACGGGGCCCGACTGCCCATCCTGCGCTTCCAGGACAAGGACCTCTACTACCGCGAGCACGGCGACCGGATCGGCATCGGCAGCTACGCGCACCGTCCGATGCCGGTGGACATGGAACGGCTTCCCCGCGTTGGCGCGGAGGAGATGTCCGATCACCGGATGCCCTCGCGCCTGGACTTCACCATGGAAGACTTCCTGCCCGCCTGGGAGGACAGCCAGGACCTCCTTCCGGCCCTGCGCGGGGCCCGGATCGAGGACGGGTTCAACGGCATCTTCTCATTCACTCCCGACGGCGGCCCTCTGCTGGGCGAGTCCCCCGACGTCGACGGCTTCTTCGTTGCCGAGGCAGTCTGGGTCACCCACTCAGCCGGCGTCGCCAGGGCCATGGCGGAGTTGCTCATCGAGGGCCAGTCCCGCACCGACCTGCACGGCTGCGAGCTCACGCGCTTCGAGAAGGTCCAGACCAGCGACCAGTATGTCAGCGAAACGTCCCAGCAGAACTTCGTGGAAATCTACGACGTCCTGCACCCGCTGCAGCCGAAGGAATCCCCGCGGGACCTGCGCGTCAGCCCGTTTAACATCCGTCAGAAGGAGCTCGGGGCGTTCTTCCTGGAGTCCGCTGGCTGGGAGCGCCCGCATTGGTTCGAGGCCAACCGCGGCCTGCTCGACGAACTGCCGGTGCAATGGCAGGCACCCGAGCGGGACGAGTGGTCCGCGATGTTCCACTCCCCCATCTCGGCGGCCGAAGCGTGGAAGACGCGTACCGCCGTCGGGCTTTATGACATGACGCCGCTGAAGCGGCTGGCGGTCACGGGGCCCGGGGCGCTGCCACTGCTGCAGCGGCTGAGCACCGGCAACATCGCAAAGAAGCCGGGTGCCGTGACGTACTGCCTCCTGCTGGCGGACGACGGCGGCATCCGCAGCGACGTGACGGTCGCCCGGCTCGCTGAGGAGCAGTTCCAGCTCGGCGTGAACAGCAACGTGGACTTCGACTACCTCCGTGTCGAGGCCAGGAAGCAGTCGGCGGCGGATCCAGCCCGGTGGGTGCACGTTTCCGACATCACCGGCAGCACGTGCTGCATCGGGCTCTGGGGGCCGCTGGCACGTGAAGTGATCGGCAAGCTCAGCACGGACGACCTCAGCAACGAGGGCCTGAAGTACTTCCGCACCAAGGACATCTCGGTGGGCGGCATCCCCGTCACCGCCATGCGGCTCTCCTATGTAGGCGAGCTTGGCTGGGAGCTATACACCACCGCCGAGTACGGGCTGAAGCTGTGGGACCTCCTCTTCGATGCAGGAAAGGAGCACGGCATCATCGCGGCCGGGCGTGGAGCGTTCAACAGCATGCGGCTCGAGAAGGGCTACCGGTTGTGGGGCACGGACATGACCTCCCAGCACCACCCCTACGAGGCCGGCCTGGGATTCTCGATCGCCAAGGACAAAGAGGGCTTCGTGGGCTGCGACGCCCTGGCCGCCTTCAGGGAACTGCCGGCCACCAGGGCGCTGCGGTGCCTGACCGTGGACGACGGCACATCCGTGGTGCTGGGCAAGGAACCGGTGTACGTCAACGGCGAGGCCGCCGGCTATGTCACCAGCGCCGCCTACGGCTACTCGGTCCGCAAGCCCCTCGCCTATGCCTGGCTGCCTGCCTCGGTGACCGAGGGCGACGCCGTAGAGGTGGAGTACTTCGGCGGGCGCATCGCGGCGACTGTCACGGCCGAGCCGCTCTTCGATCCCGGCATGGAGCGGCTGCGCGGCTGACGCGATCCGGCCCGCCGGTCTGGGGAAATCCCGAGGCTGGCGGGCCGTTCGCGCGAACAGACAATGGAGTCCGCCCTCCTGCCGCCAGCTGGCATTTAACGGCAGTCCCGGCGTCGGACACTGCCGTTATCTGCCACGTGGAGCAAGAGAGGCGCAACGGAATGGCCCCGCCTCCCGGGCTGGATCCCAACCAGGAAGCGGGGCCGCTCCGTCGCAGTGGCTAGCTCGCCGTGGCCGCCCCAAGCGCGGCAGCCGGCTCGAGGCGCTCCACAGGGTGCGGCACGAAGCGGACGAACATCGCCTTGAAGCCCGGGGTGTTGGATTCCCGTGCCACGTTCTCCTTGTGGACCAGGGCGTTGGCCTCGGGGAAATACGCCGCAGCGCAGCCCTTGGCCGTCGGGTAGGCCACGAGCCGGAACTTGTCCGCCTGCCGGTCGTGACCCCGGAACGTGCTCACCACGTCCACCAGGTCCCGGTCCTGGAAACCGAGCTCCGCCAGGTCCTCAGGGTGCACCAGGATCACCCTGCGTCCGTCCGAGATCCCGCGGTACCTGTCATCTACGCCGTAGAACGTGGTGTTGTACTGGTCGTGGCTGCGGATGGTCTGGAGGACCAGGTGGCCCTGGGGCGGGGTCAGGTACTCCAGCGGGCTGACGGTGAACCGTCCGCGGCCGATGTCTGTCTTGAAGGACCGGGAGTCCCGCGGCGGGTTGGGCAGTACGAAGCCGTTCCTGGTCCGGATCCGGGCGTTGAAGTCCTGGAAGCCCGGGATGACGCGGGAGATGTGGTCCCGGACCACGTCGTAGTCCCCGGCCATGGCCTTCCAGTTGACCGGATGGTCCTCGCCGAGCGTGGCGTCAGCCATCCGGGCGATGATCACCGGCTCCGCGAGCAGGTGCTCGGAGACCGGCTTCAGCCGGCCCTGCGTGGAGTGGACCACGGACATGGAATCCTCCACGGAGAGGAACTGGGCGCCGCCCGGGTGCTTGTCGTCCCTGTCTGTCCGGCCCAGGGTGGGAAGGATGAGCGAGGTGCGCCCGTGCACGATGTGGGAGCGGTTGGGTTTGGTGGAGATGTGGACGGTCAGTCCGATCCGCTGCATCCCGGCTTCGAGGGTTTCGGTGTCGGAGCAGGCGAGGGAGAAGTTGCCGCCCATGGACACAAACACATCCACCTCGTTCCGCTCAAAGGCCTCCATGGCCTCGACGGCGTCGTAGCCGTGGCCGCGCGGAGACGTGATCCCGAATTCCTTGTCCAGGGCTTCGAGCAGCCATTCCTTGGGCTTCTCCCAGATGCCCATGGTCCGGTCGCCCTGGACGTTGGAGTGCCCGCGGACCGGGCAGGCCCCGGCGCCGGGTTTGCCGAAGTTGCCCTGCAGGAGCAGGACGTTGACCATTTCCTTGATGGTGTCCACGGAGTGCGGCTGCTGCGTGACGCCGAGGGCCCAGCAGAAGATGGTGGCCTTGGACCGGATCAGCATTCCGGCGACGTCCTCGATCTGCGTCCGGGCCAGGCCGGTGGCTGTCTCGGTCTCTTCCCAGTCCAGCTCCCGGCGGGCGTCGCGGTAGGCGTCGAAGCCGTCCGTCTGCGCCTCGACGAAAGTCCGGTCGACGACGGTGCCGGGTGCCCGATCTTCCTCCTCCAAGAGCAGGTGGCCCAAGGCCTGGAACAAAGCCAGGTCCCCGCCCACCTTGATCTGCAGGTACTCGTTGGCCAAAGGTGTGCCGTTGCCGAGCACACCGGAGACGGTCTGCGGGTCCTTGAAGTTGAACAGCCCGGCCTCGGGCAGCGGGTTCACCGCCACCACCTTGCCGCCGTTGTCCTTGCATTCCTTGAGCGCTGAGAGCATCCGGGGATGGTTGGTGCCGGGATTCTGCCCGACCACAAAAATCAGTTCCGCGTCGTGGATATCGTCCAGGGACACGGTGCCCTTGCCGATCCCGATGGTCGGATTCAGCGCCGAGCCCGAGGACTCGTGGCACATGTTTGAGCAGTCCGGCAGGTTGTTGGTGCCCAGGGCCCGGGCGAACAGCTGGTACATGAACGCAGTCTCGTTGGCCGTGCGCCCGGAGGTGTATAAAACGCAGCGGTCAGGGCTTGAAGCGCGGATGTGCTCCCCGATCAGACCGAACGCTTCGGCCCAGGAGATCGGCGAATAATGCGCGTCTCCTTCCCGGATGACCACGGGCTCACTGAGCCGGCCCTGGTTGCCCAGCCAGTATTCCGTCTTCCCAGCCAGTTCGGCGATGGAATGCCGGGCCCAGAACTCCGCCCCGACCGTGCGCAGGGTGTTCTCCTCCGCCACCGCCTTGGCGCCGTTCTCGCAGAACTCGGCCGTTTTGCGCTTCTTATCCGATTCCGGCCACGCGCAGCCCGGGCAGTCGAACCCGCCGCGCTGGTTCAGCCGCAGCAGCGAGTGGGCCGTCCGGGATACTCCGGCCTGGGCCACGGCGCGCTCCAGCGCCACCATCACTGCCTTGACACCGGCTGCTTGCTTCTTCGGTGTGTGGACTTCCAGCTCGTCCTCGTTAATGTCCGCGACGGGAGCCGGCTGCCTGCCTAATTTCACAGCTTCACCTTGGTCAGCGTCTCCCGCTCCGCCCCGATTGTGGTGCTGTCGCCATGCCCGGTGCGGACCACGGTTTCGGGAGGGAGCGTCAGCAGCCGTTCCCGGATCGAGGAGAGGATGGTCGGGTAGTCGCTGTAGGACCTGCCGGTCGCCCCTGGGCCCCCGTTAAACAGAGTGTCGCCGGTGAACACCGTTCCCTCCCCCGCCAGCAGGAAGCAGGTGGATCCGGGTGAGTGGCCGGGGGTGTGGATGGCCCTCAGTGTCGCGCCTCCCACGCGGAAGACCTCGCCATCGGCAAGATCACGGTCCGGCTTGACGTCGGGATAAACCTTTTCCCAGAGCATCAGGTCATCGGGGTGCAGGTGGATGGGGGCATTCACCGCCGCTGCGACCTCGCGGGCCGCGCCGATGTGGTCGTTGTGCGCATGGGTGAGCAGGATGGCAAGGACCTTCCGGCCGCGGACCTGGTCGATGATTGCGGCTGCGTCGTGCGGGGAATCGATGATCACGCATTCTTCGCGGTCGCCGACGATCCAGACGTTGTTGTCCACGTCCCAGGTGCCGCCGTCGAGCGAAAACGTCCCCGACGTCACCAGGCTCTCGATGGTGACGCTCATGCGGGCTCCGCCACGGCCGCGAGATCGGCGGCCGGCCGGATTTCAACCACGGAGCGCAGGACCTTGCCCTCGTGCATCTTGCCGAAGGCCTCTTCCACTTGGTCGATGGTGATGCGTTCGGTGACGAAGGCGTCCAGGTCCAGATTGCCGAGCTTGTAGTGCTGGACCAGCATCGGGAAGTCGCGGGACGGCAGGCAGTCTCCGTACCAGGAGGATTTCAGCGACCCGCCGCGGCCAAAGACATCCAGCAGCGGCAACTCGAGCAACATGTCCGGTGTCGGCACGCCCACCAGCACTACGCGGCCGGCGAGGTCCCGGGCGTAGAACGCCTGCTTGTACGTTTCGGGGCGTCCCACCGCCTCGATCACGACGTCGGCACCGTTGCCGCCGGTCAGCGCCCGGATGGCTTCTATCGGGTCTTCCCTGCTCGAGTCCACGCCGTGGGTGGCGCCGAGGGACTTGGCCATTTCCACTTTGTTGGCGTCGATATCCACCGCGATGATCGTCGTCGCGCCGGCCAGCTTCGCGCCGGCGATCGCGGCGATGCCCACGCCGCCGCAGCCGATGACGGCGACGGATTCGCCGCGCTTGACCTCACCGGTGTTGATGGCGGCGCCGATGCCGGCCATCACACCGCAGCCGAGCAGCCCGACAGCTGCGGGATCGGCGTCCTCGTCAACCTTGGTGCACTGCCCGGCCGCGACGAGCGTCTTCTCGGCGAAGGCCCCGATGCCCAGCGCGGCCGTCAGCTCGGTGCCGTCCTCCAGAGTCATCTTTTGCGTTGCATTGTGGGTGTTGAAGCAGTACTGCGGCTGGCCCTTGGCACAGGCACGGCACTCGCCGCACACCGCGCGCCAGTTCAGGATCACGCGGTCCCCGGGAGCGACCTCGGTGACATCCGGTCCCACGGCGCTGACCACGCCGGTGGCCTCATGGCCCAGCAGGATGGGGAAATCATCGGTGATTCCGCCCTGCTTATAGTGGAGATCAGTGTGGCAGACGCCGCAGGTCAGTATGTCCACAAGCGCCTCACCGGGTCCGGGATCCGGCACGAGGATGTTCTCGACCGAAACAGGGGCATTCTTTTCCTTGGCGATGACCGCCTTTACTTTGTGAACCATAGTTCCTGTGTTCCTTTCCTGAGTCCGCGAGGGACTCTTTTGCGGGACTCTTGGCGACGGACACGCGATGCCAATCTGGCCCAGCCGTTGCGGCCCGAAATCGTCTGCCCGTTCCCCCAAGCTCTGGTCCTGTGCTTTGACGGTGAGGGCACGTCCCCCACCTGCCGTCGAATTGCGTATTACACAACACGATTCACATAGCGCGTACTTTGAAAATATGGCAGTCATCACACCGGGGTGTCAATAGATTCCCGCTGTGCGACCTTCGCGTACCTGCCGTGAAAGCTCTGCGGCCCGCGACACCGTACAGAACTCCACGCAGATCCCTTTTGTACGCGCCAGCAACCTGGGCAAAAAGTGTCAGCTACATCGCCGCCCGCGTGCCAGAATCCTCACATGAGCAAGGAACGCAATGAACTGAAGAGCATCGGATACGAAATCTTCATCGGTATCCTTTCGATCCTGTCGATCGTCAATCTCGTACTCTTGTACGCCGCGCAGGACGAGTCGCTCGACACCGTACTGAAGGCGATGAACGCCCTGTTCAGCGTTATCTTCGTCGCCGACTTCCTCTACCGGATCTTCACCGCACCATCGGCGGGCGCCTATTTCTTCAAGCACTTCGGCTGGGCCGACCTGTTGGCCAGTGTGCCTTTGGCGCAGTTCAAGATCCTGCGCGTTTTCCGGCTTGCCCGGGTGTACCGGCTGCTTCGCGATGTCGGCATCCAGACGGTCGGCCGAGCGCTGATCAAAGATCGGGCCGGCAGCTCCCTGTACATACTGCTGCTCATGGGCATTTTCGTGCTGGAATTCGGAAGCCTCACGATGCTCGGCGTCGAGCAGTACGCCCCAGGGGCCAACATCACGACCGCCTCGGACTCCCTCTGGTACACGATCGTCACGATCTCGACCGTCGGATACGGTGACCAATATCCGGTCACCGATGCGGGCCGCATGATCGGGACAGGCATCATCGTCGTCGGTGTCGGCATCTTCGGCACATTCACCGGCTATCTGGCCAACTTCTTCCTGGCTCCCAAGAAGGCTTCCGCGCCGCCCGTCGATGCGGCTGATACGAGTGCCGCAACGGTCGAGGGGCTCCGCCTGAGCCTCGAAGAGTCTGAGGCAAAGCTCGCCGAGATCAGAAAGCTCCTTGCCGGGCCAACCGAGTGAAAGTTCGCGCCAGACCCGACGCCACGTGTGCCAGCCCCTCGTGACCCGGCGCTCTCTGACCCGGCGCCTCCATTGAAGGAGCGCTCATGGCGACGGGGGCGTGAACTGGCTGGCGGTAAACTCCGCTCCCTGGGGGTCCCGGATCAGTGCCGTGCGCGTCCACTCGGTCTCGCTTTGGCTAAGGACTTGGGCGCCGAGCCGCTTCGCATCAACCACCGTCCGGTCCCGGTCGGCAACGGTGAACGAGACGTGCCACTGCGGCAGTTCGTCGGGGGCCGTGGTCGCGATCCAGGCGATCGCATCCTCGAAGCCAAGTGGAGGGGCCAGGGCTGACTGCCTCGCCCTGATGCCCGGATCGATTGTCGCCTCAAGGTGATCACCGTAACCGGGCCTGCGGACCATGATCCCGAAGCCGAGGTCGTCGACTTGCCAGCCAAACACGTCCTCATAGAACTTGATGGCCGCGCCGGGGTTAGGCGTGTGGAGGTCGCTGAAATTCCAGGACCCCGGCGCATTGGCCACCTGTGCCCCCAAGCGTCGCCTGGCTTGCCAAATGCGGAACCCGACGCCCCCTGGATCGGTCAACGCAGCACTGCGGCCGCCTTCTCCAGCGTCTGCGGCTGCCGACCGCACCGTAGCGCCGGCTGCGACCAGACGCTGCACTGCGGTATCCGCGTCCTCGACGGATATGTAGGTATTCCATGCCGCGGCACCACGGGCGTCCGCCATCCCGGCGACGTCCTGGCCATCGAGCTTGGCTATCAAGTATCGGCCCGGCGCGCCCGCCGGCACGGCGTCCTCGAACGTCCAGCCAAAGAGGCCGGCATAGAACTCGGCGGCCGCCTCGACGTCGGGCTGCTCGGTGTCGATCCAACACGGTACGCCCTGAGGGTAGGTTCGCTGCGTCATATCTCGCTCCCGTCCATGGACATAGCCTAGCGAGCGGGGGCCCGGCCGGGCGCTCAACTCCTCTATTAAGTAGTCTTACTATGAGTCTTTGAGAGGTCCTTCGGACCCCGGTCAGGAAAGATCCGATATGGGCCGAGCCGTTGCCTGGTCAGGCACATGCGGCCCTCAACTAAAGGTGGAGTAGCAATGGTGCCAGGTTTAAAATCCGAAAAGAAACGCGGCGTCCTTTTCGACGTCGACGGGACCTTGATTGACTCCAGCTATTTCCACGCCCTTGCCTGGTGGCAGGCGTTCCGGCGGGAGGGGCTGGACGTCCAGATCTCGGCTATCCACCGCTGCGTCGGCATGGGCGGCGACAAGCTCATCGAACACTTGGTCCCCGGGTGCACCAAGGACATGCAGGAAGACCTCAAGTCCTCGCACGGCGCCGTGTTCGCCACGTTTTGGCCTTCCCTGCGCCCCTTCGACTCTGCCCGGGACCTCCTGGCCGCATGCTCCGGCGCCGGGCTGGCCGTGGGTTTGGCGTCATCAGCGCAGGAGCGCGACCTGGACATCGCCCGGCGCCTCCTGGACGCCGGCACGTCCATCGATGCGTGGACCAGTTCCAACGACGCCGCCGAGAGCAAGCCCGCTCCCGACATTCTGCTGGCGTGCCTGGACAAGCTTGGGCTCAGCCCGGCGGACGTCGTATTTGTTGGCGACGCCGTCTGGGACGTGTTGGCGGCGGCGGCAATCGGAGTTCCCGCCATTGCCCTGACCTGTGGCGGAATCAGCGAAGCCGAGCTGCGGGAGGCCGGTGCCGCAGAGGTCTACGACAATCCGCGGCACCTGTTGGAAAACCTTGAAAGCAGCGCGATTGGAAAGCTGAGCGCCTGATTACGGCACGCCTGGCCTCAAGGCGCCCGGAGCCTCCCGGCGCGGACTGCCCACCCAGGGCCCAAGTCAGCCAGCGGCGAATTGAACACAGCGTGGTCCGCTGAGTTGTGACGTGGCGGCCCGGCTCAGGGATTACTTCGTCGTTTGGCTGCGGCGAGTTCGCGTTCCAAGTGCCGGTTGGCCGCCTCCAGCTCGAGGACGACCCGGATCCCGGCAAGGTTGAGCCCGTCCTGAAGGAGCGCGCTGATCCTGCGAAGCGCTACCAAATCCTGTTCGCTGTACAGGCGGGTACCGCCGTCGGTCCGGCCCGGCTGCAACAGCCCCTTGCGTTCGTAGAGACGCAAATTCTGCTGTCCCATCCCCACGAGTTCGGCCGCCACAGAGATGGCATAGACGCCCGCGGCCCCGCCGGTGTCCGGCCCCATAGGATCCTCCTAAGACCTGTGAATTAACCTCTTGCACCAGTGTGGCACCGGTGTTATAAAAAATCTATCGCAGCCAGAATAGATAATCTGGCTGGGCAACGTCATACACGATCTGTAGGGAGTGAGATAGCCATGCTGATGCGCACCGACCCGTTTCGCGAGCTCGACCGGCTCACCCAGCAGGTCCTCGGCACGGCGGCCAGGCCCGCCGCGATGCTCATGGACGCTTGGCAAGCCGGAGAGGAATTTATCGTCGCATTCGATCTGCCCGGGGTGGACGTCGACTCGGTGGAGATCGACGTCGAACGCAACGTCCTGACGGTCCGCGCCGAACGGAAGAATCTGACAGACGACACCACGGAACTAATTGCGTCCGAGCGTCCCCGCGGCGTTTTCAGCCGCCAGATCGTCCTCGGCGATGCCCTGGACGCCGAGGCGGTGAAGGCCAGCTACGACGCGGGCGTGCTGTTGCTACGGATCCCCATCGCCGCAAAGGCAAAACCCCGCCGGATCCAGATCGAGACCAGCAGTGACCAGGCCCGCGAGATCAGCGCCTGGCTGCCTCCACACTGACGCCGTCAGGAAAGCAGTCAGCCAAGCAGGGAATTGAGCGACGGCGCCCAGCCCAGGCGGGGGCGTCGCCCACCGGGCAGAATTCTCACCACATCCCAGGCCGGATCCGGAACAACGAAGTCAGCCAAGCTGAAGCCGAGGGGCCGTCCACGAGCAACTGCAGGAAAGGAACTGACATGACCACCACCCACTTTGACCGGTTCCTTAGCGAAGCTCTCGAAGCTGGCCGCGAGTCCGACACCGGATTGGGGAAGGAGGAGCTCTACGGCCTCTACACGAGTTGGTGCCTGATAAACCAGGACCGGCCACAGCCCGCCCGGTCCCTCTGGGCGGCACTGAAGGAACACCGGATCAATCCTGCGGACAACCGCCTGACTATGACCGGACCGGCCGCTACGGATTACATTCTGGCCAGCGCGCCCAACCTGGCCTGATCCGGCACACCTCCCGGCGGGCGCAGGCCTCGAACCCACTCCAACTTGCGGAAGCAGGTCACAAGTGCGCCCGCCGTGCGCTCGCGTCGTTCCCGGAATCATTACTTCTTGAAGGCGTCCTTGACCTTTTCGCCGGCCTGCTTCAGGTCAGCTTTGACTTGGTCCCCTTTGCCTTTGGCTTCCAGCGCCGGGTCGTTGGTAGCTTTGCCGGCCGCTTCTTTGCTCTTGCCACCGAGATTCTCGGCGGCGTTCTGGATCTTGTCTCCCGCTCCCATGATGGTCCTCCGATGGTTCCGCCGCGGGCCGGTCGCCAGCGACGATACTAAAAGTTTAAGCACCCAGGGTTTGCAGCGCGAGATGCTGGGCATCGCGTGGGCGGATCACAGCCCAGGTGCTGCCGGCGCTTTGGATGCTCACGGTTCCGGAATGCTCACGGCTTCGCGGCAGGCGCGAGTCTGGTCCGGCAAGTGTCCAGCAGCAATGTCTCCAGGGCCCGAATTTGGGCCGCCGCGCGGTTGCTTAGCTGTTCCATGCGGTCCGGGTCGATGCGCTTGTCTTCACGTGACAGCACCCGGAGTGTCTTCCAGAGCAGCAGTTTTCCGGTGACGGCTGAGATCAGCGACTCAAGCTCGAGTTGCCCTTTGGCTCCCTCGATGGAATGCAGCGGGTTGAGCGGATCGAGGGCGGCAACCTGCGCCCCGGCCCAGGCAACGGGCTTCTTGTAGGCAGGCATGCTCGAATGAAGTTGTTCGCAGATTTCTTCCAGCGCCCGTTTGTCTTCACTCACCTCGGCTGCGAGCCTGCCGACTTCGCCGGCATGGGACGTGTCCCGCCAGGACTTGGCGGCCTGCTCGAAGAGACGCTCCCCCGCGCTGGCGGCGGTCAGATGGCTGTGCAAGTATGCGGACAAGGAATGGCTGGCAGCTGTATCTTCGGAATCGGCGCTCTTCTTCATCGCAATTTCCCCTCTGTGATCGGACTGATGGTCGTCTGCGGACCGG
Source organism: Arthrobacter sp. P1_D4 (assembly GCF_056406115.1). Lineage (NCBI taxonomy): Bacteria > Bacillati > Actinomycetota > Actinomycetes > Micrococcales > Micrococcaceae > Arthrobacter > Arthrobacter sp. P1_D4. Next base: position 124,629 of record NZ_JBFUAU010000002.1, on the reverse strand, counting down.
CTGTGTCCCCGGCATGGTCGGGGGATTTGCTGCGGGGTGTGCCGTCGAAGCTGCGGATCCGGTCCACCACCGCAGTGGTGGACTGTTCAGGAACGTAGTCCAGGATCGCCACCCGGCCGCCATAGCGCTCCACGACGGAGGTTTCTGCCAGCATTTCGGGGCTGTAGTCGCCGCCCTTTGCGTAGATCTCCGGACGGATCCTCTTGAGCAGGGGAATGGGCGTGGGAGTGTCGAAAACTGTGACATAGTCCACGCAGCTAAGGGCGGCAATCACAGCGGCACGGTCTGTGATGGTGTTAATGGGTCGTCCGGGCCCTTTCAACCGGCTGACGGATTCGTCGCTGTTCAGAGCCACCACCAGGACATCGCCCAACTGTTTGGCTTGATTGAGGTAACGGGTGTGGCCGCGGTGCAGGACGTCGAAGCACCCGTTGGTGAGAACCACGCGGCGTCCCTCCTCACGGTGCCGGCGCACTTGCCGGGCGAGCTCGTCGGCGTCGAGGGCGGCACCGGTGAACCCCTCAAGGTGACGGCTGAGATCCTCAGTACTGCACACCGAAGTTCCCGGACGGTGCACCGCAACGTCGGCGGCGGCCTGGGCAAGATCAACGCTGGTGGTCAGCGGCAGTGACGCCGCCCGGGCAACTGTCAGCGCGGCAACGAAAGTGTCGCCTGCGCCGGATGCTTGCGCCTCCTGGACGGGACGTGCCCAGGTCCGGTGGACTTCCCCGGATTTGGGCAACAGAACCGTCCCTTCGCGATCCAGCGTCACAACGACCGCCTCCGCGCCGGCCGCCTCCAGCAGCTCGTAGCGGTGATCGACGACGGCGGCCGCCCGCTCGGGTCCGGCGGTGAGCTTAACGCCGAGCATGGCGGCAGCTTCCAGGGCGTTCGGGGTGGCCAGGTCCGGTTTCAGTCCGGCCCAGGCGCGTGGCTGATGCGCGTCCACGACCAGCAGAAGATCCGAGCGTCCCGGCAGCACGTCAAACAGGGCGCTCCGTACCGCTCCGCTGAGCGCCCCGGCTCCGTAGTCACACAGGACCACTGCGTCCTGGTCTTGCAGCAATTGAGGGATACATTGTGCCAGTCGGCTCAAGGCCTCCGCCGGGGTCTCACCTGCGACTTCGTCGAGCCGGAGCAGAATTTGGCCGCCGCTGCTGATCCGGATTTTGGTGGTTGTGGTCAGACCGGCCACCTGGTCCACGTAGGTGGCGTCCACGCCACTGTCCCCTAATTGGCGGAGCAGCTCGGCCGAGGCATCATCGCGCCCCGTTAGCCCTGCCAGTCGTACCTTGGCCCCGAGGGCGGTCAGGTTCATGGCGGTGTTGGCGGCGCCGCCCGGAGAGAATTTCCGCTGGCCGACTTCCACGACCGGGGCCGGCGCCTCACGACAGAGCCGGTCAATGGATCCCGACCACCAGCCGTCGAGCATCACATCGCCGATGACGGTGATGGAAGGCTCAGCCGCCGCCAGCCGTCGGGGCAGCCAGCCGGTCAGGCCGCGCTGGTCCGAGAGGCCGCCCCGGCGCTCGTCGCCATCCTGCGGGCGCGGGCGGGTCACGGCTTCACCCCGCAAAGTCTGATCTGCACGATCGCTGGCATGTTGTTCCTTTCCGGCGGCCCTGTGGTTTGAATGCAAACTGCCCGGTCACGGTCCGGGCGGGAGATCACTCTTACGTAGACCCATACCCTCGTGCCGGGGCATCTACACCCTGCAGCCACGGACAGTTTCACGTTCCCGAACATCCAGTGCCGGTCCGCGGAAACCGGACGATTGCTTGCGGGGCGAAATGTAGCCAAAGGTTGCGTCCGGGACTTATGGTGGCCCCACACATGTGCACCGGACGGACAGGACAGGACGGGTGGTGGCGGACCTCAGGGCGGAATTCGGCGGAGCTGACATAGCGGGCTGGGGCGTCGGGCCGGTGCTGAAAAAATTTCCGAAGGTCTCGCGGATCGCGGTCCTGCGGGGCGGCGGGCTGGGTGATCTGCTGTTTGCCCTGCCGGCAGTGTCGGCGCTCGTCGCGGCGTACCCCGGGGCAAGTGTCACGATGCTGGGGACCCCCGTCCACACTGAACTGCTGGGCGGCACCCTGGGGCCGGTCAGAGACGTCCGGGTGCTGCCCATCGTTGAAGGCTTGAGGCCCGGCAGGCAAGACCCCGCAGCGATCGACGCCTTCCTGGCCTCCATGCGGGACGAGGAGTTCGATCTCGCAGTTCAGCTCCATGGCGGCGGCCGCTACTCCAATCCGTTCCTCCTGCGCTTGGGGGCCCGCCACACCGTGGGAACGCGGACGGCCGACGCTGCGCCACTGGAGCGTAGCGTCCCCTACGCCTATTACCAGCACGAGCCGCTTCGGGGGCTGGAGGTGGCGGGACTGGCCGGCGCTCCCCCGGTTGACCTGGAAGCCAGGCTGCGGCCACAGGACCAGCACCTGTCCAAGGTCAAGGAATTCCTTGATCGCCTCCGCGACAGCCCGGCAACCCCTGTTGTGGCTGTCCATCCCGGCGCCATGGATCCCCGCCGGCGCTGGCCGGCGGAGAGGTTCGGCGAGGTGGCGGCGGCCTGCGCCGCCGATGGCTGCCGTGTGGTGGTAGTGGGCACCGCGGACGAACGGCAACTCGCTGACGGGGTCGTGACGGCGGCCGGCTCAGACCGGGTCATCTCACTGGCCGGCACACTCAGCCTGGGCGCCTTGGCGGCGTTGTTGGACAGCTGTGCTGTGTTGCTGGGCAATGACAGCGGCCCCCGTCATCTGGCCCAGGCCCTGGGGACGCCGACGGTGGGCTTGTACTGGGTTGGCAACCTGATCAACGCAGGGCCGCTGGGCCGAAGCCTGCACCGCATCCATCTGTCATGGGTGACGCGGTGCCCACAATGCGGCGCCGACCTCACCCAGGTGGGATGGACGGCGCCGCGCTGCGAGCACGATACCTCCCTCCTGGCGGGAATCAGTCCGGCGGATGTTTACGCGGACGTGCGGTGGTTCACGGCCAGGACTCCTCTTGCGCATGGCAGATGAGCAACTCGCGGACTTCACAACCCGGAGGCTGGGAAAGTGCAAACATCACGGCCTGCGCCACCCTGGCCGGATCGTTCAGGCGCGAACCGTCCTGGGGCTTGTACTTCTCGGCCCGGTCGTCGAAGAAGCGGGTATTCATCCCGCCCGGGATCAGCGTGGTCACGCCGATCTCTGCACCCGTCTCCGCGGCAAGCGCCTGGCTGAATCCGATGACGCCGAACTTGGACGCGCAGTATGCCGAAGCCTCCGGCAGCGCCCGCAACCCCAACGTCGAGGCCACCGTGACAACCCGGCCGCGGGAGGATTTCAGGTACGGCAGGGCCGCCCGCACCACCGAGACTGTACCGAGGAGATTGACGAAGATGACCTGTTCCCAGTCGTCTGCCGGGACGTCCTCGAGCTTTCCGCACCGGTCAATTCCTGCCGCTGTCACCACCGCGTCCAATCCTCCCAGGGCCTCCGCGGCCTGCGCAATGGCGGCCGTCACCGCTGCCCGGTCAGCAACATCGACTTCGAGGGCCTTCGCCGCGGACACGTTCCGGACATCGCGGTCGAGGACGAACGGCGTCCCGCCGGCGTCGAGCACGGCGTTGACGACGGCGGCACCAAGTCCTGATCCCCCTCCGCTCACCACGACCCTGCCGGGCGTGGATGGGGCAGGTGGGCTAAACCTTTTCATGGTGTTCCTTTCATTAGCGGCCAATACCTGGCCGGTTTGGATTCACGGGAATTGGATTCAGATGATCTGACCATTTGCCGCTGGGTCAGCCCACGCGGGCGAGCGCCGCGGCGAGCAGGGTCGTGGAGCGGGCAGGGTGGTAGGGAACGGTAAGGCACCGGCCTCCCCAGCTCTCCACCAAGGCGGACTCGGGCAGTTGTTCTGCGTCGTAGTCACCGCCCTTCACCCAGATGTCCGGGCGCAGCCGTTCAAGGCACCGTTCCGGGGTGTCCTCGTCAAACACCACTACGGCGTCCACGCTTTCGAGGGAAAGCAGCAGCTCGGACCTGTCGTGTTCGCCCATGATGGGACGGCTTGCCCCCTTGATGCGGCGGGCCGAGGCATCTGAGTTCAGGCAGACGACGAGGCAGTCGCCCAGGGCTCTGGCTGCTGCGAGGGTGCGGGCGTGTCCGGCGTGCAGGATGTCGAAGCACCCGCCGGTCGCAACCACGGTTCCACCGTTTTGCCGCACCCTGCGGACCCAGTCCAGCGGGTCAGTTTCCTGTACCGGGAAGGGAAGTGGCGGAGGCGCCGACGCCAGGGCGGCAACGCCGCCTGTAGCCAGGAATGAAGAGGCCTCGCTGACCGCTCGACGGCAGGAATCTTCGAGCCCCCCTCCGGCCATAAGGTGGACCGCCAGACTGGCCGCGAGCTTGTCGCCCGCACCGCAAGCATCAGCCACAGCGGTCCGCGGCGCCGGGAGCTGAACAGGCGCGGGTGACGACTCCCGTACGAGGGTCGCTCCCTGTCCGCCCTGTGTGACGAGGACGGCCCTGCTGCGCCAATGCCGCAACAGCTTGCCCGCGAGTTCACCGGTCCCCGCCATCGAGTCCGTCCCTGCCTCCGGGAACGGAGCCGCCGACTCCCTGGCCCTCAGGGCGGCCGCGATGTTGGAGGCCTCGGAGTGGTTTGGTGTCACGACGGCGACCCCTGGAACAGGATCGGCTCCGGCCGGGTGCGGATCCCAGATGACGGGGATGTCCCGGGCGAGGCGTTCGAGTGCAGTGCGCAGGGCACGGTTCGATGTCAGGCCGCGGCCGTAGTCCGCCACGACCACGGCCCCGGCTCCCTCCAGTGCCTGGAGCATGTCTGGCGTCACTTCCGGCAGGGGCCGGCACTGGCAACCTTCGTCAAACCGGGCCACCGGGTGCCCTCCTGCCCGAAGGCGGGTCTTGACCGGGGTCGGCGCTCCTGACGGGCCGGCGACCACGGTGATGCCGCTCAGCTGTTCCAGAAGCCGATGGCCTGGTTCGTCCCGGCCGAGTGCGGTCACGAGGCACACCTGGTGGCCGTCATTGCTCAGCATCCGGGCCACGAGCCCGGCACCCCCGGCTCTCGCTCTGACGGCCGCGACGTCCACGACGGGCACCGGCCCGTCCGGGCAGAGCCGGGTCGCCGAACCGTCAAGGTCAACGTCGAGCAGCACGTCACCCACCACCGCGATCGTCATCGCCTGCCCCGTTGCTGCTGGTCGTGCCGGTCCAGTCGATGGATCTCGGCGTCGAACGCCCGACACATTGCGTGCAAGGCGATCAGATGGCACTCCTGGACGTTGGCTGCGGGCCCGTCGATGGCAATCGCTTCATCGCAACTGAGCGACAGGGGGTTCGGCCCCCGGCCGGTCATAGCCCACGTCGTGACGCCCACCCGGGCGGCAGCCTCGGCCGCGCGGAGGAGGTTGGGGCTTTTTCCGCTTGTAGACAGCAGCATCAGGATGTCCCGGGGGCGGCCGTGCGCCCGCACTTGCCGGGCGTACAGCTCCTCGAAGCCGTAATCATTGGCGATGGCTGTCACCGCGGAGGTCTCGGCGTGCAGCGAAATGGCGGAGAACGGCGCCCTTTCGGCGTCGAAACGTCCCACCAGCTCGGCCGTGAGATGCTGGGCCTCCGCCGCGGAACCGCCGTTCCCGGCGGCAAGCAGGCGGTTTCCGCCCAGCAGCCGCCGGGCAAGTTCCTCGCCCCAGGCAGCCAGTGTCGGGGACTGGCTCAGTAACGATTCCAGGGACGGCAACACACATCCCAGGTGCGCCTGGACTGCTGCGACCGAGTCAGGACGAGTCTTGGTGTCCGCGCTTTCGCCACCATGAACCGCTGACGACACCAGGCCGGCCCACGGGACCGATCGGGATGTGATTTGTGCCTGCGTAAGCGGCGGCTCGATAGTCACAGCACTGCTCCTTCCGCGGCGTGCACTTGGCCGGCGGCGCCCAGCCGCCGGGCCGTAGCGTTTCCGGTGAGGGTCTGCAGATAGGCCTTCTCAGTCTCGGCCGCCACCCGGTCCCAGCTGTAGCGGGCCCGTGCGCGCTGCTGGCCTGCGCGGCCCAGCTCCTCCCGCAGCCCCTTATCGGACAGCAGCCGGGCGAGCGCAGCAGCGGTGGCCCCGGGGTCCAAAGGCGGAACGTGCAGGCCAGTGCCGCCGTCCACTACGGTGTCCCTGAGGCCGCCCACGGCCGAGGCGACCACCGGGACGCCGCAAGCCATGGCTTCGAGGGGCACGATGCCGAACGGTTCGTACCACGGCGTACACGCGACGGCGTCTGCGCTGCGGAAGATCTCCGGCATGGCCTCCCGGGGCACTTGTCCACGGAAGATGACGTGCTCCCGGACACCGAGTTCCGCAGCGATGGCCAGCAGGCGGCGGGCTTCGGCGTCTGACTCAGTCGCTGTGGCATCGCCTCCGCCGCCAACGATCAGGAGTTCGACGTCGGCAAATCCGGCGTCCATCAGCAGCGGCAGTGCCCGGATGACCACGTCGACGCCCTTTCGGGGCACAAGACGTCCGACAGACAGGATTCGGTGGGTCCTGTTGCGTTTGTCGGCGGGTCCGGAACCGGTAAAGAGATCCAGATCGACCCCGCATGGGGCTATCGAGATCTTCTCCGGAGGAATCCCCATCGCTTTGAGCTCGAAGGCTTCGTCGGAGCACGTGGCGATGATCCGGTCGGCACCTTGGCCGACAGACGGCTCCAGCCATTGCCTCTCAACGGGGCTGGTGTCCGCTCGGCCCTGATGGCGGCGTTTGACTGTGCCGAGGGCGTGGAAGGTCTGGAGCACCGGGAGGTGGGCGCTGCCGCCCGGCTTGCGCCGCGCCGCGTCAAGTGCTGCCACGCCGGACATCCAGAAGTGCCCGTGCACCAGATCAGGTGGGCGCCGCTCCCAATCGCGTGCCAATCCGTTCGCCAGTTCCCCCATGAAGGGAAGGAGTTCGTCCTTGGGTACCGGAATTGATGGGCCGGCCTGGACGTGGACCACTTCCAGCCGCGGGGAGATCCGGACCCTGCCCGGCAGGTCCGCTGAGTCCCGCCTGGTGTACACCGTGACGTTGTGGCCGCGCCTCGCCAGGGCGGCCGACAGGGCCGCCACGTGGACGTTCTGCCCACCTGCATCAACTCCGCCGAGGGCGGCCAGGGGGCTGGCGTGCTCGGAAACCATTGAAACTTTCACTGGTTCTTCCCTTCTTGAGTTGGACTAAGGAGCCGGCCGGTGCGGAAGCGCGGGTCGGTCACATCCCCCAGCAGGACATCCCAGGCAGCGAGGAAGGCCTGGAGGCCATACCGGTCCAGGGCCACCTCGCGGGCAATGTCACCACGCCGTCTTGCTTCCTGCGGGTCCTCGATGAGCACCCTCGCGGTGCGCACGAGTTCGTCGACGTCGGTTGAGATCGCTCCCGCTTCCGGCGGCAGTGCGCGTATCGCCTCTGTCGTCGCCAGCGCTACTGCGGGCATGCCGAGGTGCATGGCCTCGAGAAGTGCCAGGCCAAGAGAGGTCCAGCGGAAGGGGTGGAGGTAGACGCGGCAACGGGACATTTCCCGGTGCAGCTCGGGCGTGGGCAGATCTCCGCAGATCGTGAGCCTTTGGGGCGGCAACGCGACGGCGGCCCGCAACCCGTTGGCGCCCATGCCAAATACCCGCAAGGGCGCCGCCGCAGTAAAGCGGTCCAGGAGGTCCGAGCCGGTCACCCGCCACCGCCGGACGGGCTCGTTGATGACGGCTGCCAGCTCCGGAATCTCCCCGGTGTAGGTATGCCCGGGATCAGGGATGCCGTGCTCAATCACGAGCGTGGGCGCGGCGCCGTTATCCCAGAACAGTTCATTGAAATGCGTGACGTGGACTATGGGGATGAACTGCTGGTCTGCCAGCGGATGCACCGAATTCGGCACGTTCCCCTTGGGTGTGTTGTGCTCTACATAGGCTGCCGGCAGATCTTTCCCGGGCCGTCGGCCCAAGACGCGGGTCACCTCGCCCAGTTCCTCCGGCCGTTGCAGCACCACAGCATCCACACTGTCGGCATCAAGGTCGTCGAGCCGGACTTCGCGGACAGAGGTCGGCCAGGGCCGGCCTGCCCGGCCCATACCCCATGGCCCCCGTTCGGGCAGGACCGGCAGGAGGTACTCATGGGCGCCGCGGACGAACGCGTCCGTCCAGGATCCATGTACGTGCCAGAGCAGGATTCTCATGGGTGACGCACCTTTCGGCGGGTGGATAGCGAGGACACGCCGCCGATCAGTCGTTCCACTGCATCCACGAGCTGTTCGGGAGCCACAGTCGACAGGCAAGGATGGCCCGGGACCGGGCACTCAGTGGCACGGCTGAGTTTGCAAGGTGCGTTCTGGTCGCCGAGGATCTCCAGGGGCGCGCCGTAGGGGGCCCATCGGATCGCGGGCACCACGGGCGAGAACAGGCATGCCACCGGTGTACCCAGAGCGGCGGCGAGGTGAGCGGGCCCTGTGTTTCCGGTAACCAGGGCTTCGGCTCCGGCAAGCACACCGGCTAGGGCCCTCAGGTCCGTGCGGCCGCCCAGGTCCAAGGCGGATGGGCCGGCGACTGTTGCCGTCAGGCCCGTTTCTCCGGGCCCTCCTGTCACCACTACCCGGTGTCCTGCCCCTTCGAGCAGTTCTACGGCCGCGGCGTGATGCAACGGGGGCCACGCCCGTGCGGAGGCGGACGCCCCGGGGTGGACCACGACATAGGGCTCCTCCCCCACCAGATCCCGGACATCGGGATAATCCTGCACCCGGAGCTTCCCGGAATCTCCGCGGGGCAAGGTAAAGCCGGCTGCCTGGGCGATGCCGAGCGCACGTTCGGCTTCAGGCTGGTCTTCGGGAAAATCCTCACCGGGCCTGAGCCGAACGTCCATCAGAGTGCCGGCATAATCCACTGAAGCTCCCGTGATCCGTCCGACTCCGGCAAGCCGCAGCAACAAGGCCAGCGGCAAGGGAGACTGATGGAAGGAAGTCAAAATGACGGCCTCGGTGACCCTGGAGTCCCTCACGAACGATGTCAGGGCTTCCAGATGGGGCCCAGCTACTCGTGGAGCAGGCTTCACGATCCACGGGCAACTCCAGCTGTAGACCTCGGACACGCCAGGCAGGAGGGACGCAGCTGGTTCTCCTTGGGGGCCACATAACAGGATGACATCGTTCGGCGCCCCGCCATCCGGATGCCGTCCGTGCGCGACTGCGCGGATCGCTGGCCCCGCCAGCAGGACATCGCCGACCCCGTCCAGCCGAGCCACCAGGACGCGGCTCACGAGGCGGCCCGTCCGGACGGTGCCTTCATCAAAAGGCACAACGCGGAACGAAGATCCACAGCGACCTCTGGAGCAGCGTCAACTTCCGCCGGTCGTGTCAGGGGCGTGGGGACCATGACGCCGCGGGCACCCGCCGCGCGGGCCGCCTCAACGTCAGCTCCAATGTCGCCAATGTACGCGGCCTCGGCGGTAGTGATTCCCAACCGGCGGCACGCCCCGCAAATCATGAAGGGTGCCGGCTTCCGGCAGTAGCAGCCGTCCTGGGGCCGGTGCGGACACAGTTCCCAGACATCGAATCGTCCCAGGAGCTGCTCAACCCGAAGATTGACCGCTGCAACCTGCTCCGTGGTCAGGATCCCGCGGCCTATCCCCGATTGGTTGCTCACGACGCCTACGGCAATTCCCATGGACCGAAGGGTTTGCAGCACGTCCCTGGCGTGAGGCATCGGTTCCACCAACTTGGGATCGCCATTGTATGGCACGTCACGGATCAGGGTGCCGTCCCGATCGAACAGTACGGCCCTCAGCGGTGGTCGGGCAAAAGGTCCCATAAGTGCCTTGTTCCCCGATATCAGTCCAGCTAAACGCCCGGCGGGTCCATCTCCGGACTAAAATCCGAAATCAGGCGAACTCGGAAGGGCGGCCACGATGGGCGGATTTCGAGAAGATGGAAGGCCGGTACTGCTGGTCCTACGGGCGCTGCAGCTCGGCGATCTGCTGGTTGCCGTCCCGGCTCTGCACGCCCTGAGCCGCGCGTACCCCAACCACCGCCGGCTGTACGCGGCACCGAGCTGGCTCGGCGAGGCGGTAGAGCTGGTCGGGGGTTTTGAACTGTTGACGGCGGAAGGGCTAAATGAGCCACTGGCACTGAAACCCGGGAGCGTGGACGTTGCGGTAAACCTCCACGGCCGCGGCCCCGAGAGCCAATCCCGGATTGAAGCGCTCCTGGCCAACCGGGTGATCGCCCACGAAGCGGGCGCCGGTGCTGGTTCCGGGCCGGCTTGGGTGGAGGGCATCCACCAGCGCGAACGCTGGACGCGGCTACTGCAATGGCATGGAATCGACGCCGACGCCGAGGATCTGCGCCTGGCCGCCCCGGCCGTCCCGACGCCGCAGCCGGGGGCCACAGTGGTCCATGTGGGCGCTGCCTACGGCAGCCGGTTGTGGCCTGCCGGACGGTTCGCCGAGGTTGCTGGACTCCTGCGGGACGCCGGGCACAGCGTGCTCTTCACAGGCAGCGCCGCGGAGCGGGGCCGCGCCTCGGAAGTTGCCAGCGGGGCCCGGTTCCGGGCCGATGCCGTCCTTGCAGGCCGCCAACCGCTGGGGGAATTCGCGGCTCTGATTGCCGGCGCCCGCCTGGTCATCTCGGCTGACACGGGTGCGGCCCACCTCGCGTCGGCCTACCGGCGGCCCTCCGTTGTGCTCTTCGGGCCAGCCACGCCGGCGGAATGGGGCCCCCCGCCGGGGCCGCACATCACCTTGACCAAAGCCGAACTGCGGCGCGGCGACCCCTTTGCCGGGGACCCGGATCCTGCGCTTTTGGGTGTCTCTGTTCACGATGTGCTCGAAGCGGTCCGTGGGCTGGGGTTGCTCTGAGATTCCGTTTCCGTGAGCCGCCGCTGCAGTTGCACGAGCACCCGTGAGAGCCGGCGCGAGATTTGCATCTGCGACACTCCAAATCTCCTGCCCAACTCCGTTTGGCTCTCCCCGCAAAAATAGCGCCGGTACAAGAGCGCCCTCTCCGGGGCGGAGAGCTCGGCGATGACCCGGGTCAGGCACATCACCTCCTCAAGCCGCTCAAATCCCGGCTCCTGCACCGCCGGTTCTTCCGCGGCCGGCGGTGCGTCACCGCGGCCGTCGGAACTATCGAGCGAATCGGGGCGCATGCTGGAAACAGCTGCCGCTGCCTCCAGGACGGACTCGACCGTTACACCAAGTTCCCGCGCCAGCTCCGCAGGAGTGGGGGTGCGGCCGAGGGTCTGCGCCAGGGCCGGCTCAGTGCGCAGGAGTTCGGCACGGAGGAGCTGTATGCGCCGCGGGGGCCGGACGACCCAGCAGCGGTCGCGCAGATAGCGTTTCAATTCCCCGGTGATGGTGGGGGCGGCAAAACCCGGGAAGGTGGTGCCTCTGGATTCGTCGAACGCCCTAGCCGCCTTGACGAGTCCCAGATAGGCCACCTGGATCAGGTCTTCCCGCTCGTGGCCCCGGCCGGCGAAGCGTGCCGCCAGGGACTCAGCGAGATCCAAGTAATCAAGGACAAGCCGGTTCTCGAAAGCCTGGCGGATTTGCCCGTGCGGAGCCGGAATTTTCCTGGAGTCAGCCATGTCAGTGGTCCCTTTGAACATGGATTCTGGTCTAGCCCGTGGCAGGACTTAGAAGCAGGAAAACATAAGTCTACTTATAATTCAATGCCCCTTCCTTCTCGAGTCCCTTCTCGGAACCCCCGAGGCGCGAAACACAGCAGTGGGATGCCAGGACGGGGCTCTTCGGAAAACACTGGACTGCTGCCAAGCATGCTGATAAATCTGGTGCTCGGGTCGATGTTTCTACAAGGGGACCCGCACCTCAATGGCCGCGTGGTCTCGCCACCAGCCGGGGCGGCCGGCTGTGCCGGGTCCGGCGACTGCAGGGGTACCGCTCCTAACGTGCGGGGCAGCTGAACAGGAGGATGAGAGTGGTTGACCGGATTGCCGAGATTTGGGGCACACGAACCCCCTATCCGAAGGACGGCCTGTGGCCGGTGCGGGTGGACCAGGCTCTGGATGCGACCGTCACCGAGGGCGACGTGGACCGGTGGGTTCAATCTGCCTGCGTGCTGTGCAGCAACGGCTGCGCGTGCGACATCGCCGTAAAGGACGGCGCCATGGTCGGGATCCGTGGCCGCGCAGGGGATCTGGTCAACCATGGCCGGCTTGGGCCCAAGGGCCTCTTTGCAAGCTGGCAGGGGATGTCCGGGAAAGACCGGCTCACACGGCCTTTGATCCGCGAGAACGGCCGGCTCATCGAATGCGACTGGGATACCGCGATGGACCGGATCACCCAGCGGGGCCGGCAGCTGCTGGAGGAACGGGGACCCCTCAGCCATGGTTTCTACACCAGCGGCCAGCTGTTCCTCGAGGAATACTACGCCCTTGCCGTCCTCGGCAAGGCTGGGATTGGCACTCCCCACATGGACGGCAATACCCGCCTTTGCACGGCGACGGCGGCTGCAGCGTTGAAGGAGTCTTTCGGGGCGGATGGCCAGCCCGGAACCTATGCGGACATCGACAGCTGCGACGCGATCTTTCTTTACGGGCACAACATGGCCGAAACGCAGACCGTGCTGTGGTCGCGTGTGCGTGACCGCATTGCGGGACCGGACCGGCCCAGGCTCGTCTGCGTCGACCCCCGCGACACCGAGGTTGCCAAGTACGCGGACGTTCATCTGGCTGTCCGGCCCGGTACCAATCTCGCCCTGATGAACGCACTGGTCCGTGAAGTCCTGGCCAACGGCTGGGCCGACCGGGAGTACGTGCAGGCGCATACTCTCGGCCTGGACGAACTCAGGGCCGCGGTCGAGCCATGGACGGCTGAAGCGGCCGCAGCGGTCTGCGATGTGGACGCCGCCGGCATCAGGGAAGCTGCGAGGATCTTCGGCACCTCATCGCGGGTGCTCTCCACTGTCCTTCAGGGTTTCTACCAGTCCGCCCAGGCCACCGCGGCGTCGTGCCAGGTCAACAACCTCCACCTGCTGCGGGGGCTGCTGGGCCGGCCAGGGTGCGGGATTCTGCAGATGAACGGCCAGCCAACGGCCCAGAACAACCGCGAATGCGGGGCAGACGGCGATCTCCCCGGCTTCCGGAACTGGGAAAACGCGAACCACATCGCGGAACTCGCGGCGCTGTGGGACGTGGACCCGCTGACCATCCCGCACTGGGCTCCCCCGACCCACGCCATGCAGATCTTCCGCTACGCCGAACAGGGCTCGATCGAATTCCTCTGGATTTCGGCAACCAACCCAGCCGTGTCCATGCCCGAACTCCCTAGGATCCGGAACATCCTGGCCAAGCCCGGGCTGTTCCTCGTGGTCCAGGATCTGTACCTCACAGAGACGGCGCAGCTCGCCGATGTCGTGCTTCCCGCCGCCGGGTGGGGCGAAAAGACCGGTACCTTCACGAACGCCAACCGGACCGTCCACCTCTCGGACAAGGCCGTGGAGCCGCCCGGGGAGGCACGCAGCGACCTGGACATTTTCCTCGATTACGCCCGCCGCATGGGCTTCACCACGTTACGCGGGGAACCCCTGTTGCCGTGGGCGGGCCCTGAGGAGGCCTTCGAGGCGTGGAAGGAATGTTCCCGCGGCCGGCCCTGCGACTATACCGGCATCACCTATGACAGGCTCCGCGGCGGCAGCGGCATCCCGTGGCCGTGCAACACCGCGAATCCGGAGGGCAGGGAACGGCTCTACGAGGATGGCATCTTCCCCACCGACCCTGACTACTGCGAAAGCTACGGCCACGATCTCCTCACCGGCGCCACCGCCGGTCCGGAAGCATTCCGAGCCCAGGCGCCGGGCGGGCGCGCCATCCTGAAAGCGGCGGACTACCGTCCCCCGCATGAGGAGCCCGACGGCCGCTACCCGTTCCGGTATACGACCGGCCGGACCGCCTACCACTTCCACACGAGGACCAAAACCGGAAGATCCCGGGTACTGACAAGCGCGGCCCCAACCGCGTGGGTGGAAATCAGCCCGGACGACGCCGGCCGGCTGGGAATCCGGGAAGGCGACCTCGTCAAGGTGACGTCGCGGCGGGGCCGGATCGAGGTCCCTGCCCGCGTCAGCGACATCCGAAACGGCACCGTCTTCGCACCGTTTCACTATGGCTATTGGGACCAGGACGGTGCCCCCGCAGAACACCCGACGGCTGCCAATGAACTCACGATCACGGAGTGGGATCCCGTGTCCAAACAGCCCGTCTTCAAGAATGCCGCCGTGAGTGTCGAGAAGATCAGTGACGCCACCGGTCCCGCCCCGGCACCCACCACGACGGCATCGCGCCCGGCTGCTGCCGCTGGGCCACGATCCATACGGCCGACCGCTGGAGGCAAAGACGCCGAAGCCACAGAACGGGTCGGCGGCTCTCCGCCCCGCTTTCCCGATGCGGTCCGGCGCGGCCCGCAGGGAGGAACGCCATGAACCTGAAAATCTATCTGGGAATGCTCCGTAAGGCCGAACAGGCCCTCGCGGAGTCTTTCCGCCAAGTGGCAGCCGGCCACGCCGCCGAGCCCGACGTGCACTTCCTGTGCCATACGCTGGCAACGCAGTGTGAGGAGCACAGCCGGCTGCTGCTCCCCGTCGTTCAGCGCTACGGCGAGGACCGCTCAGATAACGAGCCCGAACGGATCCATGCCGAAGGGCTGTCCGCAACGCGGCAGGGTCCGGTGGGCCTGCTGCGCGACCTCCAGGACCTCTATCTCCTGGCGAGCCTCGTCGATGTCACCTGGGCCATGGTCAAACAGGCCGGCTCGGCGCTCCGCGACCGGGAACTCCTTGACGTCGTGTCCCGCTGCGACGGCGAAACAGCCGTCCAGCTGCGCTGGTTGCAGACCCGGATGAAGCAGGCAGCCCCGCAGGCGCTCGTTGTAGCGCGCTAAAACTTGGCATCCAACGCCTGAACGGCCGCCCGGGCAGCACAGTCTGGAATTCTCAGTCCGTGCTGCCCGGCGGGTGTCCGGCCTGTCTTTACTTGGGCGCCGCGGCCGTCAGTTCGCCCCGGCGCCGACGCCTGCCTCGACGGCCGGGCCGGCTGTGGAGCCGGCAAGGCGCAGCCAGGTGTCCACCACGGTGTCGGGGTTCAAGGAGACCGAATCGATGCCTTCCGCGACCAGCCACTCGGCGAAGTCCGCGTGGTCGCTCGGACCCTGGCCGCAGATGCCGACATATTTGCCGCGCGCCTTGCAGGCCGCGATGGCCATGCTCAGGAGCTTCTTGACGGCCGGATCGCGTTCATCGAAGCCGCCCGAGACAATCGCGGAGTCCCGGTCCAGGCCCAGGGCCAGCTGGGTCATATCGTTGGAGCCGATGGAGAACCCGTCGAAGTAGTCCAGGAACTCGTCGGCGAGCAGCGCGTTGGATGGGATCTCGCACATCATGATCACCTCGAGGCCGTTCTCGCCGCGGGTGAGGCCGTTCTCCCCCAGCAGTTCAATAACGCCGCGGGCCTCATCCAGGGTCCGCACGAACGGGATCATCAGCTTGACGTTGGTCAGGCCCATTTCGTTGCGGACAAAGGACAGGGCCTCACACTCGAGGTCGAAGCAGTCCCGGAAGGACGGCTCGAGGTAGCGTGAGGCGCCGCGGAAGCCGATCATCGGGTTCTCTTCGTGCGGCTCGTAGGCGGGTCCGCCGATCAGGTTGGCGTACTCGTTGGACTTGAAGTCGGACATGCGCACAATCACAGGTTCCGGCGCGAAGGCCGCCGCGATGGTGGACACGCCCTCGGCCAGACGCTTGATGTAGTAGTCGCGCGGGCTCTCGTACGCGGCGATGCGCTCACGGATTTCCGCGGCGACGTCCGCCGGCTGCTCGTCGAGGTTCAGCAGTGCCTTGGGGTGGATGCCGATCTGGCGGTTGATGATGAATTCGAGCCGGGCCAGGCCCACTCCGTGGTTGGGCAGTTGCGCGAACGTGAAAGCCTGCTCCGGGGTGCCGACGTTCATCATGACCTTGACGGGGGCCTCGGGCAGCTGGGTGATCTCGGTTTCCTCGACGCTGAAGTCCAGGAGTCCTTCGTAGATCACGCCGGTTTCACCGTCGGCGCAGGATACGGTCACGTCGAGTCCGTCGGAGAGCGCGTCGGTGGCGTCCCCGGTCCCGACGACGGCGGGAATCCCCAGTTCGCGGGCAATGATGGCCGCGTGGCATGTGCGCCCGCCGCGGTTGGTCACGATGGCGGAGGCACGCTTCATGATCGGTTCCCAGTCCGGGTCGGTCATGTCGGCGACGAGGACATCACCGGTTTTGAAGGCGGCCATCTGGTCGATCGCGGTGAGGATGCGGACGCTGCCGGCGCCGATGCGCTGGCCAATGGCGCGGCCCTCGACCAGCACCCGGCCGGTCCCGTTGAGCCGGAACCGGCTCAGGCTGCCGGAGGCCCGGCGGGACTGCACGGTCTCCGGGCGCGCCTGCAGGATGTACAGGCCGCCGTCGATCCCGTCCTTGCCCCATTCGATGTCCATGGGGCGGCCGTAGTGGTTCTCGATGGCGACGGCGTGCCGGGCGAGCTGCTCGACGTCGTCGTCAGTGAGGCTGAAGCGGTTCCGCAGGGACGCCTCAACCGGCACGAAGTCGATGGTGCGGCCGATTTCGCGGCTGCTCGTGTAGGTCATCTGCAGGGCCTTCTCGCCCAGTCCTCGCTTGAGGATGGCGGGCCGGCCGGCCTGCAGCGCGGGCTTGTACACGTAGAACTCGTCGGGGTTGACGGCGCCCTGGACGACGGCCTCGCCGAGGCCGTAGGAGGACGTGACGAACACGGCGTCCTGGAACCCGGACTCCGTGTCCATGGTGAACATGACGCCGGAGGCGCCGACGTCGGAGCGCACCATGCGCTGGATGCCGGCCGAGAGCGCCACCTCGGCGTGCTCGAACTTGTGGTGCACCCGGTAGGCGATCGCCCGATCGTTGTAGAGGGACGCGAACACGTCCTTGATGGCGAGCAGGATGTTCTCGATGCCGCGGACGTTCAGGAAGGTTTCCTGCTGCCCGGCGAAGGAGGCATCGGGGAGGTCTTCGGCCGTGGCGCTGGAACGGACGGCCCAGGACAGGTCCTCAGACCCGCCGTGCTTGTCCACCAGCTGCTGGTAGGAGTTCCGGATCTGCGCTTCGAAGTCAGGCAGGAAGGGCGTCTTGCGCATGAGGGCCCGGATCTCCTGCCCGGCGGCTGCCAGGGCGGTGACGTCATCGGTGTCCAGGCCGACCAGCCGGTCGGCGATCTTCTGGTCAAGGCCCGAATCCGCCAGGAAGTTGCGGTAGGCATCCGCGGTGGTGGCGAAGCCGTCGGGAACCTGGACGCCGGCGGAGGTCAGGTTCTGCACCATCTCACCGAGGGAGGCGTTCTTTCCGCCCACCCGGTCCAGGTCCTTGAGTCCGAGTTCTGAGAACCACAGGATGTCTGTCGTCATAGTTACTGCTCCTTTGCAGATGATGGCATGCAAGTGCGCCGCCCCGCTTGCGGCGATGGCCGGTTGATGGGCGCAAGTCCTGTCCACAGTGACAGGTCTCCAGCGCACTTTCCACATGACGTGCGCCACACTAAGTTTGTGAAACTTTTCCCTAATGCTTGAGGTTCATCCGCTGCAGGATGGTTGCCGCCATTTCCTCGACGGACACCGTGGCCGAATTCAGGTACGGAATCCTATGGGAGACGTACAGCTGCTCGGCGCTGCGCAGCTCGAAGCCGCACTGCCGCAGCGACGCGTAGGGTGAACCCCGGCGCCGTTCGGTGCGGATCTGGCTCAGGCGCAGGGGGTTGGAGGAGAGCCCGAAACACTTCTCAACGAAAGGCCTCAGCGGCTTGGGGAGCCCTTCGCGTTCAAAGTCTTCGTCCACCAGCGGGAAGTTGGCGGCGAAAATGCCGTGCTGTAGGGCCAGGTACATGGTGGTGGGCGTTTTTCCGCAGCGGGACGGCGCCACCAGGATGACTTGGGCCTTTTCGAGCGCCCGCAGGCTTTGGCCGTCGTCGTGTTCCATGGCGTATTCGACGGCGGCCATCCGGGATTGATACCGCTCCGCATTGCCCAGGCCATGGGCCCTGCCGGGTTCGCCGCTGGCCGGCGAACCGAGGGCCTGCTCCAGCTGTCCGACATGTGCCCCGATGAGATCCACGATGATTCCCTGGCACGTACCCAGGACCTGGCGGATATCGCTGCTTACCGCGGTGGAAAAGACGATCGGCTGCAGGCCCGCGGCGGCCAGTTTGTCGATCGTCCCGACCACCGTCCTGGCCTGTTCGACCGTGGTGATGAAGGGGACCGTTATGCGGTCAAAGTGGTTCGCGGGGAACTGCGTCAGCAAGGTGTTGCCGAGCGTTTCCGCGGTGATGCCGGTGCTGTCCGAAAGGAAGTAGACAGGCCGGAGATCGTCTTTGGTCATGAACGCATTCTCCCCCACGCCGGGACCGGTCCGGTATCGGGCAGCCGGCGGGTCCCTACCCCGTCTCCGGTCCCGGACGTAGACTGCTCGCTTACAACGCCACCAGCTATCCGGGAGATCGACATGAACTATGCAGGGACCGGGAACGAGAAGGCCGTCACGGCAAGTGACCTTAACCGGACACATGTCGGACTGACCGTGAGCTTCCAGCCGGACGAATTTACAGTGGTCTTCGGCCGGATTGGCGCCATTGCGCGCAAAGAGGGTGGTGTGACCATCGCGCTGGCGGGGGTGGACAGCGCGGGTGGCCTGGCCTCCCACTACAGCCTGCCTCCCGCCCAACAGGTCTACGTCCAGCCGGACATGCTCACCAATACGGAGACGACCATCAAGGATTTGTTCGGCAAGGTGCAGGAGAATCTGCGGAGCCACAAGGGAGATCAGCGGCCGGACACCGTGTAGGGCGTCACTGACCGTTTACCGGCGTGGTGCGCCGCCGCCACACCGTTCTGCCTCCCTTGCGGTATCTGTGACATCGGGCACAATGTGCTTCATGGGGCGTTGGAGCGAGGAGCGGGTGATCAGCGCCGCGCCCGACCCATCGTCGCTGACGGCCGCCCGCAAGCTGGCACATCCCGGCCCCTGGTCCGACACGGGGAGCAACGACGTCCTGGTCTGGGGCAAATGCCAAGGCAGCGGAAAGACTCCCTACCAAGTGAGCATTGATGTCGCCGCTCCTGCCTATCGATGCTCCTGCCCGAGCCGGAAGTTCCCTTGCAAGCATGCCCTGGCGCTGCTGCTTATGTGGACGCGGGGCGAGGCGGCCGACGCCGCCGCGGAGACAGCCGCCTTCGCGCAGGAGTGGGCCTCCCAGCGGGCAGAGCGGACCGCCGTGCGCGAGCGGCGCCAGTCCGAGCCGGTTGTGGATCCGGCGGCACAGGCCAAGCGACTGGCCGACCGGCTGGCATTGATGGATGCGGGGATTGACGACTTTGCCCGGTGGCTGACGGACCTGGTGCGGACCGGCCTGGCGTCGGCCCGCACCCAGCCGTATTCATGGTGGGACGGCGTGGCGGGGCGCCTTGTCGATGCCCAGCTTCCGGGTTTAGCCGCCCAGGTGCGGGCGATGGGATCAGATGTGCACGCACGGACCGACTGGGGCGTTCACCTGCTTCTGCGGGCCGGGCGCTGGTGGGCGCTGACCAAGGCGTGGCGCAAACGGGACACCCTGACTCCCGACGAGCTCGCCGATCTCCGGGTGGCCGTCGGCTGGGCGGTGCCCACCGCCGAAGTTGAGGGCACCGAAGCGCTGCACGGTCCGTGGCTGGTGCTTGGCACTCACCGCAGCGACGACGGCCGGCTCCAGCAACAGCGGACCTGGCTTCGCGCCCCCGACGGAACGATCATCGTGGTACTCGATTTTGCTGCCCACAGTGACGCTCTGGCGACGCCTCAGCTCGCGGGTGCGATGCTGGATGTCACCGTCGCGCGGTATCCCGGCTCCGGGCCCCGGCGGGCAATGTTCACCGGGCCCGTAGCCCCGCAAGGACTGGCGGCCAGCCTCGGCGAGGGTGGGAACATTGCGCAAGCGTTGGAAATTGAATCGGCGGCGGTGGCACTCTCCCCGTGGTGTGAGCGTCACCCGGTCCTGTTGAGCGGGGTGCGCATCTGCCCTGGCAATTACGGCTGGCTCCGGGACGGATCCGGCAACGCACTCCCCCTGGTCGACGCGCCCCTGGATTCCCTGTTGGCCCTGACCGGCGGCCACCCTGTGGACCTGTTCGGCGAACTGGAGGAGGGCCGCTTCCGGCCTCTGTCCGCAGTCGTCGGTGGAGCGGTGGTAACCCCATGACTTGGCTGGCCGAGCTTCAAACGGCGGCACTCGTTGGCACCGCGCGCCACCCGGCCCCGTTTCCGCCTGTGGAATTGGGTGTCCGCCCGCCGGATGGCGTCTCCGGCGAGGAGTCACTGCTGGACCAAGCAGCCATGGCCGATGCAGTCACCCGCGCTGCCCGGCCTTCCACTTCTATGGACGCTCCAGATGTCCCTCGTCCGGCCCCACCGGACGATGCGCCCGAGGCCCCGGGCGAGGCCTGCCGCCTGCTGGACCTGCTGCTCACCCAGCCGCCCGTCGGGCTGGAACTCCGAAGCCTGCTGGTGGTCGATTGGCTGCTGCTTGCCGAGGCTTCCGGACGGCGTGTTCCGCACCGGCTGCTGCCCAGCCTGCTGATGTTGGCAGAGGCAAAATCCAGCGTGGCGGAGCATTTACATCCTGCGATCGGAACCCGGGGCCGCTGGCTTCAGGACCTAACGGCCGGGGGCGCCGATCCGCGTCCGGCGATGACGACCGACTGGGCAGAGTTGAACAGTGCTGACGCCACGACGGAACTGGAACGGCGTCGCCGTAGTAATCCGGCCGCCGCCCGCGAGCTGCTGGTCACGCATTGGGATACGCTCGGTGCCCGGGAGCGCGCCGCCCATCTGGCCACCCTGGCCGCGAACCTGCGGGCAGATGACGAGGAGTTGCTGGAGCGGGCCCTTGACGACACCGCAAAGAGCGTGCGGGAGGTAGCCGCCGCCCTACTGGACCGGCTCCCTGAGAGCGCCCGCGCGGTCCGCATGGCTGCCAGGCTGCGGCCGCTGCTTCGCTTCAAAGGATTGTTGCGCAAGCAATTCGAGATCGACCTCCCGCCTGAGCCGGACGCGGCAGGACTGCGCGACGGGATCGCGCCGGCCCCACGCAGTGGTGAACCCGACCGGCTGGGCCGGCTCGACGCCATCATCAGGGGTGCCCCCCTCGATGTTTGGACGACGGCGGCCGGCCGTACGCCAGCGGCGAGCGTGGCGCTGCTGAAGGGCGAACCCCGCGCCCTCGAAACGATCGTCACCACCGCTGCGCTGCGGGCCGACCTTGACTGGGTGCGTGCGCTGCTCGACGTCCGCACGGACCTGCGGCTGCTGAATTGCCTGCCCGCCGCCGAGCGCGAGGACACGCTCGTCCGGCACCTGCGCGGCGGCACGGCAAACCCCTGGACACTCGTTCAACCGCTGCGCGACATGCCAAGACCATGGGGACGCCCCCTGGCTGAAGCCGTGCTTGAGCAGATCAACGCCAAGAACGGCGGCCAGCTGGCAACCATGCTCGCCGACACCCTGCCTGCGGCGCTGCCGCCCGAGGCCGCCGAACAAGCCCGGCGCCTGCTTGAGCATCCAGACGCAGACGCCGCCCGGCGCCGCGTGCTTCGTGATGCCGTTCAATACCAATCATTCCGACAATCCCTGACGGAGGCTTTTCAATGAACGACGCCCCGACCGCCCCCGATGTCCTCCGCGCCCATGCCGAAAACGCCTACGCTGAGGAGCTCAGCGCGTTGACGGCTGTTGACGACCGGCACCGGCCGCCCAGTTGGCAGCTGTCTCCGTGGGCGGTGACCACCTATATCCTCGGGGGCACCCTGCCGAACGGCGTACAGATCACACCAAAATACCTGGGTTCCGCGCGGCTGGTCGAAATCGCCGTCGCATCGCTTGCCACAGACCGCGCGCTGCTGTTGCTTGGCCTGCCGGGCACCGCGAAAACCTGGCTGGGAGAGCACCTGGCCGCGGCCATTTCGGGAGCCTCTACCCTCGTGGTGCAGGGCACCGCAGGCACGCCGGAAGAGGCACTGCGGTACGGCTGGAACTATGCCCGGCTGCTCTCGGACGGCCCGTCCCGGGCGGCCCTGGTCCCGGGACCGGTGATGCGCGCGATGGAGGCAGGGAGCCTGGTACGGGTGGAGGAACTGACCAGGATCCCGTCCGACGTGCAGGACTCGCTGATCACGATCCTCAGCGAGAAGACCCTGCCGATCCCCGAACTCAATGCAGAGGTCCAGGCCCGCAAGGGCTTCAACATCATCGCGACGGCCAACAACCGAGACAAGGGCGTCAACGATCTGTCGTCGGCATTGCGCCGCCGCTTCAACACCGTGGTGCTGCCGCTCCCGGACAGCATCGAGCAGGAGATCGAGATCGTCACCACCCGCGTCCGCAGCCTGGGCACTGCCCTGGAGCTTCCGGCTGATCTGGGAGCTCTCTCCGAAGTCCGGCGGGTGGTCACCGTCATGCGGGAACTGCGCGCCGGAGTAACGCAGGACCAGCGCACAACAATCAAATCGCCCTCAGCGACCCTGTCGACGGCAGAGGCCATCTCGGTGATGACGAACGGGCTCTCCCTCGCCGCCCACTTCGGTGACGGCACCGTCCGGGCCCCGGATGTGGCGGCCAGCCTGGTGGGCGCAGTGGTCAAAGACCCCGTCCAGGACCGTGTGATCTGGCAGGAGTACCTGGAAACCGTCGTCCGGAACAGGCCGGAGTGGAAGGACCTGTACCGGGCCTGCCGCGACCTCGAATCATCGAACTGACCGATGACAGACGTCTACGTCCTGGGGATCCGGCATCACGGCCCCGGTTCGGCGCATTCGGTCGCCGAGGCGCTGGCATCCCTCCGGCCGGATCTGGTGCTGGTTGAAGGTCCCCCGGAACTTGACCAGGTGATTCCGCTGCTGTCCGATCCGCAGATGACGCCGCCCATCGCCGGGCTGATCTACGCAGCCGATGAGCCTCGGCTCGCTTCCTTTTACCCGATGGCGAGCTTCTCGCCGGAGTGGGTGGCGTTTGGCTGGGCGCTTTCCACCGGCACCCAGGTGCGGGCGATCGACCTGCCCGCGGCGCACACCTTCGCCCTCCGCATGGCTCCCGCGCCGGACGGGCCAACAACAGCCATCGACGACGGCGATCCCCCCGTGGATGGCGCCGAACCTCCCGCCCCGATGCAGCAGCCGTACCGCCCCGATGCGATTGGGATGCTGGCCGGCGCCGCCGGCTACACCGATCCGGAGCGGTGGTGGGAGGACGCCATCGAGCAACCGAATACAGACCCCGTCGAGCGGTTCGCGGCGTTGACCGAGGCCATCGCGGAGATCCGGGCGGCCGACGACAGGCCCAGCAGCCATCCCGACGTTATGGAGAACAACCGTCGGGAAGCGGCGATGCGCCGCCTGCTGCGTGCCGCCATTCGCGAAGGGCATGGGCGGATCGCCGTGGTGTGTGGTGCGTACCATGCGCCTGCCCTCGTGCCCTCAGGCTTTCCCCCGGTCTCTGCCGACAACAAGGTGCTGGCCGGGCTGCCCAAGGCCAAGGTCGCGGTGACTTGGGTGCCATGGACCTCGGACCGGCTCAGCTTGCGCAGCGGCTATGGGGCCGGTGTCACTGCGCCCGGCTGGTACCAGCACCTCTTCACACACTGGATGGCGCAGGAGCCCGGCACGGACGTGTCCACTACCTGGCTCGTCCGGGTAGCCCATGCACTGCGCCGTGAACACCTCGACGCATCGACTGCCTCTGTAGTGGACGCCAGCCGAATGGCGAATGCCCTTGCCGCCGTCCGTGGACGGCCCAGCCCGGGACTGTCCGAACTGGACGACGCCGCGCAGGCAGTTTTGTGCGACGGTTCACCTCTGCCGCTGGCCCTGGTCCACCGTGAACTCACCGTTGGGCTCGAGCTGGGGAATGTACCGGAGTCTGCGCCCACAGTCCCCCTGGCCGCCGATCTGGCAGCCACTCAACGCAAGCTCCGGTGGAAACCGAGCGCCATGGAAGAGGTCCTTACCCTTGACCTGCGCAAGCCAAACCAGCTGGCCCGCTCGGTTCTGCTGCACCGGCTGGCGCTGCTTGGAGTGCATTGGGGCACACAGAGCGAATCCGGCCGGACGACGGGCACGTTCAAGGAGGTGTGGACACTGAACTGGGAGCCGGAGCTAACGGTGGCCGTGGTGGAAGCCAGCCGCTACGGCACTACGGTCGCCTCCGCTGCCGCGAACTGCGTGGCCGAACGCGCCCAGGACGCAGGCAGCCTGACGGCGCTCAGCGAACTGCTCGCAAGCTGCCTGCTCGCTGACCTGCCGGACGGCATCGGCGGCGTGGTGTCGGTCCTTGCCGAGCGCACCGCCTTGCAACAAGACGTCGCGCCGCTGCTGGAAACCATCGCCCCCCTTGCCCGGACCTGCCGGTACGGCAACGTGCGCGGCGTGAACGTCACGGGCGTACGGAAGATTCTTGACACGACGGTTGTGCGGGCGTGCGTGGGGCTGCCCACTGCCTGCGCCGGGCTGGACGACGAGGCCGCCGACACCATGCGACGCGCCGTCGATTCGGCCCAACAAGGCCTCATTTTGCTGCCCGACCTGCCACCGGACGACTGGCACCGGGCGCTTGCCGCCGTCGCAGGCTCGGACGGCATCCACGGCTCGGTGGCAGGTCGGGCCACGAGGCTCCTTCTGGACGCAGGCCTGGTCGACGGGAACGACGTCGCGGCGACGCTGAGCCGGCGGCTCTCGATCGCCACTCCCTCACGGCAAGCCGCCGCTTGGCTGGACGGCCTCATCTCCGGAGACGCAACACTGCTGATTCATGATCGGCGGCTCCTGCAGATCGTGGACGACTGGGTCGCCGGGGTGGACGACGCCATCTTCGACGACGTCCTGCCGCTCCTGCGCAGGACATTTTCAGCATTCAGCCGGCCGGAGCGGCGCGAGATCGGAGAGCAAGTCAGCCGCATTGGCGACAAAGTGGGCATCGTCAGCCAGACCGACCTGGACCTGACCGCCGCGGGCCCCGCGGTCCGGACGATGGCCAGGTACCTCGGATGGGAGGCGATCGCGTGACCGACGCAGATACCGACGACCGCGGCCGGTTGGGCCGCTGGCGCCTTGTGCTCGGCGGCCATGAGGCCGACGGCGTCACCACAGCGGAGGGACACAGCGTCGTCCTCTCCACCGCTGACGCCCGGCGCGACCGGGCCCTGGAGGACTTGTACGGAGCCGAAGAAAAGAAGGGCCGCGGGGGTCTGGGCGCGTCCAGCCCTCGCGTTGCCCGCTGGCTCGGCGACATCCGGGGCTATTTCCCGTCCACGGTGGTCCAGGTGATGCAGGCCGACGCCATGGACCGGCTCGGCCTTCGGCAATTGCTCCTCGAGCCGGAGATGCTGCGAACCGTGCAGCCCGACGTCGGGCTGGTGAGCACGCTCGTCGGCCTCGGCCGTGTCATCCCCGAGCAGTCACGCGAGACCGCCAGGACAGTCATCCGTCAGGTGACGAACGAGCTTGAGGACCGTCTGCGCTCCAAGACGATACAGGCGCTCTCCGGAGCATTGAACCGGGCGGCACGGACACGACGGACCCGGCATCGGGACATTGACTGGAACAGAACTATCGCCGCAAATCTTAGGCACTACCAGCCCGCATACCGGACGATCGTGCCCGAGCGTCTGGTCGGGCACACCCGGCGCAGCACCGAGGTCCAGCGTGAAATCATCCTGTGTATCGACCAGTCCGGGTCGATGGCCGAGTCCGTGGTCTACTCCAGCGTGTTCGGGGCGGTGCTCAGCTCGCTGCGGTCGGTGCGGACCCGCCTGGTGGTCTTCGACACGGAGGTTGTCGACCTGACGGACGAGTTGGACGATCCGGTTGATGTGCTCTTTGGTGTGCAACTCGGCGGCGGCACGGACATCAACCGGGCCCTGGCATACTGCCAGGACCAGATCACCCGGCCCACCGAGACGATTCTGGTGCTCATCAGCGACCTCTACGAAGGCGGCATTGCGGAAGAGATGCTGCAACGGGCGGCCACGATCGTCGGGTCGGGGACGACCATGATCGCGCTCCTGGCGTTAAGCGACAGCGGCCATCCGTCGTTCGACTCAGACCATGCCAGGGCACTTGCCGGAATTGGCGTCCCGGCCTTCGCCTGCACGCCCGACCTGTTCCCGGATCTGATGGCCGCGGCCATTGAACGCCGGGACGTGGGCGAATGGGCAGCCGCCCAGGACATCCCGACGAGCCACGAGGGTTAGAGGGTCGACGGCTTGCCCGGCACGGTACCCGGTCCGGGAAAGACCGGGAAACGGAAGTTTCCCCGAAGGTGGCTACGTGTTGAGGTCCCAGTGGACACGGATCGCCTCGGCAACCGGCCCAGCGGTGACATCAATCCGGAAAGCAACGGGCGCGGTCCCAGTCTCCTCGATGACGGCGTCATGGTAAACGCGGCCGCAAGAGGAGCACAGGGTGTAGAGATCCTCGTCCTCAGGCCAGGTAGCCAGCCCCGCGGGCACGGGAACGTTTCCGCCAATGTGTACGGGCATTCCCTCTGAGTTGGCCTGAATCAATCCCTCGCTGCTGACGGTATTGCCGCAAACGCAGGTGATGGTGGTGACGTCATGATCGATGACCTCGGCGAATTCGGTATCCATGATCAGCTCCCCTCAGGTTCCGCAGAAGGTTCGGTACGGGCCAAAGCTTTCCGGGGCGGCAGCGGCGTAGCGCTCGAGGCCGGACCGCTCGTCGAAAGGTGCGGCGACTGCGTCCAGCAGCCGTGCCAGCGGATCCAGGTTTCCGCCGGTAGCGGCCGCCAGGGCCTCCTCCACCAGGTGGTTCCGCGGGATGTAGACCGGGTTGACCCGGTCCATGGCGTCAGCATCCGGCGCCAAGGCACGCCAGCGCCCTACCCAGGCATCGAAGGCTGCGGTGTCCAGGACCTGGGCCCGCGCGGCTTCGGCACGGCCGCGGGCGGCTTTGCCGAGGTGCCGGAAAAACGAGGTGTAGTCGGCCCGTGACTCCTGCATTAAGGCCACAACTTCATCCACGAGAGCCGAGGCCACGTCGTCATCGAGCCCGTCACGGAACCCCAGCTTGGCCTTCATGCCTGCCGACCAGGCGTCACTGTACTGCCTGCGGAACTCGCCGAGGGCTCCCACCGCGAGCTCCACCGCCTGCTCCTCGTCATCATGGAGCAGGGGCAGAAGCGACTCAGCGAGCCGGGCAAGATTCCACTCCGCCACCACCGGCTGGTTGCGGTAGGCGTAGCGCCCGCTCTCGTCGATCGAACTATAGACGGCGGCCGGGTCGAAGCCTTCCATGAAGGCACACGGCCCGTAGTCGATCGTTTCGCCCGAAATCGTCATGTTGTCGGTGTTCATGACCCCGTGAACGAATCCGACGAGCATCCACTGGGCCACCAGCGAAGCCTGGGCGGATATGACCGCTTGGAAGAGTGCTAGATAGCGGTTCCCGGCCTCCGCGGCGGCGGGGTGGTGACGGGTCAGGGCGTAGTCGGCGAGGCGGCGAAGGAGGCCGATGTCGCCCGTGGACCGGGCGTACTGGAAGCTGCCCACGCGCAGGTGGCTGCTGGCTACCCGGGTCAGAATGGCGCCCGGCAGGAGCGTTTCGCGCTGCACCGAACGTCCCGTCGCGACGACGGCGAGGGAACGGGTCGTGGGGATGTGCAGCGCGTGCATCGACTCGCTCACGATGTATTCGCGCAGCATGGGACCGACCACCGCCTGGCCGTCCCCGTTGCGGGCAAACGGCGTGCGTCCTGATCCCTTGAGGTGGACGTCGCGGAGCTGCCCGTCCGCGTGCCCGATCTCGCCCAGCAGGAGCGCGCGCCCGTCGCCGAGGCGGGGGGCGTACCAGCCAAACTGGTGGCCGGCGTAGGCCTGCGCCACCGGACTGGCATCGGCAGGGACGGCGTTGCCGGTCAACAGGCGCAGACCCTCCGGACTCCGGAGGAAGGCCGGATCGAGGCCCAGCTCAGTGCCGAGGTGCTCGTTGAGCACCAAAAGGTGCGGCTCGGGCGCCTCCTCCGCGCGCCAGGGAATGGCCATCTCCTGGAACTCCCGGGCGAAGCGGCCATCAAATGTGACGGTTGAATGCGCTGTGCCACTCATCTTTCAAGGATACCGGCCACAGCGTCAGCAATGCCGCTGGTCGCGGCGGAGCAGATTCGGGCCGGTGCCATGACGTGGCGCGGAGCTGGTGGCAGGATGGGCGCATGGAACTGCACATCACGGGCGACCCCGCCGCCGACCAACTGCTCAGCAATGACGCGTTCGCACTCCTCGTTGGCATGCTGCTTGACCAGCAGGTGACCATGGAGTCTGCGTTTGCCGGACCCGAAAAGATCCGGACGCGCATCGGGTCCATGGCCCCTGCCGCAATCGCCGAATACGACCCGGCCGGCTTCGTTGAGATCTTCAAGGAGCGTCCATCCATCCACCGCTTCCCCAGCTCCATGGCCGGCCGCGTCCAGGACCTCGCCGCGACCGTCCAAGGCGATTGGAATGGGGACGCAACTGCCATCTGGAACCAGGACGGCCCGGACGGTGCGGAAGTGCTGCGCAGGTTGAAAGGCTTGCCCGGCTTCGGGGAGCAAAAGGCCAAGATCTTCCTTGCACTGCTCGGCAAGCAGTGCGGCCTGCAGGCGCCAGGCTGGCGTGAGGCCGCCGGCCCCTATGGCCAGGAGAGCGCATTTCTTTCCGTCGCCGACATCGTGGACCCCGAGTCGCTGAAAAGAGTGCGCGCCAGCAAGCAGGCTGCCAAGGCCGCCATCAAGGCCGCGAAGGCATCCGAGCACTGATAAGGAGGGCCTGGATCAGCGGCTTCCAATGGCTTCGCCGGGGAACACGATGCCGAGCTGGTTCCTGACGGCGTCGGCGACGGCCATGGTCCGGATGGATTCGGCGAGCGGCCGCTGCGGAACCTCCAGCCGCCCCGCCGCAATGGCGCGGGCGACGGCGGCAGCCTCGAAGTGCAGGCCCTCGAAGTGCGCTCCGGCCGGCTCCTCGTAGGCCAGCCGGGTACCGTCCGGGAAGTGGACGCTGAAGTTGCCTGGCATGTTGAAGGGCCCGTCAATTGACAGTGAAGCCTCGGTGCCCACAATGGTGGCGGACGTCGGCGTGAAGTTGTGCAATTGGGTGTTAATCATGGCCTGGCGTCCGCCGGCAAAGGACATGACGGCCGACAGCTGGGCATTGACTCCGGATTCGTGCGGTTCACCGAGTGCCAGGAGGCGGTCCGGTTCGCCCAGGACGGACGTGATGAGCGAGAGCGGATAGGTCCCCAGGTCCAGCAACGGGCCGCCCGCCAGAGCCGGGTCAAAGATCCGGTGGCTGGGGTCAAAGTGCTCACCGTATTCGGCGAAGACCGTAGTAAGTTCCCCGAGCATTCCGGAGTCGAGCACTTGTCGGATGACGTCGAACTTGGGCAGGAAAAATGTCCACATGGCTTCGGCGGCGAACAGGCCGGCGTCGGCGGCCCGGCTGGCGATGCCGGCCGCCTGCGCGCGGTTGATGCCTATCGGCTTTTCGACCAGAACGTGCTTGCCGGCGTCGAGCGCCATGAGGGCGGCCTCGTAGTGGAAGTTGTGCGGCGTGGCCACGTAGACGATGTCGACGTCGGCGGCGGCCAGCTCCTCATAGCTGCCGAAGGCAGCGGTGATGCCGTGCCGTCCAGCAAAGGCTTCGGAACGGTCCAGCGAGCGGGACGCGATTGCGGCGATAATCTGCGAGGTGTGCGCCTGGACGGATTCCGTAAAGCGCTCCGCAATCCAGCCGGGACCCATGATCCCCCAGCGGAGTGGTGGTGCGGTTCGGGAATCCGGGACCCGGGACACCGGGAGTGAGGAGTTCCCGGTCATGTGCCGGCTTCCATTGTGTTGACATCGATTCGCATAAGACTCATCGCCCTTCCCTAGATTTGTCCTGACATAGTAACAAATCGCTTCATAGGTAATAGCCTGAAGAAATGCCCGCTCCACCCCGGCGCCACGCACCAGGCTTCCGGCATCCTCCCTGCCGCCGCGCCCGCACGGACTTGCCCCAACCGGCTGCCTCCAGGACACCCGTCGACCGTTTGAGCGCATGTCAAGACAAACTCTTGACTGTCGCGTTAGAGCGCTCTAACGTAGAAAGCACGTGATCCAGCGCACTCCCGGAGAACGCTCCGAATTCAAAGTCCGCCCTTCAGGTCGGCCGAATCGAGGAAGTCAACAATGTCGTTGCACACAGCAAGCTCGCCCGCGTCGGGCTCGAAACATCGCGGATATCTCGCCCGTCTCACTGTCATCTCCACACTCGGCGGACTCCTGTTCGGCTACGACACCGGCGTGATCTCCGGTGCGCTGCTCTACATGCAGGACTCCCTGAACATGAGCCCCGTAGAAGAGGCCACCGTCGTCAGCGCACTGCTCTTCCCTGGTGCCGCGGTGGGCGCGCTGAGCGGCGGCAGGCTCGCCGATAAGCTCGGGCGGCGCGGCACGCTGCTCGTCTGTGCGCTGCTCTTCCTCCTCGGAGCGATAGGCTGCGCCATCGCGCCGACCGTCGGGTTCATGGTGGCGGCCCGCGTCATTCTCGGCCTTGGCGTCGGCGCCGCCGCCGTGACGTGCCCCCTCTACCTTGCAGAAATGGCGCCTGCACACCTGCGCGGACGCATGGTCACCATCAACGAACTGATGATCGTGACCGGCCAGATGCTCGCTTTTGCCATCAACGCACTCCTCGACGCCGTCATCCACGACTCCGAGGTCTGGCGCATCATGCTTGGCATTGCCTCCATCCCCGCCATCGCACTCCTGATCGGCATGCTCGCCCTGCCCGAATCGCCGCGCTGGTTCGCTATCCGCGACAGGCTCGACGACAGCCGCCGCATCCTCAACCTCAGCCGCAGCCCTGAGGAAGCCGATTTCGAGTACAAAGAAATCGTTGAGTCCGCGAATACCGCCCGGAACGAGCGCTCCAGCGCCTGGCGCGATCTGAAGAACAATCCCTGGATGCGCCGGCTCCTCTGGGTCGGCATTGGGCTCGCCGCAGCCCAGCAGGCAACGGGCATCAATACCGTGAACTACTACGCCCCCACCATCCTCGAGCGCAGCGGCCTCGGCGTGAGCGCATCGCTCGTGGCAACCATCGCCGTCGGTGTGACGTCGGTGCTGATGACCGTCCTGGGCATCTGGCTCCTGGGCTTCGTCGGGCGCCGCCGCATGCTGGTCATCGGCTTCTCCGGGGTCGTGGCTTCGCAGGCACTCCTCGCCGTCGTCTTCACGCTCCCCCAGTCGGACCTCGTCAGTTACACCATTCTGGCGGCGATGATGCTGTTCGTGGCCTTCGTGCAGTGCTTCATCGGCACGTGCGTGTGGCTACTGCTCTCCGAGATCTTCCCGCTGGCCATCCGCGGCTTCGCGATGGGCATTGCGGTGTTCGCACTCTGGACCGTGAACGCGGCGATCTCCTTCCTGTTCCCGATCCTGGTCGTCGCCCTGGGCTCAACCGGCACGTTCACCGTGTTCGTGCTGGTGAACATTGTTTCCCTGATCTTCGTGGCGAAATTCGTGCCGGAGACGAAGGGGCAATCCCTGGAAGAGCTGGAGGTGCACTTCCGCACCGGAGGCATTCCAATCATCGTGCCTCCCACGGTACCGGGCGAGAAGGCGGTATCTCTCTGAGAATCGATCGTCCGCAGCCATTGCCGCCGGGCCTCCCCCACGGGACAGACATGCGGCCGGCGTCACGCAGTGGAACCGGTGCGGTTGCCCATGGGGCGGCGGCCGGAACCGCTGTGTTTCCCGCGATACGCTTGCCGGCAGGAGGCCATTTGTCCAGGAGCGAAATGAACCAGCATGGAGCGGCCAAACGCGCCACCATTGAGGATGTGGCGCGCGAGGCCGGCGTTTCTCGCGCACTCGTTTCCCTGGTGCTGAGGGGTTCACCCAAGGTGAGTGAACAAAGAAGAGAAGCTGTTGCCACCGCCATAGCCGCACTCGACTACCGGCCCAGCAATGCGGCCCGCTCGCTCGCCAGCGGACGGACGCAAACAGTAGGAGTGCTGCTGGACGACCTCTCCAATCCCTGGTTCGTGGAGCTGCTCGACGGCATGCAGAACATCTTCCGGGAGCAGAACCTTCGGATGGTCCTCGGCGATCCCCGCTATCTGGCCCGCCCAGGGGAAAGCCCGGTGTCCGCCTTCTTGGAATTGCGCGTCGACGGCCTCGTCATCGCCGGAGACTTCTCCGCCGATGAAGACCTCACCCGCGCCACACTGCTCACGCCAGCCGTCGTCGCCGGCACCCGCGCCTTCGACCTCCCGGCAGCGGACCGCGTCAGCAACGACGACGCCGCCGGCGCCCGGATGGCCGTCGAACACCTGATTGGTCTCGGCCACAGCGACATTGCCTTCCTCACCGCTCCCACCGGGTCCGCTACCGTGCGGGCCGACGCTTACCGGGACACCATGACCCGCCACGGCTTGCAGAACTACATCCGAGTGATACCAACAGACTTGAGCGAACATTCCGGCTTTGAGGCAATGAGCCGCCTTATCGACGGCGGCCTGCCCCCCTCAGCGGTCTTTGCCGCCAACGACGTCCTCGCCGTCGGTGCGCTCTCGGCCGCGGACGAGCACGGCATCAGCGTGCCGGCACAACTCTCACTGGTCGGATACGACAACACCTATCTCGCCGGGATCCGCCACGTCTCCCTGACCACCGTCGACCCCGTCAGCCGGGACGTAGGCATCCGCGCTGCGGAGTTTCTCCTTGCCCGCATCGCCGACCCCTCCCTCCCGCCACGTACCGAAGTGCTGGCCCCGCGCCTCGTCGTTCGAAGCACCACCGCTCCCGCCGCCCACACCTGACACCCCCGGCCACCCAAGGCGGGCGGCCGGCGGCCGCTACCCTCTGTCGTGGTGCAGTGGCCCTGACTAGACTTGAATTGCGCCGGATTAGACGCATGGATTCGTCTCTGGAGGGCAGTATCATGACAGACCGCAGCGACTCCGAATTGCCCGCGGATCAGGCGCCCGCGGACGAGAAACCAGAAGACAAGGAGCTCCGGGGCCGGTACGTCGAAGGAGCGTACGGTAAGGCTGGCGTGCAGAGAGGCCGGCACGCCGAGGACGAGGAGGGCCAATACGTCCAAGGTGATTACGGTGCGGGCGGCAGGGAGGGCGGCCTGCCCGAACCCTTGGGAGACCGAGCCAAGGAATCCGGGCGCTACGTGGCAGCCGACTACGGTGGCGCTGGTACGGTTCCGGGACGCACGGCCGGGTCGGAAATCGGCCAGTACACCGAAGGTGACTACGGTGCGGACGGTACTGTAGATCCGCTGCGCAAGGCCGGAACAGGTACGCCTGGCGAAAAGCCGATGACCGAGGCGCACGGTGGCCACGACGCTGAACCGCAGGCCCGGAACGCCTCGTCGGGTGCCGCGGCCCAGAGCGATGACTCCCGCAGCGGTGCAGATGTGCGCGAAGCGGTCGACATCGCGGAGGCGGGCACCAAGGCGCAGGGGGATCACTCGCATCCGGAACGGGCCAAGACAGGCGAGGCGCCTGTGGAGCAGGTGTTCAACGACCCCGCCATGACCGAGGGGCAGCGGACCGTGACGGACTCCGCAGAGACATCCGGAACTGTACCGCCGGGACCCTCACCCGCCGAAGCCGGATCCGGTGGCGCCCAGTCCGCGGTTGGGGCCCGGGAGTCGGACCGACTCGCGGCGGGCGAGCCGCCGGCCGCGGGCAAGCCCTTCGACGCCGGCAGCGAGGAGGGCACTTAGAGCGCCTGCCCGGGTGGGCAAGCAAGGACGTATCACGAGGCGATTCCGGGCTGGTAGGTGCCGGCGCTCCATTCCTGTCCCTGGGGATCGAGCACCCGGCAGCGCCGGGCGCCCCATTGGGTGTCTTCGGGCTCGATCACTGAGGTTCCGCCCGCAGCGAGGGCGAATAACTTGGCGTCCATGCCGGAATGCTATTCCCAAGCGCAGCCGTCCGGAACTAGCGTGGCGGAATGAACTCGTCGAAGACCCCCGCCGAGATCCTCAACATTGCCGGCAACGAGGTTCGCATCTCGAGTCCGGACAAGGTGGTGTTCCCCGAACCCGGGCTGACCAAGCTCGACCTGGTCCGTTACTACCTCACCGTCGCCGACGGCGCACTGCGCGGCGCAGGCGGCCGGCCCATGGTGCTCAAGCGTTTCCCGAAGGGGATCGGCGCCGAGCCGTTCTTTCAAAAGCGCGTGCCTGAAAACCACCCCGACTTTATCGACACGGCAACGCTGCACTACGCGTCCGGAACATCAGCCGAAGAGGCCGTCATCAGGGATGCCGCGGGCTTGGCGTGGGTCGTGAATCTTGGATGCCTGGACCTCAACCCGCACCCCGTGCGTGCCGAGGACCTCGAGCACCCGGACGAGCTCCGGGTTGACCTCGACCCGATGCCGGGGGTCGACTGGGCGCAGATCGTCGACGTCGCCTATGTCGCGCGGGAGGTGCTCGACGACGTCGGACTGGTGGGGTGGCCGAAGACGAGCGGTTCGCGGGGACTCCATATCCTCGTGCGCATCGCGCCCCAGTGGTCGTACCGCGACGTGCGGCTCGCCGCCGAGACCCTCGCCCGCGAGGTCGAGAACCGCGCTCCGGGCCTCGCCACCGCGCGGTGGTGGAAGGAGGAGCGCGGCGAGAGTGTGTTCGTCGACTTCAACCAGAACGCCAAGGACCGCACCGTGGCATCGGCGTACTCGATCCGGCCCCTGCCCGATGCCCGGGTCTCGACTCCGCTCAATTGGGACGAGGTTACCTCCACCCGGCCGGAACAATTCACGGTGCCCACTGTGCTTGAGCGCTTCGCGGCGATGGGCGACCCCCACGCCGGGATCGACGACGCGGTAGGGACGCTCGACAGGCTCATCAGTCTGGCTGCCGGGCTCGGCCCCGCCGAAAAGCCGCCGCGCGGCAGCGACGGCCTGGGCCGCCGGCAATCGGTAATGCCGCTCATCGAGGTGGCACGGACCAAGACCAAGCCCGAGGCGCTCGCGGCGCTCGAGGAATGGAAGACCCGGCATGCGGACCTCTTGTCAGCCCTGCATCCCGCCGACGTACTCGTCGACGGAATGCGGGGATCGAGTTCGCTCTGGTACCGGGTCCGGGTGAACTTGCAGCACGTCCCGGAAAATGAGCGTCCGCCGCAGGAGGAGCTCATCGCCGACCACGACCCCTGGGCGGGCAAAGAGTGGCCGGGGCGCCCTGGATCCTGACCGCCGGCTCCTGAACACCGTCCTGACACCGGCTCCTGACACCAAGGACGGGGCTCAGGCGTCCTGAGGCTTGTCCGGCTGCGCCAGGGTGTCTGCGTGGCGATGGGCGACCTTCCATTCGCCACCCTCGCGCCGGTAGACCTGGGTCACGCGCAGTGTGTAGTCCCTCGGCTCTCCGTTTACCGAGGTGCTCGTATGCTCGTACCCAACGGTGTAGGCCATGTCCCCGATCACGTCGGCAGCAATCACCTCGTGCGTGTATGACGTGCAATACGAGAAGGATGCTTCCAGCTGATGGAAGATGCGCCCCACGTCCTCGGGACCGCTGCCGGACGTCCACGCGCCGAGCACGGTAACGGGCTCCCTTCGGGACCAGATGGCGAACCGCGGCCCGGCGTCGCCGTTATGCAGGGCGGTCTCGGCGTCCTTGAGACGCGACCCAACCCAGGCCATGAAGTCATCCCGCTCACTCACGTCGGACCTCCAAAGGGCTCACTGTCCGTCAACGGCAGGATACGTCCATCGCCGTCCAGGCCGTCCCGGCCCCGCCATCCTAAGCGTGCCTCGTGGTGGCTGCAAGGGTTGGCGTGACTTCTGCCCCGGGCCAACTGCGGGCCAGAGGCCTCGTCCCGATTCCAAGCTTTCCGCAAGGGGGTTCAGGCAAGATTCGGTCCGAGAGTATCCCAATTGATTGCGGGGTGGTTGTTATGGATGAGAAACCGAGAAGGAAACTCTCTGCCCTATTTTGGGTGGTTTCCGTTGCCGTTCTGGGAGCACTTGGGGCATTGGGCTGGTATGCGGTGAACGTCATAGCCGCCCTGTTGTCCCCGTCGGTGCGTTGAATACGCCTCGACGCTGCTGACACCCAATTCGACGCACACTCGGATTGCGGGATTCATTTTGCGGCTGCCATCGCGGGCGGTTGATAGCGGCATAGGCTTCCCGACGACGTCGGGCACGCTTACGGTGGGCAAGAGGAGCAGGACACAAGGCCTTAGAAGGGACCCACCATGCTGATCTGCGCAACTTGCGCCGTGGAACACGACGAACCTGCCCCGGGGGTTTGCCCGATCTGCGCCGATGAGCGGCAGTATGTGCCCGATGACGGACAAAAGTGGCTCACACTGGACGGGCTGGCGCAGGAGGGCCAGCAAACGGTGTTGAAGGAGAACGAGCCGGGCCTTGTCGGGATCCGGACGGAGCCAAGAGTCGGGATCGGCCAGACCGCCCAGCTTGTGGCGACACACGAGGGTTCGCTGTTGTGGGATCCGGTCGGATATGTCGACGACAGAGCTGTGAAGGCAGTGCTCGAGCGGGGCCCGGTCCTGGCGATCGCTGCCAGCCATCCGCACATGTTCGGCGTGCAGGTCGAATGGTCGCATCGGCTCGGCGGCGTCCCCGTACTCGTGGCCGACGCAGACCGGCTATG
This sequence comes from Arthrobacter sp. P1_D4, assembly GCF_056406115.1. Lineage (NCBI taxonomy): Bacteria > Bacillati > Actinomycetota > Actinomycetes > Micrococcales > Micrococcaceae > Arthrobacter > Arthrobacter sp. P1_D4. Next base: position 87,904 of record NZ_JBFUAU010000002.1, on the reverse strand, counting down.
GCTGGGGCGCAATGATCCGATCATCGAATACTGGTCCGGCAGTCAAACCATCGCAGAAGGGTTGACCCTGCACCAGACCGGGGGCCATTTCCCGGGCAGCGCGGTGGTGCACTGGGCTGCAGGAGCCGGCGGCAAAGGAGTTCTGCTGACCGGTGACAGCGTGTATCCGAATCCAGACCGTCGCTCCATCGCCTTCATGCGCAGCTACCCGAACCACGTGCCGTTATCCGGCGCGGTGGCGGTGCGAATCGCCGCACAACTGGGAGAGCTCAAGTTCGACCGAATCTATGGCAACTTCAACAATGTAATCGCGTCCGGCGCCAAGGCCATTCTGCACGATTCCGCACAACGGCACGCTGCTTGGGCGCGCGGCGACTTCGACCATTTGACCTGATCAGTCCATTTCCCCTTTTGCGTTAGCGTGGGATCAAGCGCCGCAATAGACGTCAGAGGTATCCGAGCCATCATGGCGACAGGAGGACCCCGGGTTCTTACGGCGCACCCATCCCGTCCCCCTATGAAAGCCGAAGAAGCGGAGTAACAGTGAAGGCCATCGTGTACGAAAAGACAGGACCCTCGTCCGTGATGACCCTTCAGGACAGGCCACTGCCGGCACCCGGACCGGGCCAGGTCAGAGTCCGGGTGGTGGTCTCCGGCGTCAATCCCACCGACTGGAAGTCCAGGGCCGGCGGCGGGAGCGGAAGCAGGCTGGCGGCACCAAAAGTGCCCAACCAAGATGGTGCCGGCGTTATCGACGAGCTTGGATCCGGCGTGCCGGGGCTGTCCGTCGGCGATCGTGTTTGGCTCTGGGACGTCGCCTGGGGCGGCACCGAGGGCACAGCCCAGGAGTACGTGACGGTGCCGGCCGCGCAGGCGGTTGCCCTTCCAGACATGGAATCCTTCGACACGGGCGCATCCCTGGGGATCCCGGCACTGACGGCACATCGTGCACTGACCGCCAGCCAGGACGGGCCGGCCAGGCTTTCGCCGGGCGCCCTGGAAGGGCGGGTGGTGCTGGTCACCGGTGGCGCGGGTGCGGTGGGCCACGCGGCCATTCAGCTCGCCCGCTGGGCCGGGGCAACCGTCATCGCGACCGTGAGCGGGGAGCGGAAAGGTGAACTTGCCCGCCGGGCCGGCGCGCACAGTGTGATCAACTACCGCACTGCCGACGTCCCGCGGGCCGTGCATGAGGCAGCCCCTGGCGGCGTTGATACGATCGTCGACGTCAATGCTCCGGCGAACATCGGCAATGACCTCAAGGTGGTGAAGCCGGGGGGAACCATTTCCATTTATGCTGCCAACCCCGGCGAATCCTTGGCCATTCCCATTCGCGAGAGCATGGGCAAGAACGTCCGATTCCAGTTCATCCTCACGTACACCGTGACGGAGCAGCAGAAGGCGGCGGCCGTTGCCGCCGTCGCCGAGGCCCTGAAAGCGGGGGCATTGCGGGTCGGCGATGAACACGGACTGCCCCTCACCCGCTTTCGACTCGAGGAAACCGCGGCAGCGCACGACGCCGTAGAACAAGGCTTCGTCGGGAAGGTCCTGGTCGACGTGTCCGCGGCCTGATCCCCTCTGCTTGCGCCGGCCCAGCTGGGCCGCTCACCTACGCGGATCGCTGCTGGCTACCGCGGCGGGGTGTTCCCTCCGGCCCGTGGCGGCGCCGCACAGCTCTCCGTTCGCGAGGTGGAGACCTGCCTTGCGGCCATCGTTGCCAGCCCTGTCAGGAATTCCTCCACGTCAGGGCTGCGGGGACACCTCAGGTCCCGGCGCGGGACCCGCGACAGTACCTTGATCCTCCCTCGGGTCCCTTGCGATGTGACGGCCTCCACCGCTTCCGCCGACACTCATTGCGCCGGGTACGATCGGCTCTCCACCTGTGGCCGCCTCGCCGCCCCGGGGCGTCGGTGCCGGGGCATGGTCCGGATCGACCACCGGAGAGAACGCCTCACCATCGATGCCAGCGCCGTCGGCTTCAGTAGATTCGCGTTTCGTCGGTGCGGGCGCATCATTTTCAGGAACCTCACTCATGACCCCACGCTAGGCCTTCCCACCCAGCGTGTCGAGGCTCGGCTCCGCCGCCGAAGAACACAGCTTGCGGCATTCACTCCAGCACCCGGCTGCCCCTTTCTTGGACCGAAGTCGGCGCTCCCTTTTCGCCTTGCGAACTACTAAGCATGCTGATTAAATACTTGTGACGATCGGGTTCGACGTCGACGGAAAGGGCCACCAATTCGGGTTCTGCCCAACACGGGGCACGCACTCGCGTCCAAACGGGAGGTTTAGGAGTAGATGACCAAAACGGAAGACGCCGCAGGCACAGTTAAGTGCAGGCTCCGCGATGTCCTTCAGGGGCACGTCCTATGCCTGGCCGGCGCCAACTTCGCAGTCGTAGCCAAGCGCCGCCAGGACCGGCTTGTCCACCTCGACCTGGAGACAGACGACAAGGCATCGGCAGCGTTGATAGGTATGCCCGGCGCACGGGTCCGACTCCTCGAGGGTACGTCGGCGACGCCTCAATAAGGAGGAGAAAAATGGCCCCCGATGGTCCCGGCCCCTAGGACGACTGGGTGGGTGGTATCCACGAGTTCCCTCAGCAGGTGGAGCGGCCCAGCAATGTGCGCAGGTGGACCGACGATCTGCTCCCCCCGGTGGAAGCCGACCGTGATCCGCTGGGAGTCACTGGAAGAGGCGGCAGAACTCTATGAGAAGTTCCAGAAGAAACAAGATGGCTGCAACACGGTTGTACTCAGGCCCTGCTCTCCAGAGCAAGGGTGAGTTATCCCCCTCAAATCACACTGAGGAGAACGCATGCGCATTGTCATAACCGGAGCCACGGGACACGTCGGTACGGCACTCTTGCAGCGCCTCCAGGAAGCCCGCGCCGAGGAGGACGCCAGTCTTGAGCTCGTTGGTGTTGCCCGCCGTGAACCCGAGAAGGACGCGGCCCCGTACCGCGATGTGAAATGGCATTCGATTGATCTCGGGACCCCCAGTGCCCAGTCCGCCTTGGAGACGGCCCTTGCCGGGGCCGACGCCCTGGTCCACTTGGCGTGGCTGATCCAGCCCAATCATGATCGGGAGCTCCTTCGCCGGACCAACGTGGCGGGGACTGCCCAGGTCCTTGCGGCAGCCCGTACCGCCGGAACCGGGCAGGTCGTGTGCGCATCGTCAGTGGGCGCCTACTCCCCCGCTCCCAAATCCCCGAGGACCAAGGAGAGCTGGCCGGCCGGCGGCATCCAGGGCTCCCATTACAGCGAGGACAAGGCTGCGCAAGAGAAGCTCTTGGACGGCTTCGCAAAGGAGAACCCCGACGTCGTCGTGGCACGGCTCCGACCCGCGCTGACGTTCAGCGCAGAGGCCGGGAGCGAGGTGGGCCGCTATTTTCTTGGCAGTGTCCTGGCACGGCTCGTTCCCCGTAGGCCGCGGCTGCCCGTGGTGCCCATTCCGCAGGAGCTGGTTTTCCAGGCGGTGCACGCCGCCGACGTCGCGGACGCCTACTGGCGCGTGCTGCAGAGGCGGGCTCGCGGTGCCTTCAACATCGCGGCCGAACCCGTCCTGGATCCCAATGCGCTGGGGTGGGTTTTCAATGCTCGCCGGGTGATGCCGTTACCGCTTCCGGTACTGCGCGCCGTCGTCGAGGTTAGTTGGCGCTTGCGGCTGCAAGCGACCGACGGCGGGTGGATTGACATGGCGTCCGGCGCACCCGTCATGGATACCGCGCGGGCGCACGACCTCCTGGGATGGACCCCACGACGGTCCTCGCTCGAGTCATTGACCGAAATGCTGGACGGCCTGGGGTCCGGCAAAGGCCGGGAGACTTCGCCCCCGCTCGCGCCGCGGTAACGGTCCACGCAGCCCGACGCCCCCGGACCCGCCGGCTAAAACTGAATATTCTCTCAATCGCAAAAGGGAGACATCATGCAACAGAGACAAAATGCAATGGCGAAAATCGTGCGCGCCACCGTGGTCTCGTTCCTCTTTGCTGGCGGCATGGCTTTCATGCCGGTCCAGGCGGATGCCAGTGCCGCAACGCCCCCGCAGGTGACCAGCTCGGCGCTCGGAAATCCGGCTGAAACTCCGGGACGCCTTGCGTTTGGCAGAAGCTCATGGGAAAGCCCGTTCTGGGTGGTCTCTACCGGAGCCTCTGGCAGTTGCGAACAACAGCGAATATAATAAGCATGCTGATCAATTCGCTCTCAGCAAGTGTGGACGAAACCGAAGGAGATAACGTGAGCACTCGAGTCGAAAAGCGTGTCCTGGTCAACGTTCCCGTGAGCGTGGCCTACAACCAGTGGACCCAGTTCGAAGACTTCCCGCATTTCATGGGTGCGGTGAAGAGCGTAAAACAACTTAGCGACGACCGCCTGGAGTGGGTTGCGGAAATCGCCGGGGTACGGCGGCAGTGGCAGGCCAAAATCCTCGAGCAGATACCTGACCAAAAGGTGGCCTGGGCAGCCACAGAGGGCGCAACCAATGCCGGTGTGGTGATGTTTGAAGATGTCGGCGGCGGCCAAACGTCGGTCATGCTGACCCTCGACTACGAGCCCGAAGGCATCGTGGAAAAGGTTGGCGACAAACTTGATGTTGTGGCCAAGCAGGCCGAGGCGGACCTCAACCGGTTCAAAACCTTTATCGAGGACGAGGGCTACGCCACCGGAGCCTGGCGGGGAACTGTCAGCGAGGGGGCCTCGACCGATACTCCGGGCATCGACGCGGCGGCCGGCTCGCGGGGGGACAGCGGCAAAGCGGGCGTATCCGGCAAGGTGATTGCCGGGGCCGGACTAGCTGCTGCGGCCGCCGCGGGTGTCGCTGCGGCAGCAACCGGCCAAAACGAAGCAGCCGGCGAATCGGCGCCCAGGAATGACACTGCAGCCTCAACCGTGCCGCCCACAGGAACCACCGGAAGCGTCTTCCCGGGTGAGGGATCCGCCCAGGGCACGAGCAGGGCGGCGAATGACACGGTCGTTGACCGACCCACCGAGAAGCCTTTCGATCAGACCAATGGCCTCATAGATCCCGACGGTGATGGTGACGGGACCCCCGCGAGCGATGGCCTGAGTGAGCGGGCTCGGAGATAACCGAGCCCCACTACCCTGGCGCCCGGCGCGAAATCCCTGGGCTTGGAACCCAGACTGCGACCCCACCCGGTAGAGGCCTCCAGCCGGAACAGGCTGCATTGCGTTCCGGGGCGGCTCCGGCCCACCCAAGTCATGTCCAGGGTTCCGGCCGGGAATCCAGACATGCCCAAGTATCGAGACCGAGATTCGCGTGCATCGCAATGCCCGTAAGCCGACCGGCCTGCAAGGCGTGTGTATGGTGCTGATATGGCTTCTCCGCAGACGCTAAGTGAGCCCGAGCGCCGCGTCGTCGCGGGCTGGGCCGCAGACTGCGCTGAGCGGGTGGTGGCTTTATTTGAGGCCGAGGCTCCTGCAGATGGTCGCCCCCGCGACGCCATCTCCCGGGCCCGGGCCTTCGCTCGCGGTGAGCTCGGTGCCGCCGACGAGATCCGCCGGCGGTTTGTGGCCGGCCGTGCCGCAGGCGAGGTTACCAGCCCTGCTGCGGTGGCTGCCGCCCGGTCCGCCACGCAAGCCGCCGCCGTCGCCCACATGGGAGCGCACGCCCTGGGGGCAGCGGCGTATGCCGCGAAAGCGGCCGGACTCGCGGCGCCCGATCGACCCCAGACGATCGACGACGAGATCCACTGGCAACTCGAGCACATGAGTGCCGAAGCCCGGTCCGCGCTCCGGCGCCTGCCACCGCTGGGCGCGAATTCCGCCGGTCCGCTGGGGCCAGGACTTCTCGCATCCGGAATCCTCGCCTCGATCATCCGCACGATCCAGGCCGACTTGGCCCGCCCCGACCGGCCTGCCTCCTCCAGCTGAACGAGGCGACCATTCGCCGGAGACGGTGGTCGAGGAAGCCATCACCTGCTACGATCCCCAGAATCCCCCACACGACCGCACGCAGGTCGCAATCACTCAGGAGGTTCGCGATGCCGGACACCACCTGCCACATGTCGATCTCGCTGGACGGCTTCGTCGCCGGGCCGGACCAGAGCCGCGAGAACCCCCTGGGCAAGCGGGGGCTGGAACTGCACGGCTGGCACATCGGCGACCCGCGCGCCAACGATGCCGACAAGGTCGCGAACGAGTGGCTCATGCGCCCGCGCGGCGCATATGTGATGGGTCGAAACATGTTCGGCCCGATCCGCGGGGACTGGGATGAGGAATGGACCGGGTGGTGGGGAGCCGAACCGCCGTACCACGCGCCGGTATTCGTGCTGACCCACCACGGACACGACCCGATCCAGCTGGAGGGCGGGACGACCTTCCACTTTGTCACCGAGGGCTTCGACGGGGCCTACTCAGCAGCGCGCCGAGCCGCCGGCGACAAAGGCGTGGACATCGCCGGTGGGGCTTCGACCGTCCGACAGGCACTGATCGCCGGCGTCATCGACGAGCTCACCCTCGACATCGCACCGGTCCTGCTCGGTTCGGGCGAGCGTATTTTCGACGGCGTTGAATCCTTCGGCTTCGAGCCCGCCGAGGTGCTTCACTCACCGCTGGCCACCCACATCCGTTACCGCCGCGTCGGCTGACTCCGAACACGCTGCCGGCCTCCCGCGCAGCAGACAGTACGACGTCGTCGACAACCTGGTGGAAGCGGCTAAGGCTTCCAGGGCCCGTGTCCTGCTCGGCGGCAACCCGGACACCGACCAGCCCGGCTACTTCTACCCCACCACGCTCATAGCCGACATCGACGACAACAACCTCCTGGTGGCCGAGGAGCAGTTCGGCCCTGCCCTGCCGATCGTCCGTTACAGCACGGTTGATGAGGCTGTTGCAATGGCTTAACGCCCTCGACGTCGGACTCGGAGCCTCTGTCTGGTCCTCGGACTGGTCCACTCTGAATTTGCGGGTCTTGCCCTGCGAGATCATCCGGGGTAATGCTGGACGAAGGGATCCGAGCAGACTTCGAACTGACGGTTTCCCGGCAGATTGCCAAGTGGAAGCGTGGCGAAGCCGAGGTCGACGTGAATCACGAAGCGCTGGCCCGCTCGTCGCCGCAAGTATTACTGGATTGATGGTGGTCGGGGCGAACCCTCACGTGACGGTTGCGAGCGTGGCCGCACCGGTCCCGGCCGCACCAGGCAGGATTGAGGCTTGGATTCCTAAGTGCGACCCCGACGTTGACCACAATCCCAAGCCGGTACGGAATGGTGAACGGCGGCCACCCCTCAGTGGCCGCACCAACCTCCGCGGGAAAGGCTCGAACCGGAGGGCCGGATCAGCCATTCTCTCGTACGGAGCGTTTGATGCGCGGCGTTCGAACCGGCCAACCAGCGCCGCAGACCCGCGACGGATCCTCGATTTGTCGACCGCAGACGACGAAGACCGTGGGGGTCCACCAGGAGGTTTAGCCATGTATGAGAGTAAAGAGCAGAACCATCGCCCGGTGATCGAGGGCGGAGGTGAACGTGCGGACGTCGCCCGCGCGTCAGGACCAGGAATTGACCGCCGCAGGGTCTTGGGATCGGGTCTGGCGATGGCCGCCACGGCGGGTCTGTTGGGGGCCGGTGCCGCCCCTCGGGCCAGCGCGGCAGCCCCCGGGGAGGCTGGCCCGTTCCAGGAAGTCAGCGGCCATGCCCTGTACCTCTTGCCGCAGGACCACAAATGGCACACGGGCGGAATCTTCGACACCGGCCATTTCCAGGAGTGGCACTACTGGACCGGCTTCTTCACCGATGACGACACCGGGGAAAAGTTCGGCATTTTCTATAACCTCACGAACAACCCGAGTGCGCCCGGAGGGCCCTCGCTGTGGCAGCAAGGCGTCAGCTTCTCGTTCGGGGACTTCGCCAAGCAGGAGTTGATCTGGGCGCACCAGCCGACCGCTGTTGGCTCATTGCACGCGACACAGCCGCCGGACTCGACCTCGCCGGACGACTTCCAGTACAGCGCCAAGGGCGAGAACGTGGAATTCACCACGGTGTACCGTGCCGAGCCGGACACGTGGCGCTTCCAGTTCACGGGTGTCGCCGCAAACAACGGGGACTCGCCCATCGCCATGGACATGGAGAACACGGCCCAGTCACCGTACGGCTACATGCCGGTCGGGCTGGGCGGCTTTGAGAACCAGAACATCCCCTGGAACGGGCAGAACCTGGATCCCGCCACCATGTACGCGCTGTCCTACTATTACACCGGTCCGATTTCGAAGAGTAAGGGCACCGTCACCATCGGCGGTAAGACCCGCCATCTCACCGGCACGATCTGGTTTGAGCACCAGTGGGGGAACTTCAACTCCGGGCAGCAGGTGTGGACGACTGCGTATACCTGGGGGGCGCTGACGTTCAACGATGGCACCGTCTTCACCTGGCGCCAGTGGTACGGCGCGCCCAACGGATCGGCTCCGCTCCAACCGATTCTGGAGATCGGCCGCAACTCGTTTGGGACGCCCAACGGCACACCGCAGGGCAGCCTTACCTTTCATGTGGGGAACAATGCGGAGTGGAAAGCGTTGAAGACCTGGAAATCTCCGGTGAGCGGGCGCAACATCGCCACTCAGGTACGACTGACCAGCACCTTCGGGATCTGGTACCTCACGAGCGTCTTCGACAACTACGAGATGCCTTGGGGCTACCCGCCCTACGGGAACAATCCATACAGCTTTGTTGAATCCGCGATGTGGGTCCGTACCGGCTCGGTCGACGGGCCGATTGTCGGCCACGCGTTCATGGAGCAGGCCAACCAGTTCACCCTGTACCAGGGTGCAGTTCCCGGGTAGCAGCTGCGGCTGCCTCGCATGTCCCGCACACCGCGCGCGGGAGGCGGTGGCCCCGAACGGGAACGAACGCCTTAGCGACATCCAGTCATCGAACGCGGCATGTCTTCGCCCGCGGGTTCGGACAATCACATGGAGGTGACGCCGCGTACACGGTGGCCAACGGCGATCGACTCCCCAGAGATGGCTCCAGCGATCGGAGACACGAGGAAAGCGATCAAAGCAGCAACGTCGGAGGGCCGGACCTCTCCCCCCGTGCCGATCTCCACTTCGGCAGCGGCGTCCTCGCGGACGATGCCGGGACTTACGGTGTTGACCGTGACACCCGTGCCGGCGACGCAGTCGGCAAGGTTCTTCGCTGTGATGATGAGCGCCGCATTTCGCACCGCCCCCGTCACATTCCCGGTGACGAAAGCATTTTGACCGGAGACCCCGATGATGCGCCCATAGCCCGACTCGGTCATGACCGCCAGCGCGGCGTTCGCGACTCTGAGAAAACCGAGCACCTTGGCATCCATGGGCTTCAAGCACCTCCCTCGGGTCAGAATTGCGCGCTGGATCGAGGGTCTGCGCGCTTGGCCCCTCCGCGACGACGACGCCGTCCAGGCGACCATGTTGTTCGAGCAGCGTGGAGACCCCCTCGGAGACGGATGCATCGTCGCGGGCATCCAGGACGAAACCCCGCTCCCGCTGCGCGACGCAACCACCGCAACGGCACCCTCCGCACGAAGACGGTCGACCACTGCGCCGCCGATCACCCCGGTCCCTCCGACGACCAGCACAACGCGTCCGCGGTGCTCGACGCTGCCACGGCCCGGTTCGCCACTGACGGTTTCGTCGCGACGACGATCCGGCGTGTCGCCGCCGATGCCGGCGTGGACGTGTCCCCGGTGATGCAGTTCTTCCGCTCCAAAGACGAGCTGTTCGCGGCCGTGATGTACGTCCCAGCCTCGCCCTTGAACGGTTCATCACGGCTTTCGGGGGCCCGGACGAGCATCGCGGGGAGCGCGTCGTCCGCGCCTACCTCGACGCTTGGGAGGGCCCCGTCACCGATTCCCAACCACTGATGACGATGCTCCGTGGTGCGATCGTCAATGACCAGGCAAGCGCACAACTGCGTGAGTTCATCCAGTCCCGCCTGCTGCACGGCACCATTGGATGCAGCGATGACGATGCCGCTCTCCGCGCTGGACTCGCCTCATCCGCGACCCGAGGCGGGTGGGACGGGACCTACTGGTTATCGCAGCAGAAGCGGAGCATACTCGAAGGACTGCCGGTCGTGCTGATTTGCCGTCCTCCGGTGCCCCCTGTCAAGGGTCGTTGTCAGGGCCGATTGAGGAATGTGCCCATGGCCGATGATCCACATCTGTTGTTCCCGGATCTCCTCGTCGACCACTTGCAGGATCTTGTCCTGAAAACTGAGGGCGTGAAGGAGATGCTGGATGAACTCGCCGAGTTCTCCGCCGTCACCTTGGCCGACCCCGCCATCGCCTTCTGCAGCATCAGGCTGATCCAGCGAAAGAAGCCAGTGACCGTGGCCGGCAGCGAAGAACGCGCCATCCGGCTGGATGAAACTCAATACAGTTCTGGCGATGGGCCCTGCCTGTCAGCGATCCGCCAGCAGGTCGTCGTGCATGTGCCTGATCTGACAAACGAATACCGCTGGCCCACCTACACCGCGGCCGCGCTGAAGGCCGGAGTGGGATCCAGCCTCTCCATACCGCTGATCCTTGAGGGCGAGGCGGAAGCGGGCCTTAACCTCTACTCCACCCGCTCCCATGGATTCACCGGTGAGGACATCAGCACGGTTGAAACATATTCCCATCATGTGTCCAAAGCACTTCGCCTGGCCGTGCGGATCAGCCAGCTGGCCGAGGCGAAAACCAACCTCATTGCTGCTATGGAATCCCGGACCACCATCGACCTGGCGTGCGGCGCCATCATGGCGCAAAACCGGTGCAGCCAGGACACGGCCATGAAGATACTGAGGATCGCTTCCAACACCCGGAACGTCAAACTCCGGGACATCGCCGCATCAGTGGTCGCTTCAGTCTCACAGGACCCGAGGGTCCGGACGCACTTTGACGCGTGAGGACGGTTTTCAAACGGCCTGAACACAATCGGGGCGGGTGCAATAGCAGCGGCTTTGGTCCCGCGGCGCCCGCCCACCTGGTGCGTTGGCCGTGGCAGGACGGGTCCATCCTGGACCGACGGCAGCGGCGCGCTCCCGACGCCCGTCGGCCGCCGCAGGCCACGGCGGTGGATCTATCGTTGGCCTGACACGCCGGGCGGACCATAACTTGACTCTGCGGCTCCCGACCCGGGTCAGGACCTACACTCCTGACCATGACCACCCACAACGAACGGCGGGCCCGAGCGGAACACCGTTGGCCCGCCGTCATCGGCCTTCTCATCGCCTTGGCGCTTTACGCCACGCTGCCCACAACGTTCCTGCCGGCAGTACGCTACTCCGTTGTCGTCGTCGGCCTGGCGCTGCTGATTCCGCTTATTTTCCTGAATCCACGCAGGCTGGTCCGTGAAACCCGCTGGTCTAGGTACCTTTCTGTCGGCCAGGCCCTGTTGCTTGTCGTGGCCAACGAGGCAGCACTCGTCCAACTCGTCATTCTCCTGACGAACTCCGGCAACAGCAACGGGCCGACGCTGCTGCTCGCGGCTCTCCAGGTTTGGGTTACAAACGTCATCGCCTTCGCCTTGGTCTACTGGGAACTTGACCGGGGCGGTCCAGTCATCCGGCGCCACGCCCCGCGCCATGAGCTGCCCCTGGCAGACTTCCGGTTCCCCCAGGACGAAGACCACGACGCAGTGAAGGAAGTTGCCGCCCGGTCCTCCGTGAAGACGGACTGGACGGCTTCCTTTGTCGACTACGTCTACTTTTCGCTTTCCAACTCGATGGCTTTCAGCCCCACCGACACGATGCCCCTTTCGCCAAGGGCAAAATCCCTGATGGGCGTGGAGGCCTTCGGAGGGTTCGTGCTGCTCGCACTCGTCATCGCCCACGCCGTCTCCCTCCTTGGTCAGTAGCCCCCGACCAGCAACAGGCCCTCCACGAAAGACAGCTGTTCGATGATCGACGCGCCCTGTTCCTCCGCGCTCGTACCGGGAGACAGGAATGGCTCCTTCCTCAAGAGGGACGGAGCCTTTCTGCAGCCAGTATTGCGATACCCCACCTCCAGAGACCTAAGCAAGAACCATCGCATAATTGCCATTCCAACTTTTGGCACGCAGGTCAATTTGTGCCGGCCCTTTCCGTGGCTGCCTCGCCGACCACCCCCCCAAAGTCCTTAACGCTTTTCACCTCGCCGACGCGCGGAGTTTCGTCGAATCGGGCTTGGCCCGTGCTCTGGACAGGGCCGCCGGAACTCCGTTAGATTCGGAACAGTCCTAGACAGGCCTTCCGGGTTGGGACCCTTTGCCGTCGGGTGCACGGCCGCAAAGAGAGCCGCTGTAGCCGAACGGCGGCATAAGAATGCACCCGCGGAGAAGAGCCCCTCATGGCCACCTCGCACTTCGAAAGATTCCTCCTTGAAGCCACCATCCCCGACGAAACGCACCATCCCTTAGGGCCAGATTGTCTCTACGGCCTGTACACAAGTTGGTGCCTGCTTCATAACATCACCCCCGTGGAGGATGTCACCTTCCGGTCAGCCATGCAGCGCTGTGGCGTCGATCTGCGCAACAGCCATCGGCGGATTACGGGACAGGCCGCAAGAGACTACATCCTGGCCAGCTACCCCGCGACGGCCTGAGCATGTTCCGTCGACCTTCCAAGGCCCGCGCGCGGATGCCGCCAAGGCTCCGGCCGACGACGTCGACGTCGGCACACATGCTGGAAATGCTGGACCGGCGGTCGTAACACTCGTGGACGACGCCACTACCCAAGCCAGCATCAACATCTTCACAAAGGGGCTCGCCCAACGGCTGGTCCCCAAGGGCATTCGGGTCAAGGCCGTGGCGCCCGGGCCGATCCGGACGCCACTGCAGGTCGGCAGCGGCCAGCCGAAGGAGGCTTTGCCCGAGTTCGGCAAGGACACGCCGCTGGGCCGCGCCGGCCAGCCCGCGGAACTGGCACCGGCTTACTCGTTCCTGGCTTCCACGGAATCCAGCTTCGTCGGGGGCGCAACCCTCAACGTCAACGGGGGCAGCACCACCCCATGACCAAGCGGGCCCCTATTCGTCGTGGCCCTGGTCCCGGCTCATCTGGTCCTCGGCCGGGGGCGTCTCTCCCGGAGGCACTCCCCCGCCGGGCTCCAGCCCGGTGATCTTTCCGCTGAGCGGATCCGGGTTGGCCGAGGCAGCCGGCTCGACGGCCGGATCACCCCCCGTGTCCGGATGCGCTGCATGTTCCCCGTAATCCGCCTCCTGAAGCGGATCCGGGTTGGCCGGGTCACTCTCGGGATGATACGTACTCATGATTGTTTCCTTTCCCTCGTGTGGCGTCTCTGGACTATTTGTAAGCATGCTGATAATTCTGGAACCGTCAAGGGCGGGGAATCCGAAACAGTCAAGCGATGTGAGGAGCAAAGCGATGGGAATTGGTGACAGCATCAAAAAAGCCGCGGAAAACGCCATGGAGGACCTGGCCGGGACCTCCAGGTCGACCGATGACGCGCATGTGCCCGAGCCGGGCGCACCCGACGAGGACATCCGGGTTCATTCGTCCATCAGCGAGGGGTCCAACGCCATGGACGATGCCAAGGAGACACTCCGCCGTAGCGAAGACGAGCAGCAGCTACCGGACGAAAACGCAGCCCCCGGCGGCGAGGCGAAAACCGGCGACCCCGAGGTTTCGGATGCAGACAGTGCGGTCCGTGAGGTTCCGCGGGACGTGCCGGGCCCGGCAGGCCTGCCCGGCCCGGACCCGGACGTGCTCCGCGCTGACCCATTAGAGGGTGACGAGGATCCCTCCAAGGAAATGGGCCGAAGCTGAAGGGCACCCTCCCGGACCCGAACGTAGAGACGTCGTGACGTGGTGGAGGTTCGCCGACTCTGGCGGCATCGCGGATCGTTTCTCGTTCTGTGGGCAGATATCAGCCAAATCGGCCCGAAATCAGTCCGGCTCCGCGAGGGCTACATCGCCTACAGCCCGGCTCTCCACAAGGGAACCCAGACGCGGTAGACCCGAAGATCGCCAAGGCTCACCAATATTAAGTGTCTGTCCCGGGCGCCGGTTGGCGCGTTAGGCAATTCTTTCTCTGGCCGCGGTAGCCCGCAGGAACCCGGCACGCCGGCCATCTCCGGGATGTCCGCCCCGGCGAGGGCGTCAAACATGTTGGTCAGTTGATCCGTCGGGTGGGTGACGAACGGCCCGGCAGCCATCAAGGCCGCAGCCCACTCCCGGCCGAGGCGATCGACGGAGACAAGGACTAGCTGATCCCTGCTGGGAAACTGCCAACTAATGCAGCCCGCCGGCGCCGCCCGGCATGCCCGCCTTGATCAGCTCCATAACTGACGAGTCCGCCAGCGTGGTGACATCCCCGATGGGCCTGTCCTGCGCCACATCTTTGAGGAGCCGTCGCATGATCTTGCCGGACCGGGTTTTAGGCAGCTCGGCTACCACCATGATCTGCCGGGGCCGGGCGATTTTGCCGATTTCCTTGGCTACATGTTCGCGCAGCTCCTGCACGACCTCCGGTCCCCCGTCGCCCGCATCGCTGCGCAGGATGACGAAGGCGACGATGGCCTGCCCGGTGGTCTCGTCAAGGGCGCCGACAACGGCGGCTTCGGCCACCTTCGGATGGGCGACGAGCGCGGATTCGATCTCCGTCGTCGAGAGCCGGTGTCCGGCCACGTTCATCACGTCGTCCACCCGGCCGAGAAGCCAAATATCCCCGTCCTCGTCCCTCTTCGCGCCGTCCCCCGCAAAGTAGAGGCCCGGGAACCGTGACCAATACGTCTCCACGTACCGGTCGTTGTCACCCCAGATGGTGCGCAACATGGATGGCCAGGGTTCCCTGAGTACCAGATAGCCGCCGGAGCCGTTAGCAATCGGCGCGCCCGCGTCATTGACGACGTCGGCCACGACCCCGGGCAGTGCTCTCATGGCGGCTCCCGGTTTGCCCGCTGTGACTCCCGGGAGCGGACTGATCAGGATGGCTCCGGTCTCGGTCTGCCACCAAGTGTCCACAACGGGCGTTTGGTTGTGCCCGATGTTCTCGCGGTACCAGATGTATGCCGCCGGGTTGATCGGTTCGCCCACGGTGCCGATTACGCGCAAACTCCTGAGACTGTACTTGGCCGGTATCTCGGCGCCCCATTTCATGAACGTACGGATGGCGGTCGGGGCACAGTAGAGAATCGAGACTTTGTACTTGTCGATGATTTCCCACCAGCGGCCCTGGTGTGGGGTATCCGGCGTGCCCTCGTACAGCACGGAGGTGGCACCGTTGGCCAAGGGACCGTACACGATGTAGCTGTGCCCGGTGACCCAGCCGATGTCGGCGGCTGTCCAGAAAATATCGGTCTCGGCCTTTAGGTCGAACACCGCCCAGTGGGTGTAGGCGCATGCTGTGAGGTAGCCGCCTGTGGTGTGCAGGATGCCCTTGGGCTTGCCCGTGGTGCCGGAGGTGTACATCACGTAGAGGGGATGTTCGGCGTCGAAGGTCTCGGCCACGTGTTCGGGGGAAGCCAGCTCAACCGATTCGTGCCACCAAATATCACGGCCCGGTGTCCAGTCGACCTCCTGGCCTGTACGGCGGACCACCAGGACGTTGCGAACGTCCGGGCACTCCAGCAGGGCCTCGTCGACGGCGGGCTTCAACCCGTTGGCCTTGCCGCGGCGGTAAGCGCCGTCGGTGGTTATGACGATGCGCGCGTCGCAGTCGTGGATCCGCGTCCGGAGCGCGTCCGCGGAGAACCCGCCGAACACAACGGTGTGCGGTGCTCCAATTCGTGCGCAGGCCAGCATCGCCACGACGGTTTCCGGGATCATCGGCATGTAAATGGCAACCCGGTCTCCCGGCTTGACGCCCAGATCGGTCAGCGTGTTCGCTGCCTGGCAGACCATGTGGGTGAGCTGGGCATAGGTGATGGCACGGGTGTCCCCGGCTTCTCCTTCAAAGTAGTAGGCGACCTTGTCTCCGCGTCCGGCAGCTACATGCCGGTCAAGGCAGTTGTACGCAGCGTTGAGCCTGCCCCCGACGAACCATTTGGCGAATGGCGGATTTGACCAGTCCAGGACCTCACTCCATTTTTTGGACCAGTCCAGCCGCTCCGCCTGCCGCGCCCAAAACGCCAGCCTGTCGCCGGCGGCTTCGTCATAGTCCGACGACGTCGCGTTGGCCTGCGCCGCGAAGCCGGCGTCCGGAGGAAAGCGCCGCTGCTCGTGCAACAGGCTTGCGAGGGTCTCATCCGATTCTGTTGGGTCTGCTGCCATGGCCTGTCACCGTCGTCCCACCGGAAGCACAGTCCGTTTGTAGGTGGAGTTGGCGACCACCGCGAGGGAGCAGTACCAGGCAATCAGCGCCGTCACGATGCCAAGCCAGCCGCCCAGCATCGACAGCCCGGCTGCCCCGAAGAAGGCGCCGAGAAACAGCGCAATGAAGGTCAGGGTCAAGAAGACAAAAACGGCAAAGACACCCATGCTGACGCGCCAAGCTGAAACGGTCATGTAGGCGGTAAAGATTGCCCAGCCCAGAAGATAGAGGCCGACAGCTTTGCCGGCGTCCGCTGCCGGAAGACTGCCCGCGCTGAACTGGCTCAGGAACCAGAAGGACAGCCAGAAGGCTCCGTACGAGCAGAACGCCGTCGCACCGAAAACGTTGCGGTTGGCAAATTCCCAGATTCCGGCGGCGAACTGCGCCATGCCGCCGTAGAACAGTGCCAGTCCCAGGACAACGGGTTCGACTGCTTTGGGGATCAGGCCGGCATTGATGACACTGAGGACAAACGTGGTCATCGCGAAAGCGCCCAGACCTAAAGCTGCCGGATCGGCAAAGGGTGGGCTGGCGCTCCCCTGTGGAGACACAACTGCGTCTTGGGCTGGTACGGGATTTACAGCCCTGCGACCACCTCCCGCCGGGACGGTCCCCGCCGCGGAGCTTGACTCGACACTCATGGCACGACTCCTTGGTCAACACCAGCACCATTGCTGGTGACGTATAACAGGTTACTCCTGACTGCGCAAGGCCAACATCGAAACTGAACCCGGTTTCGTTGGTTCCTTGACCAGGCGAGCAATTCGCCCATGTGCAAAGTATTCGGCGAACCGTCGAGCCGAACGGTGGCACATGGGTGCATCCGCGGATAAGAGTCACCGAAAACCACCTTGCCCTTCGAACGATTCCTCCCGGAAGCCAAGGGTGCCTTCACATCCTAGGAGAGTGATCGGTAACGATACGGAAGAACTCAGGGGGCGGCCGGGTTGCGACGCGGCGGGAAGAAGACGCGAACAGGCAGTACGAGCCCGATCAACGAGAGGGCAATATAGACGACCTGGTGGAGGTGATCCGTACCGGGTGGGAGGTTTCCAAGCAGGTGGGCCAACCAGAAAACGGGGTAGAACCAGAGCGCGCACCACGCCCACCGCTCGATGCGCCGATACGGCACAAGCACGATCAGGGTCCCGAAAAGGCCGAGTCCGGTCGAGGCGAGACCGTCCGCACGATACAAGGCGGCGTCCCCACCCGTCGGAACGACCGCGACCACGACACCAAAGACGAGGATGGCCAAGCTAACGATCGCGAGGCAGATCCAGCCTATCTGCACCGTCAGCTTCATCGCGAGCACGACGTCACCTTACACCGCGCACGGGAGTTGACGGCCCGTGTGATGCTCACCCGAAACCTCCTATCCCACGTTTTGGGAACATTCAAATGAACGCGCGCACCTCACGGTTCACTTGACAGTATTTCTGAGTCAACTCAAAATTGAGTAAGCTCATTTTTAACCACACCGTTCGTCCTAGAGGAGCAGCACGCCATGAGGGCATTTGTCGTCACCAAGTACAAGGAGCCGCTGCGCGCAGCAGACGTCCCCGAGCCGACCGTCGGCGAGCGCGATGTGCTGGTCCAGGTCCAGGCAGCTGGCCTCAACCAATTGGACGAAAAGATCCGTCTGGGTGAGTTCAAGCAGATCCTCCCTTACAAGCTCCAGCTGATCCTTGGCAACGATGTCGCCGGCACAGTCATCCGTGGCGGGGCGAAGGTGCGCGGCTTCAAACCCGGTGACGAGGTCTACGCCCGACCCGACAAAGACCGCATCGGCACGTTCGCCGAGCGCATCGCCATCACCGAGACCGACCTGGCACTGAAACCCGCATCGATCAGCATGGAGGAGGCCGGCTCACTACCGCTGGTTGCACTTACGGCGTGGCAGGCCCTCGTTGAGCAAGGCAACGTACGTCCGGGGCAGAAAGTCCTCATTCACGCCGGGGCCGGCGGGGTCGGGTCGATCGCGATCCAACTCGCCAAGCACCTCGGGGCGGCCGTCGCGACCACCGCCAGCGCCGCCAACGCCGACTTTGTGCGCGACCTCGGCGCGGACACTGTGATCGACTACCGTACGCAGGACTTCGAACAGCTCCTCGCCGGCTACGATCTGGTGCTCGACAGCCTCGGCGGGGAGAACCTCGTGAAGTCACTGCGCATCCTCAAGCCCGGCGGGAAGGCGATCGGAATCGCCGGTCCGCCGGACCCGGCGTTCGCGCGTAAAGCCGACCTCAACCCTGTGCTGCGCCTTGCCATCGCGGGGCTCAGCAGCAGGATCCGGCGGCAGGCGAAGAAGCTCGGCGTCAGCTACGAGTTCCTCTTCATGCGTGCCAGCGGCGACCAGTTGCGCCAGATCACCGCCCTGGTTGACGACGGCGTGCTGCGCCCGGTCGTTGGACGGGTCTTCGAGTTCGCCCGGACCCCACAGGCGCTCGAGTCGCTGGCCAAGGGCGGCCTCCGCGGCAAAGCCGTCGTCACCCTTCCCTCCTGAGCCGCCGGCAGCCATTCACCTCACAGACCACTTAGGAGGACTACCAGCATGAGCAGCTTTGACACCCCGAACGGCTCCGTCGCCACCTCGTACGCGAAGGCCGCCACACGCTCCATCACTTCAGGTGGCGTTACCTACGCCTACCGCGAGCTGGGGCCCAAGACCGGCATCCCCGTCGTGTTCTTCGTGCACCTTGCCGCGACCCTGGACAACTGGGACCCGCGCATCATCGAGCCCATCGCGCAGAACCGCCACGTCATCACCTTCGACCAGCGCGGTGTCGGCGCCTCCACCGGGCAGGTTCCCGACAGCGTCGAGGCGATGGCCGACGACGCCTACATCTTCATCAAGGCCCTCGGGTTCGACCAGGTCGACGTCTTCTCCTTCTCACTGGGCGGCATGATCGCCCAGGACCTGGTCCTCAAGCATCCCGACCTCGTCCGCAAGCTCGTGCTGGCTGGTACCGGGCCGCGGGGCGGCAAGGACATCGACAAGGTCGTCGGCACCACCTACTGGGACGTCCTCCGTGCGACCCTGACGCGCTCGGACCCGAAGGAGTTCCTGTTCTTTAACCGCAACGCGACCGGCAAGCTGGCCGCGAAGGCGTTCATCAAGCGCCTTCAGGAGCGCACTGTCGACCGCGACAATCCGATCAGCACCAAAGCCTTCCAGACTCAACTGAAGGCAATCCGGAAGTTCGGCCGCTCCGCGCCGTCGGACCTGTCAGGGCTCACCCATCCCACCCTCATCGCCAACGGCGACAACGACCGCATGGTGCCGTCGGTCCTGTCCGGGGACCTGCACCGGCGCATCAAGGGATCCGGGGCTGGGCCCGCCCGTGAATMCGGGCGGGCACAGCCATTAGCGTGACTATCCCGGCATGTGACGTGAAGGCCAAGGCACCAGGCGATCGATTCGGGTGAGAGCATCGGTGCCACCGCGCTCACTTTTGGTGAMCGCGGTGGCACCGGTTGTTCCCTTATGCGTCTGTGTCCACCAACTGCGGGTAGACCGCTTCGAGGGGTGCGCTGAGTCCGGCCTTGAGCTGGACAGACGTGCCGTCGGCGAGGACCTCGTACTCCCCTGCCTCGGTGGCGTCGAACACGGTGCGCACCAGCACGGCCGGGTCGAGCTTCGGGCCGGTGGCGTGCGCGGCCATCGCGGTGTCGACGTATGCGACGTGGACGCCGACGACGTGCACGCCGGCGGGAGCGAGTTCGAGGCGGAGGGAGTTGGTCGCGGACCAGAGGGCGGCTTTGGTGGCGCTGTAAATGCCGGCGACGGCGTACCAGCTCAGGGCCGAGTGCATGTCGATGATCATCGCTCCGTCCTTCACCGACAGGACCGGAGCGAACGCGCGGGCGACGAAGAGAGGCCCGAGGAAGTTCGTCTCGACATTCCTGCGGATCTCCTCGTCCGTGTGGGTGAGGATCCCGGCACTGGAGACCGACGCGCCGGCGTTGTTGATCAGCACGGTCACATCCGGTGCCGCCTCGACCGCTGCCTGGATGGAGGCGGAGTCGGTGACGTCCAGGGCGAGCGGAACGATGCGCTCGTCGTTCCAAGTGCGGGGGGTGCGGGCGGACGCATAAACCTTTGCAGCTCCCCTGGCGAGGGCTTCGTGCACGAACTGCGTGCCGATTCCGCCGTTGGCTCCGGTGATGAGGACGACTGCTCCGTTAAGTGAGGGCATGGCTGTTTCTTCTTTCTGATCGGTACGGGGTATGTAAGGTCGGCGGCGGACGGCCCGCGGCAGACGATTAGGCGTGTGCCAGGGCCGGATAGTCGGTGTACCCGGCCGCGCCGCCGCCATACAAGGTTGCCGGGTCCACCTCATTCAGTGGCGCACCAGTGCGCAGTCGCTCAACAATGTCGGGGTTCGCCAGGGCGAAGCGGCCCAGCGGCGCGATGTCCGCGAGCCCGGCGTCGATGTCGTCGGCAATCTGCTCACGGTCGCGCCCATAGCGGACGACGAGGATGGCTGCGGGCCACGCGTCGCGGAAGGACCGCAGCAGTTCGTCGTCACCGAGGTGGTGTACGTGCAGGTACGCAAGGTCCAGTGTGGCGAGTTCGCCGACCAGGTGGCGGTACTGTGTCCGGACGTCGGCGGGATCCCCTTCGTTGATTCCGCCCAGCGGGAACGCCGGTGAGATGCGGATGCCGGTCCGGTCTGCCCCGATCTCCTCGGCCACCGCGCGGGCGACCGCGACGACGAACCGGGACCGGTTCTCCACGGATCCGCCGTATTCGTCCGTGCGGTGATTCGAGTTGGGCGAGAGGAACTGGTGGAGCAGGTACCCGTTTGCGCTGTGGATCTCCACGCCGTCCGCTCCCGCTGCGATAGCGGAGGCTGCGGCGTGGCGGAACCCGGCGATGGTGGCCTGGATGTCTTCGGCAGTCAGCTCACGCGGCACCGGCGTCTTCTGCGGGCCCGTTGGAGTGAACATGTCCTGCTCGGCCGAGATCGCCGATGGGCCAACGGGCTGACGGTGGTGCGGGGTGTTATCCGGGTGCGACATCCGGCCGACGTGCATCAGTTGGATGAACAGGGCTCCGCCGCCTGCATGCACCGTGTCGGCGATCCTTCGCCATCCCTCGATGTGTTCGGGAGTGTAGATGCCGGGGGTGTTCAGGTAGCCCTGGCCGTCCTCGGACGGCTGTGTGCCCTCGGTGATGATCAGCCCGAGTGAGGCGCGTTGGCCGTAGTACTCGGCGGCCAGTTCCCCGGGGGTGCCGTCCGGGTTTGCGCGGCTCCGGGTCAGCGGGGCCAGCGCGAGCCGGTGCGGCAGCTCCACATTGCCGAGGGTGAAGGGTTGCCAGAGGGAGGAAGTCATATGTGCGGTCCTTTGCGTCGCGGGTAATAGCGCCACCACTCTGCAGGGGCGGAACACCGGGGTTCGGCCCTTGCGTGGGAGAATGAACGAAGGAACATTCGAACCCACACAGTAGTGACTACACTCATAACTGAGTGCAGTCAGAATCTATTCCGGAGGATCCATCACCATGTCTCTCGCCTCCCAGCCGGTCGGACGGCGCGAGCGGAACAAGCAGCAGAAGCTGGACCGCATCACGGCCGCGGCAAGCGAACTGCTGGCCGAGCACGGCATCGAGGATGTCACGACCCAGCAGATCGCCGACAAGGCGGACATCGGCACCGGGACCCTGTTCCTTTACGCGAAGACCAAAGGCGAACTCCTCCTCCTCGTGCAGAACGCACACTACGCCGAAGCGCTTCAGCAAGGTCGGGCTGATGCCGAAACCACCCCGGATATCCTCGATGCGGTGCTGGCAATCGTACGGCCGATCGTGGAATGCAACCGCGTCCAGGTCGACAACGGACGCACGTACCTGCGGGAAATGGTCTTCGGTGATCCCGCGGAGCCCCGTCACGCTGAGGCCCTCTCCATCGTCGCGCAGACCGAGGAGGCCATCGCTGCCGTCCTGGGCAGGCAGGAGCTGCCTCGTGCGCAGGATGCCGCTACGACGGCCCGCATCGTCAGCGCCATCATGTTCCTCAGCATGGCAGCGACCGTGAACGCCGCATTGAGCATCGACGAGATTGTTCAGGACATCCGGACCCAGGTCGGCGTACTGCTGTCTCGCTGACACAATCAAGTGCTCGCACTAACGCCCGGTGTCCACCGATTGCCTGAGGTCGTGGATCGGCAGAAGAACGGCCACCGCTACTGTACTGAATGCGCAGCCTCTCACCGGGAGCGCGGTTCGCGGCATTCCGGATTCTTAAGTCCGGCCGGGCAGCAGGTGGGGTCCCATCCGATCGGCCCGGGTCGCCATGAGTGCGTCGGTAAGCCGCCGGACGTCCCTTGCCCGCACTTCGTCTGTGGGCGGCACGGTGCAGGACTCGCTGGTGCAGGTCAGCAGCGCTGCCGTGACCTCCGCGATCAGAGCCGGGGATGGGCTAAACCGGTATCCGCCGTCGGCAGGGTCGTCAGAAGAATTCAGCGCCCTGGTGATGAACACGGCGGCCTGCGTCCTGCTCGCCATGCCGAGTTTCCTCAGAATGGTTGAGGTCAGATTCTTCACGGTCTTTTCCGCCAGCGACATTTCCTGGCTGATCTGGCGGTTGGTCAGCCCTCTCCCTAGTCGGATGGCGGTATTCATTTCCTGTCTCGTAAGGGTCAGGAGTCTCCTATCCAGGGACTGGGTTGCGGGCCCGACGAGCGGGGTAACGAGCGCGGTCCGGAACCGGCCGCTGTACGCGGTGTGCCCGGCCAGGGCACGGCGGATGAGCCTGAGCTGTTCGCAGCTGCCGTCCTGTTTGGACAGGCACCCCCATGCGCCGGCCAGAATCGAGTCGATCAGCACGGCTTCGTTGGCATCTCCGGTCATCAGGAGGCACCGGATGGTCGGGTCCGCCGCAGCGATGGCCCGGCACACGTCGGCACCTGAACCGTCGGGGAGATCATCGTCAAGGATGACCAGCTCCGGGCGGAGGGCAGGGATTCGCCGGAACGCCCGGCGCGCGGATCCTGATTCTCCGGCGATGCTGAGACCATCGGACTCCAGTAGATGGCGCAGGCCCCGTCTCACGACCTCGTGGTCGTCCAGCAGATAGACGCCCCGGCCGGCCAAAGGGGGCGGCGGGTGGATTTCCGGTTCAGCCATCATCGCCATTACGTTCCTTCGCTTTTAGGGCACCGAAGGCGTGCTGGATGATCCCGTCCGGTCCCCATCCAGCGTGCATCCATGCGCACACTGCCCGACAGGCCCCACAGTAAACCGATAGTGCCGACCCAACAAGGGCCCGCGGGGGTGGATCCGTGGCTTTTCTGAAGGTGTTCTGCAGACAACCGGTGTCGTAACCTCAGACCGCCACTAGAGGTCCGTCGGGGAGTATGGCCCAGAGCACGCTCGGGCAGCGTCGGGCGCTCTTGGACACTGCGCGCTTCTCCGATGGCGCTCATCATCCCGTGGTTCGAACGTGTCGGCCGAGGATTTCGGCGCGTTTCCTGACCGCGCTAACGTAATCGGTGAAAGCCTGCTGCGTGTCGGACGCAAACTCCCGGAGCAGCAGCCCGCAAAGCGGGCCAGTGAACTCTTCTCTTACGAGCAGGTGCGTCATGCCGCCCACCGGTTCAAGCGTGAAGGTGCGCACCCCGGTGAGCAGGCCCAGAGGCAAGCCCTGGGTCCAGGTCATCACCTCGCCGGGCATCTGCTGCACGCGCAGCCGGAAGGTGCGCTCCCCTCCGGTGTGGGTTCGGATTCTGATGGTGCCACCGTTGCGCAACTCGCCCCTGATGTGCGTGATGCCGGATTCCCAGACGGTGAAGTTCCGTGCATCGGTGATGACGTCCCAGACGGTGGAGCTTCGGGCTTTGATCAGTGTCTCGGCCCCGACCGAGTGCCTGGCCATGCTGTGACCCTGGCCGAGAGGGCGCCGGGTTGTGGGCACCTGGTCTGTAGACATCAGCCCGCAACCCAAGGCATTGGCCGCGGGACCGGACCGCCGACGCGACCAGCCAGGCATCGGCAGGCTCCACGGCCGATAGCGCCGGCAAGGGACAGCGCCGCGTTCTGGACGGCCATGACACCGCAGCCCTCCGCGGCCGGCAGATCGTGCATCACCAGCACGACGCTCCCTACTGATTCTTCAGACAAGGGGTTCTCCTTTTCTAAACGGAGTGACAGCCGGATAGTAGCCCGGCTTCCTGTGGGCAGCCAGAGAGTCCACTGATCGGGTTATGCCTCGCAGCCTCGGCCGGTCCGAACCGCCTGCGGGAACGCCCCCGACGGCTGGCAACCGGCCACCGTGCCGCCCAATGGCATGGAGCGACAGTCTGGCGGTTGCGCGGAAGGACACCGCACCCTGGTCGAGGACTAAGACACCACCTCGTCCATGGTCATTGCATCTGCTGCCAAGCGGTGCTGGGTCGATGGCGCTCTCAGACCAGAGCCTTGGTCTTGATTCTTTCGAATTCATCCGCGCTGATTGTTCCGGAGTCCCGAAGAGCCGTGGCTTTGGAGATCTCGTCGCTCGGACTCGGTGCAGCGACGCTGCGGATGTAAGCATCCGAGGCCTCCCGGTTCTCCTGGGCCCGTGCCATGGACCGCTCCGTCATGCCCTTACCGCGGGCAATCACGTAGACCAGCACACCCAACAAGGGCACGAAGACCAGGAAGAGGATCCAGACGGCTTTCCACCAGCCGCTCAGCGTGTCGTCGCGGAACAAGTCGCCGATGACGGCGAACAACGCCCAGAGGAAGGCGATGAACGCGTATACGAGGAAGAACCACCAGAAAATATCCCAAAAGTTTTCCCAGAAACTCATGTCAACTTCCCTGCTTTCTGTAGGAGCGGTGTGGGGCGGGAATGCAGCCGGGCAGGACTGAGGCTAGCTGCAGACCTGCCCGGAGGGGCCTTGAGGTCAGCATTTAGTCGCCGTCTGGAGGTCACTGACGGCGGCCTGGACGTTGGCGGCGTCGTCCCGCAGGGAGGCGGCCGCCTGAGTAAGGGTGGCATCATCCGGGACGGCTCTGACGGCTGCGTCGAACTTGTTTTCGGCCGTCTTAACTGCGTCCATTTCGTCCTTGGCTACGTCCTGGCTGGCCTTGACCAGGTCGTCGTAGGTCTTCGCGATCTGTTCCCGTGCCGATTTGATCTGTTCTATCGTGGCACCGGGTTTGAGTGTCTGTTTGAAATTTGTCAGGGATCCGGCGAAGGCACTGGCAGCAGCGCATGCCTGCGAAACGTTCTTCTCCGCTCTGGCGCTGCTGACACTGGTGCCGGGGCTGGACGTGCCGCAGCCCGTGAGCAGTGCGATGGCTGCCCCGGCTGCGATCGATCCGGCAAGGATCGGGTGTGGTCTGGACACTGGAGGCCCCTTTCCGAAATGGAATGCGGCAGGGAACCCTGCCGCACGTAAGTCCGACCATTGTCTGCCCGAAACACGGGCGTGGGCCTCATCCGGGGAAGGTGATACGTACTGCTAGCACCCGGAATCCCCCGGCGCCCCGCCGCCAACCGGGCGCCGACCGCGGGATCTCGTACCGACATTGGGCAGCAGCAGATCCCGGCCGTCGTTACGCGTCCCGTTCCCCGGAAGGTATGGGCGATGGTGCCACGTGCGTCTGGATGACCGTCTTAGGGGCTTTTCCTTCCGGCATGTTGTTGTTGGGGATATTCTGGGGATCAGCAGCGCGAGCGGGCCGGTGATCATGGCTTGCGGAGGAGGGCTGTATAGCTTCATTGGCAGCCGCCTTGCAGTGGCAGGGCTGGAGGCCTTCCTGTTAGGAGCTGCCTTGAATTCTTCAATGACGAGACCACCCAACCGTTCTGGCGGCGAGGTTCCAAGGACGTTCGGCGTCGAGGAGGAATTCCTGCTCGTCGATGCCACGACGGGGCAGCCCGTACCCGCCGCGGAGGCGTGCTTGGCCAAGGCCCCGCAGCGCCCTGAAACCAGTGGCGGCCCATCCTTGGCTTTGGAGGTCCAGCAAGAGCAGCTCGAGGCCGTTGGCCCGGTCTGTTCCACGCTGCAGGAAGTAATTGCGGGCATCCGCGAGGGCCGGCGGCTTGCCGACGAGGCGGCCCGTTCGGTGGGCGCACGAGCTGTCGCCGTGGCTACCAGTCCCATGCCGGCCACTCCTACCCTCGTAGCGCAGCCCCGTTTCCTGAACATGGCAACGCGGTTCGGGGTGACGCTCCGGGAGCAACTCACCTGCGGCTTCCATGTTCATGTCGGTGTCAACGACGGTGAGGAAGGGGTGGCAGTCCTGGACCGGATCCGGCGTTGGTTGCGCCCGTGCTGCTGGCGCTGAGCGCGAACTCCCCTTTCTGGCAGGGTGCCGACACCGGATACGCAAGCTTCCGTTACCAGGCTTGGAGCCGCTGGCCGACCGCCGGGCCCTGCGAAAGGTTCGGATCAGAACGGGAATACCACCGGTACGTGCAATCCCTGCTGACTACGGGCGTACTCCTCGATGAAGGCATGGTGTACTTCGACGCGCGCCTTTCCCGGAATCACCCGACTGTGGAGGTACGCATTGCCGACGTCTGCATGGAGGCCTCACACGCGGCCGCGATTGCCGCGCTGGTGCGGGGACTCGTTGAACGGGCCGCCCAGGAATGGCGCTCCGGGATTTCTGAGCCCCAGCTGTCCGCCGGGCAACTGCGCCTGGCGGCGTGGAAGGCAAGTCAATCAGGCGTCGACGACACCCTCCTGCACCCCCTGCTGAACATTCCATGCCCGGCTGGAGAAGCGGTCCAGGTCCTCCTCTCCCATATCCGGCCAGCCCTGGCCGACAGCGGGGACGAGGAGCAAGTATCCGCGGAAGCGGCCCGGATCCTGAGCGCCGGCACAGGTGCACGCCGGCAGCGCGAGATCATGATGAGCACACAGAGCCTGGCCGCCGTGGTGCTCGAGGCCGTGGGACACACCCACGGCCTCGAACACCACGGCCCAGCCCAGGCGGTCCCGGCGCCTGCAAGCTACCTGACGGATATTCCCAGATCACGTTCCTGATGACTCGGTTGAGGATATGGGTAACGCGGAGCCGGCTCCTGCCAGCGCCCGGGCACAGGCCCGAGCCGCGGTCCTCCCTTGGATGGTTCTGCTGGTGCTGGCCGTGATCTCTTCCGCGGTCGCCGCGGGTTCACTGGTGCTGGTCGGCGTTGACCTGGCCATCGGCAGGCAGCCGCCGGCGATGTGTTTATCGCTGGGCTGAACGGGGCTATGGCCACGGTCTTTTGGCTGTGCCGGTCCCATTCTGCACGACCAAAATTTCGGCACACTGAGTGGTCGTGATCACTTCCGCCACGTGGTTCACGTCCAGAGATAGCACGTCCAGAGATAGAAGGTCGGGCATTCTCGGTTTGGATCCGTCGTCGTGGCGTTGGAATTCCACTCCGAACTCGACTTCGAGCACGATTCTCGCGGGCTAGCATCAGGGGCGGCATCCGCAACCCTTGGCGAGAGCACCTGAGGCCCTTACCCTCACGACATATTCGGAACTTCCTTGACGGTGCGTGTGACAGGTGCCATAGTCTTCATATGGACCTGTTGGACAGCTGGACAGCTGCACAAGATCGAGTGGTGCGCGTCGGCGCGGCCGAAGCGGTCTTCGCATCCCTCCGCAGCGCAATCGAAGGCGGCAAGATTCCTGTCGGCACCCGCCTGGACTCGGAGGCATCGCTGGCCAAACAGTACGGCGTGAGCCGCACAATGGTCAGGGAGGCGCTGCGTTCCTGCACCGCATTGGGACTCACGGCCACCCACACGGGTAAGGGCACCTTCGTCATCGCTGACAAGGTGGCCCAGGACCTCAAACTCGGCAAATATTCGGCCAGCGCCCTCGTGGAAGCCCGCCCCCACGTGGAAGTGCCGGCCGCGGGCCTCGCCGCCCAACGCCGCAGCAGCGAAGACCTGGAGGCCCTTCGGGAAATCCTCCGGGAAATGTCCGAGGAAGACGATCTCCAGCAGTGGGTGCTTTTGAACACCGAGTTCCACGTGACCATCGCCCGGTGCAGCGGCAATGGCGTGTTCGAATCATTCCTGTCAGACATCTGCGACGCCATGGCCAACCAATCAAACACCCTTAACCTCGTGGCTGACCGGCGCAAGGAATCGGGTCAGGAACACGCCCGCATTTTCGCTGCCATCGAGAATGGATCAGCCGAGGAAGCATCCCAGGCCATGAGGCTGCATTTGCACGGGGTCGAATGCGCCCTGGGCACCATCGTCCCCGGAAGCGGAAACTCCAGGTCCGGCCATACGCGCTAAATCCTAAACCCCGGATTCACCCACCCTCCCCTGCTGCAGTCGCCGCAAGCCCCGCGCGGCCTCTTTGTCCTGGAACAACCATGCCCACCGTGCCGGCTGCGGCGTCACTCAGTCCTGCCCCGACCCCAGATTTTTACCGTCCAAACCCGTCAACGAAGCCCTGTGAGGACCCCATGACCACCGCACATACCGCCCCGGACACCCGCTCCGAACACGATCTCCTGGGTGACCGGGACGTTCCCGCCGGCGCCTACTGGGGCGTCCACACCCTCCGGGCCGTGGAGAACTTCCCCATCACGGGCCAGCCGCTGTCCTCGAACATGCACCTGGTCCGCGGGCTGGCCGCCGTGAAGCTCGCCGCGGCCCGCACCAACCACGAGCTCGGACTGCTCGACGCCGGGCGTGCCGCCGCCATCGGGGACGCCTGCACCGAGGTCATGAACGGCAAGCTCAGCGAGCAATTCGTCGTCGACGTCATCCAGGGCGGCGCCGGGACCTCCTCGAACATGAACGCCAACGAGGTCATCGCCAACCGGGCCCTGGAAATCCTCGGRCACCCGAAGGGCGACTACGCCCGGCTGCACCCCAACGACCACGTCAACCTCAGCCAGTCCACCAACGACGTCTACCCCACCGCGGTCAAGCTCGGCACGATCTTCGCGGCCCGGGAACTGCTCCAGGCCCTCACCGAGCTCGAAGACGCCTTCGCCGCAAAGGCCCTCGAGTTCCGCACCGTGGTCAAGATGGGCCGCACCCAGCTCCAGGACGCCGTCCCCATGACCCTCGGCCAGGARTTCGGCACCTACGCCGTCACGATCGGCGAGGACCGGCTCCGCCTGGCCGAAGCCGACCTGCTGATCCACGAAATCAACCTCGGCGCCACCGCGATCGGCACCGGCCTRAACGCCCCCGCCGGGTACGCCGARGCCGCCTGCCGGCACCTGGCCGAAATCACCGGCCTGCCGCTGATCACGGCCGTGGACCTGATCGAGGCCACCCAGGACGTCGGCGCCTTCGTGCACCTCTCCGGCGTGCTSAAGCGGGTCGCCGTGAAACTYTCCAARATCTGCAACGACCTCCGGCTGCTCTCCTCSGGCCCGCGCGCCGGCTTCGGCGAGATCAACCTCCCCGCGGTGCAGTCCGGCTCCTCGATCATGCCCGGCAAGATCAACCCGGTCATCCCGGAAGTGGTCAGCCAGGTCGCCTACGAGGTGATCGGCAACGACGTCACCATCACCATGGCCGCCGAGGCCGGCCAGCTCCAGCTCAACGCCTTCGAACCCATCATCGTCCACAGCCTCCACAAGAGCATCTCCCACCTGGAAGCCGCCTGCCGCACCCTCACGGCCCGCTGCGTCCGGGGCATCACCGCCAACACCGAACACCTTCGCCTCACCGTCGAACAATCCATCGGCCTCGTCACCGCCCTGAACCCGCAACTCGGCTACGCCACGGCCACGGCCATCGCCCAGGAAGCCCTCGCCACCGGCAAAGGCGTCGCGGAACTAGTACTCGAACACGGCCTGCTCACCGACGAGCAGCTCACCGAGCTCCTCAGCCCGCACCGCCTGGCCAACCTCACCAAATAATCCCCAACCGCTCCCTAACCTCGCAAGCTCGGTTAGGGAACCCTGCGGTAGTGGGCCCACCCCCAGACCGACGACCCCGCCCGACCAGGGAGCAAGGGGCACGCCGTCGTGCCCAAAAACCCGATCGACTACAGAGAAAACGGAACTCGATGACGAGGACCGTTCCAGCACCGGGCCACCAACCCGGCCTCTACCCAAGGACTGACTATGAAAAACAAATCAACGATGTGGATCCTGGCAGCGCTCCTGTTCGGAATCCTCAGCGGTCTGCTCTTCCACGGGCTGCTGCCGGTGGACACACGCGAATCCGTCGTGGCGGTCCTCGACACCGTGACGCACATGTTCCTGAACCTCATCAAAATGATCATTGCCCCGCTGATCTTCGCCACCCTCGTCTCCGGCATCGCAGGAGCGGCCAAATCCGCCGGCGTGGGCAAGCTCTTTGGCCGCTCAATGATCTGGTTCCTGTCCGCCTCCGTCCTGGTGGGCGCGTTTGGCTTCATCACGGCCCATGTACTCAACGTCGGTAACGGGCTCCACCTGATGCCAGGAGGCGACGCGGGGATGGAAACGAAGCCCCTCGATTACCAGGCGTTCATCACCCACATCATCCCCACGAGCGTCTTCGCCGCACTGACCGAAAACAACCCCCTTCAGATCCTCGTATTCGGCGCCCTCTTCGGCATCGCCCTGCTGAACCTTCGGAAGAAGGGCCGCTCCTCCATCGCCGATGCCATCGACGAACTGATGGGCGTCATGCTGAAGGTCACCGGGTATGTGATGCTGGCGGCGCCCGTCGGCGTTTTCGCCGGCATCGCAGCGGCCTTCACCTCCCAAGGTCTCGATGCGTTTGCCACCTACGCGTCGTTCATCGGCGGGTTCTATGTGTCTCTCTCGGCCCTGTGGGTCATCATGGTCGGCGTCGCCGTCGCCTTCCTCGGACGGGCCGCCTTCCGCCTGGTCCGGATAGTGCGCGAACCCATGGTCATCGCGTTCGCCACCTCCAGCAGTGAAGCCGCCCTGCCCAAGCTCATTGAAGGCCTGACCAAGTTCGGCATCGAAAAGCGCACCACCGGTTTCGTGCTGCCCCTGGGTTACTCGTTCAACGTGGACGGTTCCATGATGTACATGACCTTCGCGTCGGTCTTCCTGATCAACGCCTACGGCATCGACATGGACCTTGGCCAGCAGATCGCGATGACCGCAATGCTCCTGCTCAGCAGCAAGGGCATGGCCGGCGTGCCACGCGGGTCACTCGTCGTCGTAGCCGCCGTGGTCCCTGCCTTCGGCATCCCCGCCGCCGGAATTGGTGTCCTGCTGGTGATCGACCAGCTCCTGGACATGGGGCGCACCGCCACCAACATCCTGGGAAATGCCATCGCCACGGCGGTGATCGGCCGGAACCACGACAAGTCCACGTCCCTCCTCGAAGCGTCACGCGCGGAAGCCTCCCAAGACGCGGAAGTCACTGAAGACAGCAGGGAGCCTGAGCTCGTTTCGAGGCACTGACCGGATCCCGCTCGGCTAACCAATTTTCAACCAGCGAACCTACCCTCACACCGGATGAAAGGCCATCGCCAATGACAGCCGACTTTGAAGTCCAGAGCCCGATGGACGCGCACCGCATTGAGCGGACGAAAAGAGCGAGAAACGCACCGATCAAATCACAAATCATCGACTACCTGGCAAACCATGGGGCAAGCAAAGTAGCTGACATCAGCGACGGTATCGCGTCCTCGCGAGGCGCAGTCAGATACCATTTGGCAGCGCTGGAGAGCGCTTCGATCGTCCGTTCCAACATTTCCCCCGGAGCCAGGGGTCGTTTCACGCCCTTCTACGGTCTCGCCCCTGGAAAAACGGACCCCGCCTCCTGGCCGGACAGCGCTGACGACGGCGGGACCTCCCGCCGTCGTCCGCCGTGTCTTTAAGGCCGGAATCTCATGTCCTCTCCCCTAACCAAGCTCGCAGTTTCAGGACCGAAAGATCGTGCAGCATGCCGGGCTTAGATCACGGTGCCGCAATCGCGGCGCCAGGCAGGTGCCGGGAGATCCGAAGGCACCGGAGGGTTAGGACTCATGGCGCAGACCAACGGAGAAGCACGTCCCAGCCGCCAGGTCTGGTTAGGGTGGAGGATGACCGGAGAACCGAACACCTGGCACGACAAGCACAAGGCTTCCCTCACCCGCGGGCAGCAGGCCGCGGACCTCATGCGAAACGGGATGGGGAGCTGGCCTTTCGTGGGAGGTTTCATCGCCTTCATGCTGGTCTGGGCCGCCATAAACACCTGGGCGCTGGCGACCCATGCCTGGGATCCGTACCCCTACATACTTCTTAACCTCTTTCTGTCCATGCTGGCCGGTCTGCAAGGAGCAATTCTGCTCATCGCCGCCAAACGCCAGGATGCCATCGCCGGGGCCATGGCCCAGCATGACTACACTACGAACCTGAAGTCCAAGGAAGAGATCGATCTCCTGATGGACATTAACTGCCAGCAGTTGGAGATTCTCCGCGAACTTCAGCAACTCAGAACCTTGCCCGCATCCGTTGCCGGGATGCACCGGTAGAGGGTAGGTACAGAGACGCCGAGGTTTTTGGCGACTTCCCACGGCAGTGTGCCGGCGGCGGTGGTTGTCGGAATCGAGCCGGACGGGGGCGATTGGCTGCTGTGGTTCTGGTGGTTTGCTTGCTACTGATGGGCCGCTCACAGAGTGAGCCAAGGCAGGGCGCGTGTGGGAAATTTCGTTGTTCGACAACGCCGGTTGGCGAGCGGATACTGAAGAACCATGAAGCCTACCCAAAGCGGGTTGCGCATCCAGCTTCTCGGCTCGTTCATCGTGTACGTCAACGGGAACGCCGTCGAGAACAACCACTGGCGGCTGCAGAAGGCAAAGGCCGTGGTGGCAATGCTGGCGCTGGCGCGTGGTCAGCGTGGCCGTCGCGAGCAGGTACTGGACCGTCTGTGGCCTGACATGGAGCCGGTGGCCGCCGCACGGAATCTGCATCAGACCCTGTACGTCGCTCGCCGTGCACTCGCTAGCGCTGGAGCCGGCAGCGACGGGCTCCTCGTCATCCGCGGTGAAGTGGTCGTGCTGGATGACACTGGCCCGGTCGATGTCGATGTCCTGCAGTTCAAGCGTTCGGCCGTGGCAGCGTTGGCTGCAGGCGTCGAGGCAAGCCTGCGCGATGCGGCCGACTTGTACAGTGGTGATCTTGTGCCGGAGCTGCCGGATGCGGATTGGCTGACGACACGCCGCGATGAGCTCCAGGAAATCCATCTCGAGGTACTGGTGAAACTGGCGTCCACGGTGGCGCAGCGCGCACCGGAGGAAGCGTTGGTCATCCTCACCCATGCGCTCGAATCCGATCCCGTCCACGAGGGAGCCGTGCGCGCGCAGATGGTGGTGCTGGCTGGGATGGGCCGGCGGTCGGAAGCATTGGCACGATATGAGCGGCTGGTCGACGAACTCCTCGACGCGTTCGGGACCGACCCGGACACCCGGACGGTGGGACTGTTTCGCGAGCTGTTGACCGGCTCGCCGCCCGAGGAACGCCTCCACCGGCCCGCCGGCGTGACCGGCAAAGACGATGCCATCGGTTATCTGCCATCCCCGTTGACAAGCTTCATCGGGCGCGAGCGTGAGCTCGTTGACGTCCAGCGGCTGATGGGCCATGCTCGCCTGCTCACCCTCACCGGGGCTGGCGGCAGCGGCAAAACCAGACTGGCATTGGAGGCCGCGAAGAGAGTTCGTCCTGAGTACGTGGACGGAGTCTGGTTCGTCGACCTCGCGGCCGTTGGGGAGTCGCTGCTGGTGGCCGATGCCGTAGCCGAGGTCCTCGGGTTGGATTCCGGCGCGGCACCAAGCCGCGTGCAAGCGCTGGTCGACCAACTGCGGCGACGCTCGCTGCTCCTCGTGCTGGACAACTGCGAACACCTGCTCGCGGCATGTGCGCATCTCGTCGTCGCGCTACTGGACGGATCCCCTGGGGTTAGAGTGCTCGCAACCAGCCGGGAGCCACTCCATGCCGACGGGGAGTACACCTACCGGGTGCCGTCATTGCCCCTGCCCTCGCCCCTGCGGACCGAAGCTCCCGACCTGGCCGTGCTGGGCCGTCTGCCCTCTGTCCGGCTTTTCGTTGAGCGTGCAGCGCAGGTCCGGCCGGGTTTCGCGCTCGACGCCGACAACGCGCAGGGGGTGACAGAGTTGTGCCGACGGCTCGACGGGATGCCGCTGGCCCTGGAATTGGCCGCGGCCAGAACCGCCGTACTCGAACCCTCCGAGATCGTCCAGGGATTGGGCGATGCTTTGTCCATGCTCGGCGGCGGAACCAGCGGCGTCACGCGGCACCAGACGCTGCGTGGCACCTTGGAATGGAGCCACGAACTGCTCACCAAACCGGAACAGGTTCTGCTGCGCCGGCTGTCTGTGTTCGCGGGTGGTTTCACCCTCGACGCTGTGGTAGCAGTCTGCGCTGACGCGCCCCTCCAGCAGATCGAACTGCTCGACCTGTTGGCCAAGCTGGTGGACAAGTCTTTGGTGGTCACCGAAAGGAGGGGCGCCGGGACCCGATACCGGCAATTGGAGACGGTCCGCCAGTTTGGCCAAGAGAATCTCCATCATGCAGGTGAGGCGGCTCAACTGGCGGCTGCGCATTGCGCCTACTTCCTTGCCGTCGCCGAATCCCACAATCCCGAACGGGCCACCGGGGTGGTCATCGAACAGCCGAAGTTGCTCGACCGCGAGCACGACAACCTGCGCGCTGCGTTGCGCTGGTCATGCGCCCACGAGCCCGAGACCGCGCTCCGGCTCGCGGCCAGCCTGTGGCGGTTCTGGTTCCTCCGCGGTCACGCGGTCGAGGGAGCACGTTGGGTGGAGCGTGCCTTGGCGGTGGCCCCCGACTCGACCCGGCCTCGCGCGGCTGCTCTGATCGGCCTGACCGGGCTGGACAGCCGGCAGGGCCGCGGCGACCGGCATCGGGCGCTCGGCGCGGAGGCCCTGGCAATCATGCGGGAGATCGGCAACCCCGACGAGGTGGCGATGGCCCGGCTCATTGAGACCTCGCTCGCCTGGAGCACTTTCGACTTGGAGGAGGCCGAACAGCTGGCAGCCGACGTGCACACCGAGGCATTCGAGGGTGGCAGACCCGAACATTGCGCTGCCAGCAGTTGGCTGCTCGGCCAGTGCGCGTTGTCCCGGGAGGACGGACCACTCGCCGCCCGTCACCTAAACACCTGCCTGAGCGAACTCGCACAGTCTGAGACCAGCACCCCACCCTTCCTGCCGGTGATCACTCCCAGCCTGCAACTGGTCCCGGTCGCCGGTCGGTTGGTCCCCTGCGTCGAGGAGACCCTGCTGTTGGGCCGGCGGGTTGGCGTTATCCAAGCCAAAGGCTACGTCCTGTCCGCGATCGGCTACGCGGCCAGGCTTTCGCGAGACACGCCGTCTGCGATATCCGTCATCACGGATGCAGCCGAACATTTCGCCGAGTTAGGAGATGACCTGGCGAGGGCGCAAACACTTCACCAACTTGGCTGCATTCTGCGCGACTGTGGCGACCACAGCGCGGCCGATGAGGCTCTTTCCTTGGCGCGGGAGCTTCGGCTCGGCTTGGGCGACCGACGCGGCGAGCTGCTGACCGAGATTAATATCGCCCTGCTCCGCGCCATGGGTGGTGATATCGACCGCGGCCTGACGGACGCTCGGCGTTGCCTTTCAGGGTTCGAGTCAGCGGGAGATCAGGTGGGGATGGGCGCCACGCTGACCATTCTCGGTGCCGCCGAACTGATCTCCGGGGAGGTCCGGGCAGCGCGGGAAATGTACAGGCAGGCAGCGGAAAAGGTCGCCCCATGGCGGCGACACACGGGCTGGCAACGGTTGATGGTGGCAGAGCTTTCCAACGAGCTCGGCGACCCGCATCGGGCGGCCCGCGAAATTGACAGGGCTGGGGCGATTTTCGACCGGACGAGATGCCTCATCGCCGGTCAGCGGCTGGCCGCACTGCGTAGGCGGGACTCGGATGATGATGTTGAGACGGCGTTGAGTGCTCGTTGAGTACGGTTCACTAGCGTGATTCCTGGATCTGACAAATGGATCTGACAAACAAACAGCAATCAGGAGGAACGCATCGTGACAACGACGCAGACTAGGCCGACCCGCATCGGCGAGGCCACCATCGCCGAGTTCGCCGCCGGGCTGCGCGGCACGGTCGTCCGGCCAGGGGACGCTGACTACGACCACGAACGACGCATCTGGAACGGGGCCCACGACCGGCGCCCGACGCTCATCGCACGCTGTGCGGGTGTGGCAGATGTGATCCGCACGGTCGATCTCGCGCGCAGCGAGGGGTTGCCGTTGTCGGTTCGCGGCGGTGGCCATTCGATCCCCGGGTTTTCCACCGTCGACGACGGTATCGTGCTGGACCTTTCGCTGATGAAGGGGGTCCAGGTGGACCCTGCCCGCCGCCGCGTGGCGGCACAGGCAGGGTGTACCTGGAAGGACTTGGATGCAGAGACCCAGCAATTCGGGCTAGCCGTGACCGGTGGCCTGGTGTCCTCGACCGGCATAGCCGGCTTCACCACCGGCGGCGGCATCGGCTGGCTCGTGCGCAAGCACGGGCTGGCCAGCGACAACCTGGTCGGCGCCGACGTCGTCACTGCTGACGGGCAGTTTATTCACGCCAGTGCCGATGAGCACCCCGATTTGTTCTGGGGGCTGCGCGGCGGCGGCGGCAATTTCGGTGTGGTGACGTCCTTCGAGTATCAATTGCACGAAGTGGGGCCCATCGTCCTTTCCGGCCTGGTTTTCTACCCCGCAGAAGAGGCGGAGCAGGTGTTGCGCGGCTATCGGGCGGCCTGCGCGGCGGCCCCCGATGAGCTGACCACGCTGGTCAACATGACCATGGCGCCACCGGTCCCGTTCCTGCCAGAATCAGTGCACGGCAAGCCGGTCATCGCTGTGGGAGGGTGCTGGTCCGGCGATCTCGATGCCGGCGAGGCCGCCACCGCGCCCTTCCGGTCATTGGGCACGGTCATCGCCGATGTGTTCGCGGCCAACCCGTACGCGGGGTGGCAGCAGGCGCTCGATCCGCTGTACCCGCGGGGCGTGCACAACTATTTCCGCTCGGCATTTCTGCGCGCCGCGGACGACGCGTCCGTACGCGTGCTGCTGGACTCGTTTGCGGCATTGCCCAGCGCCATGACGCAGATTCACCTGCACCACCTTGGCGGCGCGGTCGGCCGGGTTCCTGCCGAAGCAACGGCCTTCGCACTCCGCGACCAGGAATTCATTGTCAATGTTGTTGCGCGCACGCCGACGGCGGAAGGCTTCGCGGATGTCGTCGAATGGGCCCGGGGCGTGACGTCCGCGTTCGGTCCGGATGTGACGGCCTACGTG
Source organism: Arthrobacter sp. P1_D4 (assembly GCF_056406115.1). Classification (NCBI taxonomy): domain Bacteria; kingdom Bacillati; phylum Actinomycetota; class Actinomycetes; order Micrococcales; family Micrococcaceae; genus Arthrobacter; species Arthrobacter sp. P1_D4. The sequence goes on along the minus strand of NZ_JBFUAU010000002.1, from coordinate 50,464 downwards.
AATTTCACAGGTGAAGCGAATACGGCGCTCGTCCGGGCGTCGTACCCGGCGGATACATACCGGCGGCTCGTGGAACTGAAAAACGAATACGACCCCACCAATCTATTCCGGTTGAACCAGAACATCGCCCCCACGGTGTGACACCACTGCCTGCGTGAGAAGTGGTTGATCGACTGAGCATCGGGAAGACCGCGGGTCAGTTGCCGCGGTCTTGCGACCGCTCAATTTCTCAATCATCAAAAGGGGCCAATTTCACCAACATTGACGCCGCGGATGGGCCCGCTGCACCCAGCAAACCCCTAACCTGAAGTTGCGTGACTTGAGGCAGGAAGATCCCCGGGTTTCCGGAGGGGTCTTCCTGCCCGTCTCGTGGGAAGCAGGCAAGGTGCGAGCCACAAGGCAGCAACGGCAGGAAACGCACTCCGGTGTGGACAACGTGCACACCCCTCTTGGCCGGACAAACGGGAACGAGCCCTCCCCAAGCGCGCGTTGGGCCAGGGCGGGATTGCAGACGCCCAGGATGAGGTAGCCGCCCAAGGCCTGTCCGTTCTCCTCCCCGAGCTTGGTCTCGAAGGTTGAGCGGACATCGATTTCAGAGATCACCCCGAAGCCCTGGCCGAGGAATGCCTCCTGAGATATTCCTCTCATCGGTGCTGTGTGCAACCCTCCTGCACCACCGCCCCCGCCTGTGAACGCGGCGCCCAATTCCCCCTTAACCCTGGAAATATAGGCCCTCCAAGTGCCCGGATTGAACAGGCCAGTCTGGGTCGCTGGGGCTCCCATGGTTCCCCAGCAAAAGATGTCTGGACCACACCTACGTTTGCAGGGCTTCCAGCCCCTTCGGTTGAGGACAAAACGCTAATAATTGATGAGCCCATTTAACCGCTCTTCACCACCGGACCTTGTTGCGGGAAGGCCCGGGCGTGGACCCGCGCCAGGACCTCGACTCCGAGGCCCCCGGCGGCCCCGCACGCCACGGCCGCGAGCAACAACCCGCCGGGTGGCCGGGAAAGCAGGAAGAATTCCTGCACGAGCGGGAGGTTGAGCGAGACCAGCAGGGAGGCGCTCATGGCCAACACCACGGCCAGGCGCGCTGCGTTGAGGGGGCGCGACACAGCCGATAGTATCCACAGTCCGACCATGGACAGCGTCAGCACAGAGGCGCTGCTGACTTGTTCGGACGTGGCCGTGACGGCCAGCGGCGCGAATGCGTTCAGTGTGAGCAGGGAAGCCGTGACGATCAGTCCGGCAGGGACGGAGAACCATAGGGACCGGCGCAGGAATCCGGGCTGATAGCGGCGCGGGTTCGGCATGAGCGCCAAGAAGAAGGCCGGGATTCCGATCGTCAGGCCGTCCGTGAAGGATAGCTGGCGGGGAAGAAACGGAAACGTCCACTGCAGGAGCCCGAAGGTCACCGCGATGGCGGTCGCATAGACCGTTTTGCTCAGGAAGAGGCTGGAGACCCGCTCAATATTGGCGATGACCTGCCGGCCCTCAGCGAGGACTCCGGGAAGCCGGTCGAAGCGGCCGTCGAGCAATACCAGGCGCGCGACTGCCTTGGTGGCGGGCGCCGCGGAGTCCATCGCGATCCCAAGGTCGGCCGTCTTGAGCGCGAGGGCGTCGTTGACGCCGTCGCCGGTCATGGCCACAGTATGTCCCCGGCGCTGGAGCGCCTCGACCATTGCCCTCTTCTGGGCCGGCGTCACTCGGCCAAACACCATGTTTGATTCCATCACCTCCTCCAGATGCAGCGGGTCCTCCGGCAGTGAGCGTGCGTCGAAGCCCTCCGTGACCTCCAGGCCAACCCTGCGGGCAATGGCGGCAACGGTGCGGGGATCGTCGCCGGAAATGATCTTCAACCCGACCCCTTCGGTCCGGAAGAACTTGAGGGTCTCCCGGGCATCGGAGCGCGGCTGTTCCCGGAAGGTCAGCAGCGCCACAGGGTGGAGCGACCCCGGCAACTGCTCCACCTTCCCATTGGCTGGCAACTGATCCGCGCCGGCCAGGAGCAGGGTCCGCAGCCCTGATGCGGCCAGTTCGCCAGCCTGGCGCAAGACGTCGCTCTGGCGCGGTACTACGCCGTCGGGCGCCGAGATCGACGGCTTCAGACGTGCGGCTGCGTCGTCGCCCTGCACAAGCATCATTTCCGGTGCTCCGAGAATCCAGGTGCGCGCACCGCGGGCGCTCCCGTTGAAGCTGACTCCGCTCCACTTCCGGGCGGAGGAGAACGGCACGGTCCGGACGGGTTGAAGGCCGCCATCATCCTCAAAGGCCGTGCTCAGGCAGCGTGCCGTGGCGTTTGCCTCGGGTTCGGCGCCAAACCATGCGAGGGCCTGTTCCCATCCCGGTTGCGGCGCCAGCGGGTGAACCGCGTCGAAGACCAGTCCTCCTTCTGTGAGGGTTCCGGTCTTGTCCATGCACAGTACGTCTACGCGTGCCAGTCCCTCGACAGCGGCGAGTTCCTGGATCAGTACGTTGTGTTTAGCCAGCCGGAGTCCGCCCACGGCGAAGGCCACGCTCGTCAGCAGCACTAGTCCCAGCGGGACGATCGCGATCATGCTGGCAATAAGTCCCACGAGAGCGGGGGTCCAGGCACCGGTGGAAATGGCGGTCTGCCAGCCGCCGCGCGCCTGGATCTCGCCGCTGAGCACGATGAGGGCAACGGGCAGCAGGATCCAGGCGATCCAGCGCATTACACGGTTGAGGCTGTTGCGGATCTCGGAGTTCACCAGTGAGAAGCGTCGCGCATCTGCCGTCAGCCGGCTCGCGAACGACGCCGCTCCGACCCGGACAACCTGGGCGTTGCCGTGGCCGGCCACGACGATCGATCCGGAGAGTACTTCCGTCCCAGCATCCTTACCCACCGGGTCTGCTTCGCCCGTGAGAAGCGATTCGTCCACCTCGAGGCCGGACGACTCCAGTACGGCAGCGTCGGCAGTGACCTGATCCCCGGCCCGCAACACCAGGAGGTCATCTTTTACGACGTCGGCCGTGGCGATGTCGTGGATCTGACCCTCGCGCAAGACCCGCGCGAGCGGGGCGTTGAGGACAGCCAGCCGGTCCAAGGACTTTTTCGCCCTGTATTCCTCGACGACGCCGATCACGGCATTGCTGACAGCGGCGAGGCCGAACAGGGCATCCCGCCATTGCCCCAGGAACAACAGCAGCAGGAAGCTCGTGCCGACGATTGCGTTGAAGAGCGTGAAGACGTTGGCCCGGAATATCTGCCACAGGCTCCGGCTAGTGGTGTCCGGCACGCGGTTGGTAAGCCCGCGCTCGACCCGCGTAGCCACCTCCCCCTGCGACAGCCCCTTGGCGGCCGGCTGGCGCCTGGCGGCGGCCTTCCGGCGTTTGGCTGCCGGGGACGCACGCCGATGCAGAAAGGCTCGTCTCTTGCGCCGGCGGTATGCCTTCACCCTCCGATGGTATCCGCCGTAGCGCCACAATGTGACGCACTGCGACGCATCAGCCGGTCTCCCGCCGCGGCAACATCCGCCCGCACTGGCGCTGCGAGAAATCCAATACAGATACGGGAACCCTGGAATCGCGCATACCCCGTCCGAAAAACTGCCCCGTACAGGTTGGACAATCGCGACAGTTGGACCGCTGTTCCGGGAGATCATCGATTACGTCCGGGGTCCAACGAAGTGAACCTGACAGCGAAAGGCGCTTATGGGAAGTCGTGGACCAGACACCCCAGCTGGCGGACCTCCCGGATGTACCCCGCCCGGTGCACTCGACAGGCTCCCCCACTGGGTCCGTTCCGAACATTCCAGGTACCCATCAGAGACATCGCGGTGCTGACCGGGCTCGCCCTGAAACAACTGACCGCCGTGGAACGGATGCCCATTGCATCAACCCTGCCCACCGCCCGAGTCGCTTCAATCTGGCGGCGACTTAGAACACCACGGGACCTTGACCTCGACTTCGATCTAAACGACTAGGAAGTCGGGGCGCGATCTACACGGATGGAGCCTACGGTCAACGGAGCGCGCGAAGATACCGTGCAGGCACGATTCGCTGCCCGATTCGAAGGAGTGGGTAGAGTCCCCGCCAGTCGGCCATCTGCTCTCGGCTCAGTGCGCGCCCAGACCGGGATGCACCGCAGCTTTGCAGTTCCGCGGACCTTCCCGTGAATCAACGCACCCTAGCCCGGGACGCGGCCCCGGAACTACGCTGGGGCAGGCGTCGCCCCGTTTCCGGGCAGGCGGCGGGCTCATGGTCGAGGAAGGAAGCGGTCCATGAACGCACAGAACATCACCCACTGGATCCGGGCGGGGTTGTGGACGTTACCTCTTTACGGCCTGATCACCGCCTGGGCCACGCTTGAGCCTCAGCCGGACCAGCAAAAGGATCCAGACGCCTGGGCGCGGTTCGTCAGCTCGGGCTCGTATCAGTCAAGCCACTTGCTCGGCAGCTACGGAGGCACCATCCTCGCGATCTTCGGGGTGTTCGCGCTGGGCTGCTGCCTGGCCAACAGCCGCGTCGGCCGCCTGGCACTGGCAGCAACAGTCATCACCGTCGCGGGAACTGCCTTGCTAATGGTCCCCGCCGTCCTCTCCACTTTCGCCACTCCCGCGATCGGGAAGGCGTATCTGGAAAGGAACCGGGACGTCATGCTTCTGGAGTTTCCATCCGCCATGACGGTCTCGTTCCTGCTCGGGATCGTGCTCGCGTTCCTTGGCAACGTCTTGCTTGGAGTCGCGGTCTGGCAGTCCCGCACGCTCCCCCGCTGGGCCGGGGCCCTATGGATTGCCGGCGCCGTACTGTTCTACCTCCTCGGCGTCGTGCTGGGGCAGGCGACCACGGGCAGCAGCCTTCCGACGCAACCGGCCGGTGCCTTGCTCATGGCTGCATCGGGTGGCTGGATGGCGTGGAGCCAGTCACGGCAGGGCCAGCCAGCCGCGGCCGTCCATGCGGCCGGCACGCGCTGACGGTTTAAGGTTCGTGGAGGCCGGACTTGCCCAAGCGGTCCAGGTGATTGTGTTGAGAATCCGCGTCGGCTCCATCCGTCCGGATGGATCGAGACGATGAACACCGGAGAATGACCTCACGCCGCATCTACGACGTTGCGATTATCTCGGTATCACCGATGGCGTATCACCCATGTGCGCGGTCCGGTGGGATTATCGTGCCCCTGGCCCAGCGGATCGGCTGACCCGCCTTCAGCCCCGCTGAGGGGTGCCGGCTGTCGTCGGGTCGGCCCGGGGATGCCGGGCCGCGGGGCTCCGAGAGTGCGGTGCGGCTCAGGCCGGATCCGCGGGGGTCGCCACCTCGGGCTGGGGATCCGAGAGGGTCTTCGGGACCGTGTCCTCGAACTGCGGGAGGCGGTTCAGGTAATCCACCACCGAATCCGTGGACTCCACGTCACCGAACTTGTTGTCGATGTCGTAGAGGTTCCACTGCACGACGCCCGGGACGCGGTCGCCGATGGTCTCCCGGGGGATGATCGGGCGGAAGCCCTTGGCGATCGCGTCCTCGACGGTGTGGCGCACGCACCCGGCCGCGGTCGCACCGGTCACGATCAGGGTGTCGATGCGGTTGGAGGTCAGGAAGAGCTCGAGGTTCGTCCCCGGGAACGCCGAGGCGCGATTCTTCTCGATCACGACCTCGCCGGGCGCGGGCGCAATGCGGTCGTCGATCTGCGCCCAGTAGGAACCCGCCGGAAGGGTCTCCGTGGGGATCTTCGAGTACCACAGACCCATGTCGTTCGTCCCGGAGGTGGCATCGCGGTTGCGATACACGTTCGTGGTGTAGAAGACCGGGACGCCCTTGGCGCGCGCGGCCTCGTTGATCCGCTGGACGTTCGGGATGATCTCCTCCATGCCCGGGCAGCTGAACGGGTGACCCGGACGGGTCCAAGCGTTCGCGAGGTCGATGTGGATGACGGCGGGGCGGTTGCCGTAGCCGATCCGACGCTTGAAGCCTCGCTCGTTGTAGATGCCCGTGCCTGCTTCGAACGCCTCCTCCAGCACTGCTGCAAGACGGGCTTCGATGTCGTTGGACGTCGCTGTCTCTGTTGTCATGGTTCTCTCCACTCTCTCGGCTTTTGTGTTTCTAAGCTAGCAACGTGGTTGCTGTACTGGATACTGTAGCGCACGAACCGGCGCACCACCAGAGGTGCCCGGAGTCTGCATCTCCAGCGGACCAACTTCTCGATAGGGCGAGCATCGGCGAGTGCGTCACTCCGGCAGCCCGGCGAGGGTCCGGTTCGCGGCCCGCCCACCCCAGCAACACGGGCTGAGGCGTCCGCAGTTTTCCCGGCGGAAACATTCGTGCCACGCGATGACACTATCCGCCGGTTTCTCTATTGAGGCTCGCATTGCTCCACGAGCAACATCGTCGGCCCGCCAGGTCAGGTATGCCGGGTGGATAGAGCGCAAAGTAGGCCTACGTGCGTTGCTCCTGTTGTGACTATGTTGCTAGCAAAGCAGCCGATCCCTTCGGGACAAGGCAAAAGCAGGGAAGCCTGCCGAAGCTCGGATGTAGTTTGAGCGGAACACTTTGAACGCCCGCCAAGGCGGGCCTACTGTTCGTTAATCTCACGTCCGCAGTGTGGAACTGACAACCTAAGTGAGGCGGGTACAGATTGCGGCATATGATGGCCCCAAAGAGTGGCGGGATAGTCACGTAGCGCGAAAGGATGAAGGTGGCAGGCAGGCCGAGGCATGACAACGGGCAGGTCCAAGGAGCTGCGGCGTCACTGTTGAACGGTCTTGCTGTCCTGGAAGCCTTTTCCGTTCAAAGTCCGGTTCTTGGCGTGACTGAGGTTGCTCAGCGTGTTGGCCTCCACAAGAGCACGGTCTCACGCATTCTTAGCGGTCTAACAGAAGCTGGATATGTCCAGCGGGATGAGGAGACGGGACGGTATCGGCTCGGGCTGGGCCTCCTCGCGTTGTCCGCCCCTTTGCTGGCGGATCTGGATGTCCGCCGTGCTGCGGTTCCGTATTTGGAGAAGTTAACCGAAAGCACCCAAGAGACCAGCGCTATCTCGGTCTGGAATGGTCACGAGGCCATCGTCGTGGAGCAGGTTGCCAGCCCGAATCTGGTCAAACACACTGCCACCATCGGAACCCGGTACAACAAATTCGAGAGCTCTTCAGTGCGGGTTTTCCTGGCGGACCTGGCGCCGGCTCTCGCGACGGAACTGATCGGATCCGGGCAGATACTACGCACGGCCGGAGATGGTTTGCCGTTGGACCACACCGCCCACCTGCAGGAAGTCGCCCGTCAGGCATACGCCATTAACGACGGTTCGACTACGGAGGAGGAGTTTGGGGTCTCTGCTCCGGTTCGGGATTACCGGGGCAAGGTGGTTGGGTGCATCACTGCATCCGCCCCCCGTTCCCGCGTGCAAAAGCACGCCACCAAGGATGCTCTGGTTCAAGCCGTACAACAGGCTGCTTCGGAAGTATCCACCCGCTTGGGCTGGGCGGCCCCGCTTCCGGGGTGATTCATCCACGCGGCTAGGCGAAACGTCAGCAACATCGTGTCTTCGACCGCATTCAGATCGAGACGCTTGACCGCGCTGTCGCACTCGGAAAGGGTCATCCGAGAGGGAGCAGCTGCCAACTTCGAGGGGGTGGCCCTGCTTGAGGCTCCGTCGGTCCCTGCTCTGGCAAACCACCGAGGATCACGGCTCGCAGGCTCATCGGCTCCTGCTCGGATCAGCCAACAGCGCCGTCAGCGACCTGGATCTGTTTCCCCGGCAGGTGGCCCAACCGTGTAGACACCCGCGCCGCGGCCTCTAGCACGGCTTCGCGCAGGATCGACTGACTCTGCATGTACTGCACTCGGGATCGGGGCGCGCTGGCTGTGATGCAGCCGACGACTTCGCCCCGGTAGTCCCGCACAGGAGCGGACACGCCGTATTCCTCGTAAGTGGTCTCGCCGTCGTTGACGGCGAAGCCGTCGTCACGTACGCCGACGAGCTGTTCGTGGGCCGGGTCTTCGAGACCGAGGTAGCCCTCCCGCAGGACCGTACGGTCGGCAAGCAGGCGGTCGGTCTCCTCGGGCGGCAGTTCGGCGAGGAACACGCGGACTGAGGAACTGGCGAACTTGTTGTAGCGCGTGCCGATCGCCGCGCTGTGCTTGACCTGGTGGGTGGAAGCCGTTTGTTCCACGACAATCGCGTTGCTGCCGTTCCAAACGGCGATCGCGGCCGTCTCGCCGGTGGCCTGTGTGAGTTCTTCGAGGTGGGGCAGGGCGGCACGGCGGACGCTAAGCTCGGCCAGCAGTGGTCCGGCCAGGCCGATCATCCCGAGCCCGAGGCGGTATCGCCCTGTTTCCTCGTCGCGCTGCACGTAGCCGGCTTCGTCCAGGCCGCTAAGCATCCGGGAGACCGTGCTCTTGTGCAGGCCAACGAGCTCGGAGATCTCCGTGACGCCCAAGAGGGAACGCTTGGCGACGGAGAAGGCTTCGAGCACGGTAAGACCGTTGAGCAGCGATGCTGCCGCCCCTTGCGGTTTGTCAGTGGTTGTTTGTGGGTCAAGCATGGGTTCTCCCTCTCCAGGCGCTACGCGCAGTCACCGTAGCCATCGTACGGCGTGCCCATCCAACCTCTCGTCGGAGGACAAGTCTCCAGCGGCTCCACGTCGCCGAACTTGGAGTCCATATCGAACAGGTTCCACGCCACGACTCCTGGCACGCGGTCGCCCACGGCCTCCTTGACGATGATCGGGCGGAAGCCCTTGGCGATCGCCCAGGGTCTCAACCGGGATCTTTTGGGACCCCAGGCCCATGTCGGACGGCAGGTTCACATCGAGGAGGAGAACTGGTGGCCCGGGCGGGTCCAGGCGTTGGCCATGTCGATGTGGATGACGGCCGGCCGGGTGCCGTAGCCGCTAGTTCTGCAACATGTAACCCTTTTTTCTCAGCAGTCCAAAAGCCGACCGCGCCCGCTCCCCACCCTGCTTGGCAGAGCCTTGCCGAATCCTTCCGCAAGCTGCTCTCCAACTCTTAGGGAGGCGCACGTCCCCTGACGCAAAAGGGGAAGTCCCAAGAAATGAACGTCAAAAACATTGCGTGTTGTTCGCAAAGGAACTAAATTGCTTTCTAAGCAACGATGTGAGCTACGGCACATCGGATTGCGGGACCGGACCCCCGGCCCAGCGGACTAGCTCCAATCCCGGGTGAATTCGGGCCCGGCCGAGAGGCCCCCCGTCTTTCCCTTCAACCCAGTCCTGAACCAAACTTTCGAAAGGACCCCCTTATGAAGCGCATCGGAGTAGACGTCGGCGGTACATTCACCGACTTGTATTTCTCGGACGACGACCAGCGCATCGCCGTTGTGGAAAAGGTTCCCTCCACCCCGCACGACCCGTCTGAGGCCGTGATCAACGGCATCATAAAGCTCTGCGAAAAGGCCGGGGTCTCGCTTTCGGAGATCGACCAGCTGGTGCACGGCACCACGGTCGCCACGAATACCGCGCTGACGCACACCGGTGCGGAGGTCGGGATGATCACCACCGAGGGTTTCCGGGACATCCTGCACATCGCCCGGCACAAGAAGCCGCATAACTTCTCCCTTCAGCAGGATCTGCCCTGGCAGACAAAGCCTCTGATCAAGCGCCGTCACCGGCTCACCGTCAAGGAGCGCATCACCGCACCGAACGGCGACGTTTTGGTTCCCCTGGACGAGGACGAGGTCCGTGAGCGCGTACGCGAGCTGAAGGCGGCCGGCGTCGAGGCCATCGCCGTCTGCCTGCTGCACTCCTATCTGAATCCCGCCCATGAGCAGCGGATCGGGGAGATTGTCGTGGAGGAGTTCCCCGAAGCCTACCTGTCCCTTTCCAGTGACATCGTGCCCCTGTACCGGGAGTATGAGCGGTTTTCCACCACGGCGCTGAATGCCTATGTCGGGCCCCGGGTCTCCCGTTACCTCTACCGCCTGCAGGAGCAGGCAGAAGGATTGGGTTACAAGCGGGAGATCCTGCTGATGCAGTCCTCCGGCGGTATGGTCCCGATCAAGGAGGCCGCGAAGCGGCCCGTCACACTGATGATGTCCGGACCGGTCGGCGGCCTGATCGGCGGCATGTGGGCCGGCCGTCAGTCCGGCTTCGAGAACGTGGTCACTCTGGACATTGGGGGGACCTCAGCGGACATCGGTGTGGCCTACCAGGGTGAACTGCGCATGCGCCACCTGCTGGACACCAAGATCGGCGACCACCAGGCCATGGTCCCGATGGTGGACATCGACACCATCGGCGCAGGCGGCGGCTCCATCGCCTACGTCGACGCCGGCGGGGTCTTCCGCGTCGGTCCGCAGTCTGCCGGCGCCGTCCCGGGCCCGGTCTGCTACGGCCGCGGCGGGACGGAGCCGACATCAACTGACGCCCAGATGCTGCTGGGGCGCATGCGCCCTGACCGCGTCCTGGCAGGCTCAGGCATGGATCTGGATCTCGATGGCGCCCGAAAGGCCATGGAAGGTCTGGCGGAAAAACTCAACATGTCCGTGGACCAGGCCGCCCTCGGCGCGCTGCAGATCCAGAAGTTCGGCATGACCCAGGCGATCGAGCAGAACTCCGTCCGCCGCGGCTACGATCCGCGTGACTTCACCCTCGTCGCGGCAGGCGGCGCCGGCGCACTGTTCGCCTGCGAGATCGCCGCGGAGCTGGAGGTCCCGAAGGTGCTGATCCCGGCCCACCCGGGCATCATGGCTGCGACCGGCCTGCTGGCTACCGACGAGAAGTATGAGTTCGTCGCCACCAGGCGATTCACGTTCGCCAGCGCAGACCCCGCCGCCATCCAGGGCTCCTATGAGCAACTGGAGCGCGAGGCCAACGCCCAACTCGATGCCGAGGATGTGCCAGCCGGACGCCGCAAGCTCGAATGGCTCGCCGACGCGCGCTACGAGGGCCAGGGGTACGAGATCCGCTTCACTGCGCCCGCCGGACCGGTTAACCAGGCCTGGCTGGAAAAGGCCGAGGCAGCCTTCCACGACGCCCACTTCGAGGAGTACGGGCACCGCTTCAAGAACGGCACCGTGGAAGTCATCAACATCCGCGTGGAGGCCAGCGCCCTGATGGATGACCTGCCCACGCCGGAAGCGATCAAGTCCGGTTCCCTCGATGACGCCCTGGTGGAAACCCGCCCGGTGACCTTCGAACAGGATGGCAAGCCGGTCACCCTGGACACCGGCTTCTACGACCGCGACAGGATGGGCGTGGGAATCACCTTCACCGGCCCCGCCATCATCGAGCAGTACGACTCCACCACAGTTATTCCTCCGGGATTCTCCGGAGCGGTGGATGCAGCCGGCAACCTCGTCATCGACTGCCCGGCCGCCACCCAGAGCGCCGAGAAACTGGCCACCCCGATCCTGATGCGCGTGATCGGCGGCGCCCTGAACTCCGCAGCCAAGGAAATGGCATCGGTGCTCTTCCGCATGGCCTACTCCTCGATCATCCGTGAGTCCGAGGACCTCGGTGCAGGGCTCTTCGACAAGGACGGCAACGTGCTGGCCGAGTCCGACTCCACGCCAATGTTCATGGGCTCGATGCCCAAGATCGTCAAGGGTGTGATCTCGGTCCTCGGCGACGACATCCACGACGGTGACATCATCCTGCACAACGATCCGTACCTCGGCGCCACGCACTCCCCCGACGTCGCGATCATCGAACCGATCTTCCACGACGGGGAACTCGTCGGCTTCGCCGGCGCCTCGGGCCAGCTGATCGACAACGGCGGTGCGTACTCCGGACTGATGGTGGACATCCAGGACATCCAGTCCGAAGGCACCATCTTCCGGGCGGTGAAGATTTCCGAGAAGGGCGTCCGCCAGGAATCGCTGATCCGGCACATCCTCAACAACACCCGGACACCCACCTCCAACGAGGGCGACTTCCAGGCGATGATCGCCGCCTGCGAGCTGGCCAAGTCCCGCTACATCGCCCTCATCGAGCGGTACGGCTTCGGCGCGGTCCGCGAAGCCGGCCAGAGCTGGATCGACTACTCGGAGCGGATGCTGCGCCAGGAGATCGCCAAGATCCCCGACGGCGTCTACGAGACCGAGGTCGGCTACCTGGACGACGACGGCCGCAACTACGGCAAGAAGCTACCGATCGTCGTGAAGGTGATCATCGAGGGTGACGAGATCACCTACGACCTCACCGGATCCTCCGAACAGGTGCCCACCGCTTATAACTGCGCTTTCGAGGGCACCACCGTCTCGGCATTCACGTTCATCACCCGGATGATATTCCTGGACGAGGTCGCCTTTCCCGTGTTCGTGCCCCAAAACGAGGGCATGCTCAAGCCGCTGAAGGTCATCGCCCCGGAGGGCACCATCTTCAACCCCACGTACCCGGCCGCAACCTTCTCGCGGTTCTCCCAGGTACAGCGGGCCGTCGACCTGGCCCTGCGGGCCCTCGCCCCCGTCATCCCCGAGCGCGTCACCGCCGGCAACTCCGCCCACATCCACTTCATCTCCTACTCAGGATGGGACGAGAAACAGGGCGAGTACTGGGTCTACCTCGAGGTCAACGAGGGCTCCTACGGCGCCCGCGCAACCAGCGACGGGCCGGACTCCGTAGACAACCTCATCGCCAACACCCGCAACAACCCGATCGAGGAGCTCGAGTGGCGGTTCCCGATGCGCACCGACCGCTACGAACTGCGCTCCGAGCCGGCGGCCGCCGGTGAATTCCGCGGCGGCATCGGCATCGTCCGGGAGAACACCTTCCTGACCGACACCGCGATCACCTGCGAGGGTGAACGCCACGAGTCGGACGTTCCATGGGGAGCCTTCGGCGGCCATGACGGCCTCAACGGCTCGCTCGTGAAGAACGTCGGCCGGGCAGGCGAGGAGTCCTGGCCGTCCAAGGTCACCGGACGTCAACTGCTGGCCGGTGACTCCCTGCAGATCACCGTGCCCAGCGGTGGTGGCTTCGGCGACCCGCACAAGCGGGACCCGCTGAAGGTCCTCGAGGACGTGCTGGACGGCTTCACGACCGCCGAGGCAGCCGCCCGTGACTACGGTGTGGTCATCAAGGAGGTCAACGGCCAACTCACGGTCGATCTGAGGTCAACCGCCGAACGCCGCGAGGTTTTGGTCGCCGAGCTCAGTTCCGCAACCTAAGCCTGTAAACGCAGTAAAAGGGGCGGCCTGGAGCCAGTTATTGACGCTGGTCTCCAGGCCGCCCCCTTCGTTCCCTACTGATCACATCCCACCATCCCCGTGAATTAGGAACCGTTATGACCACTGCCCCAACCTTTCAATTTGTCGAGTCTGATGTCACGCCCAAGGACGTCCGGCTGGCCACCTGGATTTGCTTCTTCGCCTGGACCTTCGCCGTCTATGACTTCGTCCTGTTCGGCAACCTGCTGCCGGTGCTGGCCGCAGACCTCGGCTTGAGCGCGGCCCAGTCCACGGGGATCAATACCTGGGTGACCGCTGGCACTGCACTCGTGGCCTTCGGGATCGGCCCGATCGTCGACCGGATCGGCCGCCGCAAGGGCATCCTGATCGCCGTCGTCGGTGCCGCCGTCGCCTCACTGCTGACCGCCACTGTCGGCTGGGTTGTGGGCATCGCGGCCGGCCTGGGACTCGTCTTCTTAGTCCTCGTGCGTTCACTGGCCGGCCTCGGCTACGCCGAACAGGCCATCAACGCGGCCTACCTCAACGAGATGTTTGCCCACAACAGCGATCCCGCCAAGGCCCGCCGCCGCGGTCTCATCTACTCACTCGTCCAGTCCGGCTGGCCGGTCGGCTCCGTCCTGGCTGCCGGGTCCGTCTACCTGCTGTTCCCCATCGGCGGGTGGGCGCTCTGCTTCGCCGTGGCCGCCATCCCCGCCGTCTTCATCGTCATCGCCGGACGCTGGCTCAAGGAGAGCCCCCAATTCGCCCACCGTCACCAGATCGACAAGATGATCAAGGACGGCAGGATGGAAGAGGCGCAGCAGCTCGGGGAGAAATACGGAATCGACGTCTCGGAGAAGGCCAGTCCGCTCGTCTCGGTCTTCCGTGGGGAGTCGCTGCGGTCCACCCTGACGATCGGCGGAGCCTTCCTCCTGAACTGGCTCGGCGTCCTTGCATTCGCGATCCTCGGCACGTCGCTGCTTACCGCACCGGACGGCAAGAACATCGAGTTCGACAACGCGCTGCTGGTACTCATCATCTCCAATGCCACGGCCTTCGCCGGCTACCTGTTCCACGGCTGGCTCGGCGACCGGATCGGGCGCCGCAACGCGATCGGGATCGGCTGGATCCTGTGTGCCGTCTCCTTCTTCACCATGCTTCAGGCACCGAACGGGAACTTCCCACTCATCATCGGGCTGTACAGCGCCGGGCTGTTCTTCCTCATCGGCCCCTTCTCCGCCCTGCTGTTCTTCACCGGCGAAAGCTTCCCCGTCCACACCCGGGCAACGGGAAGCTCCATCATCAACGCCTCCGGCCAGGTCGGAGCGATCATCGGCGGCCTGCTGATCACCGCCACCCTCGCCGCCGGCGCCGGCTGGATCAACGCCACCCTGTGGTGGGGCGTCCTCCCCATCCTGGCTTCCGGCCTGCTCATCTTCGCCGCCCGGAACGTCGACCCCAGCAAGGTCCGCCAGGACTGACAGGGACGAACCCGCACCATAAACACCATCCGCACGGCGGGAACTCTCTGGGACCAGGGAGTTCCCGCCGTGCCGATGACTTAAAAGGCAGGTTCCCTTATCGGGAGCATTCGAGCACTACCGAACGTGACCGACAAGTAATTCCCCGGCAACCCCACCCGGTCATACCGCAGCAGTGCCCCGCTCAAGGTCGTCGGCGAAGTCGCCGAGCGTCAGGAGACCGGAGCGGGCCGGTCGTTCCGTGGGCCAGCCCGTCAACGCCATCTTGCCGCCGGCGGCCTCGGCGTGGACACCTGCCGCTACAGAGATTGGGGGCGGCAAGATGCTGCATTTATCGCCCGCGTTGGTCGATTATCTTGGATCCCTGGGTGCTTTGCCTTCGACCGGGCCGCTGCCGGGTTCGTCCAGGCGCAGGGCCAGCTGGTCCTGAAGCGCCTTGATCTGGGCGGTGAGGAGGGCAAACTCCTCGCTCCTGGAGGGTTCGCCCGCCTTGGTCCGCGCAGCGGTTGCTGCAGTCACACTTTCAACCAGCCAGGACGACACCGCCGCGGTGACCATGCCCAGGGCTGCAATGCCGCCGACCATCAAAGCCGCCGCCGCCCACCGGCCAGCCACTGTGACGGGGTAATAGTCGCCATAACCAACCGTTGCGATGGTGACAACAGCCCACCACAAAGCGTCACCCATAGTGGTGATATTCGCGTTCGGGGCACCCCTTTCGAAACTGAGGACGCTCAAAGCCACCGTGTAGATCAGCAGGAGAGCGGACGCAATGACGTAGGCCATGACGCGCGTTCTGATGGCAGTGCCCGGGGCACGGTCCATGACTTGACGCAGCGAGAAGGGGCGCAGGAGCCGCAACGGCCGCGCTACCGGAAGTATCACCATGAGCAGGTCCATGGGGTGCCGGACGAACCACGGGCCCGGCTGCGGCGCCAGGAGCAGCTTGATGAGGTAGTCGATACCAAAAGCGGCCCACGTTAACCAGATGACGAGTGTCAGGGCCTCTGCATAGGGAGAGGGCGGTTCGACAATGATCAGGATGGAGTAGGCCGCCAGGAACAGGAAGGCCGCACCGACCAGGGGCCTCTCGGAACGCTTTTGCCAGGTTTGTTGCGTCATGGCTGAATCGTAGGACTTTGCTCCCCGGATGTCCTCACGAAACTTGCGCCCTTGACGGATGCCCAGTCTGCCCTCGGCCGAACCGAAAGCCCGTTTTAGCCGAGAAAGGCCAGCATTAATCGAGGCTCCGGAACCGTTGATCACATGGTGAGCGAGAGCGCAGGGCAGTTGCGAACACGCGCCGATGCCGCAGTGAGGGCACGGGTGTTCATTGACGCCTACAGATCCGCTTCGCACTGGCCCTCCGGCGCACGGACCCCAGGTCCTCCACCACTCTTCAAACACCGCAGCCGTCCAATGCCACGGAAACATGCCCGAGTCCTCCCTGAACCGCCTCACGATTCCGGGCCCGGACTGCCAGGTTTCGAAGGGCGGCCCGGTTTGAAGCGGCGTATGAGGGAAATGGCCGCCTCCCTCGAGGTGTCGGCGGCGAACATCCCGCGGTTCGCATGATGCGACGGCGTCGGGTGGTCCGGGATGCTTGGGGGCAGAGACTGTGGGGTCCGGCGTTGCCCGCTGCGAACGGCGAACGGTGCGAGTGAAGTGTATCAACCCGAATTCGGAGGTGCTTGATGGTCATTGCGCTGTTGGTCATCTTCGGCGTCGACCTTATCGTCCTCGTGGTTTTCCTCGCTTTCGTGTTGGGGCGGAGGCGGTGGGTCAACCGCAAGCCGGGCGTGTTCCTCGGTGCGATTCGCGTCACCAATTGCGTGGTCGACGGGTTCCGGCCGAAGTGGGCGCGCGGCTATGGTCGTTGGGTGTGCGACGTCCTCGTCTGGACCAAGGCCCCATTCCTCTTCAGGAACGAGCTCATCGCCAGTGACAGCATCGGCGAACATCGGCCCGCCGCGCCCGGCGATGTAAAGGGACTCGGCTCTGATCCCATCATCGTCGTCCTGAGAGCCGGCACCGCCACCGTCGAGATCGCCGCGCACAGCGACGGCCTGGATCGGGTGTCTGGACCATTCCGGCCTGTCGACGCTGGGCATGTGTGATTCCGATGGTTCAGCCGCCGGTGAACCGATTGATACGGGCCACCGTGCGCTCGGTGGCCGGACGTTTTGTGCTGCGTGCTCTCCGTGACATTCGTGACCTCGAGCTGTTCGATCGAGCGATGACGCTCGCCGCACAGGCGTTCACCTCGATCCTGCCGGTCCTCATCGTCGCCAGTTCGTTGCGAGGGAGCCTGAACCCCGAGGCGGACGCGCTTTTCGCTGAGAACCTCAGCCTCGATGATCACACCGCGGAACTTGTGAAGCAGTCGATTCCCCAAACGATCGAAGGGGTGACGTTCACGCAAGTCATCGGCGCGCTGCTCCTCATCATCGCCGCGTCCGCCTTCGCCCGCGCGCTCGAGCGGTGCTTCCGCAGGATCTGGAAGACACCGAAGGCCCCCATCCGCTTCGCGTGGCGCTGGGTCGTCACGATTGTTGCGATCCTCATCGGGTTCGCCCTCGTGGTCATGACCCGCTACGTCGTGCGCGGCACGGGTGCCTTATCGGTGCTCGAGTTCATCATCGAGGTGGCGATCTGGTCCGCGCTGTGGTGGGTCGCGTCTTGGATCGTGATCAACCGGAGCGTCAGCCTGCGGGCACTCCTCCCGGGATCAGTGCTCGCCGGACTCGGATTCGCCGCGGCGACGGTGGTGGGGCGCGTGTTTCTCCCGGGGGTGTTCGCCTCCTCCGCCGATCAATTCGGCGTCCTCGGGCTCGCCTTCTCGTACATCGGGTGGCTGTTCGTGCAGATGTCCGTGCTCCTCGTCGCAGTGACCATCGGCCGCGTCACCCACCTCACCGTGATCGGGCAGCTGTGGAGCCGCTCAGGCGAGACCGCGGCAGCTCCAACCCCACCGAGAAGACTGCACTGGGGCGGCTAGCCGCGCCAGCTGGCGCTCTAAGGTTGCCGGGGCGTCCTGTCGGACTGGCTCTACGTCTGGCAGGATCCAGGTGCCGTCGAAAAACGGAGCGGTGGGGGCTGTAGCAGCGGGATATCGGATCGAAGCCCCGGCCCGGCACTGTCTCGATCCAGTTCCTCGTGGAATCTCCTATCGTTCGGGGCCAAAGTACACATCGAGCGAACCGTCGCTGTTGTTCGCGAGCGCGTCGTCTCCGGCGTTCTGGCGGCAGTACGCACCGCGCCTTATGCGACGATCAGGAGCTTAGGAGGTCCGATCTGGTGGGCGTGTGTGACCGTGGCCACGTCGGCTAGGGCGATTGCTCTCCGGCCGCAGTGCCTGGCCGGATCCTGGCCGTGGTGTTGATGGGCGGGGGAATCGCGATCATCGGCACGGCGAGTGCAACGATCGTCTCCTACCTGGGCGAACGTATCAAGCGAGTAGCACAGCCCCGGTGACATGGCGATGCTTGCGGTCATCAGGTCGTTCCTGAGGTTGGAGCCGTACTGCCTGCGTCACCGGAAATGGAGCGAGTCTTCTTTACCCCCTTGATCTGGGCGTCCTCCTCGGCGATGAGTTTCTTGGTCCCGCTGAGGTCGCCGAGCAGCGGACGCACCCAGCCGGCCGGCGGGTACGTGTCGACGAGCATCATACGCACGAGAAGCGTAAGCGGGATCGCCAGGATGGCGCCGATCGGGCCGAGGATGACGGCCCATAAGAGTACGGAGAAGAAGGTGATGGTCTGGCTGAGTGACACGACATCGCCGACCACCCTCGGCTGGATGACCGATTGCACGACCGCATTGATGATCCCGTAGACGACGATCACCGCGATCACCGTGGGCAACCCGCCGACGAGCGCACCGAAAACGATCGGCGGGATGATCGCGAGGAAGTAGCCGACGTTTGGAATGAAGCTGCACAGGAACGCCAGCACCCCCCAGATGAACGCACCGGGCACGCCGAGCACGTTCAGTGCAACGAAGTCGATGAAGCCCTGCAGGAGGCCGAGCAAGGTGGTCCAGA
Organism: Arthrobacter sp. P1_D4; assembly: GCF_056406115.1. Taxonomy (NCBI): domain Bacteria; kingdom Bacillati; phylum Actinomycetota; class Actinomycetes; order Micrococcales; family Micrococcaceae; genus Arthrobacter; species Arthrobacter sp. P1_D4. The sequence goes on along the minus strand of NZ_JBFUAU010000002.1, from coordinate 31,863 downwards.
CCATGTAGCGACGAACGTTGGCGGCGTAGCCGGACAGGCCGGTGACCAGCAGCGGGTGGGTCTTGCTGGTCTGGGCCAGCACCGCGGGTATGTAGCCGGCATCCATGCCCATCAGAAGCGCGACCGTGAGGAGGATGACCAGAGCCGCGCTGATGCAGGCCAGTCCGCCCATCAGGCCACCCACGAAGTCGGCCAGCCTGGATGGGTCGAAGTCAGAGGCAATGGAGTTGAGCTCTCTGGACGTGACGCCGAGCGAGTTCAGCCACGCAACCACGTCTTCGCCGAACGCCGTGATCTGGTCCGCGAACTGCGTGAGCAGCGCGCTGCAGCGGCGCTCGGCAATCTTTCGGTAGCCGTGCTACCAGAAACCACGCGTAGATTCTTCGGAGATTGGTCTCCTACGGGGAGGACTGGCGCCCCCCAGCCTTCTGTTGTGTCAGCTGACCGGCTGGAGCCAGGTCAGCACTGAGATGTTTCGGCCGCCGGGGTATGGACGAACTGAAGGGATTGAGCCCGGTGCAATATGGGGCGCAATCCCTTCAGTTCCGGCTCCTTGGGAGCCCGTCAGGCGGCGGGTTGGGTCACTTCTTTTCAGCCAGGAACATTGCCTTTTCAAGCGGTGTCACGGTGAGTGATTTGAGCTGGGCGGTACCGCCTTCTGCGAAGAGGGCCATCTTGTCGGCTCCGGCGTTGGGGAATACCTGGTCGGTGATGGTCCGCAGACCATCCTGGGCGAACACCTCAACTGAGGAGCGGTCGAGGAAGACCCGAAGGGTGACGTAGCCCTTCTTGTCCAGGGTGACGGGGGCGTCCTCGATGGAAGCGAAGGCCGGGTGGAACGCGGTGTTGCCGGAGTTAGTGCGGTCAACGAAGAGCTTCCCGGTCGTGGCGTCGTAGCCGATGACGGTGGATGCGGCTCCATCGCCCAGCACGGTGATGCCGGATTTCTTGGCCGTGCCCGGCGCGAAGGTGATGTCGACTCGTTGGACCTGACCGGAGGCGGCCGCGGGCAGCGGGGTTGTTCCCTCCTCGATCGGGATGCCCTTCGGGGTTGAGTAGCTTGGCTCTTGGGCCAGCTTGTCGACCTGCTTGACGGCGCTTTGGGTGAGCCGGGGCCCTTCCGGGGTCTGGGTCAATTTCACTTCGCGCGGCAGGGCCATGGCGCTGCGCCACGGGTTGGTGGGGATGTTGTTGGCGTAGTCCCAGTTGTTCATCCAGCCCAGCATGACCCGTTTGTTTTCGGGCATGTTGGCGAAGGACACGGAGGCGTAGTAGTCGCGTCCGTAGTCCAGCCAGTCATAGGTCTCCAGGGCCGACTGTGCCGGTTTCGAGGAGAGCATGAACTCGTCCGCGAGAATGTGGCCCCAACCGAATCGGTTATTGTCGACCACTTTGATATGTGCTTGTTGGCCAACGAATTCTTTGACATTCCATGATGCCCAGTCGAGCTTTTCACTGTCGTTTCCGGTGGCCGTGCGGACCACTTGTCCGTTGACCACGAGGTTTACCGATTCCTCGTCAGACCGGGGAACGGCCGGGCCGTCAGTCAGCATGACGTGGTCAAGGGTCAGGTGTCCCCACCCGCCGGTGGCCTGGTCAACTACACGCAACTGTGCATTCTGTCCCGCGAACTCGGCGACATCCCAGCCTTTCCAGTTCAGGATTCCGGAATTGTCTCCTGCGAGGGAGCGGACCACCTTGCCGTTGACGAGCAACTGGGCGGCCAGGATCTGTCCGGAGTCCGCGGAGCGGTTGCCGCCGCCGACCAGCATGCTCATGAAATTCTTGGTGATGGGGAATTCCGGTGATGTCAGGGTGCCCTGCCGGTCATCGCCCGGTGCGGTGCCGGTCTCGAAGGTGTTGATCCGTTTGGCCCCGAGGTAGAAGTCCCCGCCGCTGGTGGAGGGCTGGAAGTTGGGGGTGAGGTCGCCGGTCCCGGTCCAGCCGGCGTCGGCCAGCGGCTCCGTTTGCCGGAGTGCTGCCGAATGGGCCGTTCTTCCAGTTTCCTGGCTCGTTGTTGACGGTCCAGCCGTTGTAAGTTCCGTCGTTGAATCCGGCCAGGACCGCGCCGGGAGGGGGCGTGGCCACGGGTTTGGTGGTTTCGGAGGTGAAGGTGGTGCCGTCGAAGTTCCCCACGAAGTACTGGCCGGCGGAGCCGCCGGCCACGCCGCCGGGATTGATGTTGACCACCATGACCCACTTGACGTTCTTCGGGTCGCCGTCCACGGCGAGGGGAAACAGGTCGGGGCATTCCCACTGCCCGCCGGTGGCATTGGCTGGTCCGAATTCACTCAGGGCGGTCCAGTCCTTGAGATTGGCGGACTTGTAGAGGACGACCTTGTGATCCTGGGCTTCGACCGCGGTCATGAGCCAGTAGCCTCCGCCGCCGGGTTTGTTGTACCAGGAGACCTTCGGGTCACGGAAGTTGGCGGAGTTTCGGTTCAGTACAGGATTGCCGGAGTACTTGGTCCAGGTCTGTCCGTCATCGAGGCTGTAGGCCAGGGACTGCGCCTGCAGGCCGCGGTGGGGCGAGGCGTCCTTGTAGGCGCTGGTGAAGATCGCGATCAGCGGTGGGTTCTCTTTCGTACCGAAACCGGTCGTGTTGTCCTTGTCCACAACGACGCTGCCGGAGAAGATGTCCTGCTCTGCATCGGTGGAGATCGCCAGCGGCTGCTCCTGCCAGTGAACAAGGTCCTTCGATGTGGCGTGGCCCCAGGACATGTTCCCCCAGGTGTTACCGGAGGGGTTGTGCTGGTAGTACATGTGGTAGACGCCCTTGTAGAAGACGAGCCCGTTGGGGTCGTTCATCCAGTTCTTTGCCGGCGTGTAGTGAATGGCCGGCCGGTAGGGTTCGTCCCCGGGGCCCGTCGCGGCCGACGCCGGCAGGGAACCTGCCAGTGCCGCGGCCAGCGTCAGTCCCGCGAGCGTCAGTGCAGAAACGGCATGCGTCCTGCGGGTGGTCGTGTTCTTCATTCGTTCGATTCGCCCTTCGTTGCGCGCGTCGTCGGTAGACAACGTTGTCAGTGCGAAGGACACTAAGTGATGTCCGTCAGACAAGTCAACGGTTTTGGCGGCGCGGGAATGAGGCCGCCCGCCGCGCGGCTGAGCCGGGCGAGGCGATGGGCGGGCAGCAGAAAATTCCCTCCCAGCGGTAGGGCTGGAAGGGTTATTTCCGGCAGGCGGCTCCGTTCAGCCGTCTCCGTGGGTCCTGGACGCAGCAGCTCCCACCGACCGTGGACCGGCTGGATTTGGCTGAGGGCTATTCCAGCGGCAGAAGCCAGGTCAGTTCCGAGGCGTCGCCTTCGATATGGCGGGCCAGTTCCTCGTTGAATCTGGCGCCGTAATCGGCGCCGATGTGTTCCTGGAACGCGGCTTCATCGCGGTAGACCTCAAAGACAAAGTACTCCCGGGGGTTCTCTTCCCGGGTGCAGGGAAGGAACAGCTCGTTGCCCGGTTCACGGCGCACATGCCGGGTCAGTTCGAGCATCATTTCAGCAACGCGGGCTTCGCTGCCGGGCTTGACGGTGAACTCGGCATACAGGGTCTTGGTCATCATGATCCCTTTCAGGTCGATGGGTTCGAAATATAGTTCAGGAGGCCACCCCTGTCAGGCCGGAGGGCGCAGCTCACCGGAACCTCGTTGTATGAGCTCAGACGGGACAACATAGGTATGCGGGGGCTGCTGGTCGCCATCGATCCTGGCCAGGAGCCGCTCTGCTGCCAGCTTCCCGATTCGCTCGGGGTGCTGGGCGATGACTGTCACGCCGGGATCCATCATGTCGGCAAGCGTGAAGTCATCGAATCCGATTAAGGCCACGCGTTTGCTCAGCCCGAGCTCTCTCAGAGCGCGCATGGCGCCGAAAGTGATGAGGTTCTGGCTGGAGAAAATCGCCGTCGGTGGTTCGGCAGCGGTGAGAAGTTCCAACACGGCCAATCTGGCCGATTCCTCATCGTGCAGGTTTTCACGGACGGGAATCGTGGAAGTGGGAATTCCCTGCCGGCCGATCTCCTCAATGAACCCCCGCCGGCGTTCCCGGGCGGTCTGGATGTCGGTGCGGTCCCCCAGATAGGCGAGCCTGGTGTGGCCGCGGCTGATCAGGTGAGCAGCTGCCCTCGCGGAGCCTGCGGCGTTGTCGGTCACGACGGCATCTGCTTCCACTCCTACCGGTTCACGGTCAATGAAGACCAAAGGCAGGTCACGGGAATGCTCCGGGATCACATACGCCTGGCTCCTGGCGATGGGCGTGAGGATGAGCCCGTCGACACGCCGCCCAAGAAATGCCGCCACGATGTCCTGCTCCCGCTGGGGGTCATCATCCAGGCTCGCCGCAAAGACCGCGATTCCCCTGGCCCCAAGAGCATCTTCTATGGCCCGGTTGATCTCGCCGCTGAACGGGTTGGAAACACTCGGCAGCAACAGCCCGACCGAGAGCGTCCTTCTGCCCGCGCGGCGCAGGCTGCCGGCGGCCATGTCCAGCTGGTAGTTGAGTTGCCGTGAAGCGCTGAGCACCTTTTCCCTGGTGGCGTACGACACGCCAGGTTCGTCGTTGATCACGCGGGAGACGGTCTTTATTCCGACGCCGGCAAGGGCAGCCACGTGGCGCATTGTCGGACGACTGGCGGAAAGGGTCGGCTGGCTACGATCGGACATCGTTGTCAAATATATCGCTCCTTCTAAGTTGCATCTATTGACTCTCTGGTGTGATGCTGATTACATCGTACATGACATCGTTGTCGAGGCCAGTGAGGGCCTCAAACATCAGGAGATTCAATGTTGAGTTCCAAAGCACCCCGTTCAACGGCCACCCGCCTCTTCGCTGCAGGAGCAGTCCTGACTCTGGGAGCGCTCAGTCTTTCAGCCTGTGGTGGAAGTTCCCCGTCCGCCTCATCAACGGGAACCGCGTCCGGTGAAAAGGTCGGCGTCTCGCTGATCGTTAAGACCACGACCAACCCGTTCTTCGTCGCCATGGAAGACGGGGCGAAGAAGGCCGCCGCGGCCGAGGGCGTGGACCTGAAGCTGGCTGCCGGCAAGGCTGACGGCGACGAGGACACCCAGATCCAGGCCATCGAGAACGCGATCTCCAAGGGCGACAAGGGCATCCTGATCACCCCCAACGGCCCGTCTGTAGTGGATGCCCTGAAGAAGGCCAAGGATGCCGGCCTGTTCGTCATCGCCCTGGACACACCTCCGGACCCGGCCGACGCCGCCGACATCACGTTCGCGACCGACAACTTCGCCGCGGGTGAGCTGATCGGCAAGTGGACCGCAGCCCAGCTGGAGGGGAAGAAAGCGACCATTGCCCTCGTCGATCTTTTTGACGACAAGGTTGTCTCCGTGGACTACAACCGGGACCAGGGCTTCCTCACGGGACTCGGCATCGACACCGCGGACAAGAAGAAGAACGGTGACGAGGCCAAGACCGGAAAGTACACCGGCGGCAAGGGCGGCGAATACGAGATCGTCGGCAGCCAGGCCTCGCAGGGCGCCGAAGATGGCGGCCGCACCGCCATGGAAACCCTCCTGTCCAAGAACCCGAACATCAACGTCGTCTACACGATCAACGAACCCGCCGCGGCCGGCGCTTTCGAGGCCCTGAAGTCTGCCGGCAAGGAAAAGGACGTTCTGGTCGTTTCGGTGGACGGTGGATGCCCCGGCGTCAACAACGTCAAGTCCGGAGTCATCGGTGCCACGGCCCAGCAGTACCCGGTCAAGATGGCCGAACTGGGAGTGAAGGCCATCGTTGACCTCGCCAAGACCGGCCAGAAGCCGGCCAACTCACCGGGGCTTGACTTCTACAACACCGGCGTCGAGCTTGTCACGGACAAGCCGGTCGACGGCGTCAAGAGCATCACCACCACCGAGGCCTCCGACATCTGCTGGGGAAAGTAACCCACCCAGCTTCACTAAGGGGACGGGGAGGCCGGAGTCCGCTATCGGCCTCCCCGCACTTCATCTACCGAGCTAGCTCCGCCCTAGCAACCATCACCGAAGATCAGGACCAATCGTGACCCAGCAACAGACCGCCGGACCGCCCAGCGCCGGGCAGGCCGACCTGGCCGAGGAATTCCTCGACCGCCAGACACCGCTTAGCCGGATACGCAATATCCTCCACCGTTACCCCGCCGTCAGCCCCGCCCTCGTGCTTCTCATCGCGGTGGTGGTGTTCAGCCTCCTCAATGAGAGGTTCCTGCGGGTTGAAAACCTCTCCCTGATTACCCAGCAGGTCTCCGTCGTCGGCACCCTGGCCATCGCCCAGACCCTCATCATCCTTACGGCAGGCATCGACCTTTCCGTCGGGGCCGTGATGATCCTGTCGTCCATGGTCATGGCCCAGCTCGCCGTCAACAACGGAATACCCGCGCCTCTCGCCCTGCTCGCAGGCCTGGTGGTCGGACTCGCCGCCGGAGCCCTGAACGGATTCCTGGTCACCAGGTTCCGGCTCCCGCCGTTCATCGTCACCCTGGGCACGCTCAACATCTTCATCGCCCTGACACTGCTCTACTCCAACGGAGCGACAGTGCGCGGCTCGGCCATGCCGCCCCTGCTGACCTGGACAGGAACCACCTTCCCGGTGGGCCCGGTCAGGATCTCCACGGGCGTCGTCATGATGCTCCTGCTCTACATCGCGGTCGCCTTCATCCTGGGCAAGACGGCCTGGGGCCGGCACGTCTACGCCGTCGGAGATGACAAGGAAGCCGCCCGCCTGGCCGGCATCCCGGTAAACCGTGTCCTCATGAGCGTCTACCTCGCAGCCGGCGCCGTCCTGGCCGTCGGCGCCTGGATCCAGATCGGACGCACCAACGCAGCCAGCCCCAACGGCGGCGTGGACCTGAACCTGGACTCCATCACAGCCGTCGTCATCGGCGGAACCAGCCTCTTCGGCGGCCGCGGCTCCGTCTGGGGAACCCTCCTCGGCGCCCTGATCGTCGGAGTCTTCCGCAACGGCCTCTCGCTCGCCGGGCTGGACGTGCTCTACCAGACGCTCGCCGTGGGCGTCCTCATCATTGTTGCTGTGTCCGTCGATCAGTGGATCCGAAAGGTCAAGTCATGACCATGACTGAATTTGAAGCCTCCCACGTCGCCACGCGCGAGCCCATCCTGCAGGCCCGGAACCTCGTCAAGACTTTCGGCCGTGTCGTGGGACTGGACGGCGTCAGCCTGGACCTGTACCCGGGCGAAGTCCTGGCGATCATTGGCGACAACGGTGCAGGCAAATCAACCCTGATCAAGTGCCTCACCGGCGCCGAAGTTCCCGACACAGGAGAACTCTTTGTATCGGGACAGCAGGTGCACTTCAAGCGGCCGCAGGACGCCAGGGTCCACGGCATCGAAACCGTGTACCAGAACCTGGCGGTCTCACCGGCGCTGGACGTCGCCTCCAACCTGTTCCTGGGCCGTGAGGAAAGGCGCGCGGGGCTCCTCGGAAGCGTGTTCCGGATGCTCGACACCAAAGGCATGCGCACCAAGGCCAAGGAAGAGCTGACCCGGTTGGGCATCTCCACCCTGCAGGACGTGACAGTGCCGGTGGAGAACCTCTCGGGCGGCCAGCGCCAGGCTGTCGCCGTGGCCCGCGCCGCAGCGTTCGGTTCAAAGGTGGTTGTGCTGGATGAACCGACGGCGGCACTTGGCGTCCGGGAATCGAACCAGGTGCTCCAGCTGGTCCGGGACCTTCGCGACCGCGGCCTGCCGGTCATCTTGATCAGCCACAACATGCCCCACGTCTTTGACGTAGCGGATAGGATCCACATCCAGCGCCTGGGCAAGTGCGCTGCCACCATCACTCCGCAATCACACACCATGACCGACGCAGTGGCGATCATGACCGGCGCAGCCACCGCCTGAGGTCCGGCTAGTACCCGCCCGCTCTACCGGAGCCCCTTCTCCGTCCGCGGACCTCCCCCMGGTCCGCGGGCGGATCCATACCGGGAGTTCCCATCATCACCATCCCACGAGAGACAGACCATGGATTACCTCACAACAGCCCGGAACGACGCTCACCAGATGCTCGACGTCATGGTCATAGGCGAAGCGCTGATCGACGTGGTCACCACGTCGCACGACACGGTGGAACACCCCGGCGGCTCACCGGCCAACGTCGCCTACGGACTTGGCCGCCTCGCCGTCACCACAGGTCTGCTCACAGCCATCGCCTCGGACGCGCGTGGGATTTCCATCGAAAACCACCTCAGCAGCGCAGGCGTCATACTTCTGCCCGGATCAAAATCCCTCACCAAAACGGCATCGGCCACAGCAACCCTTGAACCCGACGGCTCCGCCAAGTACGACTTCGACATCTCCTGGGATCTTGCCCCGACAGCCCCCGCCTTCTTCCCAAAAATCCTGCACACCGGATCCATCGCCACTTTCCTTAATCCCGGCGCGGGCGCCGTGAAATCCCTGCTCGAACAAGCCCGCACACACTGCATGGTCACCTATGACCCGAATATCCGTCCAGCGCTGCTCGGCAGCCACAGGGAAGCTTTGGCCACCTTCGAAGAGCTCGTGCCCCTAACCGACGTCGTCAAACTCAGCGACGAAGACGCCCGCTGGCTGTACCCCCAAAAAAGCCTGGACGAAACCGCAGCACACATCCTCGGTCTGGGCGCCGGACTTACCGTCATCACCAAAGGCGCCGACGGCTCACAATTCACCACCCCCGCCGCTAACATCAGCATTCCCGCCGTGAAGTCCAAAGTTGCCGACACCATCGGCGCCGGGGACTCCTACATGTCCGCCCTGATCCTGGGCTTTCTCACCCGAGGAACCGAAGGCTTCGCCCCAGCTGTCTTGGAGCAGCTTGGACACACCGCAGCTGCAGCAGCGGCCATCACCGTGCAGCGCCCGGGAGCAAACCCCCCAACCCTGGAAGAACTCAACATCGCAATCGAAGCTCATTCCGGTGCCCAATACGGGGGTTCCTGAACCACCTAATCAAATGACGGTTGTCACACAAGACCGTTCACCAAATAAGATGGTTGCCGCCTATCTGAGGCGGCGCGCCGCGTTTCGTGATCCGTGTCCGCGAACGGCGGTGCTGCTGCGCAGATCCCGATATATCGCTACTCAATAGGGGACATTGCCACTTAGGTTAACTGCGTATAGGCCAAGTCCGTGACGCGTCAGAGGTTTTTTGCGCCAGCAGCACCAACCGGTCGATATCCAGGTTTGTGAGTTTCTGACAGCGCCGTCACGGCGGCAATATCCTGTGGGGTCGTTCGACAGCACCCACCCACGAGCCGTGCACCAAGTTCACGCCAGATTGGCGTTCCCTCCGCAAGGCTTGCGGGCTGTTTGGTATCGGGGCCTGAAGTTCTCGCCGCGGCCGGACCCCACGTTTTGGTGACTGCGTCATAGCTTTCGCCCGAATTCGGATATGCGATCAGGGGCGTATCAGTGGCTCTGCCCAGGGCCTCCAGCGATGGGGAGACCAGCTCCAGCGGCACGCAGTTCACGCCGATAGCCGCCACGAGCGGCTCCGCCGAAAAGAGCTTTGCCGCCTGAGCCAGCGGCGTACCGTCGCTGAGGTGGCCGCCATCCCGTAACGTGAAGGAGAGCCAGGCTTCGACGTCAAACTCTTTCATGAGTGCCAGCAGGGCCTCGGCCTCCGGCAATGAAGGCAGCGTTTCACAGGCAAGAAAGTCCGCTCCGGCCGCCACCAGCGCTGCGATTCGAGGCCGGTGGAACTCCAAAAACTCGTTTTGGCTGAGGACATAGTCGCCTCGGTATTCCGATCCATCGGCAAGGTACGCGCCGTAGGGCCCGACCGATCCTGCAACCAGCAGGGGGCCCGCATCCGGTTTTTCCGTCAGGTACTCGCGGCGTGCCTCGTCGGCCAGGCGCACACTCAATGCCACCCGCTCCAAGGCCGCTTCCTCGCCGATGCCGCGGCGCGCAAATCCCAGGGGTGTGGCTTGATAGCTAGCCGTGATGGCGACAGCGGCTCCGGCGCGGAAGTAATCGTGGTGTACGCGCTTGACCAGTTCCGGTTGCTCCAGAAGGACTTTAGCCGACCACAAAGGGTCTTCCAGATCGCAGCCGTGCGCTTCAAGCTCGGTGGCGAGTGCACCGTCCACGGTCAGGTTCGCTCCGGCGTCGAGTGTGCGGGAAAGCAAGGTGTTACTGGGCATCGTTCACGGCTCCAAGCATTTCGGTTTGTTCTTTCCTGCCGGGCAGTTGCGGCGCCTCGCGGCCCGGCAATGCAAGGTAGCACAGCGTGCAGTGCCAAAAGGCGCAGTGCAGCCCGTGGCTTGCAGATGACGGTCAGCAGCCGCTAGCGCTGACCGGTGTTCCGCGGCTCAGTCACGCCCAGAGTCTGGCGGATGTGCCGAGAGAACGCGCCCCCCTCCAATGGTGTGCGTAATAAGCATTTGTTCATGCTTGTAATGCACATCACTCTATGCCACCATAGCCTTCAGACACCATCTGCGAACTGCCCAGGAAGAGGCCTCCCTTGAAAATTGCAATGAAATCAGTCCGCAAGCTGCGCGTGCATTGGCCCATAGCTTCGGAAACTTTCTCGCGGCTCGCCAGGGGCGACGCAGAAGCATTCAAAGATGAGGCCGGCATCGCGGCCCTGCTCCAGGCTTCGTCGGAATCCCCTGACTTAGGGGATTTTGGCAACTACAGGCATGTATTTGAATCCGGCCTGGGCTTCGAGGGTTTCACCTGCACTGAAGGCGCTAACCCTACGTTGGGGCAGGTGGGGCAGCGGACAATTTCGCCTACCTTGGTCTTCACGACGTATTTCGATGCGGCGCTCCCTGACGCCGCCGTGGAACGCTTCCTGCAGCACATCGTGGATATCCATCCCTGGGAGGTACCGGTCATCGAACTGACGGGCCCGGTCAGCGTCTCCAGCACAGCCCTTCCCGCACTCTTTGAGAGCGAGGCCACATCATGATTGAAGCCACCACGGCCGGACTTTGGGACGGTCTGCAGGCGTTGCTGGCGGGCAGGTCATTCACCGATCTGACGCACGCCTTCCACCCCGGCCAGCCGCATTTCCCGGCCTTCCCCGACGAAATCAGGGAGGCGGTCTTCGACCTGGAGAAAGGCGACGGTTTCACCGCTCACCGCTATTCGATCATCGGCCAATGGGGTACGCACGTTGACCCTCCCTCGCATTTCATCCGCGGGGGACGGACCTTGGACCAGATTCCCGTGGAGGACATGGTCCTTCCACTGGCCATCCTCGACATCACCGCACGGGTCACCGCAAATGCGGACGCCACTCCCACGATGGAGGACGTCCAGGCCTGGGAGCGCCGCAACGGTGCCATCGCCCCCGGGGCCTTTGTGGCGTTGCGGACAGGGTGGAGCCATCGTTGGCCCGACACCGACGCCATGGCAAACAGGGACGATAAGGGGGCCAGCCACACGCCTGGCTGGTCCCAGGAAGTCCTCTCCTTCCTGATCGAGGAGCGGTCGGTAACTGCAGTCGGCCATGAGCAGACAGACACAGACCCGGGACTGGCTACGTCCCGCCAGGATTTCAGCTTGGAGACCTATGTCCTGGCGCGGAACCGGTGGCAGATCGAGCTGATGGCGAACCTGGACGGACTTCCAGAAGCCGGCGCGATCCTCATTGCAAGCTGGCCGAAACCCTTGCACGGCAGCGGCTTTCCAGCCCGTGTCTTCGCCATCCACTAAGACACGTTGGTGCAGTGACTAGAATCGGGTCCATGTCTAAGACGTCCAGCATGGGCCGGGGAATCATGGCTGTCCTCGCGGTGGGCTCCCGCAACGCAGAAGGCCTGTCTGGCGGAACGGTCGCGGATATAGCAGCCGATCTGGGCAGGGACCGCAGCCAGGTTTCGCGCAGCCTGCGGACCGCCGAGCAGGAGGGGTTTCTGGCACGCGGAGACCACCGGTCCTACACGATGAACTGGTCGCTCCTGACAGACGCACAGCTGTTGACAGAGCAACGGCTGCAGACCGACGGCGTAACCGCCCTGGAAGGCTTGGCCGGTGAAACTAACGAAGGATGCTTCCTTGGAGTTATGAGCGGAAACAGTACTGTCACCATCGGTGAGCGTGTTCCGGCAAGTAGCAACATGGTCGGTTCGTGGCTGGGCCGGCCCTACCCGGCGTTTTGTAGTGATGCCGGCCAGGCCCTGCTGTGGGAAGCCTCGGACGCCGAGGTCCGAACCATTTTCTCCGGCGTTCCCTTCGTGCGCCATGGCCCCAATACACCGCTTGACGTCGAGGACTTCCTGTCACGACTGCGCGGGGCGCGGGCACGGGGGTACTCCATTGTCGACGAGGAAGCCGAACCAGGACTTTACTCCCTGGCCGTTCCGATTCGCGACTTCAAGGGCGATGTGGTGGCAGCGCTTCAGGTCGTCGGCGCCAAGACACGCTTGGAGCCGCGCCTGGAGCTATGCGCCACGGCTCTCGTGTCCTGGGGAAAGTGGCTTGAGTCAACGTTGGGTCACGCGGCGCCGCAGAACCGGCTCTAGCTGGCAAGGCCCTTCCGGACCGCGTTGCCCCGGGGACGGCCCTCAAAGGACCCCAGCCGCTCGGCTGCTGCCGTAAGGGCCATTGCAATGTCATTGGTGCTGGGTTTGATCTCGGCCCGGCTGCCGAGGACGCTGAGCGCGGCAAGAATCGATCCTTCAGCGTTGCGGACCGGAACGGCCAGTTCGTAGATTCCGTGCTCGAATTCTTCCTCCGCGACAATGAAGCCCCGCGCCCTGTCCCGGTCCATCAGTTCGGTGACTTCTTGCGGCGAATGGGCCGCCCCCGGACCGCCTACGCCGATAAAGTTGACATCCTGGAGAAGGACTTCCACGGCTGGCTGTTGGTCGTCCCACAGCAAGGCCCGTCCGGAGCCGGTACACCACACGGGCGTCACCATGCCGGGTTTCACGAAGCTGCCGGGTACCGCATCGTTACTGGAGGTCCGCAGGAGAACGACCCGGAAGCCATCACGGACGGAAACCCTGGATCTAAGGCCGAAAGAAGCCACTAAGGCCTCAAGTTCGGTTTTTGATTCGCGGACCCAGCCGGTATTCAGCGCTGCGGCCAGGCTGAAAAAACGTGGACCGGTTCGGAAGGGACCGCGTTCGACTCGCTCCAGCAGTCCCAGCTCACACAATTCCTGCGTCAGCCGTGAGACGCGGCTTTGTTCCATATCCAGCTCGGATGCGAGCTGGGAAACGCCGAGAAGCCGCCTGCCCCGCTTCTCCCGGTCTGCGACCAACCGAACTATTCGAAGTCCTTGGGCCATGGACGACGCTTCCGAGGAAGAATCCATGCTCCGTGCTCCTTCCGCCCGATGACTACGCCTATTCTCACATGTCTTCATTGTTGACCAGGACGCGGTTTCCTTGCGCCCACACAGTGTAGAAGTCAGCGAGTATCGCTGAATTCGCTGCTTCCAGTTCTGCGGGAGCGATTTCTGCGCGTCCCTGCCGCCCGAACAGCACGACTTCGTCTCCAGGGGAAACTCCCGCCACGTCGGTGACGTCGACAACCATGGAATTCATCGAAACGATGTCGACTATGGCAGCGCGTCGGCCGCGGACAAGCACGCTGCCTTGGCTGGCCAGTGGCCGCCGGTAACCATCTCCGTAACCCGCTGTCACTGATGCCAGCCTTGAGTCCCGGTCCAAGGTGTGGGTTAGCCCGTAGCCGACCTTGGTACCTGCTGCATAGCTATTAATGGAAGCGATCCGGGCTTTGAAGGCCAAACACCGTTGGAAGTGCCCTGTTGTAGGTTCCGAATCGCCGTAGAGGACTGCCCCGGCACGGACCATGTCCAGCCACGAGCCGCGGACGTGCAGCGCGGCGTAGGAGTTGGCACAGTGGAGCAGCACGTCCTCCCGGCGCGTTCCGGTCAGTTGGAGCAGCGTCAACGCCTGACTGCGGAAACGAAGTAGAGCCGTTTCGATATGGCCGGTATCGTCCTTGGGAAAATGAGTCATGATCCCGGCCAGTATGAGCCCAGGGTGGCTCACGATCCCTACCGCAGATGCCCGCCCAAGCGTGGACGAGACGTCGAGGCTGTGCCTGCTGATCCCGGAAGCGTTGATATCGAGGTGAATGCGGATCGCCGTCCCGGCCTCGGCAGCGATCTTGTGCATCTCCCAGGCGCTCTGCGGGTCGGCAACAAGTTCTTCGGCTCCATGTCCGTATGCATGGGACTTGACCACTGCGCACAGGAGCGCCCGGTTATCGATCATAGACAGGAGGTTCCGGACGTTTGACTCGAAAGCCGGGGACGAAAGTCCCCGGCCGAGAAGCTGGGTAGGCGATGGTTGATGGCGGCATTAGGACAGTTGGTTTGCGCGCGCCTTGCGTCCGTATTTGAAGTAGAAGAAGGCGTAGCAGGCGCCAACAAAGGTAACTCCGAAATAGAGGGCTGCTACTTGGTTGGGGTCATAAGCGATGCCGATGAGCGAAATTACGCAGAGCGAAAAGGCCAGGATGGGCACCAGCGGGAACAGCGGGGCCTTGTAGGCAAGGGCGGCGACATCGCCGCCGTTCCTGACGAAGGACCTCCGGTGGAAAAAGTGCGAGGCGGTGATGGACATCCAGACCCCGACGACGGCGAAACCTGCCACTGAAACGAGAGCCAGGTAGACCGTTTCGGGCGCAACGACGCTGCTGATGAGCGACGCAAGGCCTCCGAGCATGCTGACTGAAAGCGCGATTAGGGGGATACCGCCCCGGGTCAGTTTCTTCAGCGCCCGGGGGGCGTGCCCCTCATCGGCAAGGGAGTAGAGCATCCGTGCGCAGGAGAAGAGGCCGCTGTTTCCAGCGGAGAGGAGGGCGGTGATGATGACGAAGTTCATGATGTCGGCGGCAAAAGGAATGCCTATGGATGAGAAGACAGTCACGAACGGGCTTTCATCCAGGCCTACCTGATCAAAAGGGATGGTAGCTGCGATGACAGCGATTGCCCCGACGAAGAAGATCAGCAGGCGGATGACTGTGCTGCGCATCGCTTTGGGGATGCTGGTGGCGGGGTCAGCTGTTTCCCCCGCTGCCACACCGATGAGTTCAGAGCCGGAGAAGGCGTAGAACACTGCAAGTGCAGTGACTAGGACGCCGCTGAAACCGTTGGGGAAGAGACCGCTGGAGGTGTTGAAATTCTCAAACATGAACGGGTGGCTGCCTCCCTCACTGAGCGGGTGGATGCCGAACAACGCCGCGCCACCAAGAACGATGAGGACCACGATGGCGCCGACTTTGACGATGGCAAACCAGAACTCGGACTCGCCGAAAAACTTCGAGGAAACTGCATTGAATCCGAAGAGGATCGAGGCGAAGATGACGCACCAGACCCAGACGTCAACATCCGGGAACCAGCGCTGCATGAGGAGACCGGAGGCAGTGAACTCCGATCCGATGGCCACTGCCCAGCAGAGCCAGTACAGCCAGGCCGTGGCGAACCCTGTGGCCGGCCCGATCGACCTCGCCGCGTAAATGTGGAAGGCGCCTGAGACCGGATACGCGATGGCAAGCTCGCCGAGGCAGGCCATAACCAGGTACACAACGAAGGCGCCGACCAGATAGGCGATGACCGCGCCGAGCGGTCCGGCCTGGGAAATGGTGTAGCCCGAGCTCAGGAACAGCCCTGAGCCGATCACCCCGCCCATGGCGATCATGACCAGATGGCGTGCCCCCATGGACCGCCGGAGCCCAGTGTCGGTCGACGGGGGAAACGTGGGCTGTGTGTCTAGCTGGACAGGTGATGACGGTTCCATGGTTTCTCCCAGGTGAGTGGATAGGTCTGATGCGAAAGATGCGCACATCGCCCCGGCTTGGGGGCAGGGCGCCTCGGGCTGTGCAGTGGCGGTAGTGATGAAAGTAACACGAAAACGGCTTTTGGGTCATTAAAAACATTTCAACATGCTTATGTTGCACCTAAGTTACCTCGCGGCGCTGCTGCCGAATCGGCACACAGATGGTCAGTTCGCCCGGCTGTTCGGTCACAATGACATGCACTGACGGACATGGAATGCGGTGAGCATTGGAGGACCGATGTATCTGACTTAAGGAGCACCATGACCACCTATGACATTGCGCTGATCGGCTTCGGGGGCGTCAACAGGACGCTGGCCGAACTGGTCGCAACACGCGGTGACACACTTCGTTCCGAGCTGGGCTTCGGCCTGCGTGTCGTGGCCATCACCGACCTGCGTCTCGGCTCGCTGGTCCAGCCCGAGGGGATCGACCTCGGCATCGCACTCAATTTGGACGGTGGAAGCGAAACTTTCGCCGCCCATGGCGGGTCCGCGGACACCAATAACGAATTAGTTATCCGTGACTGCACCGCCGACATCATCTGCGAGGCCACGTTCACGAATCCCGACGACGGCGAGCCAGCAGTTTCGCACGTACGCTGGGCCCTCGAATCCGGCAAGAGCGTTTGCACGACGAACAAGGGCCCGGTTGCCCTCCGCGGCGCCGAACTGACCGCCCTGGCCGAACAGAACGGCGTGCACTTCGAATTCGAGGGTGCCGTCATGAGCGGCACTCCAGTCATCCGCCTGGCCAAGAAAATGTTCGCGGGGCTGAAGCTGAACGGGTTCGAAGGCATCCTCAACGGCACCAGCAACTATGTGCTCGGGCGGATGGAATCCGGACTGGACTTCGAAGAGGCCATCAGCGAGGCAAAGGAACTCGGCTACGCCGAAGCCAATCCCGCAGCCGACATCGAGGGATACGACGTTCAGCTCAAGGTACTGATCCTCGCCAACGAGCTGCTCGACGCAGGCATCGAACTAAAGGACGTTCAGCGGGAGGGGATTTCGACAGTGACGCCGGAGAATATGCAGAAAGCAACCCGCGAGGGACGCCGCTGGAAGCTCGTGGGTTCAGCGCGGCGGAACCCGGACGGGTCAGTGACCGCAGGCGTCTCCCCCGTAGCGCTCCCCCTCGGCCATGGGCTGGCCGGAGTTTCCGGCGCAACCAATGCCGTGTCCTTCGACACCGACCTTCTGGGCCCCGTAACCGTCTCCGGACCGGGAGCCGGCCGTGTGGAGACCGCCTACGCCCTGCTCTCTGACATCATCGCAATGCACGCAGCCAGCAAGGAAGTAGCCGCAAATGTCTGAATCAACGCTGTGCTCGACGGAAACGGCGCTGCCGCAGTTCCGCGACGTGATGAGCCCCTACGACGGCAGAGTGGTCGGCGCGGTTTCGCTGACCGAAGCCACCGCCGGCAATGCCGTGATCGAAACGGCCCGCGTCGGCGCCCGGAAGGCACGGGCTCTGTCCCGCAACGCACGCGGGAAGATACTGGACGGCGCCGCAACGGAGATCGAGCAGCGCAACGAGGAGTTCGCGCAAACAATTGTGTCCGAGGCCGGTAAAACGATCCGCCAGGCGCGGAAGGAAGTACTGCGCGCGGTCAACACGCTCCGCCTCTCGGCTGCCGAAGCACGCCGGAACGCCGGTGAAGTCATACCCTTTGACTCCTACGAGGGCTCAGAGGACCGCACAGGATGGTACTCCCGCGAACCACTGGGCATCATTGCCGCGATCACTCCTTTCAACGACCCCCTCAACCTGGTGGCACACAAGATCGGCCCGGCAATCGCCGGAGGAAACGCCGTGATCCTCAAACCCTCTGCGCTGACTCCCCTGTCAGCCCAGCTGCTCACGGACGCCCTCGTGAGCTCCGGCCTCCCGCCGGAAGCCCTCACGATTGTTCACGGCGACCGGGAAGTGGCCGAAAAAATCATTCGGTCCCGGGACGTACGAATGGTGTCCTTCACCGGGGGGTTCTCCACTGGGGAGAGTATCGCCCGCACGGCAGGCCTGAAGAAGCTTTCCATGGATCTCGGCGGAAACGCACCCGTGATCGTCCTGGACGATGCCCACATCGAGAAAGCCGTGGAATCCTGCGTCTCCGGAGCGTTTTGGGCCGCCGGCCAGAACTGCGTGGGGGTGCAGCGGATCCTCGTGGCCGCCCCCGTGTACGGCGCGTTCCGCCAGCGCTTCCTGGAGGCAACGGCGCGGTTGGTTGCCGGAGATCCATCGGATGAACAGACGGATGTCGGACCCATGATCAGCCCCACAGCATTGCAGGAGCTCCAGTCCAAACTGGACCTGGCCCTCGGCGCCGGCGCCGTCCTGCTCTCAGGCAACGTCACGGACGGCAATGTGCTTCAGCCGACCGTCCTGGAAGCCGTCCCGGCGGACAGCAGCCTTTGGAGGGAAGAGGTTTTCGGCCCTGTGGTCATGCTTCGTAAATTCAACACCTTCGAAGAGGCCATCGACGTCGCCAATGCCATCGAGTTCAGTCTTCATGCGGGCATATTCACCGACTCCCTGGCCAGGGCCATGGATGCGGCCCGCCAGCTCGAAGCAGGCGGCGTCATGATCAATGATTCCTCTGATTACCGGTTCGACGGCATGCCATTCGGCGGGGCTAAGTACGGGAGCATGGGCAGGGAGGGCGTCCATTTCGCGTATGAGGAGATGACCCAGCCCAAAGTCATCTGCATCAAGAACTGATCGAACTGGAGGGGCGCCGCCGAGGGCCTGCGCCCCTCCAGTTCCTCCGAGCAGCCGGCACAAAACTGCGCACCAAGAAAGCCTTCCAGGACGGATCAACCATTCTGGACATCGTCACCAGAAAGAACCTTTGGATCGGGACGCAGCTCGGTCACTGCTGGACTCCGCCGTGCTGCCTGTCAGAAATCCAAACATGACCGGAGTCTGATCACTTTCACTCCGTGGCGCGGGCACCTCCGGCGCCCCGCCTGATGAAACTGGAAAGCGTCATGGCCGTCACCGTGTCCGTGACTCCGGGAATAGCAGCGATCTGCTCCCAGATCTCCTGAACCCTCTCCAGCGACCGGGCCTCGACCCTCACCAGAAGATCAAAGTCACCGCTCACGACATCGCACAGAACCACCTCGGGAATCGACCGCAACACGGAGATGACGTCCGCCCCCCGCACCCGGTCCTTCCTGTAAACCATCAGGAAGGCGGACACCGGGCCCTGGCCCGGAGGGCCGGCAACAATCGTGTACCCCTGGATATACCCTTGCCGTTCCATCCGCTCGATCCGCTGGCGCACAGCGTTCCTCGAAAGGAGGACTTTGGTCGCCAGCTCTGCATGGCTCATGCGAGCGTTCTTCGTAAGCTCCGCAAGAATCCTCTGATCAATCTGATCAAGACTCACTCGATCCATGCCTGCCCTTCACAGCAATAATCCCCCGGACTCAACCGGAACGGAAACAACTTCAAGACCGAAAGCCTCGAAAAAATGACACTTCATCAAGCCCGGCCGTCTCTCACTGGCATTAGCTGCATCTTGTTCGACATGGACGGCACGCTCCTGGATTCAGCACCGGGCGTTACAACAAGTGCTGCACAGGCATTGGCAGCTGTGGGCGCGCCGGTCCCCAGCATGGACATACTGCGCCGATTCGTTGGTCCGCCCATGATCGAGTCCTTCAGATCAGTCTCACAACTGGACGAAAAGACGGCCCAAAAGGCCCTCCAACATTATCGCAAAGCGTACGCCGATCATGGCGCCGAACAGTCCAGCCCCTACGAAGGGATCATCGATCTACTCGAATGCCTACATTCGGCCGGCATTCCGATGGCCGTAGCCACATCCAAGGTTGAAGATCAAGCAATAAGACTGGCACGAATGTTCGGAATTGATTGCCACTTCATCACCGTATGCGGAGCGTCAGATAGCGAGGGAAGAGCGAGCAAGGCAGACGTCATCACCGAATTGCTGCTTCGGCTCCATTCCAAAGGCGTAGACATCTCCAGTCCCGCAATGGTCGGAGACCGAAGCTACGACGTCGCGGGAGCAGCTATACACGGAATCCCCACAATATTCGCACTCTGGGGATACGGGGAGGCCGAGGAAGCCTCGCAGGCCGCCGCCGTTGCCGCTTCCCCTGCGGCCCTTCTGCCACTGATCCTGGAGAACCGCCGGCGGTCGCACTGGCTGGGAGAGCGCAATCGTGCCTTAAATGGGGCCGGAGACTCTCAGGGATGGACGAACTCGAGCGGCGCTAATCGTGATGGTTGTATTCGAACCGTTCGATGATAATGCTGCCGCTGGTTGCCGCCAGTCCGACAACGCGGCCGGTGAACCCGCCGGCGACCTCTGTGGACAGATACCGGCCATCCATCCGCGCGAGCGTCGTCAGCTCGCCGTGCTCTCGAAAGCCCAATGTGACTTCGTCCGGCCCAGTATTTATGCCCGGTTGGCCCGCCAAGGGTGAGTCGTTGCATGCGATTTCCAGCTGAAATGGTCCAGGGGCTGGGTCGATTTCCGCTGTCGCTACCACCTGTTGAAGGGGTCCGATCTGGGCCACGACCCGGATTTGGCGTCCGGAGGCTTCGATGCCATACCAATGGAAGTCGTCCATCCTCAGGAGGAACCTGACCGCCTCGTCACCCGAGAGTAGAACTGACGCGCGTGCATCCCAAACGTGTCCGAGGACCCTGGTTGCCAAGATGGGAACGTTGCCAGTCTGGCTCTGCCTGATAAGGAGACCTTCGGGGGTTTCGGCCGTAAACGAAGCCGGGTCCTGGCCGGGTGAAATCCACCGCGGGTGAAGGCTGTCTGAAGAGAAATCGTCAATAAACGAAGACCCGACGACGGGAACCTGATAACGGTCCTCATCGAACCGCGGCCAACCCTGGTCCCAGGAGATACCCGCAACATAAGTTTCTCGACCCAGGACGTGAAAGCCAGGAACAACGCCTCGGGGACGAACACCGAGGTAGACCGCGGCCCAATCACCATCGACCGTTTCGACCAGGTCCGCGTGGCCGACACTCTGGACGGGCGCCGCCATGCTGCGATGACTGAGGATGGGGTTGTTCGGATGCGGTTCGAAAGGACCTGCGGGCCTGCTGCCACGGCTGACAGAGACGGCATGACCGCGTTCCGTGCCGCCTTCGGCCAAAACCAGATACCAGCAGCCGCCCGCCTCATACAGGTGCGGCCCCTCCGGGTAGGCCAACCCTGTTCCCTGCCACACCTTCCTGGGAGATTCCAAGAGGCGGCCAGCGTCGGGATCCAGCCGCGCCTGGACGATACCGGACTCATTCTCGCCGGGGCCGAACCCCACCCAGGTGAGGTAACAACTTCCGTCGCTGTCCCACGCGATATCCGGGTCGATGCCCAGCGTTCCCGGTATCTGTACTGGGTCGCTCCACGGGCCGGCAGCGTCCTTGGACCGCAACAGCAAATGACCGCCACCGAAGTCGCTCATGTTCGTGGTGACGAACCAGAATTCACCGTTGTGATGCCTGAGCGTTGAGCCGAAGATCCCGCCTGAAGGACGCCCGTCCCCAACAGCGAACTGGCTCCGCCGGGTGAGGATGTTCCCGATCTGATCCCAAGTTACGAGGTCCCGGCTGTGGAAGATCGGCGCTCCGGGGAAGTACTCAAAGCTCGACGTTGCCAGGAAATAGTCGAAGCCGACCCGACAGATTGTGGGGTCAGGGTGGAAACCCGGAATAACCGGTGTGATGGCTGCGGGAGATGTTACTTGCCGAACCTGCTCGACTGCAATGTCAACCAATGGGGCTCCGTCCGTTGCTGGCATTGACTACCCGGTCTGCGGGAGTAGAGGAATTTCAACCCTAGGATGTCCCACCTTGCAGTCCCACCTGGACTTTCACTGGTTGGAACACCTTCCCTGCCTCACACCCGCATCACAGCCGGGGACGCCACGTCATTCAGCGCTGCCGCTGCATGGTCCAGAGCGTTGCACTAATTGGCCACGATGCCTTCAAGGGGCGCGACGGTACGTGCCCGGCTGCCCTTCGATCACATGGAAACGCCCCGGACCAGCGTGGTCCGGGGCTTGCGTGGGCGTCTGCTAGCGTCCGATGCAGACGGTGAGATCCAAATAAATATCGTTATCAGCGACAAAGCGATCCTGGAGGTAGCGGGCGAGGCTCGCGTCCGTAGCGGTGTGAACGCTTTGAGCGATCGCTCCTCGCAGCAGCGCCTGGGTGTCGGTGGATTTGACGACATCCAGCGGCGCCCACCCGCGATGACCGCCGGTAAGACGTTCTATGTCCGTACGGAATGAGCGCTTGTGGTCGTCGCGGACAGTAGCGCGCATGGTGAACGGGATAAAGGGAGTGGGCAATGAGGTCCTTTCACGAGGCAGCCGGTTGTCGATGCCCCGGTTAGAACAAGACCGCCGCAGCCCCCGCTATTCCCCCGAAGCAGCCAAGGAGTCCAGCATCACGGCGCCTGGATGGCACCTCCGCTATCGGCCATGGGCCACTCTGCAGGGCGGGAGCTGATAGCGGATCTTATGTAAGCTTCCACCAATTTGGTCTGTACTCGGGCATACGAAATTCCAACCGCTTTAGGTCAACTTCGGGAGCGAGGAGACTGATGGCCAAAGACGGAGCCGCCGCTCAGGGCGCGAAAGCGCTCCCTAAGAAAGCGCCGGTGGGCCTGCTGGCCGCGCGGCGGGCCTTTGACATAGTGGGCTCGCTCTTGCTGGGGTCGCTGACCGGGCTCGGCGGCGGCGTGGTGCGGGACCTGATCATCGGCGTTACCCCGACGCCTTTCACCCAGCCGGTGTACCTGGTTCCGCCGGTGGCCGCTGCACTGCTGGTCTACTTTTTCGCACGCCGTGTCCAGCGGTTCCCGCGGACACTGCTGGTCTTTGACGCCGGCGGCCTGGCACTGTTCTGTACCACCGGAGCAGTCACGGCCCTGGACGCGGGCATGAACCCCGTTTCGGCCGCCCTGCTGGGCGTCACCACCGGGGTCGGCGGGGGGTTGCTGCGTGACGTCGTCGCCAACCGGGACCCGCAGCTCTTCAACCCCCGGGACGTCTACGCCGTCCCGGCCCTACTGGGAGTTGCCCTGATCACAGCCCTGTGGCAGCTGAGCCTGTTCAACGCCGTGACGGAACTCTGCGTCGCGGCCGTGGTCTCACCCTGCGGGTGCTCTCCCTGCACTTGCGGTGGCGGGTTCCACACGCTGCCCGGTCCCGGCACGGCGCGCGACCGGGCAAGACCTAGCAGGTGGGACCGGCCCGGCGTAGGTTGGGGGCAGGGCAGGACGCTCGAGCCGGACGAAAGGAGACCTTGTGGCCGCGACCGAACAGATATTGCAACACTACGAGTCAATCCGCCCGGAACAGGAGGACTTCTACAAGGACCTCCACCAAAACCCTGAGCTCTCACACCAAGAACACCGCACCGCCGCCAACGTGGCGCGGAGCATGAGTTCCTACGGCTTCCAAACGGAGACCGGTATCGGGGGAACAGGAGTCACTGCGGTGCTGCAAAACGGCAACGGGCCAACAGTTTTACTCCGGGCCGACATGGACGCGCTGCCCCTGCAGGAACGGACCGGCGCAGACTACGCAAGCACCATCACAGCCCAGGACCAGGGCGGGGACCGTGTGCCCGTCATGCACGCCTGCGGACACGACGTTCACGTCGCATGCCTGCTGGGCGCCTCCAGACTGCTCGCCGAGCACCAGGACAAGTGGCGAGGCACGCTCGTTGCCATGTTCCAGCCAGCCGAGGAAACCGGCGACGGCGCCCGCGGCATGCTCGCCGACGCTCTCCTTGATCGCATCCCCCCGCCCGACGTCGCACTCGCCCAGCACGTGCTGCCCGGAGTCTCGGGCCACGTCGCCACCCGGTCCGGTCCGGTCTTATCCAGCGCCGACAGCCTCCGCATTACAGTCCACGGCCGCGGCGGCCACGGCTCAATGCCGCAGAACACTATTGATCCTGTCGTGCTGGCCGCCATGATCGTCCTTCGCCTGCAGGCAATCATTTCCCGCGAAACCCCGCCCACCGAACCTGCCGTCCTCACCGTCGGGAGCCTTCACGCCGGAACCAAGAGCAACATCATCCCCGACCAGGCGGTCATGGAACTGAACCTGCGCACCTACACCGACGCCACCCGGCAGCGGATTCTCGACTCTGTCCGACGTGCCGTCCAAGCCGAGTGCGCCGCCAGCGGCTCCCCCAAAGAACCGGACTTCGAAACCTTCGACAGTTTTCCGCTCACCGTCAACGACGAGGCAACAACCGCTCGGGTAGCCGGGGCCTTCAGCACCTACTTCGGCGACCGGGCCGGCAGCCTCGAGCTCCAGACCGCCAGCGAGGACTTTAGCGATATTCCGCGGACCGGCAACATCCCCTACACCTACTGGGGCATCGGCGGAACGGACCCGAAGACCTACAGGGCTGCCGTACGGGACGGCCGGGTGCTGGAGGACGTTCCGGCCAACCACTCGCCGATGTTCCTACCCGTCCTCCAGCCGACCCTGCAGACCGGGACCGAAGCCCTCGTCGCCGCAGCCCTGGCCTGGCTGGGCCTGGATAATTCACCACCGGCCAACGCGACGGCCTCCTAATCAGACGAGGACGGGACAGCCGCGTCCGTGGCAGATGTTGCGTATTCAATAAACCGTCCAATCCCCCGTCGGCCCTGACAGCAAAACCCAAAACACCAGCACCAACCCCGTGCACAGAACTGGGGCTTGCCTGCATTTCGCAAGACGGGAGGAATGCGTTCACAACACCGGAAGTCTGTCACTACCGCAGTCTGTGAGTCTGCCTACGCCGCCGATAGCCGTGACAATGACAAGCCGCCGCTCAGAAGGGGCTACGAAGGCACGTTAGGGTGGGCACTCATCAAAGAAACTCGGGGGCATTTTGTGTTCCAGGCAGTGAGTAACGCCGCAGTCCCGCTGAAGCCGCGGCTGGGTTTCTGGCCGCTTACTCGCGGCCGGGCGCCGAGACGGTCGCGGGTGTGTGTTCGATGACGAGTGTGCTGCGTTGGCTTCCTGGTGCTACCAGGCGGGCATTGCGTTCGTCATTCCCGGTTGCGCGCCATTCCGCGACGGCGGCGTCCTTGTCGAACTTCAGGTGCCGGGCGGTGAGCCGGCGCAGGCGTTCGCCCTGTTCGAGTTCCACGAACCAGGTTTCATCCAGGAGGGCTGCGACCTCGTTCCATGGGGCCTCGTCAAGAAGCAGGTAGTTGCCCTCGGTGATGATCAGGCGTGTTTCCGGCGGGACGGCGAGGGCCCCGGCGATCGCGTCGTTGACTTCACGGCGGAACACCGGTGCGAAGATCTCCCGCGAGGTCTCTGAGCCTAGCCGGCGGAGCAACGCGACGTACCCGGCACCGTCGAAGGTGTCCGGAGCGCCCTTGCGGTGCTCCAGCCCGCGGGACTCGAGCAGCGACTGCGCCAGGTGATATCCGTCCATGGGGACCAGGGCGACCTGCCCGGGATGGTTGGTGAGCAGGTGCTCCAGCAGCCATACGGAGATGGTGGATTTTCCGGCACCGGGCGCCCCGGCTATTCCGAGCAGGCACCGTCGTCGCCGCTGGAGCAGCGCTTCAGCCCGGGCGAGGAGCTGCTGCTGGCCTGATTCGTCCCAGCGCAGGTATGGAGGGGTGTTCATCGCTTCTCCTTTCCGGCTCTCGCCTGGACCAGGGCAGGAGGTTGACCGGTGTTCTACGGCATCACGTTACATTGGCGTGGACACGGTCCACACAACCTTTGCCGGACAAACGCCCGCCCACCTCTCTCCGGCCAAGAAAAGGAACGAATCGAGGACCAGAAAATCTCCCAGAAACTTCCCTCAGGTCATGCCGTCACCACAACTCCAGGAGATGAACAGGTACAAGGCCAACCACGCCCGACACAAACAGCAAGAAGGGAGGCCCGAATGGCCCCAAGACGCAGCAGGTCATGCAGTTCCAAGCGCTCCCGGCCATGAAGGAGTACGCAGCCACACCGCTGTCCAAGCCAAGAGAAGGAACCGCCAGACCAGCCGCCACCAACAAAAATGGGCCCCCGCAGGGGCCCATAAAAGGAGATTGGTACACATTCAGAGGACCACAAGCCCCTGAACAGGGAAAACACGTGCCCGAGGTGGGACTCGAACCGGCTTCCAGCCCTTGAATTTCCGCCACTCCCCCGCAAACATCGCCAATCCGGCCCAGTCCGGAACCGGTACGACCCGATCCGAAGCCCAAAGTGTGTAATTTTGTTCACACCGCAAATTGGCCAGTTCAGAGCGTTGCGGACCCACTCCCCATGAGGAGATTAGGAATCAGCCGACCCGGCTTAGCGCTGGGGGCATCGGCGCCTAGTCTCGAAAAACTGTTGTTTTCCAAGACAGCAGCGGATGCGGTCATTGTCGTGTTTCTCACTGGAGATCGTCTACGAGAGTCCTGCACGGCTTGGTCCTGATTGGCGGCATGAGGTGCGCCGTCGAAGCTCAAGAGGGTCTTTTGGCCACTCGTTGACGGCGGCCTAACGACGGGCAGTCATTCAGTGCACTGAAAGTGCAGTATGATGCACTTATGGATGAAAGTACAACGAGCTTGGCGCTGGCAATCGGCGCCCGAGTTAAGCAGGAGAGGCAGTCGCGGGGCTGGACGCTTGATCAGCTGGCGGAGTCTGCAGGGGTAAGCCGCAGGATGGTCGTCAATGTGGAGCAGGGTGCCGCGAATCCCAGCGTGGGAACTCTGCTGAGGATCAGCGACGCGCTGGGTGTGGGGCTGCCGGCGATGGTCGAGCCACCTCGCCCGAAGCCGGTGAAGGTCACGCGCAGTGGTGAGGGCGCTGCTTTGTGGAGCGGTGAGTCCGGCGGCCACGGGGTGTTGGTGGCCGGCACCGAACCGCCGGACGTGGTTGAACTGTGGGATTGGACGCTGGGTCCCGGCGACCGTCATGTGAGCGAGGCCCACACGTCGGGCACCAAGGAGCTTTTGCAGGTCCAGCAGGGCACGGTCACGGTGGAGGTCGCAGGTCAATTACTCACCCTCGATGAGGGCGATGCGGTGACGTTCCCGGGCGACGTGGCACACTCTTACGCCAATCCGGGCACGGAGCCGGCGAGGTTCTCCCTGGCTGTCTTCGAGCCGGGAGTGGGGACAGGTCACCGGCCGGAGGCGTCCGATGCTTGAGTCGGGCATGCTTCAGGAATTCCTTGACGGCGGCCGGGTTGACGCCGCCGTGTTCGCGCTGCGGCCCGACTACCGGGCCTTGTTGCTGGCCGTTGACGGACTCGTCCCTGGCCCGAGTGACCAGGCCGGTGAGGAGATGCTCCAGGCGGCGGAATCCGCAGCCCGCGAGTTGCTCAACGGCCGGCCGGTTGAGCAGCTCCCGCACGTGGCTGCGTGGCGCGAGGCTTATCAGGGCTTCGGCGCCAAACCGAACCGCACGCGCAACAGCCTGGAGGCGCTCCTGCGCCGGGCGATGTTCGGGTTGCCCCGGGTGAACCGTCTCACTGACCTCTATAACGCCGTTTCGGTGCTCCACCAGGTCCCGCTGGGTGGGGAGGATCTGACCCGCTACAGCGGTGCGCCGCGGCTGGTTCGCGCCACCGGCACGGAAGCCTTTGATACCGCCGCCGACGGCGCCGCGGTGATCGAGCACCCGGAACCCGGCGAGGTGGTGTGGTGCGACGACGGCGGAGTGACCTGCCGGCGCTGGAACTGGCGCCAGGCACGCCGCACTCAGCTCGGCGAGGAGACCACCTCCGCGCTGTTCATCCTCGACGCGCTCGAACCCATGACCGATGAGGCGCTCCACGCCGCAGCCGAGGACCTGATCGCCCGGCTGACCCTACTGGGTCCAGACGTCGGCGTTGCCCGCCGCCTGATAGCCGCGGGCACGCCAGCCAACGAAGGAGACTGACATGCTCGTCCACTCCCGGATACGAGCGATCGGTGACCGGCAGGCCCGAAGGGGCCAGCCGTGAGCCGGCGCGTCCCCAAGAATATCCCCGTTCCGCCGTGGGGGCTGGCCGTGGCGGCCATGCTCTCAGTCCAGCTGAGTTCGGCACTGTCAGTGGATCTGATCGCGGCGGTGGGGCCGGCCGGAACTGCCTGGCTCAGACTCAGTGTGGGGGCGCTCGTCTTCCTGGCCGTTGCCCGCCCTCCATTGCGCGCGCTACGCCGCCCCGACGTCCCCGTGCTTCTGGGGCTGGGTGTCGCCACCGGACTGATGACCATCGCGTTTCTCGCCTCCATCGAACGTATCCCGCTCGGCACCGCCGTCGCGATCGAGTTCCTCGGTCCACTGACTGTCGCCGCGGTGCGCAGCCACAGCGCACGGGCGCTTATCTGGCCAGCCCTGGCGCTGCTGGGCGTCGTCCTTCTGACCGAACCTTGGGCTGGTGAGATCAACCTCGCCGGTATCGGGTTGGCAGGGCTCGCGGCCGTCGGGTGGGCCGTCTACATCGTGCTTACACAACGGATCGGCGACCGCTTCACGGGCATCGGTGCGCTTTCACTCACCGTTCCCGTCGCAGCTGCCACGGCAGCGGTCGTCGGCATCCCACAGTCCGCCGGACATCTCAACCTCGGTGTCCTCTCTGTCGCTTTCGGACTGGCCGTCCTGATGCCGGTGCTGCCAATGGCGCTTGAGATGCTCGCCCTGCGCCGGATGACGCCCACCGCGTTCGGTACCCTGATGGCCCTCGAACCGGCAATCGGGGTGCTCCTCGGGCTGCTCGTGCTGCACCAGCAGCCCTCGCTCACCCAATTCGGGGGCATCACGCTCGTCGTCCTCGCCGGGGCCGCCGCGCAACGCGGTGGCCGACGGCAACCGCACACCCGCGAGCCCGCCGCCGCCCGCACCGACCCTGACCTCATCAGCCAAGGACCGAAGTAGGCCGCAGTCCTCCAACTAGGCGCGTCCGCCAGAACTGTCGCTGCGCGGGAAATACCTGCTGACAGGTGACCCGCAGCTCAGCCCGCCCAGCCGCGGCAGGTGGCTCAGACTTTGCTTCCCCGTTATTCAAACAAAGGAGTTATACCCATGTTCACCGGCTTGAGTGCCTTCCCCCTGACCCCTCTGGCAGATGATGCTGTTGACGAGCATGCCTTCGTTCGTCTGATCGAACGGCTCTCGGAGGCGAAGGTTGACTCCATTACCGCGCTCGGATCCACCGGCTCCTACGCGTATCTGAGCAGTGAGGAACGAAGCCGTGTGGCCCGTCTTGCTGTCGAGCACGCCGACGAAACACCCGTGTTCATTGGTGTCGGGGCCTTGCGGACCTCCCACGTCCTCGCGAACGCTGAAAGGGCAGAACAGGCGGGAGCTTCCGGGCTCCTGCTGGCTCCCATGACCTATCAACCCCTCACCGACGATGACGTGTTCGAACTCTTCCAAACCGTCACCGCGAACTCGTCGCTGCCCGTCATCGTCTATGACAATCCGGGCACCACCCACTTCACCTTCACGACCGAACTGTACGGACGCATCGCGGAACTGACCGGAATCGCTTCCATCAAAATCCCCGGCGTGCCGGCCGATCCGGAGCAGGCGCACGCGCGGGTGCAGGAAATCCGGGCGGCCGTCCCTGCGCACGTGACCATCGGAGTTTCCGGTGACGCCAAGGCCGCCGCCGGACTGGCTGCCGGGTGCGATGCCTGGTACTCCGTCATTGGCGGCACTTTGCCCGCCCCGGCGATGCGGATCACCCAGGCCGCCCTGGAAGGGCGGGCCTCCAATGCGTTCGCGGAGTCCGAACGGCTGGCACCGTTGTGGCAGTTATTTGCCGAGTTTGGCGGGAGTATCCGGGTTGTTGCGGCAATAGCGGAACAGCTGGGACTGGCATCGCAATCGTGCCTGCCTCTTCCCCTCCAAGGATTGACCGCGAAGCAGCGTGCCCGTGTTGGCAGGATTGTCGATGAGCTCGGGCTTAACCCGTAGCGCTGGCCTCGGCGTTCCCTGCAGGGAGGACCGCCGGATCGGTGCGCTGGCCCGCTACGTCTTCGCCGCAACCCTGGTTCGCAGCGCAGACGGGGGCGCAGTGGTCGCCATTGTGCTGCTCGCCCACGCCTGCGGGATGCCGGGCTGGCTGGCCGGGCTCCTGGGAGCATCAATCACCGCACCCCACCTGCTCGGCCCGTTCATCGCACGACGCCTCGATACAGCACGTGACGGACGCAAAGTGATCGCGTGCTCCGCCGTCATCCACGGGGTGCTGCTCGGTGCTGCTGCACTGCTCCTGCCCGTCGCCTGGGCGATCTGGCCAGCCATGCTGCTCTTTGCCTCGGGCATCTTCGGGCCGATGCTCACCGGCGGGATCAGCAGCCGCCTGCCCTCTATCGCCGGCCCCGGGCAGCGCAGCCAACGCAGAGCACAAAGCTGGGACGTCGCAAGCTACGGGATCAGCGGCACCCTCGGCCCGGCAGCAGTGGCATGGATCGCGGCCGCATCCGACGCACTCACCGCGACACTGGTCCTGGCCGGAGCCGCCGTCGTTGGTGCTGGAGCCGTCCTCGCACTCCCCAAGCAAGAGCCGCCCGACAAGGCCGTTGAGGTGCCRTCMCCCGGWCGAACACTGCGCCTCATCTGGGCACGTGGTCCGCTGCGCCGCACACTCGGACTCACCGTGACCGTCGCATTCTCTGTCGCCGCGCTACCGATCTACGCCGTTGCMACWGCTCCCGCGTTCGGCGGSGCCKCRGCCGCCGGAACACTGGTCGCRGCMTAYGGGATAGGGAATCTCCTCGGATCAGCAGCGCTCATGCTCCGGCCCCTTCGCCGCGACGCAGACCCTCTCATGAGCTCCCTCGCCGCACTCGTCGCGGCAACGCTGATACTSGTGATGCTYACTCCGACRCTYCCCACATCCCTCATTGCCTTCGGCCTGGCAGGGATCGCCAACGCGACGTTCTTCGCGGCAACACTCGCCGCGCGAAGCGAATACGCACCCATCGAGGCCCGCGGCCAARTCTTCATCTGGGTAGGCGCACTCAAGATCGCWGCAGGATCAGCCGGRACAGCCGTCGCGGGTGCAACCATCGCACAAACGGTCTGGGCACCRCTTCTGCTGGCGACAGCCCTCACAGCAATTGCCGCGACCACCAGCATCATCGAGCGCTCCCGTCCACGCTTGTCCAAGCACTAGCCCGCCTGAATTCMACAACACCCTCGCGCGGACCGGCAGCACGCCGCGGCGAGTGCACCAGAGGCACGCCAAAAACGCMGCCAAAACAACGCCAAATAGCTCCGCGATTCACACGGTTATTTTGTGGATCGCAGCGCTATTTGGCAGTAAATTCGCAGGCCTTAGTTGCCGATGAGTAGGGCTTCTCTGGCTGTGTCGATGATCTCGGGAGTGAGCGAATCGAGGTGGTCGTGCGTTTGGATCACCCCACGCGGCGCATCGCCTGCAGTTCGATCTCGACGCGCGCCCTGAGCGGGAGCCCGGCGACGGCGACCGTCGTGCGCGCGGGGTACTGGCCGTCGAAGTACCTCGCGTACACGGCGTTCATCGCTGCGAAGTCGTCCATGTCGACGAGGAAGACGTTGACTTTGACGACATCGCGCCAGCTGCTGCCGGCCGCCTCGAGGACGAGGCCAAGGTTGTCGAAGACGCGTGCGGTATGCTCCTCGATGCCACCGCCGACCAGCTGCCCGGTCGCCGGATCGATGGGCGTCTGCCCCGAAAGGAACAGCAGACCATTCGGTATACCGCACGCTTGGGAGTAGGGGCCCACGGGCGCCGGGGCGCTCTCGGCCATCACATAGGTCGGTTCCATCGCTGAGGTCCTCTCCGTCGGACGACGCGCGCTGCCGGAGCGTACCGGCCGGCGACCTGGTATCACGGCAGTCCGCTCGCTGATTTTCAGTCTACTGCCGGCACGGCTGCGGTGAGCTCTCAGCCGTCCGGCACCTGCTCGGGAYTTCTTGCGGCAGGTCCCGTTCCACAGTTACTCCGTAGGGAACATCAGCGCTGAGGTTCACTGTGTACATATCAGGTCCGTGGCGGGTGACGAGAATGCCCTGCCATCCTTCTGTCATCGAGTGGTCGCGGGCCATCTCTACAGCCGTGTTGATACTGTCTTCGATTTCTGTCGGGGATAGGCCTGTGATGTGGAAGTAGCGGTCGGCCTCGATCGTGAT